>NC_018149.1 GCF_000277795.1 Mycoplasma wenyonii str. Massachusetts
TTAACTAACTACAAACACTTACTAGATAAAAGAAATAAGTTAACTCTTAAGAATAAACACTGTATCTTAACTCTTAACACTAGTTTTTATAAAAAGGTAAAAGAGTTAGAAAAAGAGATCAAAGAATTTCTTTATTCAGAACTAAATAAGAACTTCAATATCTCTTTTGAAGTTCTGAAAGATGAAGCTGAACTAACTCTAAAGATACAACTAGAGAGTGAACTAAAAGATTTTAAGAGTAATTCAAAACTAGACTTTTTTATTCACAACCCAAATAACTCTTTGGTAATTAATAAGTTAAAGGAATTTATTACTAATTCTGAAACTTCTTTATTACTAATAGGATCTAAAGGTTCAGGAAAGAGTTACTTAATTAAAGAGCTACTAAAAGAAGTTGAATATATCTACTTAAATCTAAAAACTTTTCAAGAGAAATTATTTATTTTCAAATCTAATAAAAAAGCTTTTATTACTTCTCTTAAAAACTACAAGTTAATTGTTTTTGATAATCTAGAGTCAATCTCTAAAGATTCTTACAAACTACTTAAACAAATAAAGGAAGTAAGAGAAGAACTAGGAAATAAAAATCTATTTATTCAAGTTGAATCAAATAATCAACAAATTACTAATAACTTATTAGTATTACCTCCACCAACTCAAAAGTTTGTACTTCAACTAACTAAAGAGTTATTAAAGAGACACTATCCAGAACTTAAGATAACTGAATCAGCTATAGAGTTTCTCTCTTATATACTAGGTAACAACCTCAAAGAACTAATAAATAAGTTATTTAAGTTTTTTTTATTTCTAGAGAGCTACTCTTTCCAAACCAATATCTTAGATAAAGAAGAGTTAAACAATATATTCAATGATTTATTTAATAAGTCTGAGAAAAAAAGTCTTATTAACTATGAACAAAACTCACAATTAAAAGCTCTTTGTGAAAAGAAAAGCTTTGATTTAGAGATAGTTAAGAGTAAATCTAAGACTAAGAAATCAGTCTTTGAAAGAGATCAAATAATTCACATTCTTAGAGAAAGATTTAACTTCTCCATAAAAGATATCTCTCAAATACTTTCTAGAAGTGAATCTTCTATTCACTACTCTCTTAACAAGATAAAGAACAAAAAAGAAAGTGAAACCTTTAAGAATTACTTTGACTACTTAACGAAACTCTAATAATAAATTAATTAATTTATTAATTATTAATAAATAATCAAACAATAAACAAATAAAAAATTAATTAATGTATTTTTCTATTAATTCCAAGGTAAATCTAAAAATAAGAGAATTTATTCACTCCAATATAAATACCAACTTATTACTACAAGAAGAAGAAATACTTATTAAATGCAAAGATAAAAAATTAATTCTTTACTCTAATAACAACTTCACTGAATCAAAACTAGTATTTAGTGAAGAAATTAAATACAAGAAACAAGGAGAAGTTGTATTAGGATCTAAAACTCTTTTATCTATACTAGAAAGTCTTAAACACCAAGAAGAAATAGAGTTTCAAAAAGTTGAGAACTCACTAATAAAAGTTAGCTCTGAAAAGTTTGAGTGTAACCTTATCTCTTTAGTTAAGAAATTCTTATTAGTAGAAGAAAACTTAGTTATTCCTGAAAACTCAAAGAAGATAACTTTAGAGTTTGAATTCCTAAATCTAATAAATAACAGATTTAAAGATTTCTATAAGAATCTAGGAAGTAACTTACAGAAAAATACAGTCTATAACACTATTAACTTCAAGAAGAATAAATCTTATAGTGAGATAAATGTATTAGTTACTGACTCTTATAGAATACTTTTTGCTTCATTTAGTTTCTCAGATATCTTAGATGAAGAGTTTCAGTTTAACTTACACACTGAGATACTTAGTTGCATAATACTTTTATTCAAAGATAAGTTTGAAAATAAAAAGCTTAATTTCTATATAAAAGGTGATAGTTTATTAGTTAACTCAGAGGGATTAATTTTCAGAACTAAATTAAATTCTTCTAACTATCCCAACTTATCTAATCTCTTTAAACAAGAAGAACAACTTAGTTTCACTATCAATAAGAACTTACTTATTTCAGCTATTGATAGAAATCTATTACTAGCAGAACAAAACCTAAATATAACTTCTTATAAAGTACTAGAAGATAACTTAGTACTAGAATACAGAGATTCTTCTAGAGGTTTCACTAAAGAAGAGATAAAGGTAATTAAACACAAAGGAGAGAATATTCATTTCTCACTAAATAGTCTCTTTTTAAAACAACTATTAAAGAATATTTCAGATGATGAAATAATCTTTAATATCTCTGAAGCTTATAAACCAATAGTCTTATTTGGTAAGAATGAAGGTATTAATTTCAAACAGATAATCCTACCTCTTAAATACAGCTAGCTATGCAACTAGTTAATACTTATCTCTTTAACTATAGAACTAACTTCAATAGTTTCTTTAGAACTGAAAGACTCTCAAAGTTATTAATTATTTTGTTTTTAATAATTTCTTCATTAGTAATAACTAATTTATTTTCTAAAGATTTTTGAAAAGAATTGAGATTATTTGTTCCTTACAAGGTTTTTAATTACTTAAAAGAAAAAGAAATATTTAAGAAATATTGAGTAACTAATTTTTCTGTTAATGACTTTTCTAAAAATATTTTCAGTTGGAAAATTTATGTATATGGTGCATTCTTTTTATTAACTATTGAAAGTATTAGATTATTTTTTAAGTGCAAAAGAATAACTAATAAATGAAATAGTTTTTCTCTTTCTTTTGGAATTAATGAAAATCAAAAAATCAAAAAAGTTAAGAAAGAAATAATCAGAACCTTTGGTAATGTAATAGCTTTCGGAATAGTTCTATTACTTTATCTAGGTTTTATTTTTTATGTAATTATTAATCACTTAATTAGAGGAAATTACAACTTTTCTAGTAATTTCATACTGAAGAGAATAATATTTGCTTTATTTTTTTGAATAACTCTTACTTTCTTTTACTTTCTAAATATTCAAAAAAGAATTAAGAAGTACTATAGAAACTACTACCAAAAAAAAGATGTAAATAAGAAAATAGATTATTTAGTAGTAACTAAGAGTTTTTCTTGACACTTACTATTAAACCTATTTGGTTGTTTTATGGTAGTACTAAATATACCAATAGATTTATTCATTATCTTTATGGTTTTGAAATTTATACCTTGAAATAATATATTTTCCAAAATAAAACTATTAATTAATAAAGAAAGTAACTTATTAAATCTTTCTTATTAGTATGTCTAATCCAATAGTTGAAAGTAATAGATCAGTAAATTTATTAATTGAAGAAGAAAAAAATATCTTAAATGAAAGACAAAAAGAAATACTAAAGATAATAGTTGAGAAATATATAAGTGAGAAAAAGACTATTAGTAGCTTAAATATCAAGTCTAAAAAGCTTTATAGATGATCTTCAGGAACTATAAGAAATGAAATGTCAATACTTGAAAATAAAGGATTTTTAAAGAAGGAACACCAATCCTCTGGAAGAATACCTACTAAATATGGTTACAAGATGTATATTTGTCACTTAATGGATGACTTACAGAATATGAATGAAGAGATTAAGTACAAACTAATAGATTTATTTGCTAATAGAAATGAATCTATAGATGTAACTCTTAATAAAAGTGCAGAGATTATTTCTAATTTCTTAAATCTACCTATTATTCTTTTAGGAGATAACAACTTAGGTAGAGAGATACTTAAGAGATTAGATCTAGTAGAACTATCTGAGAGAGAGTTTGTTATATATGCAATAACTTCTTCAGGAGAGATTTATAAAGACAAGATAGTTATAGATGAATTTAAGGAAAGAGAAGACCTAAGTATTTGTGTGAAACTCTTAAATGAAAACTTAGTAGGTTGTACTATCTCTGAAATAGATGAAACAACTATTAAGTTACTACCAAAAATAAGAAATAGTGTTCACAAGTATGAGTTTGTTTATGAAAAAATAATTACAAAGATTTGTTCAGGAGTGGTAAATAAACAACAACATTTATATAGGATTTATAACAAGAACTCTATTATTTCTCAACCAGAAGTAAGAAATAATCAAATTAGTTTAGAGAAAATCTTTAATATATTGGAAAACTATTCTACATTCTCACAACTTAATTCCAATTACTTTAAGACTGGAAGTACTTTAATTAATCTAGATAATGAAATAGATGGAGTATCTGTAGCTACTACAGTATTAAATACTAGAGAGAAAACAAGAAGCTTATCTGTAATAGGTCCTACTAGAATGAACTATGCACTTATAAGAAGTTTGTTTGAATTTATTAATGAAAAGTTAGTAGAGTTTCCTAGTAACTAATGAGTGTTATAGGAGAAAAAAAGAAAAAAAGTATTAAGTTAGATGAACTAAATAAGTTAAAGAAAGAACACAAAGAGATAGAGGAACAATCTGAGAAATTAAATGATTATCTAAATCAAAACATCTTTAGTGTTTTTGATAAATCACAACAAAGTACAGACTCTAACTTAGAAGAGATACTAGATGTAAGTGATAACTCTTTTAATTTCTTTAAAAAACTATCTAAAAGTGGAGTATTTGAATATAACTTCCCAGCTCTAGAAATCAATAACCTAACTAAGTACTATGGAAATAAAAATATTGCTACTTTAGTTAATGTTTCACTAAAAGTTTTCTTTGGTGACTTTCATATAGTTGTTGGTGCTTATTCTTCAGGAAAGACTACTTTATTCAACTGTATAGCTGGTAAAGAAGAATACGAAGGAGAGATTTTATTTAACTCTCAGAACTATAAGGGAGATATCTTAAAGATAAATAAGGTTTGTGGTTTTGTTAGTTATGAACATGAGTTTGACTTATTTAGCACTATGGAAGAAGTTATTCATACTAAGTTACAACTTATGGGAGTTGAAGAAAGTACTATTAGAAACTATATGTCTCTTAAGTTAAAAGCTTTTGGATTAGAGGAAAAGAGAAAGAGTTTCATTATTGACTTAACTCTATTAGAAATTAGAAAGGTTCAATTACTAATAGCTTTGATATTTGATCCAAATATATTAGCTTTAGATCAATCCTTATTAGGACTACAAGATACTGAAAAGATTGAACTCTTAGATTTATTAATTAAGTACAAAGATTCAGAGAGATCAGTAATATTGTTTTCTCATGATCTAACTGATTTACCTAGTTATTTCAATTCTTGTACTTTATTAATAGAAGGTAGAACTTACTACTCTGGTTCTATGGAAAACCTATTACTAGAAAGTAAGAATAGATACATTATCTCTACTTCTGATAATGAAAGTTGTTTGAAGTTATTACCTAAATATGTAACTACTCATTCAGTTAACTTACTAAAGAATGTGATCTTTTGTACCTTTGATGGAAAGATGAATCTCTTACTATTCCAAAGAGAGTGTTTAGAAAAAAACATAATCTTACTAGAAATAAAGAAGGTAAGTCTAGAACTAGAAGATATTTACAACTCTATTTCTAAGATAGGAAGCAAGACTGCAAGAATTGAATTAAATAGAAAGAAGTTCTTCTCTACTTAGTTAAATATCTTTCATTTAGGTATTTCTCCCTCTCTTATTATTTCTTTATTGTCATAGTCATATATAGTAGAGAAAATACCTGAGCTAACACAACCAGATCTAACAATCATAAATTTGTCTTTATGATCCTTAAAAACTATTTTTGCTTCTTGTAGGCTCTTTATTGGTTCTTCTCCAGAGATATTGGCACTAGTGGAATATAAAGGTCCTAGGTGTTCTGAAAGCTTTAAGAGCACTGGATTAGCTGGCATTCTGTAAGCTCCACCTTTATAAATAACTGTTAGAGGTCCAGGTCAGAATCTCTCTAGAAGTAGCTTTAGATCAGTTGGTAATTTAGGAGAGAGTTGTTCCATCTTTCCAATGAAGGTAATAAGTTTTTTTTTAAAGGTCTATTCTTCATTTGATACAACACCTTACTATCTAAGGCAGCTAAAGCTATTAAGGTATCTGTTTCAATAACAATAGCTTTTCCCATTAATAAACTCTTACAGATTCCTAGATAATTCTCTAAGTATTTCTTGATGAATTTATTCAAGAGTTAAACAATTATTTAATGGAGCAGAATATGAGAATCAAACTCACGACTCAACCTTGGCAAGGTTGTATTTTATCACTAAACTAATTCTGCATTAAAAGCTTAGTTTGTAAGCTTTTAAGCTTTCCTGATTATATATTTAATTAAATACGTCTGAAATGTTGGATTCTGTAGAGTTAAGAACTAATCAAGAGGAATACTCTTGGTTAAGAATGCACTGTAGAAACTTTAAGAATAAATCTATTTCTTTTGTAGAGGAATTTATTAAAAATTTTCATAGGATACAGTGAATGAGTGGTCAAAGAGTATTTAGAGAAACTTGTTTTGTATTGATAATTACAGGAATACTAACTTCTTTCTTTTATCTAATATTCTTGTTTATGTGGTTAATTACCTAATTTAATGTCTTCAGAGTGGATAGTTATGAGTAACTTTGATGAATTTGAAGATGATCTAATTGCACTTGAAGCTGATAAAGAAGAGAGTCAAGATATTAATTGATTTACTGCAAGAACTTATGTTTCTAATGAAGATAGACTAATAGAACAACTCTGAGATAAAGTAAGACAACATAAGTTAACTGAAGAGGTATTAGAAATACTTTCAGTTAAAGAAACAGTAGTAGATGAATCAAAAGACTATGCACCAGATTCTCTAGAACTACCAAAAACAGAATTCAGAAATAGTAAGACTTCTGTTTGAGTAAAGACTGGTAGTGGTTACTTTAGAAAGATAAGACTAAAGGTTGTTAGACCATTTAAGTGTTTTATCTTTATCAAGATGTTGGGAGATCCAGAGTTATTTGAACAGATTCAAAGATGATCTTTAGGTCTTACTTTCTTGGGCTATCCAAACCCCAATATAGTTTCTGACGCAGAGATTCTGAGAATGAAAGGTATGGCTTCAGAGAAAACTCCATCTATAGGTGAATATATTGTGGAGAAAGGATATCAAGTTATTAGTGGAGCTGTATCTAACTTTGTAAAGAGTGGCATTCCTTCTCTAAAGTCAGTAGAAAGGGAAGAAGAGGGATTAGGCTATGATCCTGAGGAAGGAAGAGAAGAAGTGGAGGCAGTTGAAGAGTTTGAAGATATCTATGACTCTTCAATCACTCAAGATAGAAAAGACATAGTAATAGGAAAACTAAGAATTAATGACTTTGTCTATCTATCTGATATGGGAGCTAAGGGAGTTGTTAAGGAAATAGATCTAAAAAATAAGGTAATAACTGTTGATATAAACCTATTTGGTAGAAATCAAACTCTTAGATGTAAACCAGAACAACTAAAAGAGTTTTAAAATTTGAAAGAACTGTAATGAAGCAAATATTTGATTTTCTTAATAAATTCGCTAGTGGTAAGAAGGTAATTACTAAAAAGGAAGAAGCACCAAAGAGTGAAATAAAGATCTATTCTCCTTTAACTGGAGCTATTATTGATCAAAAGAATATTCCAGATGAAGGTTTCTCAGAAGGTTATATGGGAGTTGGAGTTGGAATACAACCAAAGGAAGATGAAGATGTTTGATGTCCTTTAAGTGGTAATCTAGAAGTTCTATTCAAAACCCAACACGCTTATATAGTTAGAGAGCCTAATACTCAAGTAGCAGTTATGTTACACCTTGGAATCAATACAGTAAATATTGCTCCAGAATTAAAAGCCTTTACTACTCCATTAACCCAAGGATTACCAGTAAAAGAAAAAGATCCTCTTTGCAAGATGTCACTAGAAGTTATTAGAAAGAATGCAACTAGTGATATCTCTGCTTTACTAGTTCAAAACGAAAATATGGAAGGTAAAGAAGTAAAGGTACATAAGAAAGAAGGAGAATCTGTTACTAAAGGTGAATTAATTATGAGTATCTACTATTAGTAAGTCAGTCGAGAACAAAGAATCACTTAAGTACGAGACTCTTTTACTAGAAGGAGGATTAGCTAGTCCAGGATTAGTTTCTGGAACTTTCTTTCTTCACCCAAGAGGTTGTTTCATCTGGGAACAAATTCAATCCTTCATTAATAAAGAGTTTTCTGAGTTAAAGGTTCAGAATGTTTTATTCCCTAGCTTAATTCCTTATTCTGGCTTTGTAGCAGAACAGAAAAGTCAAGACACTTTAGATCTCAGTGAGATAATTAGACTACATTCTGACAAAGATGATCTCAGTAGTGTAATTGCCTTAAGACCTACAAGTGAGCTTTTATTTACTCACTTTTTTAAAGAGAGAATACAAGAGAGAAAGACTAAACTTCCTATTCTCTTAAATCAGTGATCCTCAGTTTATAGAGCAGAAAAGAATACCAAGCTATTCTTTAGAAGTAAAGAGTTCTATTGACAGGAGTTACATTCAATTCATATCTCAGAAGATGAAGCTAAAGAATATTTACTTCTAATAGATGAAATCTATAAGAAATTATTAAAGAAGTTACTTTGCATTAGTTATCTCGGAGGAGAGAAGACTAAGCTAGAGAGATTTCCTGGAGCAGAGCAAACTCTAACCAATGAATGTATCTTGCCGGATGGGCAAGTACTTCAACTAACAACCTCTCACTATCTCTCTTCTTTCTTCGCAAGCCTCTTAGACATTAAGTATTGAGTTAATAACACAACTACTTTAGTACCAGTGCAACTATCTGCTGGTTGTTCCACTAGACTTATTGGTTCAATAGTTCAGATGCATAGTGATGAATCTGGATTAGTCTTGCCTTGAGAGTTAGCACAAGAACAAATAGTAGTTGTAGTATTTAGTGATCTGTATGGCGCTGATAACTATCTTTCTATTCTTAAACAAGAGTTAAGTGGTTATAGATTTACTATCGAGACTACTAGCTCCTTAGGAAAGACAATGTTTAGACTAGAGAAATTAGGAATTCCTCTAGTAATAATAGTTGGAAAGCAGGAGATAGAACAATCTGAAGTAACTCTTAAGTCTAGAGTATTTAAAGGTCAATTTAGTTGTAAGCTCTCTGTCCTCAAGCAAGAAATACATGGTTACAAAAAGAGACACAATAAAGAACTATTAAATAGAAGTAGTGAACACAATTCTAACTTTGTAGTTAAGACTAGAGACTGACAAGAGTTAGTTAAGTTAATCTCTAGTGGTAAGGTTGTATTAGCTCCTTGAAGAGATGAAATAGAGAATGAAACTAGATTTAAAGGGCAAAAATATAATTTCTCTATTAGATGTATTAAAGAGAGATTGCCCTTAAATACTAACTTCAGATGTGTATTTAGTGGTCAAGTGGCTAATTGTTTAGTTTATTTTGGTAGAAGTTATTAGTTAGTATGTCAGTAGCTCTTAAGACTAATTTCCTAAAAGCAGTTAGTGTTGAGGAGATAAAGAAACAATATTCAGAAAAGTTAAAGGATATATTTAGTGCTTTGCAACTAAAGACTGCTAAGGGTTCAGACATGATTGGTTGAATTCCTTGGGTATTTGAAGATCACAAGTGAATATTTGATAAGGCTAAAGAGATTAGACAAAAGTGAATTGAAAACAAAGTAGAGGTTGTAGTAATAATAGGAACTGGAGGTTCCTATCTAGGAAGTAAAGCTTGTTTAGAGTTTGTAGAGTCTAATACTAAAAAACCTTTTGAGTTCCTCTTTGTTCCTTATTTCTCTGCTAGATTCCTTGAAGAAACAATTAACTACTTAAGAGATAAGAAGTTTGCTATAGTAGTTATCTCTAAGTCAGGAGGTACTCTAGAGAGTGCAGTAGCCTTTAGATTCCTAAGAGAGTTATTGTTTGAGAAGGAAAGAGAACAACACTTTGAATACATAATCTCTATTACTACTGATGGCTCTGGCTCTCTCTATGAGCTCTCTAAGAAACATAACTACTACATCTTTGGAATAGAAAAGAGTATAGGGGGAAGATATTCCACCTTAACTCCTGTAGGGTTAGTTCCAGCTATATTAAGTGGTATCTCAGGAGAAGAGTTAATAGCAGGAGCTAAAGCTTGCTATGAAGATCACTATCACCTAGAATATGTAACTAATGCTCCATTTCAATATGCAGCTTATAGACATCATTTCTTTGAGAAAAAGAAATTAAGCTCTGAATGCTTAATTGCCTATGATCCTCAAGTTAATGGAGTGTTACACAAGATGAAACAATTGTTTGCCGAGTCTGAAGGAAAGAACAACAAAGGTTTAATGCCTGTAATTCTAGATTTCACTCCAGATCTTCACTCTGTAGGTCAACTGCTACAAGAAGGGAATACTTCTTTCTTTCAAACAATAGTTTGAGTTAAGAATGAAGAAAAGAAAGTAGAGTTAAAGATTGAAGAAAGTATTTTCGGAAATGAAGATAAGTTAGATTGATTGAAAGGAACCAATTTAAAAGAGCTGAATAGAGCTGCTTGTTTAGGTACTGTGAATGCACACAGAGAGTTGAAAAATATAAATATATTGCTACTTAGTGTAAAAGACTGAACAGCCTTTTCATTTGGTTATCTATATTTCTTCTTGTGCCTTACAGCAATGTTTTCTGCCTATTTGTTTGAACAAAATCCTTTTGATCAACCCGGAGTGGAAGCCTATAAGTCTAGAATGATAGAAAATTTAAAGAAGCAATCCAGCTAATCCTGTACGACTGGGCACTTAGAAACTAAAAGCTCTCTTAGAGCTTTTAAGCGCTGAGGTTTACTTCTTTCAGTATTTTTTTTTGCTCTTTTTTTAGGTAGCTTTCCCGTTTTATCTAAGCCTGAAAAAGGAGTTAGCTTACTATTTGGAGCTCTAATAGGCAACTATCTCTTAAGTTCCTATACAGTCTTTAGATTATTTGGGAATTTCAATAAGAGCAATGTACATCTAATCTTTTATGTCGCCTCTTTTGTCTTTATTCCCTTCCTATATCCTATTGGTTACTTCTTACTCTGAATGGATAAGGTTAACAGTGACTTAATAGGTAACTATCTTAAAGATTTAAGGAGATATCAAGAGTATGAAAAGAAATTTCTAACCTTTAATAGAGCTAAAGAAGGATTAGTTCTTTATTCCCTTAAAGAAACTGATCCTAACTATAGTAGATTAGTTCAATACAACAACTTAGTTGGTCATAGACATTTAACTCAAAGTAATTCAGCGAAAGTAATAGAGAATGCAAAAGACTTTCTTTTTTGCATTGTTCAACTAATTAAGAAAGCTAAGAAGTTTATACACATTGAGTACTACATCTTCTCTGAGGGATATGTACTCAATTATTTACTAGAACTTTTAGCGCAGAAAATTCAAGAAGGTGTTGAGGTTAAGTTAATAATTGATCACTGGGGAAATTACTTCAAAATAACTAAAAAAACTAAGAAAAGAATTAAGGCTTTAGGTATCAAATGTAAGATATTCAATCCTTTATTTACCAAAAATAATGAGTTGTGGTGAAATTTCAGAAATCACAACAAACTATTAGTAGTAGATAACCAATATGCATTATTTGGTAGTTGCAATATCTCAGATGAGTATTTCAATATAACTGATAAGTTCTTTCCTACCTCAGAGCTAGCTATCTTGCTAGAAGGGGAGATAGTTAACTCACTGAATATATTGTTTGCATTCCACTGAGGCTTAATACCAAATAAGAAGGAAGAAAAAGAGTGAGATATGTTAATGGACTCTCAACATTACTTTGGATTCAACTACCAAGAAAAAGGCAATCTAGAGTTACAGTTAGTTCCTTCTTCTCCCTTACTAGAAGAAAGACCTATTAAGACTAACTTATTGAACTTAATACTTTCAGCAAAGAAGATAATAAGATTTACAACTCCTTATTTCTATCCCCCAAAAGATATATTGAATGCTCTTAAATTTGTTAGCTCGATAGGAGTAAGAATTCAAATTATCTTACCTAAAGAGGCTGATCTAAAAGATAAAGTTTTAAGAGTTCACAGAAAACTATTATCTAGCTTTTCTTCTAAGAATATAGAGATTTATGAGTATCTAGGCTTTAATCACGAAAAAGTAACCATAATAGATGATGAGATAGTCTATTTCGGCACATACAACTGAGATTACAGATCTCTATATCTAAACTTTGAGAGTGCCATCTTAATCAAAGACAAGGAGTTAGGAGAGAAGATGAAGATACTATTCTTAAAGAGACTAAAGAATAGTCACTTAATTACTCCTTCTGACTGTAGTTACAAAAATAAGGTATTACCTAACATCTTCACTAGCATCTCTAAGTGATGTCAACTACTAGCCTAATTGAAGAGAGCAACTAAAAAAGAAAGAGCAGAAGCTTTATTTCAAATTTGCTTTGAAATTTATTTACTTAAAGTACCTGCTCTTCTGTATTCTCTAACTCCTAGAGAAGTAGATTTAGACTTCTGAGATTGAACTTAGCTGAATTAAATAATTTATATGAGTTTTACAGAGAGTCTTTACTTTTATATCAATATCTCTGAGAATCTTAGAAAGAACTTAGAAACTTATTTAAAGTTTTCTGAACTGAATTTATTTCCTTTTCCTGACGGAGAATACTTTGCTCAACCTAAAGTCTCTGTAAGAGGGAAGAAAGTCTTTCTTTTTCACAGTCTCTCTCATCCAGTTAATGACAATCTCATGAAATTATTAATTACTATAGATGCAGTTAAGAGAGCTGCAGCTAAAGAGATTAATCTAATAATTACTTATTTGGCTTACTCGAGACAAGATAGAAAGACAGCGGAAAGAGCTCCAATTACCTCTAAATTAATCTCTAACCTTATTAGTGTTTCAGGGGCAAATAAGATTACAACCTTAGATCTACACTGTGATCAAATCGAAGGTTTCTTTGATATCACAATAGATCACTTATATGCTGTACCTTTATTTGCAGAGTATCTCATAAAGAGATATGGAACAGAGTTACAAGAGTTTGTAATAGTCTCTCCAGATTTTGGAGCAACTAAGAGAGCAAGAATGCTCTCTAATTTACTTTCTATTCCTATTGTGATTATGGAAAAGATCAGATCTAAGACAGGAGAGATTAATGAACATACTGTTTATGGGGATGTGGGACACAAAAACTGTTTAATCTTTGATGACATTATTGGAACCGGAGGGACTGTAATACTAGCCACTAGAACACTAAAGAAATTAGGAGCTGAGTCTATTACTATTTGCGCTACTCATGGTTTATTTAGTGGAGAGGCTTGAAAGTTATTTGACTCTGCTTATCAGGAAGGTTTATTCTCAGAGATATTAGTTTCAGATAGTGTGCCTTTACAAGAGAATAAAGAATATGTAAAGGTAATTAGCATAGCTAAATTACTTTCACAGGTAACAGAGGTCTATTCTAAGGGAATGGGTTCTTTATCTAAGATATATGAATCTCTTAGAGGTGAGGTATTACAGTTAAGTACAAAATCTTAGACTCTCTACAGTTTTCTCCAAAAAAAGTAACTTTCTAAAAGAACTTAAGAGTAGAGGAGTAATCTACAACTCTACTCCCATAGAAGGCTTAGAGAAACTCCTAGACTCTGGGCTAGGTATTTATGTAGGATTTGATTTAACTGCTAGCTCTTTACACTGAGGTCATTATTTATTACTTTCTATTCTCAGAAGAGCTCAAGAGTATCACATAAAGACTGTAATTATTCTGGGAGATTTCACTACACCTATTGGAGATGCATCTTGAAAGTCAGATGAAAGAAGATTTTTAACTCAAGAAGAGAGAGAAGACAATCTTAGACAGATTAAGTCTCAGCTTGAGAGACTACTGCCTGAAGCTGAGATAGTCTTAAATTCTCAGTTCTATTCTTCTTTTTCTATTTCCTTCTTAGCTGAGTTATTACCTCTCTTTAATCTCCCAACTCTATTAGCAAAAGACTTTCTTAAGTTAAGACTCCAAGAAGAGACATTGAATATGAAAGATATCTTCTATCCAACCCTTCAATCCTTTGACTTCTATTCTTTAGCAAAGAAACACAATGTAGGTATTCAATTGGGGGGTCAAGATCAATGAGGAAATATTACTACTGGAATTGAGTTCATTAGAAGAAAACAAGAAGGTCTAACTGTAGGAGGTTTTACAATTCCCCTTTTAACTGATTCCTCTGGAGCAAAGTTTGGAAAGAGTACTAAAGGAGCTTTATTTCTAAACAGTAAGTTAAGTCCAGAATATAAGGTCTTTCAATACTTTTGAAATTTGTCAGATCAACAGCTAAAACAACTAGCTAATTTTGTATTTTCTATTCCCCTAGAAGAGTTAGAGTCTTCTCCTCAAGAGTTAAAGCAAAAGGTTATTAGAGAATTATTCTCTTTGGTCTACTCTCCCGAGAAGTTTGAGAGAGTGCAACTGCTTTCTACCTGACTATTTGACTCTGAGAGACAATCAGAAAACTATAAGTGAAAAAGAGAAGAACTAGAACTATTACAAGAAGAGATTGTTTCTTATATCTCTTCTGAGCCCTTGAATCTCTCTAGTATTCTGATTCAATTAGGACTATCAAACTCTCACAGTGAATCTAAGAGATTAGTTGAACAAGAGAGATGTATCTTTTGCTTTGGTAAAAAACTAACTAATCACAAAGAGAAATTAGATAGCTCTTTGGTACAACACTCTTATTTTTTAATTAGAAAAGGAGAGAAGGAGTTTGGGATATATCAATTAATTAACTAGTATGTTGTTACTTTCAAAGATCATTCAAAAGACATTAGCAAGAAAGATTAAACATAACTTTCTAGCTAGAGTAATAGGAGAAAAGGAGATGGAACTAATCTTTGAGGAGCTAAAGAATGAATTTATTAAGGCAGATGTGAACTATGAAGTAACAGAACAATTCTTTAAGGAAATTCAAGATAACTTAAGGGAAGAAAAGAGATTATTTATGGGAAAGGAAGAAGTTCAATTAGAGCTCTATCAAAAGATTAAAGATAAGTTAATTAACTCTTTGGGAGAGGAGGCAGAGCCCCTAAAGCTAAGAAAAAAAGGAAGAGATAAGTTTCTCTTAATAGGTACTAATGGAGCGGGAAAGACAACTACTGTAGCTAAGTTAGCTTACTATCTCAAGACTAAAAAGGGAATAGAGAGCATTGAAACAGTTAGCTTAGATGCAAACAGAGCTGCAGCTTTTGAACAACTACAACAACTAGTAACTCCCTTAGGTGTTAAGAGTCACTTTATTAAAGAATTAGAAGAGTTACAAGAATTTGAGGAAGAACTAAAGAATAGAGAAGTTAACTCAATACTTTATGACAGTGGAGGGGTAATTCCTAAAGATATAGAAGGATTGAGTTATCTAAAGAAATTAAGCTCTTTAGTTAATCCAACTGAAACTATCTTAGTGTTGGATGCTTTAGCTGGACAAGAGTCTCTAGAGATAGTTAAGTTATTCTGTGAGAGTATTACAGTAGATAGCTTGATAGTGACTAAGTCTGACTCAATGTCTCCACTGGGAGCAGCTTTATCTGCTCACTATTTCTACAAACTACCTATTAAGTTCTTGGGGGAAGGGGAGGGAATAGAAGATTTAATTGTCTTCTATCCAGACAGAATAGTTTCAAAACTATTAGGAGAGGGAGATGTACAAACTCTTGCTGAAAAGATTGAAGAGAAGGAGATAGATACTAATCAAGCTGAGAAATCAATCTATAAGTTCTTAAAGGGTAAGTTTGACCTAGAAGACTTAATTTTGCAACTAAAAGAGGTTAAGAAGTTTGGTTCTATTGGTAGTCTCTTGAAGATGTTTCCTAGCTTAAATAACTTAACTGAGAAACTCTTAAGTCAATCTTCAGCTGTAGAAGAAGAGTTCGCTAAGTGAGAAGTCTTAATACAGTCAATGACTCCCTATGAAAAACAAAACCCTAAGGTTATTAAGGCTGAAAGTAGTAGAAGAGCGAGAATAGTTAGAGGTTCTGGGAGAAAGGTGGAAGAACTTAATAGATTACTTAATAAGTGAGAGCAAACTAAGAAGAAAGCAGAAGAAATAGGTCAAAATATTTTGACTAAACAAGGAGATTGAACTAATATATTTGACTATCTAAAGTAGTCAAAAATAAGAAAAATATAATAGTTTAAGAAGGTAAATTTGTAGCAATAGCTCAATCTGGATAGAGCACAAACCTTCTAAGTTTGCGGTTGTAGGTTCGAGTCCTTCTTGCTACGCCATTTTTAATTAGTTTTGCCTAAATATGAAATTATGTTTTTGGTTGATCCCAGTTGTTCAGAAGAGGAGTCAGAACAAGAAGTAAGTCCTTTATTAGAACTATTTAGAGGAGAAGAAGATTACAGCGAGACTGTTACTTGATCTGATAAGTTAGCTTATCCAATAAAGCACAAAACAGAAGCTCACAGATATCTAATAAACTTTTATACCTCAGAGTCTGAGAAGTTAGAGAGATTTAATACTTTATCGAACCTTAATCCAAAGATATTGAGACATTTGATTATTAATATAGAGAAGAATTATGGATATAGAGCCAGTGTTAACCCTAAGAAAATACAAGCTGCAGAGAGAAGAGCTCAAAAGTATCAAGAGTTCAAAGCTAGAAAGCAAAGAACTGGTTTTAGACTTGGAACTACTAAGCCTGTTTAGTTCTTGTTTGTGCTATGCTTCCTAAAGGGTATTTGATTGGGAACTTTACAGCCGATCCAATTCCCGGGATGACAAGTAGCTCTTTAGATTACTCTAGATTCTCAATAGCCTGTAACGAAAACTACACAAGAGCCAATCAAACAGCTAAGACTCACTACTATAACTGCATTGCTTGAGGAAAGAGAGCTCAATATATCTCTAGATATCTAAAGAAAGGAGATAGTGTATTTATTGAGTTCACTCTATTAACCAATAACTATACCAATATAGAAGGTAGAGTTATTAAGAGAGTAGATCTTCATGTAGAAAAAATAGAGATGCTGTATCAAAGACTAAATAAGTCTTTTGACTCGGCAAATATAATGTCTGAGAGTCATTCAGATGATAAATATTTACTAAAGAAGCAAGAAGAAACCTTGGTAGATAACAATATTTCTAGTTCAGTGGAGGTGATTCCAACAGAAGTAAAGGCGGCTACAGCTGAGTGAGAGCTGGATCTAGAAGATATTTACAATATGAAAAAAGAGGCCGGGGAATAGTGTCAGATAATCAAGTAGAGAATACAACAGCTGTCAGCACAGAAACACAATTTCAAACTTCTCAAAAACCTAAAGAAGCTCACACTCAAAGAAATAGAAAGCATAAATTTAAGAAACCTTGTTGAATCTGTAGACAAGGAAAGCTATTAATTGACTACAAAGAAGTTGAGTTCCTTCAAAACTATCTAAAGAGATACAACAAGATATTGATTCACAAGATCTCAGGTAATTGTCTTAAGCATCAACACCAATTAACTAAAGCAATTAAGAGAGCTAGATATATTGGTTTACTACCATTTGTGGCTGAATAGACTTTCTTAGTTAATACTTTCTTCCCCCGTGCAGGAGGAAGAGAGTTCTAAGAAATCCCTCACTGATTGAGATATAGCTAGAGTTGAGAAAGCAGTCTTATCTTCCTATATCTACAACTATCTAGAGGTAATTAATTTCTCGGAGATAGAAGCTGTTCCTCCAGAGTTCTTCCCTAACAAAATACCTAGACAGATATTTCAAGCTCTTTTAACTTTAGAGACTAAAAATGGAATCTTTGATCCCATTCTCATACTAGAAGCCCTTAAGAGCAATAACAAATTCAATCAAAGCTTTATAAATGATTGCTCTGACTATCTAACTAACTTACCTAGAAGGGCTAGTTACTTCAACTTCAGAAAATATCTAGAGATACTAAGAAATAACTGAATCAAAAGAGAGCTAGATAGCCTTTCTCGAGAAATTATTAATACTAGATGAAATGTAGATATCATAAATGACTTAATTGCTAAGTGAGAGAAATCTTTCTTAGAGATCACACTCAAAAACAGAAAGATTAACTTTCTAAATGCAAAAGAAGTAATTAAGTCTTATGACAACTTAGTTGTTAGTAGTCAATCAAGTGAAACCGCATGCTATTTAACTACTGGCTATCAACCCTTAGATGACAAGATAAAAGGTTTGAAGCCTGGTCAATTAGTTGTTATTGCTTCTAGACCTGGAGTGGGCAAGACAACTTTTGCCCTGAATCTTATAAATAACAACTTGCACAGAATCACACCACCCTTTAAGACTGAGAAAGAAATCGCCATAGGAGTGTTCTCGCTTGAGATGACTAATGAGATCATCATAGAGAAATTAATAGCTATTGAGTCTAAAACAAAGCTGTATACCCTCCAAAGACTTTCAGAAGGGAAGAAAGTACAAGAGCTAGATTTAGACATAATAGAGAGCTCTAAGAAAAAAATCTCTGAGGCAAACCTATTATTCTGCGATGATGCCAATATCACCTTAGGAAATATCATTGCAACCATTAAGTTATGAGCGCGTAAATATCTGCTAAAGCTAGTAATTATTGACTATCTACAGCTAATTAACTTACCTTTAGAGAAAGAGTTAAATAATTGAAATCCTAATCAAAAAATTAGCTTAATTTCTAGACAACTAAAGATTCTCTCTATTGAGCTAAATATATGTATTCTTTCACTCTCGCAACTAAATAGAAAGTTAGAGGAAAGAAAAGGAGCAGATAAAATACCAGAACTCTCTGACTTAAGAGACTCTGGATCTATTGAACAAGATGCGGATATAGTTATCTTTCTTTATCAATCTTCCTCTAAGAAAAATAAAGAATTAGATGAAGAAGAGGAAATGATGATTGGAGAGGAAGAACAACACCATTCTTCTGAGATCTCTCTAAAAATAGGTAAAAACAGATATGGTCCTACTGGAACTATTCAGTTCCAACTAGATCAAGAGGTAGGAAAGTTTTTTGTTTCTAAATAAAATGGTGCGTTTAGAGGGGATCGAACCCACACATCTTTCTAAGATACTAGCTCCTAAGGCTAGCGCGTCTGCCAATTCCGCCATAAACGCAATTGGTGCCGAATACAGGATTCTAACCCATCTCAATCGATTACAAGTCGACCGCTTTTACCACTAAGCTAATCCGGCTTTGGTGGGTTGTAAGGGATTCGAACCCCTGACCTACTGCTTGTAAGGCAGTTGCTCTCCCACTGAGCTAACAACCCTTTGGCGATCTGTATGGGATTCAAACCCATGCATGCATGCGTGAAAGGCATGTGTGTTAATCACTTCACCAACAGACCTTAAATTGGCGGCCACAGCAGGGATCGAACCTGCGACCAAACGGTTAACAGCCGTTTGCTCTACCACTGAGCTATATGGCCTTTAAGAGTTCACAATGCAATACCATTTGGCCTCCAAAGAGACCATATGAGTCTCAGTTTGATTGTAAATTCTATTTGAATACAATTTTCAGATAATTTGGGATGTCTTCCTTTAATCTGAACTATCCGAATCCCTATCCAATCGCATTAGAAGACCCAAGAAAGCTCTCTTTTAAGACTATAGGTTGATTGTCTTTTCAGAGAGTTTGATCTCTTAAGAATCAAAAGATAAAAATTGCTTTAGTACTTTTTTTAGGTTTTTGTTCTGGTTGTCTTAATTTCTTCTTTGTTGAAAAAGTAGCTATATATAATCCTGGATTACTTGCTGTTTGACAGGCTATAGGTAGATGTGTTAAGGGAGTTACTGGGAATGGACAAGAAAACAATGGCCCAGAACACATCAAAATCATTTACTTAATTCTTTTCTGGGTCTTTAACTCAATCATTAACTTGTTTTTCGCTTTAAGTGTTTACAAGGTTGTGGGGAAGGAGATGACTGGATTAAGTGTGTTATTTATGGTTGTTTCTTCTCTTACGGGGGTTGGGTTGGCGAAGTTACCTGGCGGTGCAGGTTTGGAGAAGTTTTATTTATTTTCCGACCCATTCAATGGTGGTCAAGAAACAACACAAAAAGCTATCAAATTCTTAACTTGAGAAGAGGCAACTAAAACAGAAGTCGCTAAATCTACAGTTACCAATGGAATCATTCTCTTATTTATATATGCAATAGTGTTTGCTATTCTTAACTCTCTAATTACTTCTTTGTTGTATGCACTAGGAGGTTGTGGGGGTGGAGTTGACTGAATTATCTTCTACCTATTTAGATCTAAGTCTTATCTATCTAATAAGTTGATCTTTTACACTAGCTTAGCCTTTCTGACCTTTGCCTATATAACAGGTAGCTATATTCCTTGAGCGGTAAAGGGGAATGGGGCAGGAGGAGGAGCTAATGGAGCAACAAAACTAATCTCTAATTTTTTCTCTCCACTTTTCTTTGCATTATTAATCTCTTTGTTTACTAGAAGATTTATATTCAATGTTTTCTATCCTAGATTCAAGTTCATTAATGTAAAGATCTTTACTAATAAGTTCTTAGAAATAAGAAATGAACTAATAGAAAAGAAGTTTCCACATAGCTTTACAATAGTTCCTTCTTTTGGAAGCTATAGTCTTAGATCTCAATCTCAACTAGAGTTCATTTGTTTATTAATAGAGCTACAAGAATTAACCAAGGTGGCGAGACAAATAGATAAAAATTGTTTTATCTGCTCTATACCTATTAGATCTTTGAATGCGAGAATAAAGATCTAATGTATAAAGCTAGTAGCTATATAAATGGAGAGCCTGTATCTTTAAGACTTCCAGAAGAGAAACTCTATTCTCCAGTAACAGGAGAGTGTATAGGAACAATACCTGTATTAAGTGAAGAACATAAGAGATTAATATTTGAGACTGCTGAACAAGCTTTTGAGAAGTGAAAACAACTAGATTACAAAACCAGAGAGCAATATATCTTTTTATTTGCCTCAAAGATCAAGATAAGTTCTAGATTATTAGTTCACCTAATAAGAATAGAGACTGGAAAGTCTGAGAAGGAAGCTCAAGAAGAGATAGATAGAAGTATTGAATACATTACTGACACTGTACATGCCTTTGATAGATTAATGCAGAATCCTAAGTGCTTTAACTCTGAGAGATATCCCTTAATGTCTGATGAGCTAGAAGGAATATTTTATAGAGTACCTTTAGGAGTGGCATTGGTAGTTACTCCATATAACTATCCTGTAAATACTGTAATTACTAAGATTGTTCCAGCAATCTTAATGGGCAATTCAGTAGTACTTAAATGTGCTATGTCTGGCTCTTTATGTGGATGACAGCTGGCAAAGATATTTAATGAGCTATCACTAGACAATAAGTACTTAATAACTCCAGGAGTATTGAATTACTACACTGGAAGAGGTTCTGATTTATCAAAGTACTTAATAGAACATAAGCCCAATATTGCCGCTCTTTCTGTAACCGGAGGGAGAGAGGCAGGAATAGAGCTTTCAAGAGCAGTACCTTATCCTCCAAAATCTTTAGAGTTAAGTGCTTTAAATGTGGCCTTGGTGCTTGAAGATTATGGTTCAGAAACCATTAAAGAAATCATTAAAGGCTCGTTTAACTTAAGCGGACAAAGATGTACCTCTATTCAATTAGTTTGTGTAGAGGAAGTGGCCACTGAACAATTCTTTGAGGATTTAGTTGCAGAGCTAGAGATAGTTAAAACCTCTCAGATGTCTTTGAATAGTCAAAAGGCCATTCAGAGAATAAAGGAAATGTATGAAGATTGTTTAAGTAGTGGAGCAGAACTATTAACTCCTGAGGTTAATTGAGAGCAATTAAAGGATAATATTGTGCCCAATATAGTCTTTAAGGGAGTTAGTTTTGAGAACTTACTAGCAAAAGAAGAAGCCTTTGGACCTATATTAGGTATTATTGTTGTTCAGGATATAGAAGGAACTATTCAAAAGGTAAATGAATTAGGTTATGGGCTGCAAGCTTCTATATTTTGTGAGAATATAGAGAGAGCTTCAGGACTAGCTCATCATTTTGATGTAAGTAGAATACACCTGAATATGGCTCCATCTAGAAGTCCTGATATATTACCTTTCCCTTCTGCAAGAAAGTCAGGTTATAGTGAACAAGGATTAGTTAACTCTCTTTATTTCTTTTCTAGATACAAAGGGATTGTGTGTAAGAAACAGTTAGAGAAATAAATACATAATTTGTAATCAAGAATTATTTTTAGCAAGATTAATAGGTGTTCAGAAAGTTTAAGTAAGGTCTTGGTTTTTAGTTTTCTTTTTTCTATCTTTGTATAGCTAGGGTCTCAGAGATATCAATTTCACTCATCTTTTAGAGGGATTTTCTTAGCAAAACCATCTTTTTCACTTTCACCTCTCGTTAAGTCTTCATCGGTATATTTGGAGTCTGTAGATATCCAATCATGTAGAACTACTGTACCTTGACCGAGCTCATTTGTGTTTTTCCTTCCCCTCTTAATAACTTTTCCATCTTTTTGTAGTCCAGTCCAAAGAGTTCTTCCGTTTGTGAATACGTTTTTGACTAAGACTCCTGGAGCAATAATTTCTTCTTCTTTTCTTCCACCCTTACCATCTGTCTTTTTCATCCCCACAGTTAATGCAATGCTCATTCCACCTTCAATATTTAATTCTTGGAATCCTAGTTGACTACCACTAGCTCCCTCTTTTAATTGACCAACTACTTCAATATCCCCTCTTTCCCTATAGAACTCTTTAAGGCAATTCCCAAAGACTATCTGTCCACCTAAAGATAATGTTCCATTTCTCTGATTTTTCGGTCAAAACAAACCACTGTCTCCAAACTTATCTCTCAACTTTTGCACATCACCACTTTTCTTCTTCAAGTCTCCTTCCATCACATCTTTTAGACATTTCTTATTACCATTAGGTTGCCCTTCTACAATACTTACTAACCCTTGAAACTTAACTTCTTTGTTGTTATCAGCCCCAATGAGAAGAAATTTCTTCTTGGTATAGCCACCTACAACTCCTTCTATTCCATTTTTGCCCACTAGATGACCTCTTTTACCTCCTTCTTGTGTCTTTAATCGAGTCTCAATTAAAGTCAGCTCTCCATCTTGAATTCCCTTCATATCAATCGTTTCATTCTGTATTGTTCTATCCCCTGAAGTAGCAGTCTCAGTACCACTTAATCTCGCAACATATCCATAGGAATAAGACATATCTCCAAGAGCAGAAGCGGAGCTTTGCTTCATTCGCCAACCATTAAATCAAGGACCAACTCTAGCCTCTTCTCATCATTTACCGGTAACCTTTCCAGTTGTTGAGACTATCCTAGCTAGCTCGGGATGGACGTTAGCGAATAGAACGGGGGAGAGTATGCTACCTAAAAAAATTAATCCTTTAAATACTCCGGGGGGGGCATTTGTAGCCCCTCGAAAAGTGTTTTTACACTATTGATCTAAAAAGGGCCTTTCTTGAAGCTGAATTAGAAGTGGTTTATTTAACTAGGCTGATGGTGTAGGGAAGAGAGAAATTTACATTTCAAGGTAATTTGTGACCATCTTTAGTCTTTAATGTTCCATCTTTTATCTCTGTATAGTAAGGATCTCAGAGATAGTATTGTCTGTTTCTGCTTAGAGGGATTGTGGAACCTTTTGACTCATTTGCCAGAGCATAAGGACTACTTTCACTATCTGTCATTCCCAGCTGTATTATGCTCTTGGAGCCATCATCAGCATCTTTTCACTTCCCCTTTAACACTCCTTTTGCGAACATCAAATCATGAACAACAACATAAGGTCTGTTATTACTCCCCTTTTGACCCGTGTAGAGGTTTTGATCCTTGTCTTTAACTCTTACTCTCATTGGGGCACTTCTTGATCATCTTGTTGGATTACTATTCAATTTTCCCGCACCAAAAGTAACACTCATTGTCCCAGAAGCATCTTTAATACCTAACACCCCAACCCGTACATTTTTATCATTTTTTAATTCAGCTTCAATAAAACCTGGCTTGTTCTCCCCTAGATAATATGCCTTGAAAAAGACATTATCGCAGAACCCCTTTTGTATTGCATTGTCTTTCTCTTCTTTTTGATTGCAATTTTGTTTAATTCCATTGTGTTTATTTTTCACCAAGCTAACTAAACCAGTCATTTCAACTTCATTACTAGTTCTATTAACACCCATTAGAAAGAATTTCTTAGGAGTTAAACCACCAAGATGTCGGTGTGGAGAGGACTTCTTTCTCGATTCACTATCTCCAGTAGTGCTGGTCTGCAGCGAACCTACTCTTTCTACTAATCTAATTTCTCAATCTGATAATGAAGTACTTCTTTTAGTTTTCTTGGAGAATTTAGTTTTTTCTGAATAATCTGTACCTTTAGCTCTAGCTATATAGCTATATGAATAACTTACTGGGTTTTTAAATCCACCACTCAATCATCAAGAATCAAAAACAGGAGTAATTACACCATCTTTTCAGTTAGTACCTTCAAATTTAGAAACAATTTCTATCTCTCTATCTAATTGCCCCCCCCCGAGTGTTAAGTGATTAGAACCAAAGAAAAAAGAGGGGCCGCCAAAACTACCTAAAGTAACTAATCCTTTACTTAAAGTTGGAACACTGATCAACTCTTAGAGAAGAGATCAGTTTATGGTAATTTCTAAGGATTTTAAGTGTGTATAGGTGAAGGAACACTAGATAAGAAGTGATAAGAGAGTTAAAAAGTAAACATTTAATTAATTGAGTTTCTACAAACTTTCCAATTTGTATGTTGAAAGGTAAATCTTTACCATCTTTGGTTTTTAGTTTTCCTTTTTCTATCTTTGTATAGCTAGGGTCTCAGAGATATCAGTGTCATTTTTCATTTAGAGGGATTTTCTTAGCAACTCCTTCCTTCGGATCTTCAGACCCCTCTTTTTTATATAGGTTTTGAGGGTTATCTTGTGAGCTTGTGGAGAATCAGTCGTGAATTACGATGTTACCTTGACCAGGCTCATTTTCTCTTCCACTTCCCTTCTTAATTACTTTTCCATTGCCCTGTAGTCCAGCCCAAAGAGTTCTTCCTTTTCCATTGCTGTAATCATGTTTAACTAAGACTCCTGGAGCAATAATCTCTTTCCCTCCTTCTTTCATTTTCATCCCCACAGTTAATGCAATACTCATTCCACCAGGAATTTCTAGCTTTTGGTATCCTAATTGTTTGTCACTTGTTCCTTCTTTTAATTGATCGACAACAACCATTTCACCCCCACGCTTATAGAACTCTTTATGGCAATTACCAAAGACTATCTGTCCACCTAAAGATAACCTTCCATTATTATTGTTCGGCCAAAACAAACCAGTCTCCCCAAACTTTTTTCTTAATTTGTCCACATCACTCTTATTGTTCTTCAACTGACCTTCTTTGACATCACTCAAACACTTTCAACTAACTCCTCGCGAACCATCAACAATAGTTACTAATCCTTGAAACTCAACTTGATTACTTTCATTTCCGACACCAATGAGAAGGAATTTCTTCTTGGTATAGCTGTTAAAAAAATTTTTTTCTTCTCGCCACTTTATTTTTCTTGAAAACTTAAAGAAGAAGTTAGGGTCTCAGAGATAGTATTTTCACTCATCTTTTAGAGAGATTTTCTTAGCAAAACCATCTTTTTCACTTTCACCTCTCGTTAAGTCTTCATCGGTATATTTAGTTTCTTTAGATTCTCAGTCGTGTAACATAACTACCCCTTGACCTCTATCTTGATTCCTACTATCACTCTTGCTTACCTTTCCATCGCCTTGCAGCCCGACCCATAAGTTTGTTCCACCCGCGAAGTCTCTTTTCACTAAAGCTCCGGGAGCAATAATAGTTTTGTAATTTCCTCTTTCTCCTTTTCGATATTGCATACCAACAGTTACAGCAATATCCATTCCACCTTTAATATTCAATTCTTGAAATCCAAGTTGTTCTCCGTCTTTTCCTTCTTTCAGTTGTTCGACTACCACAACATCTCCTCCTTTCTTAAAGAATTCTTTTGAGCAATTCCCGAAGACAATTTGACCATTTAAAGTTAATTTCTCACTCATATATCCTCCCTTTGGCCAAAACAAACCACTCTTTCCAAACTCTTTTCTTAACTTCTCCACATCACCGCTCTTCCCCTTCAAGTCTCCCTCCATCACATCCTTTAAACATTCTTTTGTACCATTTGGTTTTCCCTCTACAATACTTACTAATCCTTGGAACTTAACATCCTTATTCTTATCTGCCCCAATCAAGAAAAATTTCTTTCTAGTAAACCCTCCAACTATCCCTTCAATTCGCTTTCTATTGATTAATTGACCCCTCCTACCTTTATCTCAATCCTTACGTCTAGTCTCAATTAAAGTCAGCTCTCCATCTTGAATTTCTAAATTTTTAAATTTATTCGCGCCGACTAATTCGAGAAGAATAGCCGATATTAATTACTACAAGAGAAAAGTGAAGGTCTCAGAGATATCAGTGTCACTTTTCATTTAGAGAGATCTTTTTAGCAAAACCTTCCTTCGTGCCTTTAGAATTCTCATCTTTTCATAAGTCTCCATCTTTATAGCTAGAGTTTGTAGATATTCAATCATGTAGAACCACTGTACCTTGACCTTTATCTTGCTTTTTTGTGTCAGTTTTTATTACTTTTCCATCTCCTTGTAGTCCAGCCCAAAGAGTTCTTCCGTCAGTGAATTTGTTTTTAACCAAGATACCTGGTGCAATAATATCTTTTGGTTCTCCAGTTTGTTTCTTAATTCCAACACCTACGGCAATACTCATACCATCTGGTACTTTTATTTCTTGAAAACCAACTCTTGCCCCTTGCGCACCACTCTTTAACTCCTCAACAACTGTTATCTTGCTAGACCTTTCTCTCTTGTCTTTATAGAATTGGTCATTGCAATTTCCAAAAATGAATCTACCAGCCATAGATAAAGTCTTTTTCGGATCCTGAAACAAACCACTATCTCCAAACACTTCTTTCATACTTGCCATTACCTTATTTCCTGCTCCACTTTCCAAATCACTTTCCTTAACCTGTTGCAAACATTCTTGACTACTATTAGAATCCCCTTCCACAATACTTACTAATCCTTGAAACTCAATTTGTTGGTCCTCTCCAGTTCCGATTAGAATGAACTTTTTCTTTGTAAATCCACCAACTATTCCCTCTTTGTCCTTATGAGTAATTAGTTTTCCTTTACTATTTCCTCCTCACTTAGTTTCAATAAGAGTCAGCTCTCCATCTAATAATGTGCCAACTTCAGTTGTTTTATTTTCAACTGTTCTATTCTCATTTCTGGCAGTCTCACTTCCCTTTACTCTCGCAACATATCCATAGGAATAAGACATGGTTCCAATTGCCTTAGCAGCACCTTCTCTCATTCTTCATCCACTAAACCAAGGACCAACTCTAGCCTCTTCTCATCATCTACCGGTAACCTTTTCGGCCACCGAAGTGAATGAATTGAAGAGTTAGTTATTTCTTATATATAGATAGACAGGCCTTTTGTAGAGCGGTTATTGTTATCAAGATTTTTTAAAAAATGAAATTCTAAAAAAACTTAAAAAATTAGGGTTTTATTGCAATAACTAGCTTAGATGAGTGAGTATATTCGCGGTTCTTTAGTTTTAGTTAGATCTAATCTAGTGTTTTATTTAAGAAGTTTAGTTGTTACAAACTTTCCAATTTGTATGTTGAAAGGTAAATCTTTACCATCTTTGGTTTTTAATTTTCCTTTTTTTTTCTTTGTATAGCTAGGGTCTCAGAGATAGTATTTTCACTCATCTTTTAGAGAGATTTTCTTAGCAAAACCATCCTTTTCACTTTTACCTCTTGTTAAGTCTTCATTGGTATATTTAGTTTCTTTAGATTCTCAGTCGTGTAACATAACTACTTCTTGATCTCTATCTTGATTCCTACTATCACTTTTGCTTACCTATCTATCGCCTTGCAACCCGACCCATAAGTTTGTTCCACCCGCGAAGTCTCTTTTCACTAAAGTTCCGGGAGCAATAATAGTTTTGTAATCTCCTTTTTTTCTTTTTCGATATTGCATACCAACAGTTACAGCAATATCCATTCCACCTTTAATATTCAATTCTTGAAATCCAAGTTGTTTTCCGTCTTTTCCTCCATTCAGTTATTCGACTACCACAACATCTCCTCCTTTCTTAAAGAATTCTTTTGAGCAATTCCCGAAGACAATTTGACCATTTAAAGTTAATTTCTCATTTATATATCCTCCCTTTAGTCAAAACAAACCACTCTTTCCAAACTCTTTTCTTAACTTCTCCACATCACCGCCCTTCCCCTTTAAGTCTCCCTCCATCACATCCTTTAAACATCCTTTTGTACCATTTGGTTTTCCCTCTACAATACTTACTAATCCTTGGAACTTAACATCCTTATTCTTATCTGCCCCAATCAAGAAAAATTTCTTTCTAGTAAACCCTCCAACTATCCCTTCAATTCGCTTTCTATTGATTAATTGACCCCTCCTACCTTTATCTCAATCCTTACGTCTAGTCTCAATTAAAGTCAGCTCTCCATCTTGAATTCCTTTCATATCTGTTGTTTCATTTTGCATTGTTCTATCACCTTTAGTAGCGGTTTCAGTACCACTTAATCTCGCAACATATTCAAAGGAATAAGACATATCTCCAAGAGCTGAAGCGGAGCTTTGTTTCATTCTTCATCCATTAAATCAAGGACCAACTCTAGCCTCTTCCCATCATTTACCGGTAACCTTTCCAGTTGTTGAGACTATCCTAGCTAGCTCTGGATGGACGCTAGCGAATAGAGCAGGGGCGAGTATGCTACCTAAAAAAATTAATCCTTTAAATGCGCCGGGGGGGGGCATTTGTTAGTAGCTAAAAAATTAAGATATTACTTAATTTAAATTTTAAAGCTTTCGATAACAGCTAGATAAGCATGTTCTATTTAATATAAATTAATAAGCAAGGCATTAAAAAAGCCTTTTAATACAACCAATTTAGTTTAGGTATATAAATTACTAATTACTTCTTTGTCAAACACTACTTTTGAAGAAACAATAACCAAGTTACTAACTGATTTAGTCGAAACACAAAAGAAGCGGGCGGAAGAACTAGCAACCTTGAGGGAGCTTGTTCACCGAATGTACCATCTTCAATGAACGCACTGCGCCGGCAACAGCTGTCATAACACAATCCCATTAACAAATGTTCAATATGATTTCTCAACCTTCAAAGAATACGTCCCAGTCTCCTCTAAGAAGTAACCCTAATGACTCAACAAGCTAATAACTATGACAACAAAGCAATTCAGGTTCTTGACTGAAATGAACACATTAGAAAGAGACCTGGTATGTATATTGGAGACACAGGAATTGGAGGGTTACACCATTTAATCTGAGAAGCTCTAGATAACTCAGTAGACGAAGCTGTAGCAGGCTTCGCTAACACAATAAATGTAGTTATCGAAGATGATCACATAGTTTCAGTCGAAGACAACGGAAGAGGACTACCAACAGGAACTAATGAAAAAACAGGACTTTCTAATATAGTTACTATCTTTACTTACATCGGAGCAGGAGGTAAGTTTGATAACTCTAGTTACAAGATGTCAGGAGGACTACACGGAGTAGGGGTTAAGTGTGTTAATGCTTTATCCACCTTCCTAGAAGTAGAGGTAAAGAGGGAAGGAAGGTTCTATCAAACCAAATTCATTGAAGGGGGAAAGCTAGACTATGGACCAGAATCTAGCCCCCTAGAAGATATAACCCTTTCAGGAACTAAAGTAAGATGACAACCAGACTTTCAGATCTTTGAAGACTTAGAGTATGACCTTGAAATTATTAAAGATAGACTAGAAAGACTTTCTTATCTAAACAAAAACATCACCTTCAATCTTGAATATCAACCAACTCAAGAAAAAGTAACTTATCTATCAGAAGGAGGGCTACAAGACTGAGTAGAAAAGATTAATGCAGGACTACAAACCATTAATCCAATCAAAAATATGGAGATTGAAGAGACAGAAGTACTTAGAAAAACAAGAAATGAAGAAATAAAGAACTTACTAAAGCTTTCTTTCTCTTTTCAATATGTTTCAGAGAGAGAAGCTCCAGTAATCTATAGCTTCTGTAATAACATTCCTACTTCTTTAGGAGGTACTCACCTAGAAGCGGTAAGAGATGGAATACTTGAATGTATTAGAGAATATGCCTTTGAGCATAAGATGGTGAAGGACAAATATGAACTTAGAAAAGAGGATGTAACTAATGGCTTAACAGCCATTATTTCTCTTTACTACACAGATCCTGTCTACAAAGGTCAAACCAAAGAGACTCTTATCAACCAAGAAATAAAGAAAAAGATCAAAGAAGAAGTGGATAATTGATTTCATCTTTACTTCCAAGATGATGTGGAAGCAATGCAAGCCATTCTTACTCATGTGGAAGGTGAATACAAGAAGAGACTACAAAGAGAAAGAATTAACTCTTTAGATAAGGAAATTCAAAGAGAAAGCTTATTAGACTTTGCAGGTAAATTAGCAGACTGTACTATAAAGGATCCAGAGTTCTCAGAGCTTTATATAGTAGAGGGTGACTCCGCAGGAGGTTCTGCTAAGAGCGCTAGAAATAGAGAGTTTCAAGCTATCTTACCTATTAAAGGTAAGTTAGTCAATGTAGAGAAAAAAGCAGATGTAGAGAAGAATATGGAGGTAAGAAATCTAGTTACAGCAGTAGGTTGTTCTTTTGGTGAAAAATTTGATATCAAGAAACTAAAGTACAACAAGATAGTCTTAATGACTGACGCTGATGTAGACGGAGCACACATTAGAGTTTTACTTCTTACTTTCTTCCATAAATACATGACTCCTTTGATAGAGAATGGTCATGTTTACATAGCACAACCTCCACTGTACAGAGCATCCTCCAAAAAAGAAACCATTTACTTATTTGATGACAGGGAGAGAGAAAAGTTTGAACAAGAAAGAAATAAGTCTAAAGCTTTTGAAATCAATAGATTCAAAGGGTTAGGAGAGATGTCCCCTTCACAACTTTGAGAAACTACTATGGATCCTAAAACTAGAACTTTCCTACAAATCTCTAGAAGAGATGCAGTGGAAACGGATGTAGCAATTAAGAAGTTAATGAGCAACAATGTAAAACCAAGAAGAGAATTTATAGAAAAGAATTACTATAAAGCAACACTAGACGTTTAGTTGAGCGCAAAGCTTTCAAGCAATCTAGAAAAGCTCGTAGGAGCTTTAGCAGACTCTCAGGTAAAGGATCAAAACATAGTATCAGAAGCAGAGCAGTCATTCCTTGACTATTCTCTTTCTGTTATTACCTCCAGAGCTTTACCAGATCTAAGAGATGGACTTAAACCAGTACACAGAAGAATTCTTTACTCTGCCTATGAAGAAAAAATGTTCAGTGATACTAGATTCAGAAAGTCAGCTACCCTAGTTGGTGCTGTAATGGGGGGTTATCACCCCCACGGTGACAGCTCTATCTACGGTGCTTTAGTGAGATTAGCTCAAGACTTCAGCATGAGATATCCACTACTAGAAGGGCAAGGAAACTTTGGTTCTATTGATGGAGACTCTCCAGCGGCTATGCGTTACACGGAGGTCAAAATGAGCAAACTGGGTGAAAAGTTCCTAGAAGGAATCAAGGAAGATCCTGTTGATTTTGTACCTAACTATGATGGTTCCAAAGAAGAACCATCTATCTTACCTATTGTTGCACCCTCCATTCTTCTTAATGGAGGAGATGGTATTGCAGTTGGAATGGCCTCTAAGATTCCTTCTCACAATCTAAAGGAAGTATGTGAAATGGCAATAACTCTTTTGGATGAGCCAGAAGAACCTGAAGCAAAGATGTTAGAGATAATGAAGGGACCAGACTTTCCAACAGGAGGTTTAATACTCGGTTACAAAGGAGTTCAAAAATATCTATTAACAGGTAGAGGATCTTTCAGAATAAGAGCTAGAGCAATACTAGAAGAAGACAAACACCAGATTGTCTTTACTGAAATACCTTATGGAGTTAAGAAAAATAGGCTAATAAAGAGAATAGCTCAATTAGCTAGTGATGAAAAGAATCCTACTTTCTTAGTAATTCCTTTATTACAAAGATTTATCAAGAATATCAGAGATGAATCTAACTTAAAGGAGGGAATTAGATTAGTAATCGAGTGCAGACAAGGAGCTCCTCTAGAAACAATACTTAACAACCTATATAAGCACACACAACTGCAACAAGCTTATGCAGCTAACTTAACAGTATTAAGTGTCGGAGAAGAAGGTAAAAGAGTACCTAAAACTCTTGGAATTATTCCAATACTAAGGGAATATCTTGAATATCAACTAGAGATATTAGTTAGAAGAACTCAATTTAATCTAGAGAAGTTAAGAGCAAGAATTCACTTATTAGAAGGTAGAAAGATAATAGTTACAGACTTAAAAGAAGCAATAGATATTATCACTCAGGAAGAAGAGCCAGAAAAATTAATTAAAGAAAAGTATTCTCTTTCTGATATTCAGATCAAAGATATTTTTGATCTTCCACTGAGACAACTTAAGAGAATTGAGTTTCAAAAACTAGTAGATGAGTTAGAGGAAAAGATTCAATTCAGAATCCAACACGAAGAAAGATTAGCAAGTAGAGAGTTGCAAAACCAAGTAATTAAGGAACAATTAATGGAAATCATGAAAGAATATGTTGATGATCAAAGAAGATCTGAAATTGATTTCTCTAAGGGATTTTCATTATCAGAACTAGATCTAATTCCTAAGGAAACATTAGTAATTAGTGCTAGTCAAATGAATTACATTTCTGCATTACCTCTGGAAGGAATTAAGTTAAGAGACAGGGGAACTAAAGGGTTTGATGTAGGAAACTATCCAGCTAAAGACTTTGTTTCTGATCTATTAATTGCTTCTTCTCACGATGATCTCTTCTTATTTACCAACGTTGGAAAGGTATACAAGGTTAAGGGCTATGACATCAAGATCAGTAACTCTAATAAGTGAACCAATAAGCCATTAGCAATAAAAAACTTATTGGGATATAAAGACTCTTTATTCCAACCAGATGAAAAGGTTATTAAGATAATGGCCATTAAACCTGAAGACTATGAACAAGATTTATATCTACTTTTTGCAACCAAGAAAGGAAGAGTTAAGAAAACCAGATTAAGTAGTGAAAAAATAGAAAGACCAGATGGAAAGATAAGAATAAAAAATAACTTTACAACTGTTACAAGAAAGGGAAAGAGAGCTATCAAGCTAGACAGTGGCGATGAATTAAAGGGAGTTATAAAAATCAAAGATGACTCTGAGGTAATACTAGCTTCTTCAGATGCAAAGGTAGTTAGATTCAAGGCATCTACACTGAGAACCTATAGTAGAGACTCTAGAGGAGTCAAGGGAATTAATTTAGAAAGAATAGTGGAAGGACAAAAAGTGAAAGATGCAGTAGAGTTAATTTCTATCTCTTCAAGTCTTGAAGGAGATAAGTTACTAACTATTAGCAATGTAGGTAAAGGAAAGTTGAATATGTTAAGTGCCTTCACTCTAACTAGAAGAAATGCAAAGGGAAAAATAGCTTACAAAATTACCAAGCCTTCAGAAGTAGTTAAAAAGGGAAAGAAACAAAAAGAACCAGTCAAATTTGTTGCCTGTGTTGCTGTATGGGGAAATGAAGAAATAGCCTTAATGACTCAAAAGAATCACATGAACAGATTTAAGGTATCAAAAATATCAACTCTTGAGGGAAGAAATACAGTAGGAGTTAAGTTAATTGATATTGATGAAAGTGATAAGAAAGATAGAGTTATTTACTTCGCAAAACACATTCCTCTAGAAGAAAAACTAGAACAACCGGAAACTGAGGAAGCGGTAACAGAAGAAGAAACAGTTAGTAGTTAAGGTCTAAAATACAGTATTGCAGTCAATATTGTCTTTAATTCAATTTATGGATGCCACAACCATTGGCAGTGTTCTTGGTTCTGTAATCCCTTCTGTTATAGGATTTGCTGTTTATATTTGTAATTTCTACTTGAAGATAAAGCAAAAAGGCTGAAGAAACTTAAATGAACAAGATTGAAGAGAGTTAGGAGTACAGATAGAAAAGGAATTTAATTTAGTTAGTTCTGTATTGAAAATCGCTAAAGAACATCGTTGTTGCGAGCACTGTCAAAAAACTCAAGATAAGTTAGTACAGCAGGTAGAAGATGTTCAAGCTCAAATTACTAAAGCTAAAGATAACTTAATTACTAAAGCGAATACCAAAGTAGAAGAAAATCTAACTCCCCCTTCTAAAAAGTAGTTAATTTAAGTTTTCGTTCCAACACCCGTATAGCTTCATAAGTTGTTCAACACACATAAGTTAATGGCCGAGAATAACGAGAACATAAGTTACTATCAATTAACTAATAACTAAAGATGTTGTAGGAAGTTTTATTTATCGGCTCATTCGTCAATTTCATCAAAAAGAAAGAAAGGGAAGGAAATTAATCAAACATCTCTATCAATCCCCTTTTCATCCTTATAAGTCTTAGGGGTTTTCTTTAGGTACACTCTACTCCCACCATAAAGCTCTAAAGCTTCTTTAGTAACTACTCCAGACTTCTTTTTATCCTCATCCGGATATCAAAATTCTTCAATTGATTCACTCTCTACCAATCTATTCTTGATTCAATTACCAATTATGGTTTCGTGTTTAAAAGTATTTAGTCACTTAACTTGTTTACCTCTACCCGAAAAACAAGCTTTACATCAAAACCCATTATCCGTAACTAAATAAAACCAATCTTTTTTGGAAGGTAAGTTATCTTCCCCTTCTATGGTTAATCTCACATCTCTCCAACTTTGTCTTTTACCAGTTTTTTCATTAATTGCTGGTTTACTGTAACAAGCATTTAATGGTGAAAAAGATAAATCTAAATTAGCATTGTTAGTAATTTCTTGTTTCGTTGGAACAACTAAAGGAATAGCAATAATTCTTAAAGCCTCAGATTGTTCCAATTGTTCTAATTCTTCAAGATTGATCATACGTTAGTAATTTTTTGTGTAAGTAATTTTATTTTTTGTAACCACTTCCCCATCGTTATCTATCTCTTTCGCAGAAATAGTATTTTTATATCTTTCTAGAAAAGTCATATTTCTCGAGAATCTATCTGATCTCAACTTCTCCATACGTTTTCGATAAAGTTTCAGAGAAGAGGGTTTGTGAATTAGTTCTGCCATTTCACATTGTGTTGGCATTATGTCCTTGTCTGCCGGAATCAAAAAACTTAAGTTAGGGGAACCTATTATTGCTGAAAAGAGATGGTCATTTTTATAAAAACAGTAAAGTTTCCCGTGATTAGGAAAATAATCTAACAGCCTTATTTCCCCTACCCCCATCCTCTGTCACTTTGTGTGAATTTTCATAACCAATTTGTACATTGCCTCTCCAAAACCAATAAAAAAGTACATCCCAAGAATTAAACAAATATTCTTAATATTTCCTTTTTTCACAAATTGGTTTATTTCTCCCAAAGAGTTGTAGCCGCAATATGCCACAAATATCTCTACTCTATCTGCTTTTTCCATTTCTTCTCAAAAACATTCATCAATTACCCTTTCCCCCTCTTCCGCAAACTCACTGTCAATATAAGTAACTAGAAAAGTACTTTCTTCTTCCACAGACGATAAATTTTGAGCCAAAAATTGTTATACATTTATTAGCTAAAAATGACAAAAAGGATGAATTTTTAAATTTTTTATTACTCGAAAACCTAGATAAAAGCCCTCTGTAGCGCCTAAAAAACAGTTAATCTAAACTCTCAACTCAACACTTTTGTAATCTCAAAAGTTTTTGAATAATTTGTTCATTATTTTTTTGTAACTCAAAGATAGGTTCGCAGAAGTTATTGAATTTATTTATTAATTCTTTGTTTTTTGGTATTTTGACTTTAAAAGCTTTAAATCTTCTCAGATCAAAAGCTTTAGTGGCTGTAGACATATTAATTAATCTATGGAGAGCTCAAATATTTTCTCTGATCAAGAAATAAATAAAAGTTATTGGAAGTTGCAGATTAGCCCCTTGACTCGAAAAAGCTAAAAAGTTACTATTAATTGTTAAATATTCAGAGCAAACATAGATTTTTCCTATTCTTTTGATACTTGCATTTTGTATGAAAATCAAATCATTCGGAGAAACTATTGAACAATTACCTTTTTTAAATCCTTCTGGAGTTAATTGTTCTCGAGTCTCAGAAATGAATTTAAAGTCTTGTTTTGTTACATCTCTTACTTGCAGAAAGGGAGTTCCACCTCCCTCACAGAAATAAAGCTTTTCTAAATATTTATTAGATCTAGGGGGTCTTTCTCCCCTAATAACCCTAAATAACTCCCCAAAGCTCTTTGTTTGATAATTAGCTAGATTATCGAACAATAAATGAAAATAAGCTGTCATTTGTCTTTCAAGTAATTCATTAATCTTTTTCTTAACTTCTATATATTTAGTTACTGTTTGATATTTACAAACAATGTTTTCCTGAAGTTTTAAGTGAGGAGTGTAAATGGGAATTTGAATAAATTTCTTTCATTCCAAGTCCCCTCTGCATCCTGTACCTGAAAAATACACCCCAGCCTTATCCATTTTTTCCGACTTAAACAATAGGTTTAAATATTCAGCTTTTAAATCTGGATTATTTATCTTGAAAACGTAGTATCTACCGGAGTGGCTTGTACAAATTGGTTTATTTCCCATATATAAAGCAACAGAGATTCTTTTATCTCTTCCTGTACTCATTCCACTCATAACAAAAAACCCCTTTTCAACTATTTGTAAAAGTCTTGGATCTACCTTCTTCCCCTTCTCTTTATTTATTAAGGTTTTGTTTATATCTACTCCTACTAAGGTATCAGTTATTAAATCTTTATTTGGCTTTCTTACTAGTTGTAGATAATCTTCTAATTTCCTCACCAAACCAATTTAAAATTTTCGGAATTTAATATCAAGCGCTCTTGATTAGTTTGTTTAAGGGATCAATTACTTTAAGTAAAGGATTAGCAGTTACTGGCAGTTTAGGGAGCATTTCTTCATTCTTTGGATTTAAAGGGGATTTAGAAAGAACATTTGAAGTAGTTTCAACAGCAAAAAACTTCTATAAATCACAAGATAGTACAAATTCAAAGAGGTTAAAAAGGGATTTAAGTAAGTAAGAAGAGACAGAGGCCGAACTAGAATGCTCGGCCCAAAACTTCTTTTATTTATTGTTGGGAGTGTTTCCGGTGCAACTGCCTTTTCCTCAACTTCCATTTTGTCTCTTAAAGACTGAGACCCTTCATACGTCTGAAGATTAAGCGCTAAAGACAAATTCTTTTTAACTTCTTGTTGGCGAATACCAAATCCAGAAAATTTATTGGACCAACATGGTAGTAGTGAAGGGTGATTTCACATAGATATGTGAGTTTATTTAACTCTTCTTGAAAAAGGACAAGCAATAACAAACAATACCAAACTTCAATTAAGGGCTGAAGGATATTTCATATCAGGTAAAGGGTCAACAGTTTATAGAAATAAACAATTTAGTGAATATAACTTGCAAGAAACATTATCAGCAACAGATGCAAGATTCAATTGAACAGAAGAAGAATCGGGAGTGGTAAAAAAAATTTCATTGATTACTGGGGCTCAGGACGTTCATAATCAAGATTTTGAATCTGTATTATGTAAAGAGTTGTTTAACATAGATAAGGCAGTATTTAATGAAAGAAACACAAACGCAGACATCAAATTAAACCAAGTTCAATTTACTTTAAGTGATTGCAAAGACAACAAATATAAAAATCTTTGAGGCTGTTCAATAACAATTAGTTCAGATGGTATTAATAAGAAATTAGATTGAGGAGATGGCTTTAAAAATCTGGTAGTAATTAAGTAATTAAGTTAATAAGTCTACTAGCTAGTCAGATAGTCTATTGGTCTGTTAGCTGTTATTGGTCTTTAACTCTTTAGTTGCGGGGTTCTTAATGTATCTTGTTTAATTGCTATTAATATACTTAGCTCTCTTTGCTCGCCCCCTAAACCTTCATATTCTTCAATTAGATAATTAACCCCCAAAAAAGCCACCTAACTCTCCATCTTTAAATTTCAAAATCTCTTTTATTGCCCCAGTTAAGGAGTAGAAGGAAAAGGGAGTCAGGAAAATTAATTGATATTCATTTATCTTCTGACAGAAACTATTGAATTTGAGATCCATCAAAGACAAAAATAAAGAATGAAGAGTTTATTACAGATGATGGAAGAAAGTTGCCCTTTAAGTTGAGCGTTAATGCTACTTGAGATTCTTCATTAATAAAGTAATTCTTTGATCTTTAAGGAAAGATATATAATTTAAATTAACTATTCAGATAAAAAGATATGCTTTTTGTAATTAAGGCTTTATTGGGGACTGGAGTAATAGGGGGTGGTATTGTTGCACCTATCGCTTTATCTCAAAGTTCCAAGAGAAGTGAAGTAAGTCTTGCTGAAGAACTTGGTACAACATTCGGAAAGACAGTTGCAAATCTTGGAAATGTGTTCTTCGAAGTGAGTGCTAGAGAAGCTACAAATCAAAAGATTAGATTAGCTTTGGGCGAAATAGATCAAAAGAAGTGTGCATTACTTCAAAATCAAGCAAATAGTGAATACTGATTCAATGCACTATATGCCTGCAATAAGGATGATCGAGGAAATGTTGATTTCTATTACTTAAGTTCTGAAAGTGCATTTAAAGCTAATAACGAAACTAAATTCATTAAGAAGGTTTCAAGTGTTAACTACGTAGAAGAAAACGATACTACTGCTAAGTTAGTGTTAGCTTTTGAAGATGGTTCAACACATAATTGAAGTGTTGTTTCTGGTAGCATGTGAAAAGATTTCAAGAATGTAAATATTGGTGAACAATGCAAGGTTAAGAATTCTGGAGAAAATTACTTGAGATGCGTGATAAGAGATGCTGGAAGTAATAATTATTTCACTCACCTTTTTCAACCCTTTTAGTTAGATTACTTTCTTTTTCAAGCAGGATAGAAAATAAAGAAGTTTTGCTTTAAGAATGTCTCTTTTAGCTCTTTTCGCTAAAGTTGGTTCTTTAGTTGTAGTTGCAGGAGCCGCTATAGCTACCCCTTTAGCTCTAAATGCAAGTAAATCTTCTAAAACACAAGAACCTGCAAATCAAGCTACAGAAACAAGCATCATAGATTTAAGTGCACAAGGAACAGCTGAAAGGGGAGAATGTTGGGAAATTCCAACCATACCTAAAGATAATTCCGAGCTTTTAATTTGTACAAACAAAGATAAATACTATTTGTATGATTCAAGCGTTTCCGGTAAAAATGAAGCTTTTACAAAAATTACAAAGATAGAAGGTCCAAAAAATAAAACAATAACTATTACCTTAGAAAAAGGAGAAGCTCAAACTAAAGAATTAGTGTTGGCTGATAATCAGTGAAATGGAAGACCAGAGAATTTGGATTTTTACAACAAGTGTAATTTAGTTTCCGCCGATACAGGCTCTTCTATGTTATTTTGCACCTCTACATCTTGGAGCTCATCAATCACTCTAACTTCCTTTACACTTGAACATTCTGAACAGAGACAATAAACTTTTAGCTTTCAATGGTAATAAGTAAGACTTTTATTGGTATTGTTGTTGGAGGATTACCAGCTGTTGCTATTGCAAGCTCTTTAGGTACCTCTTTAACTTCTTCCTCAAAAAAAGAAAGACAAGGAACTGACACTTCTATAGAAAGCAGAACTGAAACTAGTAATCCAAAGTGAAACCATCCCAGTCAAATTCCACAAGCAGAATGCTATGAAGTCACAAAAGATGAATCTGAAAACACTAAGCTAATATTTTGCACAGACTCAAAGTTTTATCTCTATGGTTCCAATAAATCCATCACAAAAGTTAAAAGCGTAAAAGCTCAAGATCCTACAAGAATTGTTATTGAGTTAGAAGGAGAACAAGATACAAAACGCAAAACTTTTAGTCTGAGTGGAAATGGTTTGGCGGGCGTTTCTCTAAATGAAGAGTTGAATGGAAATAGAGCTTGTAATATCAACCAAACTTTAGATAACGCCAGCGACAAACAAGTATTAATTTGCAAAAATGCTTTGAGTAATCCTATTCCATTACTTAACTTAGAGCCTTAAATTTACTTTTCTAGTCTCTAACTTATAGATAAGCTACTTTTTTAGTTAGCACTAGAGGATTCTTCAAATAGAAGATATGCTGTATCTAGCTCTTCTACTTCTTCTGATGAAGCTGTAACAGTAGTTACTGATTTTCCATTAATTATTTGTGCATCTCCTCAAGTACCAGTTATTGTGTCCAAAATTCTATTGCCACTAAATTCCGTACTGTAATCTCTGTCTCCCTTCTCAGTAGTTTTTGTGAATAGTTGGAATTTTTGATTTGTTTTAGTAAACATACTTCCATTTACAAAGAATTCGTTTGGAAATAAACCAATTCATTTACCAGACATTTTTGTCTTTATTTCTTCTTCTCCTTGATTAGTATCTTTACAATAGACAGCTACATAATCATCTTTTGATTTGCCCCTTTCTTTAAGAATTGCTACTAAATCTGAAGAGATTTCAACACCTCGACAATTACCAGTATCAGTGTCTCGTTGAACTACAACCAATCCTGAACTTTCTGATCTCGTAAGTGCTTCTGAGTTTGTTGAGGTATCAGTTAAAGAGTTTGTTGGAGTTAGTTCTGTATGTCCCGCAGAATTAACTAAATTTGTTGCAGAATCTTTTGTGAAAAATCAAGTTAGGGTACCACAACTTCCTCCTACCCCACCAACAACACCAACTGTTGCAAGAATCTTAAGGCCTGTAATCAAACCTTAGAAATTAAATTTTTTTCTGATTATAAAAATCAAGCTTCTATCTTTAGTGAGGGAGAGAGTATATAAAAATAGCTCTTTAAGAAAAAGGGAAAGAGAAGATTTGAAACAATAAATATGTTTATTAAAAATAAAGATATATAATTTAAGTCAACTACTTAGATAAAAAAATATGCTTTTCTTGTTTAAAGCTTTATTAGGAGTTGCAACAATAGGGGGGGGTGTTGTTCTTCCAGTTGCGATGTCACAATCAGGAACTGATACTGGTACTAAAACTTTACAAGAACACGCAAGAGAATCTGGAAAAGCACTAGGAGAAACTGTCAATAGACTTGTTGGTTCTTTAGTTGAATTAAGAAGAAAAGAACAAGCTAAGAGTCAAGAAAATGGTAACTTCTCTGCAGTATTTAAAGATTTACAAGATAAAGGTTGTCAATTAATTCAAAACCCTGCAGGATCCAAAGATGATTTCCACGCACTATATGCTTGCAAAAAAAATAAGAAAGATAAGAGTCAAAAAACCAGTTTCTATTACCTAGGATCTAGAGACTCTGTAAAAGTAATGGGAAGAGATGCTCTTAAGGAAATTACTACTGCTACATATAAGAGTGATGGACAATTAATGTTTGCTCTAAAGGACAGTAATCAACAAATCTCTATAAGTGTTGTTGCAGATAATGAAGGTGGATGATCTTACTTCAATAATGTAAATCTTTCTGATAAGTGTCAAATTGAAACTAGAATGCTAGGTGGAGAAGATCTTAGATGTGAATTAGTAGATAAGAATAACAGTAGATCTTTCTTTTACAACTTTTCAATTTTTTAATTAATTTCTAAGTAACTGGTTTATTTAAGATAACTATTTAGCTTTTGACAATAGGAATAAAAATTCTTTCTTCTACTTTAGGAATTATTGGAATTGTTGGTTCTGGAGCTGTTCCTGTAGCTCTTTGACAAACAGGTTATTTTGAAACTAAAAGAGAAGGAGATAAATCTTTTACTCTAGATAATCAACAAAGCTCTAGAGTTGCTGGTTCAGCTGGAAAAGTAGCTACTTCAAAAGAACAACTAGCACAAGATGAAATTTTTGAGAGTTGTTTAAAAAACAATCTAAAGTTTCAAGTTAAAGATGTTGGCGGAGGAATCAAGTGAGTAAATTACGGAGAATACAGCTTTTCCGTTCATGGAGTGGCTCTAGATTCACAATATTCACCTAATCAATGTAGCAGAGAAGTACCTAGCAAATAATGTTTGTAGTTACTACTTTAGCTAAATTAGGCGCGGGTGTTTTGGTTGTTGTTGGAGGGGGTTGTGTAACTTCTGTCGCCCTTTGACAAACAGGTTATATAGGGACTAATAATGCAGAGGGTTCATCTTCAGTCGGTACTCAACCTCTACAAGACAGTCATGTCCAAGCGACTCAATCTGATACTTCCTTAGATAGTGATGGCTTCTGACAGCCACGTCAAGATACCTCTCAAATCACACAACCGCTTGCGACTCAAACAGATAATTGCAAAATATTGAATAGCACCGATTGAACACAAACCATTGAAGGATTGAAAAAGACAAATAAAGATTATGTTGTTATATCTTGCGAAAACACCGGCTCACAATTAAAGAATTGAACAGGTTTCTTCCCAAAAGAAGATTTATCCGAAGAAGATCTAACGGCAGATAAAACATTAATTATTCGAACAAACACGCAAGACGTTGAAGAAATAGAAGAGGAGAATATAGATGCAGAATCAAACTTTAGAACTACATTCACAAGCACTATATTTGCTAGCGGTTCTTTAACTGGAGATTGGGGGAGTCAGCCAGAAAATATTGATAACAAAGAACTAACTGTCTTTCAACCTACTGCTGATTCAGAAAGCGATAAGAAGTTTTACTTAATTATTCCTAAATTAACAGGTAAATAAATCTATTAACTAAACAAATAACCTTCTAGTAATTTAGTTAGTAACTGAATGGTATAGTCTAGTTTCGCTCTTTTCTCCCTAACTATTCCCTTTCAACTACTATTAGCTTCTCTTTCTTCTATTTCACTATAGAGATTGAAATATAGCTTAAATTTCGGTTCTGTCCCTGAGAATCTAGCTTTTACTCAGTTATCAGGAGAACTAGGGAAAGAGAACTTAAATAACCCTTTTACTTCCCCTTTAGTTACCTTTAGTTGGAATCTATCTAGTTGAACTACTTGTTCTTGTTCAGCAAGTTCATTCAACTTTCCAAGAATATGTTTTCTTTCCTCCATAGTTATCTTGAAAGAGATAGTTCTCCCCAATCACACTAAACTAACCCTTCACATTAATCAATAAAGTTGAGAAACTAAATTTCTTCCTTCAGTTTCCATAAGCTTTTTATTTCCACCAAATTTATAGAAAGCAATCATGTACATAGTTAAGATGGTTTGTTGAAAACCATCTTTTTCTAGAGAGATATTAGGTAAAAATAAACCTCCTATCGCCTCTTCACAGCCAAGCAACACTTCTCCTTTAGCAGAACATTCTTCTACCTTTTTCCCTATACTTTTAAAACCTGTGTTGGTTCTAATTACTTCGATAGGAAAATCAGACTGAAACAACTTAACTACCTTATCTATAAAGTCCCCACTCACATAAGTAGTAATTAGATATTTGTATTGGATTCGAGCTTCTTTTTCACTCTGAGCCATTTCTAATAGAAAGTAAGCAAGTAATACTGCCATCTCATTACCAGTAAAGTAGTATCACTTATCTCCTATTCACTCTGCCAATGCACTTCTATCAGAATCTGGATCGTGAGCAATTAAGTAATCTATCTCTAAAGTTCTTGCTTCTTTGGACATATTTCTGAAGGACTTAGGCTCTTCTGGATTAGTAATTTCTTCATCCGAGAAATCACTAGTAGGAGTGCATTCTCAGTAATACTCTTTAAATCTTTGAGCTCCAAAACTTCTTGCCAAGGTAGTCATTCTCCCTGAAGAGGTACCATGGTGAGAAGAAAATAAAAACTTAATAGTTCTTATTACAGTCCCCCCTAGGACAAAAAACTTCCCTAATCTTTTCTTTATTTCTCTAGTTAGGGCTAGAATGTATTGTTCAAAACTTTCATTACCTAGAGCTTCAAACTTAGAAGAATTACTATATTTAACTGTCAAATAATCTTCTGGGGGCAGGAAATTCTTTCTTATTTCTGCCTCTTCTTGAGCACTCAATTGCCCTCCATTAGAACCATATAACTTAAAGCCGTTATAGCATTGAGGGTTATGACTAGCAGTTATCATTACCCCTCCCTTTAATTTCTTTTCTTTGATATAGAAAGCCAATATAGGAGTCGCAATACTTTCTGCAGAGAGCAATGCAGGAACAGAATTGTGTTCTAGTACTTTATACATAGTCTCTGCAAATAATCTACCGTGTTCTCTATTGTCATAACCAATAAGTATTGGTTTTTTGCTGGGATTCTTTTTTAGAAATACAGAGTAAGCTTCAGCAAATACTCTAAAAGTGTGAACATTTAGTCTTTTAGGCCCTATTCCCGTTAAAGCTCTGATTCCAGAAGTACCAAATTGAAACTCATTACCAGAAAGAGTAAATTCCCTTTCTTGCTCCTCAGGGGTTAAGATTTTTAGTTTTTTTAGATCGGTAGAGCTAAGCCTAGTACTATTAACTCACTGAAAATAAAGTTCTCTAGGACTTAATGTTCTCTTTGACAACTTAACTTTTTCCAACAGTAGAGTAGATTAGCTCTAGTTTTTTTCTAGCTATCTCTCTTAAATAGTCTGAGTTCTTTTTAAGCATCTCTTTAATATCTTGATCTTTTATTTGAGAGTATCTCTCTTGAATAGCTCCCATTCTCTCTACTACTAATTTAGATAGTTGTTCTTTGAATTCTTTGTAATTAAGAGACTTAACACTTTCAAATACCTCTTCCAGACTCTTTTCAGATAAAGAAGAGTAAATAGAGAGTAAGTTGTGAATTCCTTCTTGAGACTTATCTAAAGAGAGTTGATTAAGAGAGTCTGTTTTTGCCCTCATAATCTTTTGAGTTATCTCTTTAGGGCTATCTGCAAAGAAAATAACTCCATCAGGATTAGTAGTACTCTTGGACATCTTTTTAGATGGATCTACTAAATCCATTATCTTGGCTCCAGCACCTAAGTGAACTGGAGAGAGTTTAGAAGGAAAGATATTACAAGAGTAAAGTCTGTTGATCCTAGAACTTAACTCAGAACACAACTCTAGATGTTGAGTTTGATCTTCTCCGACAGCCAAATATTCTGAGTCATAAAGTAGGATGTCTGCGGCCATAAGCACTGGATAGACTAGTACTCCAAATAAGTTAGGTTCAGTTCCATTAGGCTCTTTAAATCGATTCATTAGGAACTTATATTGAGTCATAATTTGTAGCTCTCCTAACTTAGTGTGAGTTAATAAGAAATAAAACAACTCTAAATGTTCAGCTTTTAAGTCTGATTGAAGCACTATCCTAGTTTTTTCAGTATCTACTCCTGAAGCTATTACTCACTTAATTAGCTCTCAACTTCTCTCTTCAATAGTTTGAAAAGAGATCTTCTGAATAGCCAAGGGAATTGTGTATGCATGTAAGTCAGCAATTAAAAGTATTGAGTCATATTTATCTTGATTCTTTATGAGAGGCAATAAAGAACCAATGTAATTGCCTAATGTAAGAGTTGAAGTGGGCTGAATACCACAAATCAAGATAGGTTTTTTAGCTGTAGAATTCACTTTTATCTAGTTAAATATAGGCCCATAAACACCTTTTTAAGATAAAAAGTAGTTGGTCTCTTAAGCCCTCTATGAGTTACAAAATAGCTTTAGTAGGATTACCAAATGTAGGTAAATCTTCAATTTTTAATCTCTTAAGCTCTCAACTCAAATCAACTGTTGCCCCATATCCATTTTCAACTATTAATCCAGTCAAGTCAGTTGTTTATATGCCCGATGAAAAGCTAGATAAACTTCATCAACTATTTCTTTGATGATTTAAAGATAGCCTTGAGTCTTCTAGATTAATTAAAAAATATTGTTCTTTTGAATTATGAGATATAGCTGGCATTGTTCCCCTAGATGGAACTCAAGATAAGACTTCTGAGTTAGGACCAACCTTTTTATCTCATATAAGAGCTACTGACCTAATACTTTTAGTAGTTAGAGCCTTTACTGAACAATCTGTTACTTCCAATATAGAAAGTTTTTTGAGAGAAAGACCAGAATTCTATGATATTCTCTCTAAACTAGATTCTTTAACTACAGAAAGTCAAGGTCAAAAGGGATTAGATAAGACTAAAGAGTTCTTTAGAGATCAAGAGATAGAAGATATCTCTTTCTCAAACAATACCAACTTACAAAGTACTTTAGAGTTATGTATTTCTTCGGAACACAAAGAAGCTCCTAAATTACCTAACTTCTCTGAGAGCATACTAGAAGCTCAATTAGTATTAATGACTCTAATTCAATCTGATTTAGAGATACTCACTAAAACCATTCAAAAATACTCTAAGAATCTCAAACTCTTCGAGAAAGAGTTAAAGATATTAGTACCAATTAAAGAAGAACTCGAGAGAAGAAAATATATTCCTATTAGTTCTTTAGTGAATTACACTAAGTTATCTACTCAAGATCAAGAGATAATCAATAGTCTTTCACTACTAAGCTCCAAACCTATAGTATTGCTAGCTAACTATGGTTCTAGTAACGAGTCTTTAGAGCACCTCTCTCAATTAAAAAACTGGGCTAGTAGATACTCTTTGCCCTTTTGTTCTCTAAATCTAGAGGCAGAAGAGATTTACTCTTTACTAAGCTCTGAAGAAGAAAAGCAAGAAGCTAGAGCTTCTATCTATCTAAAACACTCTTCTAAAGAGCTGCTCTTTAGAACTATTAGAAAAACTTTAAATTTAAGCTCCTTCTATACCTTTAAGTTGGAAGACAAACTAGGCAAAAAATACAGTCTAACTAATTGAAATTGAAATGTAGAGCCTGTAACAGGAGAAATAAGAGCTTGACACTTTGATCAATCAGAAGAAAATAACTATCTATATAAATGTGTGTCAAGCATTCACAACCAACTATCTGACTACTTCATCTCTTCCAAATTAATAGAAAGTGATAAGTTCTTGCAACTATCTCCGATACAAGAGTTCTCAAGTGAGTTAATTACTGGCTCTAAAAACTACAGATTACAAGGGGGAGAGATAGTTCAAATTATCGCTTCAGCTTAAAGTTGCCTATTTACTCTAATAGTCAATCTGCAAGCTTAACAGTAATCTGTGGACCTATGAAATCAGGAAAGTCAAAAGAACTATTTCTGATAATAGATAGACTCAATTATCAAAAGAGAGACTACAAGATCTTTAAGCCTAAGCTAGATACTAGAAATCCAGACACCATCTCTTCTAGATATCTCTCTCTTTTTAATTCTGCAGTAATTATTGATGAGACTAATCCAGCAGAGATACTAGAACACATTCCCAAAGAGTTAGAAAAACCTTTAACAGTATTAGTAGATGAAGCTCATTTCTTTTCTCGCAAACTCATCTCAGTTGTTAAATCTTTACTGATTATGGGAGTTAATGTAGTTATTTCTGGGTTAGATTGTGATGCTAACTTTAATACTTTTGGGCCTATGGGGGATTTACTTGCTATTGCAACAAACATCAAGAAATTAAATTCAGTGTGTGAGTTTTGCTTTAATTCAGCTAACTTAAGTGCTCTAAAGGACTCAGTGCAGAGCTTTGAGAGGGGAAATATTCTTATAGGTAATGATCAATACCTAGCATTGTGTTTGAATTGCTATTTAAAACACACAAACTACTCAGAGAGGGTACAAGAAACTCCAGAGAGTTTAAGTTCTTAGTCAGTCACTTTAGTTAGATAAATAATTACTGAAAAGAAATTCTTCCGATTAGATCCCTCGACAAATAAACCATTCAGTGTTGAGTTGAGAGTTTAGATTAAGTAATTAATTTACTAAGCAGCACAGAAGACAGGTTTGTTTTTGAAGTCATCTTTTCAGTCGAATTGGTATGAAAGAACTACATCATTTTCCTTCAACTTTAGTTTCATTTGCGATCCCAAAAGGAAATATCCCGCACAAAGCGATTCTTTTGTATCGTATTTCAATTTCAATTGACTTATTTGACAAGGAATTGATATTCGTTCCCAACCCATTCTAAAAGTTCTGTTATTTACAGGAACCTTAATTGACACTTTTTCCTTAAAGTTTTCATTTTTATCTTGATAGATCTCTATTGCTCAATCTTGTCATTTACCAGAGTTAGTAGCCTTTGTACCTTCCCATTTAATTTCTTGATTTTTATTGTCTACAACCTTCAAATAAGGAGTTCTAGCTTTTGAAGGACTATCGGTATTTTCAAATATCAAAAATACTGAATAATCTCTACTACCATCGGTGTTAGAGCACTTTAATATTGGTTCTGCAATACTTAAATCTCTAGTTAACAACAAATTAGAGTTCATAGCGAAACATTGCTTTCTTAGTGAATAAAGAGGAGGAGAGACCATTCCGGCTAAAATGACCGCTCCAAAAAGAGTTGCAGCTTTTAGATTCAAAACCATAAATATTATGGATCTTATAAAAGTTTTTAATTTGGAAACGTTATATAAGTATCCTTATTATTTCTTTCATTCTTTTTTCTAAAAGATTGTTTAGTTTCAACTTGAAAATTTATGAGAAATCCAAAACTTCATATTGTCGGCGAGTTTAGTAAATTTATTTAACTAGCCTTTTCCATAAAAGGTGTAAGTATTTAATAACGGAGAGGGATGAGTGCAAAAGTATTAACAAAATTTGCATTAACTACAACAACAGGTTTATTGGTTGGTGGTCCAGTGGCAGGTGTTGCGTATTTTCTTCTTTCTTCTACCACTTCCGGTTACGGTAAGGCAGTTAATCCAAGATTGATAATGGCTAAAGCAAGCGGAACTAATTCAGAATTGAGCTTTAGCTATGATAGTTTTTTCCGGGGTGGGCAAGAAGTAGGTAAACCAGTTGCTTTTAGAGATACAAAAATTAGTTTCAATGGTTATCAACTTAAAGTCGGTGATATATTATGTAGCCCTAGTCAGAATGGAAAGTTCTTTGTATTAGAAGAGATAGCTGGTAGAGGAAGTCCCTTACCTTCGACTTACAGAATAAAAGGATATTCAGACTCCTTTACAACAACAAGATGTAATTGATATGATTTTCCCGCCGAAATAAGAGACAAAAGGGACGAAAGTAAAACAATTGAATTAAAAGGTTTCGGGGGAATGAGCAGGAGAGGCCACGGATATTCTGCCGGAATTGATACTATTTTTGTCTCTAGTTGCTTTTTTGAACTAACAAAAAATCAGCAACAAGTAAATTCCAAGATGGGCATTAGCTGAGATGAATGTAAATCGAAAGAATATGGAGGAAATCATTCATGAAATATCATTCAGAAAACTCAATTAAGCGCGGAGTATGAAATTAAGTAATTAGGTTATTTTTATGGCCTCCACAGCATTAACCAAATTTGTTATTACTACAACTACATGTGTATTGGCGGGAGGGGCTGTGACGAGTGGTATTTACTTTTTAAGTCCCTCCCCCACTTCTACGTCAGGAGAAGGAAAGGCAAGCAAACCTAGATTAGTAATAGCAAAGATTGGAAAAACCGACTCAGAACTTAGCTTTAATTACGATAGTTTCTTTTCAAAGGGAGAAAATAAGCCAGTAACTTTTGCTGAATCCAAAATAAGCTTTAATGGCTATCAATTAAAGAAAGGTGATATTTTATGCAGTCCTAATCAAAATGGAAAGTTTTTTGTACTAAATGAAATTGATGGGAGAAATAGAGCAACTTCTACCTATAAAATCATGGGTTATCCAGAAAATTACACAGCTACTGGTTGTGGTTGAGATAAATTTTCTAAACAAATAAAAAATGATGAAAGTAAGACCATTTATCTAAAAGAGTTTGCGGGACCAAGAAATTTAGGATATGGTTGATCGGCGGGTATCAGTAGTATCTATATCTCTAATTGTTCTTTTGAATTAAAGGGAAAAAATAACCAATTTAGTTCAGATGAAAAGTGAGGTATTGATTGAAAAAATTGCAAACGAAATGAGCATGGAAAAAATTATTGAGATTCAATCCCAACAACACAATTAGGAGTAAATTATGAAATTAAATAATCTTTTTTGCTATCAGGAAGAGCTTTTAAATTAGTTTCATTATCTGTCATAGGTCTTGCAGTCAGTTCAATTATTTGATTGACAGCTAAGGGAGAAAAAGTTACAAAAACTGGACATGGTGTGGCTAAAAATCCAAGATTAGTACTAGCTAGAGGAGAGGGGCTGGATTTAAGTTTTAGTTATGATAGTTTCTTTGGAGACAAAGATCTAACAGGTAAGTCTATACCTTTTAAGGAAGTAAATATCAAGTTTGGAGATTACAAGTTAAAAGAGGGAGATGTGTTGTGCAGTCCTTATCAAAATGACAAATATTTTGTATTAAGGGAAATTAGTCGAAGAAGCGATCCAATACCTAAATACAAAATAGATGGTTATGATGGAGAAGTGAGTCGTTGCGATACAAACATCTTTCGCAACGGTAAAGGCGGAAAAATTAAAACAGTTACATTAAAAGGCTTTAGGCCTTTAGGATCTACTCAAAATAGTGCTAGTGTTTCTGTGATTTATGTCGCGAATTGCCACTTTACTCTCAATAAAACTGCAGAAGGAGCTATTCGAAATATTATGGCAAGTAGATGCACAACCACAGAATATAGAACATTTGGATCTGAAATTCAAACTTCCCCCATAATAACCAAGTATGAGTTTGATAATTAGATAGTCTTTATTTGTTTCACAGCAACAAAATAACTTATTAAGTTTTAGAAAGAAAACTCTATAAATTCAAACACTTACAATATACAAACAAACTGCAAATATAATTATTTGAGAACTTGTGTTCTTGCAGGTTTGAAGATAGTTCTTTGACAATAACTTAAAGGTAAACCGGAATAATTTAATGAGAGTTTGATTCTGGCTCAGGATTAATGCTGGTGGTATGCATAACACATGCAAGTCGAACGAGTGGAACTTGTTCTACTAGTGGCGAACGGGCGAGTAATACATATTTAACTTACTTTTACGAGGAGGATAGCAGCTCGAAAGGGCTATTAATACTCCATAGGTTTATAAACTAAATTAAAGAGGCTCCTCTGGGGCCTTGCGTAAAACTAGGAATATGTCCTATTAGGTAGTTGGCGGGGTAAAGGCCCACCAAGCCAATGATGGGTAGCTGGACTGAGAGGTTGAACAGCCGCAATGGGATTGAGATATGGCCCATATTCCTACGGGAAGCAGCAGTGAGGAATTTTTCACAATGGACGAAAGTCTGATGGAGCAATACCACGTGAACGATGAAGGTCTTCTGATTGTAAAGTTCTTTTATTTAGGAAAAAAAGCGTGCTAGGAAATGAGTGCGCCTTGATGGTACTAATTGAATAAGTGACAGCTAACTATGTGCCAGCAGCTGCGGTAAAACATAGGTCACGAGCATTATCCGGATTTATTGGGCGTAAAGGAAGCGTAGGCGGGGAGGTTGATCCATTGTTAAAAGCATTTGCTTAACAAATGTGTGCATTGGAGATCGCCTCCCTAGAGTTAATCAGGGGGTACTGGAATTCAATGTGTAGCGGTGGAATGCGTAGATATATTGAGGAACACCAGAGGCTAAGGCGAGTACCTAGGATATAACTGACGCTGAGGCTTGAAAGCGTGGGGAGCAAATGGGATTAGATACCCCAGTAGTCCACGCCGTAAACGATGAGCATTGGGCATTTGACATCTGGTCGAGTGCTGTAGCTAACGCGTTAAATGCTCCGCCTGGGTAGTATATATGCAAATATGAAACTCAAAGAAATTGACGGGGACCTGAACAAGTGGTGGAGCATGTTGCTTAATTCGATAATACACGAAAAACCTTACCAAGGCTTGTAATCTATTGCGAAGCTATAGAAATATAGTGGAGGTTATCAGTAAGACAGGTGGTGCATGGCTGTCGTCAGCTCGTGTCTTGAGATGTTTGGTTAAGTCCCGTAACGAGCGCAACCCTACTCTCTAGTTACTTAGTTCTAGAGTGACTGAATCGTAAGATATAGGAAGGATGGGGCCAAGTCAAGTCATCATGCCCCTTATGCCTTGGGCTGCAAACGTGCTACAATGGTAGGTACAATGTGTTGCAAACTAGCGATAGTGAGCCAATCACCTAAAGCCTATCTTAGTCCGGATAAAAGGCTGCAATTCGCCTATTTGAAGTTGGAATCACTAGTAATCCTGTGTCAGCTATATCAGGGTGAATACGTTCCCAGGTCTTGTACACACCGCCCGTCAAACTACGAAAGAAAGTACTAGTCAAAACCACATTCGATTGTGTCTAGATTGGTAATTTTGATTGGAGTTAAGTCGTAACAAGGTACCCGTACGAGAACGTGCGGGTGGAAAACTTTTATATTATTTTGGAAGAGGTTTTACAGTTCTGGTTTACTTTATTGTCAAAGCTATCTGTTTTATTGAATTAGATGTGCTTAAATCCCTAAATAATAAATAGATTGTTCTTGCGCTCGGTCTAAAGTTTCTTTTCTCTACTATTTCCGGCGGTATTGTAGGAGTAACTGGTTTTACTTCTTTTTCTGTTAAAGACTGAGATCCTGAGTATGTTTGAATAGCAAGTGCTAAAAAAAATTCTATTTATTTGCAGTCAAAAACCAAAGATGGAAGAAAAAGGAAATGAAGAAAATAATTTAATTTAGATTTATCAATTTACTTTACATTTAAAGAAGGTGTTTCTCGGGTTGAAAATGAAACTGAACTTCAATTGAAAGGGAAAGGAAATTATGTAAAGGGCCGAGAAAAAAGATTATAAAGTCTGAAAGATATAAAGAGAAAGATTTACACCAAAAAATCAATATTGGTGGTAGCCAAGAACAAACTAGGTTTTCTTTATCAGTAAATAAAGAAACTACAAATAATAGACTAGATAAGGCTGGTGGAGGCGCTGATGCTTATGATTATGGAAATGAGAAAATTTGCAATAAACCTATTTTTGAGTTTGAAAATATAAAGAAATGAAATACTACAGAATCTATTATTTATTAGATCATGTGAAAACGAGGTAAATATTACAGAGGTTAAATTTTCTTTAGACAACTGCGACAAAAATGAACAAAATGGTTATAGGGGTTGTTCAATAAAAATTTATTTTTCCGCAGACAAAGGATTAAAGTGATCGAATAACTTTAACCCCACAGTAATCAAGTAACTAACCAATAAATTTTATTTGTTTTATAAGTCTTTAACTAAATCTTCCTCCCGAAATTTGTTGTCTAATCAAAAAAGTGTTTGTGAATGACAAAAAACATCTAAAAGACTTCTTATTTAAACAACTTCAACTTATCACCTAAAGAGATGTCCAGAAATAAACATTCTAGGATCATCCACCATTTCATACAAAACCAAATGAGGAAGAGATCTTAAGTCATGTACATATAAATCACCGGAACCAACTAATGTATGGCATAGTTGTCTAGTTCCTAGATAGTCGAAATTTAGATTTACAAATACATCATTTTTCTTTAAGGCTGAACTTGCCACATAATCTTCAGAAATTGCAGGAACTATTCATTGATCTGAAGTACTTGAATATTGTGCCTTTACATACTCTTCTGCAGATTTAAAGATGGGAGTCCCCTTTTCTTTATTAAAGGCTTTAGCTACTCTATCTGTTCGATCTCACATTAAATTTGTATCCATAGCAAAGAATCTTCCGGAGATAGAGGCAAGCATCGCATTATGTGCCTTTATTTTTCCTTCTATTTCAGGAAGATCATTTATAAATTGTTTCTCAGGAACATCCTTTCCATCGCTAAATAAGTGCACAAAAGGTTTCGCTCCACGAGCATTCACAACTTCCAAGAAGGCATATAAATGGTCTAGATAAGAAACAACCCCTCCTCTAGAGGCAAGAATAAAAACATGTAGATTCACATTCCCATAGAATCGTATGTCATCAAACATTTGATCAAAGTCTGGTAATTTTGCAAATTCCCCTGATACTATAGCCTTATTAATTCTGTCTAATCAATTAACTTTATTAGCTCCTGTTGCGCCTGACTTCTTCTCTTCTTCTGAACAGCTACTCATAACCGATGAAGTAAATGCCGAAATCCTGTATGATTTTATCATTGATTCTCTGCAGTGAAATCGTTATAAAACTTACTAAATTCTTAAACTTTGTTCATCTTGGAGTATTGCACAAGAACTTCAAGTCCAACCAAAAACATATTGCTTAGAGTTTGTTCTCTTTCTTGTCAAGTTAAAGAAGAGAAACTACCATCTTTATTCATACAGTCAGTAACAGTAAGAATAGTCAAACCTTTCTTATTGTGATACTTAGCGTTGGTATCTAGCACATAACTTTCCATTTCAACAGTGTCACACTTAGATCTTTCCCCTTGTTCTCTTAAGTTGTATGGAGTATAAAAATTATCAGTTGATCAGTTGGTTGTACCAATTAAAGGAATATTTAATTCTCTCGCACACTTATGTGCTAAAGAAACCAATTCAGAATCCACTTTAATAGTATCTTCTTTATTGTGAGGCATATTTAATCATTCACCATAGTTAGAGTTGGTTCTAATATTTTCAACAACCACTACATCTCCAGTTTTAACTTTGTCATTCATACCCCCTGATGAACCACATCTAATAATTAAGTCTGCGTCATAAATTTCTGGAGCAAATAACTCATAGGTATAAATACCAATGGAGCCGTGACCCATACCATGACTCATAATAGTTATCTCTATTCCCTTATAAATCCCTGTATAGCAGTAACAATTTCTGACTGAACTAAGAAGTTTTCAGGGATTTAAGAAAGTCTCCGCAAATTTCTTACATCTCAATGGATCACCAGTAACAATTACGTATTTTGCTATAGAACTTTTAGGCGCCGCGTTGTGAGGTGTTGACATATTTAACTAGAATTTCTGAAGATTTTTATTTTAAAAATGAACTAAAAAGTGGCTCATTTAATCAATTAATTTGTCTATACTGTGATAGTTACTTCTACTTAAAGTTGAAGAGGTTATTCTAGTAAATACAGCCTTTTCCTTGGCTTCTTGTAAATTGGTTGCCCCAAAATAACCGAAAGAAGCTTTAATTCCTCATTCAATGGAGTTCAAGATTTCTTTAACAGACCCTTTAGCTTTTACATAACTTTCAATTCCCTCCGCCACTCTTTTACAGGTAGCTAATAAATGTCTATTGTATCTTCCTTCATTATTACTCCTCATAACTCCATAGCTACCCATGCCTCTGTAGTACTTGTATCTAATTCCTTCCATTTCTACAATATCCCCAGGACATTCATCTGTTCCGGCAATGATATTTCCCAACATAACTGCATCAGCTCCACAAGCTATTGCTTTTACTATTTCTCCTGTAGATCTAATTCCTCCATCTGCAATTACCAATATTCCCTTATCTTTGCAGTAATCTGCAACTTCCGCTATTGCATCTATTTGTCCTCTTCCAATACCAGTGACTATTCTGGTTGTACAAATAGAACCACATCCAATCCCCACCTTGACTGCATTTGCCCCCCTTTCTACCAAGAATTGAGCCGCCTCCGCAGTCACTATATTTCCTGCTATTAGGTAAACAGAGGGGAAATTTTGAGAAATTCATTGCACTAACTCTCCAACACTTTTAGAATGTGCATGTGCGCAGTCCACAACTATAACATTCGCCCCAGCTTCAACCATATGTGTTATTTCTTCTTTAGTGTTATTAACCCCCACGGAAACACATATAGGCTTACTATCTCCAAATTCACCTCTTAACTTTTTAATGTTCTCGATATTTTCTGAAGCATCAACATTCTTATGTAAAGGTCCACACCCCCCATAAGCAGTTATTGCTTGAGCCATGTCGTATCCAGTAATTGTGTCCATAGCCGCAGAAAATATAGGAATCGAAAGACTTAATTTTTCATTCAGCTTAAGAGTTAGATCAACATTAGCTGGCAAAATAGAAGAATAAGCTGGTTTTATTAGCACATCATCAAAAGAAGAAGAAGTTGTTGCGTTAGCAATTTTGTTTTTGAAATATGACATTTTTTTCTCCTAACTAACTACACCTCCCTAATAAATGTTAGAAGTCTGAAGAAGATTTATTATTTCTTTATTTTCGAGAGTGAAAATGTTTGATTAATTTCTTTATAATTTTAAATTTTCCGACTATAACTGACTTTTTGAAATATTTTGCAAATGAAATTTAAACTTAAATTAAAAATGTTTCCTTAAATCTGCGAAATCTAGGGATGGAGATGTCTTCTAAATTTACTCTTCCTTTAGCTATTGGAATTACTAATAAACATTGGGTTGATACTGTGGTCGCTCATATTGCATATGCGAGATCAAAAGAAACAATAAATAGCTATGAATATGACACATCCCTACAAGCCTTAAATTCACTTTCTACGAGGATTCCTGAACCTTCTTTCGAGAAGTTTAAAGGCAAGGCCATGCTTGTTCTCCCTGCCAGAGTCGGTGATATTCTTTCTCAAATTCCCGAAAAGTATGCAGTGCTTTTCGCTCAAATACAAGTTATCAGAGATAATAACTCAGAGACTTTAAAAAAGTATTATCTCTACAGAAACATTATTAGAGATGTTGCGATTAGAAAAAAAGAAGTTTTACAGCTCTTGAATGGAAAAGTCACATCTGTTGGTTATCAGTTTGCATTGGTTTACAGCAACTTAAAAGTTATTCTTGAAGGGTTTGTTACTTCCAGAAGATATCTAGAAACCATTAATGGTGGTAATGATTTGTCTTTTTTTATCGAAGATTATTCTGTCGAAAAGCTCAATTTTATTGCAAAGCAACTTGAGTTATTTAATGTTTCTTCTTTTTCTTCTTCAAATCAAAATTGATTTATTTCAAGTGCAAAAGATTTAGCCCAACTCTCAAAAGGAGTTATACGATATATTAAAAAATTTCATGAAAAAGGTCAGGCCGATATTGACAATAACCTATTAGCTCAAGCTGAAAATTCTATTGATTCAATCCTTTCTTGCTCAGTGCCAGAATTTGCGATTGATTTTGAAACTTATTCCAGTCTTTTTATTCAGGTAAATAATGTATTTACTGCTGTCATAGAAATAATCCAAGCAATTAAGTTTCATGATGATGTAATTGAGCAAGAAGTTACAGGAATTAATAAGGAGAAAATAATAATTATTTTGAATCAGCTATATGCAAGCATATTTGATGGAGAAAGAAAAAGAGAAGTATTTGAGGAGGTTTTCTACGAGGCCGCTGAAATTGACAATATGATTTATAGACTGGCTCAACAGATTAACACTGAGTATAGAAATTCAAAAGATCCTGTTTGTTGTGTCGGTTTCACTGAAGGAGCTATCATCCTACTAGGAAAAATAATCCCCTTACTTAACTTTCCACTTTATCTTGTGACTTATAAGTTTTCATTCTACGGAGATGAAATGAGCGGTGATTTATCAAAAGAAGTTGTAATTGACTTTGATAATTCTAAGTATGATGGAAAAAGAGTTCTTATATTCGATGACATCTTAGATAGAGGTATTACTGTGAAGAAGTTTCTTGAACAAGCCAGAATGAAGACCAGAGCAATTGACTTTAAAGTATGTATGTTGCTTGTTAAGCCTAATCCCGAGAACGTTTATGGAGAAGTTGATTTCTCGGGAAGTATGGTTTCGGATGTATGGGTAGTAGGGTATGGTTTTGATACCAATTACAAGCACAGAAATGCCGATGGTGTGGGACCTATTAAAGAATCATTTAAAAATCTTTAGTTTAAGTTTTTTTGAGGCAATAGTTAATAAGATTCAGCTGATTTTTAATTTGTTATCCTCAACTAACTTTTAAAACCTCAAGATTGAAACAAGCTAATTTTTAAGCTCTAGCAAACAATTTATTAGATATTTTTGGCAATTGGCGTCATCAAGTATTACAAACTTATAAATAAAAACTCTTTCGAGAGGTCCACTGAAAAACATTAACTTTCCGCATTACTATTTTGGGAATATTTAGTACTTATAGCAAAAGCTCTTTTTATGTGTTGATGAGCAAAAGCTATATTTTGTGCCCTAATACTTGAAAATTTTGACAATAACCTCTTAAAGTCATGTTTTTAAGCCAGATTTAAAAAATAGAGTTTTATAGATTTATCGTCGCTAAAAGAGCTTTTGAAACTAAAATCAAAAATATCATTTTTTTATAGATCGTGGCGGGGGGGGCTTTATTGAAGTTATTTCAATTTATGCCGGGATGTGCTTCTATAGCATGCCCGTTTGTCTTTTTTGGAAAAGCTTTTGAGGGTGGCGGAAAGTGATATGTACCTGATTCAGAAAAAATAACAGTTTTTCGCAGTGATAGTGGAGGTAGTTCCAAATTTTACACAAATAATCATGTCAAGGCTGTTCTAGGATTAGTAGGAAAAAAGAAGCACAAAAATAATGGTTTGGAGAGAGTTGTTGTTGTAGATTTCAAGAATATCAACGCTGATAAAAATTGAGGAAGCAATAGTTTAAAAGGAGCAGTAAAGATTGCTCAAAAAATTAATGCCGATAGCAGAAAGGATGAATTTCAAGATGTAAATGATGGAATTTCTTGAAAATTTCTTGGAGTAGAGGGGGAAAAAGTTGTTGGATATATGATTGTGGCTAGATTGAATGAAGAAGGCGGAAAATTATTGCCTCAATTAAAAGCAGACTCTTCTTCTGGCGGAAGTGCATTGGAATTGAAACATGTAACGCAAAGAAAAGACGATAAGCCCGTTTGCTCTAATAGAGGATATAATTTAATGCTTGCGTTGCAACAAGATTTTACCGTCGAATGGAGGGGACAAAATACTAAGCTTGGAGTTATTGCTCCTAAAATTGTCGGAAATCCAAGACATAAAGTCATTTCAAAAATGAAACAGGGGTGCGAAGATCGTGGATATTTTGTAACGAGCAATGTTTATTTCTGGATAAAAAACGGCAAAGAAGAAAATGCGACTAGTTTATTTAGTGAAGAAAGTTCGGCAACTCAAGGCAAAGCTTTACATGTAAAAGACACAATTAAGAATGTGATTTATGACAATATTGAAAATATTGAACTTACACTGAATGGCTTAAAAGATAGTTTTGGAAATACTATGAGCTGAGGAGAAGGCTCTAAACCAATAGTTAATCTGCAAATTAAGAGATAGTTAGTTAATCTATTATGTTACCAATCAAATATTTTTTTCCCATGATATTTGCAGGTGTAGTTGGAGCTGTAGTGGCAATGCATTGCAACGATTCTGTGACTAAATCAGCACAACATGAATCAAGCGCTTTAAATCAACGTTCTTACTTTATATATCTTCCTGCTAAATAAGTTACTAAAGTAATTAACTATTTTTTCTACTTAAATTAGAGGGCAAGTAGTGAGTCTTATAGGCATGTTTACTCAAAACTAAACTTAAATCTTCCGCTTCTTCTTTTTCCGATTCATTCGTTCCTCCCTTGCAATTAATTTCTATATTTTCTAAATCATCTCCCTCTCCCCTTCTCTTTCACTTTAAGCAACATTTTTGTATGGAGATAATTTTGTGACTAGAAGTGCCCCCCCCCAGCACTATTTCCATTTGTCTTTTTAGTGAAATTCAATTGGAGAGCAGTTTTTAAATTTTGTAATTTTGAACAACTATTTTGGCCCATTTGATCTCAAAATATTTTTTGTCCACTATCTAATTGATATTCTGTATCTCAAACATGTCTAGCAATATGATATTTGTCCCCGCCTTCACATCCTTTAACTAAAACATCATAAGTTAATAATTGTTTTGTTCCATATTTCATAATCATCTTTTCAAAAGGTATTTCTCCGCCCCCTCGCTTAAGTAATTCTTCTGCTTCGATAAATAATTCTCGACCATCATTATTAGAGCCTAATACAAACCTCGGATATCAACTTCCAATCTTCTTTTTATTATCTTTGCCAAATAATTTTGAAAAAGGTATGAGGGACATTCCTAAACCAGCCCCACCCATTGCAACTCCAGAGAGAATTAGGAGTTTTAAAAATTTTTTTCTTTCTTTCGAGAATGAAAACGTGTGCAAACTTTAGCTACAAAGGCGAAAGCAGATAACTTAATTTTTTAGAGCATTGAACATTAAATTGAGTAAATTTAAATTCCATTAAGGGAGCTTCAAGTGGTTTCATTCACTTTTTTGAAAATTTTGAGTATGGCTGGTCTTGCGGGAACAGTTTCAATTCCCGCTGGAGCTTTTCTCTATGATTGTTTCGGCAATTCTATAAATAATTTCTTAAAAGAAGGAGTCGTTTCTCCCCAAACATTAAAAGAACACTGTTATCTTTTGCTATCTGCCGCCGAAATAAATAAAAAAGATTTAATTGTCTGTGAAATTCAAAAATACTTAAGTTACTATATTGTCGATAGAGGAGGAGAAGCGGTAACTGTATCAGAAATAGATCAAGTCGTTTCTTCCAGTCCAGGTAGCTATATTGGAGGTGATGTGATTGTAGAGCTGAAAAAAGATAAAAAGAAAGAGCCGTTGAGCGGGGTTCAGGAAAAAAATCATGTTTTGTCGACCCTGCATATTCTCGGAAAAGGGGGACTGAAAAGTAAATGTAAAAAGATAGATGGACAAGTCACAAACACTTGGAAATTAAATTGTGGCAACAAACTATTTATTGATTTGACCCGATATGAAATAAGAGGAGACATATTGTCTAAAAGCACTCGCTAATAAATAGAAACGATCTTTTGGCAAAATGATTTCCCCATTTTTACTTCTAAAAAACTTGTCTTGCTGTCAAATTCAACTTCATTCGACAAAGAATAAATAAACATGATTTCCACAGACCAAAAGCACTTTCTTTAGGTTAAAAAAGGTAAGTACAATATATTTGGTTTTGTTCAGAAATTAGATATGTATAAGCAGTTTAGTGTGTTGTTATGGCATTTCCAACTAAGAAATTAATTAGTCTCTTCACTTCCTTAGTTTCTGCCATAATACCTGTTATTTCTACATTAATTACCAACCATTTCTCTAGCTCCTCAGACTTGAAAGTATCTTTTTATCTGAACCCAATGGAATCAAGCATTAACTCCAATCCAATGAGAAGAAGAAATTCCCGAAAAGATTATGTAAAGGTATTACAGACAAAGATAGAAAAAGAGTTATTTGGAGAATCTGAGGAAAAAGTAAGACCAAAAGGGGCAATAAAAGATTTAAGTGCTTACTCTTTAAATCTTCCAGCGCCAGTGAAACAAGAGCAAGATGCTGAATGTAAGTTAGTGACTACTAATGGAAACAAGAAGATGTTTAAGTGTATTGGTCCAAAAGAAGGACTACTCTCATCTATGATCTTTGATTTCACTACAACTAAATAGCTTTGTAAAATATTCTTTAATTTTTCTTAAAGACTATGATGTTACCTATTAAGTATTTCATTCCTATGTTTGTTAGTGGATTTGCTGGCGTTCTCGCGGCACAAGCTTTGGATAAATCTCCTCCCTCAAACATTATTTGAACTGGAAAAGAACCTCAGTGAATTAATGCGATGTCACCTGGTCAATAAATGAGTAAAATAATTTAGTTACTATGATGTTGCCAATTAAATATTTCATACCTATGTTTGTGGCGGGCTTTGCTGGTGTTGCTGCCGCAAAAGAATTGAATGTCTCAACAGAACCTGTTACTGTTACTAATCCAACCAAAATCGTAATGTGAGACAACCCAAACTTTAACTTCAGCTAATACCACATTTAAGAATTAGATAATTAACAGTTAGTTCTTAATTCTTTAATTGTCAAGATCTTTTTCAAAGATCCATTTAGAACTACCCAGAGCGGGAGGCTGACCTTTTATTAAAGATCCTATACATGGAGAAATAACCTTTGAGGGTAATTCTTTCTGACTCTATTCCCTACTTAATACAGTTGAATTTCAAAGACTTAGAGAGATTAGTCAATTAGGCTTTCTGAGAGAGAACTTTCCCGGAGCAACTCACACAAGACTCTCTCATTCTTTAGGTGTTTATGCTCTAACCTCTAAATTCATTAATCACTTTCTCTCTCTAGGTGATCTAAGCTCTCTAGAAGACCAACTAGAAATTGACTTGTGTTTATCTACCGCTCTATTACATGACATCGGACATGGCCCCTTTTCTCATTTCTTTGAGAAATTCCTTCCGGACTTCTCTCACGAACAAATGACTAGACAACTAATACTAAATAAAGACTCCAAATTATATGAATTACTCTCAGAGAGATCTAAGGTACACGGGAAAGAAGAAAGTTACTTTCCTGAAGAAATAGTCAAGATTCTCTCTAAAAAGAGTGGAAGAGAGTGAATAGAAGAGTTAATAGCCTCAAAGATAGATGTAGATAGACTAGACTATCTGCTCAGAGATAAATACTTCTGCGGTAGTTTCACTCTTTCTATAGATACCAATCTAATCATTAAGTGAACTAGATTATTAAGACTTAATGGAACTAGAAAGTTGTGTTTTCTAGAGAAAGCTAACTATCAAAGATGTTCTCTCCTTCTCTCAAGAGACTATATGCACAAGGAGATATATGGTAACTTATCTGCTTGTTCTTATCAAGCAATGCTATTAGCTATTCTCAGAGAGTTAAAGAAAAGCTTCAATAGTAGGTTTAAAGATAATAGTTTTTATGACTTATTCTTACCCCTATTCTTTGAAGAGCCAGGCAAGTGAAAGCTCTCGGAGTTTTTGAAACTAAATGACTATAGTATGTTAGCTAGAATAGATGAGTTATTCCTAGAACTAGAAAAGAATAGTTTAGGAGCAGAGACTCTCTATTCTTTACTACTACTCTTTAAGGGATATTCAGAAGATAGTAAGCACATACTAACAAGAATGAGAACAGAAGAGTTAAAAGAGTTTCAGAAATTCTCTGAAAATAGAGAACAAGACATTGTCTTAATTACAGAGATATTCTCATTAATTGCGGAGATAAATGAAGTAGATAGAACTCAAACTCTAGAGTACTTAGATTGAGAATCTAAGGAATTCAAGCAAGTAGAGTTAATACTTCCCGCAACTAATAAGAGCACCACTTACTTTGTATTAATTACTAAACAATTAAATAAAGAGTGAATAGAATTTAAAGTTAAGTGTGAAAAAACTCTAAACTCTCTTAGTTAGTGAGACACAGCACTAGAGATTTAATGAATATTGCTTATGAGTCAGCTAAAGATAATTTCGGCAACACTAGTTTCAACTTTGCAGCTTTGTGAGCAAAGACTTGATCAGTAGCTAAAGAGTTCAGAAAGGATAGTATAGAGAACTGAATAGGAGCTTTCTATACTGAACTATTAATTGATCCTAGATTTGTGTATGTAGGTAATCAACAATGAAGGCTGAGAGAGTTTATGGACTACAACGAATATCTAAAAGAAATAGGTAAGAGAGCTCAAGATGTTCAACTAAAGGAACCTGAATCTGCTGAAGGAGAGGCCAAGGAAAAGGTAGAAGTTAAGAAGAGAGGTAGAGGAAGAAAGAGTGCTCTACCCGAACCTACTGACACAATAGCTACAGTAGTAGAGGCGCAAGAAAAAGATACTCAACCTATTGAAACTGAAGAAGTAAATCTAGATGAAGATATGGTTATCCCTGCCTCTACAAGACCACAAGAAAGTGAGGATGATGAAGATAACTATGAGTAAACAATATGGTGCTCCTACCCAGACTCGAACTGGGACGATATCAAATATCAGTAGCTCTTGAGGCTACCGTGTCTGCCAATTCCACCATAAGAGCCTATATTTAGATTAATCTTTTAATATTTTTTTCTCATTAAGAAATATCTTGTTTAGGTTCTAGAAAGACCATTAAAGCTCTAAAAAATCACTTATTGAATGATGAGATACAAGGGGATACATTTAGATTGGTCGAGGGAGAAGGTAACTCTAGAGTTGTTAGTAGAGAAGAGATGTTTAGTATTGCAAAACAAAAACAACTAGATTTAGTACTAGTCAATAACAGAATAGATCCTCCAGTAGTTAAGTTACTTAATTACAGTGAGTTTCAAAGAGAGCAATCCAGACTTAACTATCAATCAGCTAAGAAGGAGAAGAGCAAAGCTCCTACTAAGCTCAAATCCATTACTTTGAAGCTAAAGATAGATGAACACGATCTCAAGTGAAAGGTTAAGAAAACCAGAGATTGACTAGGTTCTGGTGAAAAAGTTCAACTGATTATCAGAACTCCCTACGAGATCTCTGAAACTAAGGCTATAGTGGCAAAGAATTTATTTGAGAAATTCAGTGAGTTAGTGAAAGAAGAAGGAAAACCTGCAGATCTCCTAAAGCTAGTTAGTCCCTCTCAATACTCTTGTACTTTCCACCCACTAACAGAGAATAAGAAGTAAGAATTTATTTACTATCTCCATTGAGAATTGTTTTGATATCTTTTGGACTTTCTGTTGTGTCCCCATTACACTTCGGCTCACTTTTCCCATTGGATTGACAATAACTCTGAGGGCTTAACTTAAAAGAATCCTTTAAATCCTTTGTCTTTAATAACAACTTAGTAAATAAGTTTTTAAGTCCGTTATTTTCTTCATTAACCTTTTCTTTCTTAAAAACTAAGTTCAGCTCTTTTTGCAGTTTTGGGCTGTTATTTGTTGATTGAGTCCCCTTTAACTTGATCTCTTTATAACCCTGCAGTCAATCTTTGTTTTGTTCGTAAAAAGAAGAAGGTAAGAAGATTACTGCATCTAGGTTGCTATTTTGACTAAATCTCTCGAGAGCTAAGAAGTTATTCTCAGGAATCTCTATTACCTGAATATCTTTATCAATTTGATCCTTTATTTTTTCCTTAAATACAGTCTTATTTAGATTAGATCTCTCATGCCCCCCCTCTCTAATAAAAAAAACTAGCTCTTTGCAATTATTGCCATTTTGTAATAACTTGTCCAGTAAGTCACCATTTTGATTGCCATTACCCTTCAAAGCATCACACTTCGTTTCACTTTTGTAAATCAAAGAAATAGGATCATCAGCTAGTCTAGCTTCTTGATATCCATTATTCCCTGATTTAGAAAGAGAAGTTAAAGCAAAATCAGAGATTCCCTCTTCTAATGATTCTCTTCCTCCTGCAGAACCAGTAGGTATAACACTAACAGTTGTGTCACTATCTTTAATTAGTTGCTGTATAGGTTCAAATAGAGAGCCACTACCTTCTAAAGTAATTACCTTTAATCCCTTATCTTGAGTAGCTAGTACGGGAAAGATAACTGAAGTTGGTATTCCAATAACACCAAGGATTTTTAAAAACCCAGCTTGCAAGCCCACTATATTATTACAATCAAGTTAATTTTCTGTTATGTCCAATAAGGAGTTAATCGCAAAACTAAGAAAAGAAACACTAGCTCCTTTTTCTTCTTGTATTAAAGCTCTACAAGAATCTAACAATAATTTTGAAGAAGCTAAAAAGCTCCTATTTAAACAAAGTATCTTAAAAGCTAAATCCAACAATCAAGGAGATAGTTCTCTACCAGAAGGAAGATTACTAGCAGTTAGCCCTTCAGATCTATCTTTTGGTGCAATAGTTCATTTAAGAGCTCAAACAGATTTTGTTACCAACTCCCAGTCTTTTGTAAATCTACAAAAAGAAATAGGAGAGATTGTATTATCTGAATACTCTAAGAAGTCAGAATTTCCCTCTTTCGTAATAAATCAATCAGAACTATTAGAGCTGAAGTCTACTACAGATAATCTCTCTGTAGAAGAGAAGATAGCTACTGTTTCTTCCATTACTAAAGAAGAAATTAAGCTGGGAGAGTGTTGAGTATCTGAGAAAAAAGAAAGTTACTTTACTCTTAGTTACACCCACTACAATGCACAATTAACAGCTTTACTAACCCTTAAAGCTAACTCTAAGAGTTACTCAGAGTTCAGTGAAGAAGAGCTAAAAGAGATAAGAAAACTAATTATTCACTTAGCAGGAACAGACTCTCTATTTCTAACTAAAGAAGATGTGACCCAAGAGTGAATCTCTAAAGAATCAGAAGCACTTAAAGAGAGCATGTTAAAGAAGAATCCTAGCTTAAAGAATGTAGAGCAAATAGTAGAGAAACAAATACCTAAGAGAGCTGGAGAAGTAACCTTCACAGAACAAGCATTTATCTTAGATTCCTCCACTAAGATGTCTTCTATCTTAGAAAAATTTGATTTAACTCCTATTTGAGCAAAAAAGATAGCACTTTAGCTCAGAAAGCATTAGAATCCAGAAGGAGGGGATAAGAAAGTAGAGAGAAAATAAAGTGTCAATTACAGATTCTCCTGCATTTCTAAATTAAAGAAATAAAACATAGATCTATAATTTTTATTCCTTTACTTTCTCTCTTTGGAATAATCTTTATTTAGGTATGGTTACAAAAGTTGAAAGTACTGAAACACAAGTAACGAAAATCAAACCTTCTACAACTAAAGCTAAAAAAACCACCACAACCAAATCTACTAAATCTAAAACTACCAAAAAGGTAGTAAAGAAGACTACAAAGACTACAGATGAGACAGCTAAAACAACAAGAACTAGCTCAAAAATATCAACTCCTGAGGAAAAGAAACTCTATAAGCACAATCTAGAAAAGCTTGAATCTATAAAAGAAAAAGTACTAGCCATTCAAGCTTTAAAGAAAGCTGAAACAAATAACTTCGAGAAAGTTTTTGTTTTAGAGGCTGGTAATAAAAAAGCTAAGACTAAGAGCAATAAAGGTCTATTTACTTCTATTTGAGCTGTAGTCTTTAACCAAGCAACTAAGCCCAGAAGAGGTAAGAACAAAATCTCTGAGGAAGAGCTTTTATTAGTACTAGAAGATCTTGAACTTATTCCTGATGAAGTTTGAGATACTCTCGCTCTCAGATTAACCAAGAATGAGATCAAAATTACTGAATTAACTCCAGAGGAACAAGCAGATCACTTAGATGTTCAAGATGAGAACATATCTAGCTTTAAGTACTATCACGCCTCAACTACAAAAGATAAGATGAGTGACTCATCTAAATCTTTCTTATCTACTCTTTGTTTCTCTAAGATGTTGACTGCAGATGAAGAAAAACAAATAGCTCAATTAATGGATATCCCTGAAAAAAGAGGTTTCGCAGAGAAACAATTAATGACCTCTAACTTAAGACTAGTTATCTCTGTTGCGAAGAAATATTTAAATTGTGGATTTAGTCTTGGAGACCTTATCCAAGAAGGAGTCTTTGGGCTGAGAAAAGCTATTACTAAGTTTGACTACAAATTTGGTAATAAGTTCTCAACTTATGCAACTTGGTGGATAAGACAAGCTATTACTAGATCTATTGCTGACCAATCCAAGATCATCAGAATTCCAGTTCATATGATGGAAGTAATTAATAAGTTAGTTAAAGCAGAAAAAGATCTAATACTGAAGAATGGACACACTCCCACTCTAGAAGAACTTTCTGTTGAGATGCAAAAATATGGAACTCAATACACTCCCAGAAAGATTAGTGAGATCAAAAAGATTAATGTTGATCTAGTCTCGCTAGATAAACCTATTTCTAGCAATGAAAACTCTAACTTTGCAGACTTTGTTAGTGATGAAGATGAGATTAATCCTGAGAGCTTAGCCGCTAGAAGTCTCGCAGGAGAAAAACTAGATATTTTTATTAAAGAAGCACTTAGCAAAGAAGAATATCAAATAATTTCTTGACTTTATGGTTTAAATAATCAATCAGCTAGAACACATGAAGAAATAGCTTTGCTATTGTTAAAAGATTCAAAATACCAAAACTTACTTAAAGGAAAGGCTTTGAAAGACTCTCCAGAATTAGAAACTAAAAAAGGGTCAAAGAGAAAGAAGTCAGAAACCGCTGGAGGTAGAGGGGGTCACAATACCACAACTAAGAAATTAATTGATTGAGTAAAACATACAGAAAGCTCTGCACTCAAAAAGTTGAAACACAAAGCCAGAACTGAAGAGTTAGATAGTTCTCTACTATCTTTCTTTTCTGGAACTGACTATTAAGTTAAGTCTTTCTCAACTAGTTAGCTTTTCTAGCTAACTAATTAGATATGTCTTCTTGTCACACCATAGAACAACATATTTTTGAAGCTAGAAATCACAAATGCACTGATAGCACTTATTTCTTCGGATTAGGGGGAATAGAAGAGATAGGTAAAAACTGTTACTGCATAGAACACAAAGAAGAAATACTAATACTAGACTTTGGAATTAAGTTTGGGAATAAACAAACTCAACCTGGAGTTACTGGTTTAGTTGCTAATCTAGAGTACTTAATTAAAGAGAAGTCAAAAATAGTCGGCTTGTTTATAACTCACGGGCATGAAGACCACATAGGAGGTATTGTTCACCTCTTAAATAGAATAGATATTCCTGTAATATATGCCCCTGCATTAGCTTCAGAGCTAATAAAGAAAAAGATAGAAGAACACAAACCAACTTATGAACCTAAGATGGTTGTCTATAACTCTTCTTCTCTATTCTTTACTAAATACTTTGGAATAGATTTCTTCGAGGTAAATCACTCAATTCCAGACTCATTTGGTTTTTCTATCTCAACCCCTAATGGTTATATAGCTTTCAGTGGTGACTTCAGATTTGACTTAAAGAACAAGATAAATAGCAAAGCCTTTCAAAGACTTATAAATATAGGTTCTAGAGAAGTAGACTTGCTTCTCTGTGAGTCCACTGCAGCTGCACAACCTGGATTCAATGAAAGTGAACTAACTATTATTCAAGAGCTGAAGAATATTATCTCTTCAGCTAAGGGAAGAATAATAATTACCTTCTTCGCTTCTAACCTAGGAAGAATAGAAGAAATAGTTAAGTTAGCTAACTCTAAAGGGAGAAGAATAGCTATCTTTGGTAGATCAATTGAAAGTAGCTTGAAGTGTTCACAGGCAGCTGGACTACTAAATAACTATGATCTCAAGAATAGTATGGTTTCAGCTCAAGAACTAGATTCTATTCCTGACGATCAAGTCTTAATTATCTGTACAGGCTCCCAAGGAGAAGAATCCTCCGCACTAAGTATTATCTCTAAAGGTTCTCATCCTTTTATCTCTCTGAAACCAACAGATGATATTATCTTTTCTTCTAATGCCATTCCAGGAAATAAACAAGCTATTAATGAATTAGTTAACAGACTCTATAAGACTGGTTGCAATATTCACTTAAATTCCAGTGAGTGCAGAATACATGCCTCTGGTCACGCAACCAAGCTAGAACAACAACTATTCATTTCCTTTATCTCTCCGAAATACCTTGCACCTATTCACGGAGAAAAGAAGATGTTACATGATCTCAAAAGAAATGTAGTTGAGTTGAATATTGTCAATAAAGACAATATTTTTATATTGAAGAATGGTTCCAGACTAGAGTTAACTAATAGAGAAGTAAAAAGAGCTCCTGAGAAAGATCTAAAGTTCTCTCAAGCCTTTTATGTAATAGAGAACAAATTAACTGATAAAGGAAAAGAGATCTTAGATGAAAGAACTCACTTAGCTTCTCATGGACTATTAGTTGTCTCTATAGCTCTTTGTTTAAAAACTAAGGTAATTCACTCTATCTCTCCTATCTCTACTATTGGCTCTCTTTCTTTTTCTATCTCTGTAGATCTATTCAGAGATCTAAATAGATTAATAAGACAAAAAGTAGAGTATCTCTTAAAAAACCTTACTTTTGAACTTAATAAAGAAAGTGTCTCTAAATCTGTTAGCTCTTTAGTAGAAGAGTTTTTCTCTACTAACAGAAAGAATCAAAAAGTACCTAAAACAGTTATTGTGGTGGAAGATATTGAATACTCTAAGTTATGAGAAGACTCTATAACAGCTGACTATAAATCTAATGAACAACAAACAACTAAGTCTTAGTTAGTTAAGTAGTTCTAAAGGAAGTTATTTAGCTGGACTCGCTTGAACTGCTTGTTGCCCCTGAACTACCGCCTCCCCCGCTTGATGCTCCGTTCTGCCCTTGCCTCGCTTCTGTCGCAGGAGCTTTTTCACCAGGTTGTTTTTTAACATCTACTCCTCCATCACCAATTTGTGATTCTTTTTTCTCTACAACAGCACCTGCATGAACATTTGTGTACTCCTGTTGAGACAAATAAGCAATTCCACCAATACTACCACCTACACCACCAATAGCTAATAACTTAAAGAAGATATTCATTAATTACTAGTAAGTAAAGCTTAAGTGTTAAAGAAGTATATTATTACTTTCTAAGTATTTATTAACCATTTCAACTACTTCTTTTTCAGTAGTTAGTTCTAGAGCTTGTTCAACTAACTTTTCGGCCTCTGAGAAGCTTATATTATTTAAGACTCTCTTAATCATAGGAATTGAAGAGGCAGACATAGACAGCTTATCAACTCCCATTCCAATTAATAGCACTGCTGATTGAGGAGAGCTAGCCATTTCACCACAAACACTAACTTCTATCTTCGCCTCATTAGCATTCTTAACAACCATATTTAGTATTCTCAAAACTCCAGGTGAGTTTGGTTGATAAAGATTGTTTACATTCTCAGACATTCTATCTACTGCATTTGTATATTGAATTAAGTCATTGGAACCAATAGAGAAGAAATCAGCAACTTTAGCAAGTTGTTTAGAGATCAAGGCAGCTCCTGGAACTTCAATCATTAAACCTACAGGAATCTTGTCTGCTAATTTATGACCCTCAACCTCTAGTTGATGTTTTACTTCCACAACCATTCTCTTAGCCTCAATGAATTCCTCAAAGGTAGTAATCATAGGAAACATAATCTTTATATTTCCATCTGCACTAGCTCTCAATATAGCTCTTAATTGAGCTATAAATTGTTCTCTCTCATTAAGACTCATTCTTATAGCTCTGTAACCTAAGAAAGGATTCATTTCTTCTGGGAACTCATAGTAGTCTAAGTGTTTATCTCCCCCTATATCTAGAGTTCTGATGGTTAAGCTTTCGTCATCATGTAGATCCATAAGAGTCTTTCTGTAAGCAGAGTATTGAATCTCTTCTGAAGGTCAATCTCTACTTTTCATATATAGAAACTCTGTTCTAAAGAGTCCAACCCCTTCTCCCCCAAACTCTCTAACCTTAGACATATCGGAAGGTTGTCCAATATTTCCTAAGATAGGAATATTCTTACCATCCAAGGTCTTACATTTCTTAGATTTGTAGTTTTCTCAAATTAACTTAGTTTCTTCAAACTTTTGCTCTCTCATTTGTAACTCCTTTAATAGTTGTTCATTTGAATCTAGATTTAGATATACAATTCCTGAGCTAGCATCTACAGCAATTGTTTCTCCTTGTTTAATAACTTCTAGTGCATCTTTTGCAGAGACTATAGCGGGAAAGCCCATAGTCTTAGCCATGATAGCAGAGTGACTAGTAACTCCTCCTAACTCAGTAATAAAAGCCTTTATGTATTTCTTGTTTAGTAGAGAGGTTTCACTAGGAGTTAAGTCTTTAGCAACTACTATACATTCACTATTAATAGCACTGATTTCATTGCTATCGATATTAAGAGCTATTGTTAATAGTCTCTCTTTTAAGTCATTCATATCAGCAGCTCTTTCTTGAAAGTAACTATCTGACATCTCTTTAAAGGTTTGAGCATATCTGTCATATACAGAATTAATTGCTCAAGCAATTGAGCAATTCTCACTAAATAGCTTTTCTTTAATTTCTGTTCTGATCTCTACATCTTTAAGTATTTCCTTGTGGGCTCTAAAGATATCTGCTTTTTCTTCAGAGATGTTTTGAGAAGCTAATGTAATTAACTGATCAATTTGTTTAAGAGCTTTTTCTTCAATACTTTGAAAGGTATAGAACTCATTATCAGGAGTAGTATTAGATTCTTTTTCAAACTTAAGCTCTGCTTTTTGTAGTATGTAAGCCTTTCCTACTACAACCCCTTCTCCAATTCCTAATGCCTTAATTTGAGTTAGCATTCTTGCTATCTAAGAATTAGAGTTTCAAGACTTTAATTAAAGATTTTGTCAGTAATAAAAAAGAAAAAAGACACTTATATTAATTTAAAGAAAAAACTAAGAGTCTTCAGACTCTTCTTTCACTTCTTTAGATTGATCTAACTCTCCACTTTCTCTTTTTTCTTCCTCTTCTCACGCCTTAAGTTGAGCTTCTAGGGCCTTCTTTCTTTCTAATCTTTGTTGCTTCATCTTACCTCAAATAGTGTCTGTTGAGAATTGAGGTTCTTCTTCTTTTTCTTCCTCAATAATCTCTTCAACACTATTAATTCTTTCTATAAAGCTCTTTAGTTTCATATCAACTATTTGTTTTGCTTCAGCCATCTCTACCTGTTCTTTGTACTTAGTCTTAATAACTCCTAATAGATAGTTAGTTAATTTATCTTCCTTTTCAACTATCTTCTTTAGTTCCTCCTTTTCCTTATCAATAGTTGTGTGACAAAGCTCAACTATTTGTTCTTTTCCAATAGTTGGTAGAGAGAGATAGAATTCAACAACTTGCTCTATATCAGCCATAGGAGAAATAAGTTTCTTACAACACTCTCTTATCTTTCAGTTATTGAACTTAAATTCAGTTATCCTGTATGACTTATATAGCTCTTCTACTAACTTAGTTAAGAAATTAACTAGGTTTTCAAAAGCTTTTTCACTTCCCTTAATAGACTGAAAGATCTTGAGTACAAAATAAGAGTTAGCTCAATCTTTAAGTATTTGTTGCACTCTATAACACTCTCAAAAGAAGTCATACCCAGCTACAATCTCTTGTCTTTCTCTCTCAGCCAACTTACTACTTTCTATCCCCTTAATAGCATTATTTAGTTGATCTTGATTAGCCTCAAAAATTAACTCTTCTTTCTCTTCTACAGATAACTTAATAGCTGGAATACAACTCTCAGGAATGAATAAGTAGTCTGCTTCAGACATCTTACTTCTAGATCGAACCAATCTAGATTCACTCTCTATTCAGCTAAAAGTTTCATTGGCAAAGATATCTTCTTCTCCTTTAGTCATCTTTTCAATAAAGTGTTTCTTGATCTGAACAGTAGCTTGTTCAATAGCCTTATAAGAAGCTAAGTTCTTTATCTCAGCTCTACCCGTTCTTGCCTCTCCATACTCATCAATTAAAGAGACATTTAGATCAACTCTTAATTGACCACTCTCTAACTCCGCTTTAGAGAGCTTTAAGAGAAAAGAGAGAAATCTAATTATCTTTACACACTCTATGGCCTCTTCAGCACTCTTTAGCTCTGGCTCAGTAACTATTTCTATTAGAGGAACTCCTAGTCTTTGCAGAGATAATTGGTAGTTCTTTTGAGGACCATCATAAGATGAATGAGCTGCAGTGTCTTCTTCTAAAGCAACAGAGCTAATACTTATCTTTTGCTTTAAGTTAGGTAAAAAGATATAACCCCCTTTACCTATAGGGTTTGAGTGTTGAGTTAGTTGATAACCTCTAGGGAGATCAAAGTAAAAGTAGGACTTTCTCTCAAAAGTTAACTCTTTAGGAATAACAGTATTTAAAGCTCAAGCCATTTTGTAAGCAGACTTAATAGCAGAGGTATTTATCTGTGGAAGTGTTCCAATAAGTCCCAAAGAGGTATAGGAAGTATCTTCTATTCGAGTAACGGAAAAGGCTTTATATTCAGTGTTTAAAGCTAAATGGATCTCTAACCCAATCTTGAACTGAAAGTTAGTTTGTAACTCTCCCTCCAATCTAAAGTAGATTATTTGACTCTAAGAATTTAACTGCAGAGAGTAAATATTGATCTTCTCCTCTCTTGCAAGTCAAATGAAGTCCAATATATACCACTGAAGCCTTAGAGTGTACTTTAGCTTCATACTCTAGTCAAGGAATAGAGATAGCAGGAGCTCCACTAAAGTTAGACATTAGTAGTGCAGAACTAAAGTTGTCTACTTGATAGTCATTAGAGTAAGTAGCTAGTAATGGAGCTATTGTTGGGGTTGTAGGAGAGACTAATATCTTTCCCCTTGAAAAGATATTGTTCATCTTTTCAACATATACAGACATTAGCTTTCTAGCATTTAGGTATATATCTTGATAGTTTGATTGATATAGAAAGAAATAACCTACTAGATGTCTTAGTTGAACTTCTCTACCCATTCTATCTCTCAGTATTTGTGACTTTTCTTTGTAGTCATCTGAGACTTGAAAGCCTTTTAAAGCTTTCTTATTAACTATTGATCTACCTAGATTTTCTGAGTTATCACCCTTAACTCCTAACCAAGGAGTGACTATTCCATTAAGAGAGAAATAGTGAGTTATTAACTCACTGTAGGCAATGATCTTATAGGTTAGTTCAGCTAGATCAAGGGGAATTCAACCAAAACTTTCAGAGCTTAACTGACAAGAAGGTTCTTGCTTGAGTCTATTAAGTAGGTTGTAGTAATTCTTTTTAAGCTCTAATTCTTGTTGAGAGAGAGTTCTACCTTCTGGATATTGCAGTAATTCTTTAATTACTACAAAGCTGAATTTCTCTGGTTTATCTTCAGAAAGATAAGACTTTAAGGGTTTTTTTGGGAATTTGTGAAAGTCTCTTCTTTGACTCTTTAAGGTAGTTAGATCTAAAGGATCTGGCCCTGAAATAACACTTAAGACCCCTGCAATAACTCCAACAGAGTTAGAGATAATAGATGGAGTATCTAGTAAGGTACAGAGAGGGAGTATTCCTTCTCTAGAAACTAGCCCAAAAGAAGGTTTAAAGCCATATATAGAACAATAAGATGCTGGGGTTCTTATTGAACCTCCAGTATCTGTTCCTATTGCGAAGTCAACTAAACCTTTACTAACTAGATAAGCCGCTCCTGAACTTGAACCCCCACAAATTCTATCTTCATCATATGGATTACCTAGTATTCCTGTATTACAGAAGACTCCTGCACTTCCCATTCCAAATTCATCTAGTGCAGATGAACAGATGTGAATAGCTCCTGCTTGAACTAATCTTTCGTATATAGTTGCTGAGAAAGGGGGATGATGATACAACAAGGAATCAGAACCCCCAGAAGATAATTTGTCTTTGATATAGATAGAGTTCTTAAGGGAGAAAACCAAACTTCTAATTGGTTGTTTCTTTGAAGGGAATACAAGAGATCTAACTCGTTGTCACTTAATGAGAGGGAAGTTCTCTCTTGCTTTATCTTTTCAGCTTTCATCAGACTCTATAACAGCTTCAGAGGGAATAGAAGATAATAGCTTACTGCTATTATCTCTTAGGATGTCTAAAACTTGTTGTGTTAGTTGTTTGTTAATCAGAGGCTAAAACTCTCTAAGACTAATTTATTGTATGTGGGGAGATAAAGCTCTTTTCTTCCTCTTCCACTTGTTTTTTATAAAAACTATCTATTTCTTTAAGAGTTAGGGAATCATGAGATTTAAAGGGCTCAACCTTCTCTAAAGGCAGTTTGCTAAGTCTTATTAAATCTGGCTTCATAGACTCAATTAACTTAACAGCTTCTTCAACTACTTCTTCTGAAGGAGAGATTAATAGAGATTTAGAAGCCTTTTCTATTATCTCTCTTATGGACTTATTGTCAAGAAAAAGGGGACTTCTCTCCCCTTCGTCTGACACTTAACTAGTAAAAACTAGTATTCGAAAGAATCGTAGATATCTGAGATCTCACCAGCAACTAATTCCTTTAGTTTTTTAGAAGGAGCTAGTTTAGGTACTTCTCTTGCAGGAATTTCAATCTTTTCCTTAGTAGAAGGATTAACTCCTTGTCTAGGACTTCTCTTAACAATTTTTAGCTGACCTATACCCAAAACAGGAACAGTATTACTCTTCTTTAGTTCTTCTAGTAAAACGTATTGAAACTCGCTCAAAACGTTTTGAGCTATCTTAGTTGTACAACCAACCTTACTAGATATTTTTTCCAGTAAATCCTTTTTTTTCAAACTATCCTTTTACTTCTTCTGCGATTCTTGCTTTTAGTGTTCTAGAGAAAGCAAATCTAGGAACTCATCTTGCAGGAATAGTAATAGGTTTTTTAGTTGCTGGGTTAAGTCCTTTTCTTTCAGCACTCTTAGTAATTTTGACCTTTCCTCAATTAAGAACTGTAAATTCCTTATTTTGAATTGCTTGGTCCATAACTATTTCTGCATAACTGTTCAAAACTGAATTAACTTGATCCTTAGTTAACTTGGTTTTACTTGCGATTGCTGAAAGTAATTCTGACTTATTCATCTATTAATTAACTACTTAGTTATCTAAACTACAAAAAATTATACTAACTTTTTTTGTAATACAGCTTTATTGGTGAATAAATACATTTCAAAGAAGTTCTAAATTGGCTCTCTATAAGCCTCAACTGCTGTGTATTTATGCTATCTGGATTAGAGCAATGTATTACAAAAGTGGGAATAGAAGAGTTAACTTGTTTGATCTCATTTAGAGTTACTGCTTTAGTTGAGTTAAGTAAGAATAAATTAGCTCTAGATAAGAAACTATTTAGTTCAAACTCTGAGAAAGATCTACTACTTTCTTTCTTTATTAGAGCCAAAGCTTCAAATAATTTATCTAATCTCTTAGAGTATTTAGAGCTAAGAAAGACTATAGGGGCTCAACTAAGAAAGTAGAACTTCTTTCTAATTTGTTTTTCATATGCATCTCTTTCTGGTCCTGTTGCATAGTCTAGGAGATCTCACTTATTAACTACTATGATCACAGGCAAGTTAGAGTTAAAAACTTCTTTCGCAACCTTGTCATCTAAGTAGTTAAGAGAAGAGTCTAGATCAACTACAAAGAGCAATATATTTGCAAACTTAATCGCCTTCTGGGCTCTAGTAAAAGATAGATGATCTAACTCCTCATTTCTTAGTCCCACTTTCTTTAATTTCTTTCAACCTGGACTGTCAATTAATAGATACTCTTCTCCCTTGTAACTCAGCTTGTATTCCACTAAATCTATGGTTGTTCCTTCGACTGAAGAAACAATAATAGAGTTAGAGTTCAGAAGTGCATTAACTAGTGAAGACTTTCCCACATTCACCTTCCCAATAATAGCTAGCTTCAATAGATGTTGTTGGTTCTCTTGAGTTTCTCTTTTTTCTCCAGAGAGACAAACTTCTTCTATCTTTGATCTCAAAACCTCGACATTGATATTGTGTTCTGCAGAGATCAATAAAGGATCTTTGAAACCTAATTTTTGAGCCTCAAAAACACTGTGTTCCTTTCTATTCTTCTTTGAGTCAATCTTGTTTGCTATTAATAAGACTGGACAAGTAGCAAACTTGTGCAGCAATTTAGAGATCTTTTGTTCTATTAACCTAATTCCATCTGTTTGTGAGTAAACAAAAAGCACTAAAGTAGCTTGTTTAACTTGTTCTATTAGTAATCTATTGATTTCAGATTGAAAGATTGAATCCTCTAGTCTATCTGAATAACCTCCACTATCTATTAGTAGGGCAGTAGAGTTAGACTTTAGAGTCATCTCCCTCATAACTAAATCTCTAGTAAGACTCTCTCTATCTAAAACAATTGAGTGTCTATCTCCAATTAATCTGTTAAATAGCTGTGATTTCCCTACATTAGTTGCTCCAACTATAAGAACTCTAGGTAGAGACATCTAACATCTAGGTACTAGTTTCTTCAGCTAGTGTATTTTGTTAGTTGAGAGCTTAATTTACTTCTATATTTCTCTAGTCTCTCTGATCTATCTCAACTAAAACTAAGCTGTCAAGAATAGAAAGTAGCAATGAATACAAAATCAAGTAGTATCTTTTCTTGTAACTTAACTAATTTAGCTAAAGCAATTATCTTTGCTTTAGAGAGATTGCTCTCTCTAGCAAAGTTACCATATTCTCAATAGATAGTATTTAGTCTTGCTCACTCATAGTCAATAAGAGAAAGAGTATCACTCTCTTCTGAGTAGATTAAGTTCTTAAGACTTATATCATTGTGAGTTAAAAACTTAGGTAAGTCTTGGTATTTCTCCACTAACTCTTTATAGATAGGGAAGAATTTAGAGTATTCTTCTCTTTCTTTTTCTACTTTTGAGATAGTGTCAAAGTGATTGTGTTCTTCTATCCCTTTTAACTTACTCACAGGAATAGAGTGAAAGTTAGTAGCTAACTTTACTATCTTCTCCAGCATATCTTTAGTGAGTTGTCTAGAACTCAGAGGTTTTCCTTCTATTCAGTTGTAGATGGCATTTCCACTAGAACTCTCATAGACTATTAGGTTAGGATCAGGCAATAACTTCAAGACCTCTTGTTCATTCTTTCTAGAAATTAGGTGGTTATTATCAGCTATTCTGACCTTATAAGCTCTTCCATCTAAAAGAGTTAACTTGAAGACTCTATTAGAAAAACCTATTAATACCTTCTTACAGCTTTTTATTTGTGTTCTGTAGTGAGGAAAGCTAACTACAAAGAAGTTTCTGGCTAACTCCTTTGGCACAACAATTTATTTTTTGCTGCTTGTTTTTTCTTCACAACTCTTAACTAATATCTCGCACAGATTGTGAGAGGTAATCATTCAACCAGCAGAGATGTGATACTTTTTTTCTTTCACAGAAGAAGTAGGATAGGCAAGCTTTAACTTAATCTCTCCCTCTTTTAGTCTCTCAATTACAGAGGAGTATCTCCTTTGAACAGACATCTTTCCATCTGGTAGATTGACCATAAGAGACTTAACGTCTTCACTTGCAAATATCTCTGTAGGTCCTAGTATTCTTACTCTCATTGGCTGATCTGGAGGAGCCATTCTCTTAACTGAAACTCTTTCATTTCTTGGGGCCTGCTCTTCCTTTTCCTTCTTAATTTGTGCTTTAAGAGCCTCTTTTAACTCATCTATCTTTGTCTTTGTGGCCATATATTTAAAATTTTAGATCCCTTATTTTAGTAGTTTTAGAGCTCTTTTGCTGTTATCTAACACTATCTTTTTGAGCTCTGAAAGTTCAATTTTCTTAACCTCTGAGATAACTCTTAAGATAGATCTACAGATTGTAGGACCAAGAGCTAAATAGGGAGAGTCACTCTCAACCAACAATCTATCTATAGGAGTTTCAGAGATTAACTCCCTAAATCTCTCAATATCCCTAAAGATCAAAGGTGAAAAGGAGATAAAGCAATCTTTTGAGAGTTCCAATAACTCTCTTAAATTCTCTTTAGTTCCATAAAAAGAGTGAATAATTCCATAGAAGCTAGGCTGTTGCTTTAAGAACTCAATAGCTTCAGTCATTGCATTTCTTATATGTAATACAGAACTTAAGTTGTATTTTCTAGCCAGCTGTAACTGAGCATCTAATCACTTTATTTGTTGCTCATAACTTTCTTCTTTAGTTACTCTGTAGAAATCCAATCCTATCTCCCCAATAGCTAACACCTTGCCTTTGTTTCTCTGAATTATCTCCTCCAACTGATTAATAACTTCTTTCATTTCCTTATTTACTTCAGAGAGGTATAAAGGATGAATTCCAATTGCACAATAGAGCTTCTCAAACTTTTTAGCTTGTTCTATTACCTCTTTAGATTCACTTAAAGAAGTTGCAACATTCAGATACAGAAAGTTAGCTTCTAAGCTTATTAGTCTCTCATAATAAGCACTAAACTCCCTAGAAGTAAAGTGAACATGTGTTTCAAATATCTCCATCTAATCTAGACTGTGCAACTAACTAATAAAGCTACTAAATATCTTCCACTATATCTCCACAAGTCTTTCAAACATATCTCAAATTTAATGCCTTATATCTCCCTAATTCTTTTAGTAGTAGACGGTAGAGTTCCACAACTAAAAGAGCTCTATATCAAAGAAATAAAGAGAAAGTGAGCAAACAAAGAGATATTAGTTATCTTCTCTAAACAGGACTTGCTTCCTTATCCCAAACCGGAACACTCTTTTGATCTTCGAAAACCTAGTTCCAAGAGAGCCATTCTTAGACTAATCAACTCTAAGTTAAAGTCTCTGACTTTGAGCACTAAAGAGTCCACTAACTCTCTCATTATTATGGGAGGGGCAAATAGTGGCAAGTCTAGCCTAATTAATTTATTAATAGGAAGAAAAAAGGTCAAGAAGTCTCCAGAGGCTGGTACTACTAGAGGCATTACTAGACATAAGATACCTGCGACCCCACTCCTAATCTATGACAGCCCAGGTCTATTCCCGACTAACTTAAATAAAGAGCTGAGAATATTATTTAGACTCTTGAATTTCCTTCCCGCGACAGAGGGAGGGCAAGAAGTCATAGGAGAGTGAGCCTATAACTATCTGATTGGCTCTCATCCAGATAAATTGCAAAAACTATTACCTAATTCCCTAGAGAATCTCAGTTACCACTCTTTCTTAAAAGCCTTAGCTCAAAGATATAGATTATTAGAGAAAAGGGGAGAACTTTCTTTAGAGCTAGCTGAACAAAAGTTTCTTCAGCTAATAAGAAATGGAACTATAGGTAATCTTTACTGGTTAATGCCCCCCCCGCTAGGTAATGAGTTCCAGAGGGAAACATCCAAATAAAATGAGGCCCACCAAGAATTCCATTAGACATAGAAAACACCCATTTAATGCCAGACACTCCGAGAGAAATATATATAAAGCTCTCTCTTCATGTGTAAGGAAAAAGAAGTGTTATCTATATAAAGAACTTGTTTTTGAGAGATACAAAGAGAGAATACTTTCTGTAGCTATTTTTTTATTCACTACCTCTCCATTCCTATTCAGGAGAAAGTCAGATAATCTCTTTAACTTTCACTGGAGAAAATATACTCAGATATTTTCTAAGAAAGATAAGATACAACTACTCAACTGTTCTGTTTTATATCTTTTAGAAAATTCTCAATTCTCTAAAACTGATGAGAAAAAAATAAGAGATTTTCTCCCTAAACCAATTCCTTCCTTTAATGAGAATTACTTTCTAATCATTATGAAAAAGAAATCAGAAGATAATGACTTTAACCCGCTGAGTCTTAAATTCAATAAATATCTAAAGTTAATCTCTATTTCCCTTAGACTTTTTGAGATTATTAGATATGAAATTTCTAAAGATTATTCAAAGGTTTTAGAGTTAGTTGAACTTTCACATATCTGAAAGGAAAAGATAAGTGATATTTTTGGATTTAAATCTGAATACATTAACTTTCTTTATTTTTTAAATTTGAAACGCAAGAGAAGGTCTGGGTGAAGTGATTAATCTTTAATAGAAATGGCTGTTAAGAAGAAAGTTAATTCTAGAGCTAAGTCCAGAGCAAAAGAGTTAAAGAAAGAGAGAGTTAGATACGAACTTAGAAGAAGAGCTAAGAAACAAATAAAGAAGCAATTAAGTTTTGTTGTTGAGACCAATAATTTAACTGAAGAAATTATTAAAGAAAAACAAGGAGCTCTCTCTCTCCTCTACAAAACCTTAGATAGTAAGCAAAGCAAAGGCTTAATTACTAAAGGTAGAGCCAATAGACTTAAGTCCAAAAGTACTAAAAAATTAAATCAACTAATTAGTTCAGATGCATAAGCTAACTAAATAAGATAGCAGGAGAAGGAGGAATGCATATATAGTATGTCTCTTTTAAAGTTATTTCACTGTATCCCAGGTTGTGCGGCGATTGCATGTCCATTTGTTCATTTTGGCAAAGCTTTTGAATCGGGGGGGGAGTGATGAGTACCTGGGGCAGAAAACATAACAGTTTTCAGAACAGAAAGTGACGGTAGGGGAGGAAAGTTTTTCACTTATGAGCATGTAAAAGCAGGCTTAGGATTAGTAGGTAAAAAGAAACACAAAAACAACGGCTTAGATCGAATAGCGATTGTAGATTTTAAAAACATTAAAGTTACCAAGAACTCATGAAGTGATAGTCTTAAAGGGGCTGTCAAGATTGCTCAAAAAATCAATTCTGACAAAAGAAAAGATGAATTTCAAGATGTAAATGATGGAATTTCTTGAAAGTTTCTTGGTGTTGAAGGAGAACAAGTTGTTGGATATATGCTTGTTGCTAGATTATCAAGCGCAACAGGTAAACCAATATTGGAATCAGTGAAAGGTAGTTCAGATAGTGTCTCAAGTGAATCATCTAAAGCTCTTGAATTGAAGGATTTAGTCAAAAGGGAAGACGATAAGCCTGTTTGTCAAAATAGAGCCAAGGTCTTTGATTTGATGCTTACAAAGGATTTCAGTATTGAGTGAAGAGATAATAGTTGAAAGTTAGGAGTGATTTCTCCAGAGATTGTTGGTCAAAAACATAAGGATGTAATTCAACAAATGAAGGCAACCTCGACCGGCTGTCAAGATGGTCAAGTGTTTTTTGTAACAAGTAATGTTTATTTCTGACTAAAAAATGGTCATGATGGCCAAGAACGAACAGTATTTAGCGAAGAAAATCAAGGCAGTCAATTCAAAGCACTAAAAGTAAAAGACACAGTCAAGAGTGTAATTTATGACAATATTGAAAATATTGAACTTACACTGAATGGCTTAAAAGACAGTTTTGGACATACTATGAGCTGAGGGGAAGGCTCTAAACCAATAGTTAATCTGCAAATTAAGAGATAGTTAGTTAATCTATTATGTTACCAATCAAATATTTTTTTCCAATGATATTTGCAGGTGTAGTTGGAGCTGTAGTGGCAATGCATTGCAACGATTCTGTGACCAAATCTGCAACACATGAGTCAAAGGCACTAGAACGACAATCTTACTTACTCTACCTTCCTACACAATAATTACTTAGAGAGTTAATTATCTTTTCTATTTAACTTAGAAGGTAAATATTGAGTTTTGTAGGCATTTTTAACCAGAGTTAAGTTCAAACTTCCGATTCATTAGTTCCCTCTTCTTGCTTTAGTGACTGGTAGCTCTGTTTTTTCAATTCTTCCAGTCTTTTGTGTCATCGGAGCTTTCTACTTTATTACTAAAAAAAAGAGAGAGCAACAATCAAAACAACTAAGTAGAAAGGATGATATTTGGTATGTAGTTAAAGAGTACTTAAAGCTCTCAGGCAGACAAGGACACAAATTAGCAGACCTTTCTCTTTATCCTAGAGCTCAATCTATTTCAACTCTAAGAGAATATATCTTTGAGGTTAGGCAAACTCTAAGAGTAGAGAATGCAAGACTCCAAGGAATTAAGTTAAAGGCTAAGAAACCTTCTAAGTTAAATCAACTACTACCTTTTGTTCAAAAACCTATAAAGGTATTTCCTAAAGAAGAGAAATATCAAAGACAAATAGAGCTAAAGACTTTGGTTTTGTTAGCAGAGAAATTCTCTGCTTACAGAGAATACCTAGATATTTATAAACAAGCTATTAAGTCTGAAAAATTCCTAGAGCTAGTTAAGAAAAAATTAATTGGAGAGGCTCTCTCTAAGCTAACTAAGCAAAAAAAGAAGATCATTTCAAGAAATAGATATTTAGTTTGTTTCAGAACTATAGATAAGAATCACTTCTTAACTCCCTGAGAAGCCATAGAAATTGAGCTATTTAAAAATCCAAAGAAAAATTCCAAAGAGAAATACAAAATATTATTTACTTCTGCACTAAATTACAATGAAGAGCTTCACTGAATTTATGCAATGCAACTTAAATATCTAAGAGATAAAAAGAATGTAGAAAAGAGAAGTATAGAGGCTCAAAGAGAGTTAGAGAGAAAGCAAAAAAGAAAAGAGAAGCTTAATAAATTCTTTAGACTAAATAAATCTCAAAAAAAGAGCTAATAACTTATCAGAAAGGCCCTAGAACAGCTATTTAGCTTAAATTACAAAGTCTTTAAGAACTCTATAGAAAGACCTTTTGAGTTAGCTTTTCTCTCTGATAGGCAATTCTCTGAAATAATCTCTAAGCCCGAAGAAGGAGGAATAAATAACTTATTAGGATTCTCTCTCACTGAATATGAAAAAAACAAGATTATTCAGAAGATTACAGAGAAGGCAGAAGAGGCAAGTCACACTAAAGACTTTCTTTCAGCCTTACTGCAACTTTGAGGTGATTTAGCTAATAGGTGTTATTTTTTTAAGGGAACTCTAGAGGATTGAAATAGTTTCTTAAAAAACAAAAGTGAAACTTTTTTAATCTATAACCCAGAGATTCAGCTACAGAACTTCTCTGACTCTGGAATTCACTTAACTCTCAAGCCAGATGTATTGCTTTACTACAAGGGAAGTTGAAGCTTACTCTTACTTTCTTATTCCGCAAAACCTAACTCAACTTATCTATCTAAATTTCTTTTTTTCTTTCTCTCTTTAAAGAAATATCTGGGAATAGAAATTCAAGAATTTGTAATTGCTTGATTTAATGAGTCAGGTCAACTTCAACTATCTAATTACCTTCCAACAGTTAAGAAAGTAACAAAGAGTACCATACCCGATTATTTCAAGATTTCAAGAGCTTTAGGACTTCCAGAGTTTAGAGTAAAGAGTCCTTTTACATTTGTAGAACAAACTTGAGCGGGAAATGACTCAAATGGAGCAGAGCAAAAAAGAGAGAAGATAGTAGAAGCCTTGTTGGAAATGAAAGAGGAATTCCCAAAAAGACTACAACAACTAACTCAACTAGCTAAAAGACTTTTAGAAAATATCCCAGAAGAGCTAGAGATACTCTCGGAGTGACACAAAACAATCAATTGAGAAAGAGAATTTGAGCTAGACAATCTAGAAACCAATCATCAAATCTTTTTGAAATTAATGTTGTTTGAACCAGACTCTGCTAGTTACAAGCAAGTATTGAGTTTTTTGTACCCCAAACTTCCTATTCTCTCCTCTTCAATTACTAGTCTTAAGGGATTTAAGGGAATTTTTGAGTTAATAAGAAAACTAGATATTAACTCTTTTCCAGAGAGTACTAGAGTTGAAGGTTTCTGAGATTATCTATTATCTTTCGCTTATTCCAGTTTTTTTGGAATGGAGGAGGAGGTTAATCATCACTCTTTGTACTCTAAAGAAGGCTACAAGAAATTAAAAAAAGAGCTTTTAGAGATTGAGTGAAAGGTCTACTATGACTTCGAGTCCTATGAAGATACTCTCACTCAACTCTCTCTTCAGATCTTTAGAGGGAAAGAACTCTATCTCAAGGAAAACCTAATACTAGAAGGGAAAGAAGAGTTAGAAGAGTTTGAAAGAGAGCTCATCTTGAAATTAGCCACTCCCTTCTCTCAACTAGCTTTAGAACTCAAAGAGCTAAAGAAAAAAGTAGTTTATATCTCCTTCAATAAGACTTTTGAGTGTGAGTGATTAAAAAAACTTTTTGATAAATACAAAGAGAAAAATAGAAAACTTGCTATCTTGGTCCAATTTATTCAACTACTAACCATTGACTTAAGTGATTGATTTAAATGCTCAAAAAATCTCTCACTTAACTTAATAGGTCCACTAGAAGGAGCTCACAGCCTAAAAAAACTAACTAAGTTAGTTGCTGAAAAGAAATATTCAGAGATAGAGATGGTTCAAGAAGGTAGAACTGCTCAACTCTTATATTTCTACTTCTATCTCTTTGAAGATCCATTAAGCAATAAACATTTAGCCCCTAATAGTTGAATAGTTAAGGAAAGAGGGCCTTCTCCTCTAAAAGAACAACTCAAAGCATATTGTGAGTTAGATGTTGAGAATATGGTCTTAGCTGTGAATTGACTTAAGAAAGAATACAAAAGCCAAAAATATCAACTAGTAAGCCAAGAAGATATTCTAAGCTTTATTAGTTATTTAAAGAATCAACCCCCTTCCGCTTTAGCCCAGTTAATTAAGAATTATGCAATCTGAAGAATTAACTACCATTCTTAAAAGGAATTCCTATATTTTTATTAATTATTCCTAGAACGGCTCAAAAAACTATTGAGGTGAAGAAGAGAGGGGAAGAAAGACTATCAAATCTATCTCAAAACCCTCCTACCTTATCTCCAAATAATCTCCCAAAGTTCTTGTAACCTAAAGCTCTTTTACAAAGACTAAAGGTGCAGTCCCCTCAATTAGAAAGCACAGAGGTAAACCCAACTAAAAAGATTACAAAAGCAATAAATCCAACATCTTGATTGTGAAAGTTTCCCTTTCCGAATCACTCTGACTTAAATGCATAAATACTTAAAGCAGAAAAGACTATTGCAGAAAGTAGTGCAGAGCAAATAGTTCCCTCTAGAGTCTTAGTTGGGCTGTAGTCAGAAAGTCTAGTCGCTCCCAACTTTCTCCCGAATACAAAAGAGAAAGAGTTACTAAAGAAAGAAATAGCAACTACTAGTATTAAGGCTCAAATTGGGAGATAAAAGGCTAATAGAAAGAAAGAAGTTCAGCCTAAATAGTGTTGTTTAGTTAGCTTCCCCCCTACTTTCTTTATTACTAGTGCATCCTCCCCGGTAATATCTGGTAGTAAAAACTTCACAAAGAATCTTCAACTTGTTCTGTTTGCAATAAAGAAATAGAGTTGAAAGAGTAAATATTGAGTGGCATTGGAGATATCTCATTTGCCATTTCTTTTTTCTATACACAAAGTGCAAATCAAAGGAGCAAATATTAAGAATGTAAAGAGTCAATTGAATTTTTGAGCTCTCTTGTAGTAAATTGGAGGGGTTACAAGAGAGAAGATCTCTCTAATACTTCCAAAAACAAAGATGAACCCAAAAATAACTAGAAGAGTTAATCCAGAGTATTTGAAGACTCGAGATCAAACAGTTTGATTTTTAAGAAAACTAAAAAGTTTAGAGAGAGGGAAAGAGTTAGTTCCTTCAGCTAATGTAGGAACAATTCAACAAATTAAGAGAGTAGAAAGGGAAATAAAAAAAGTAAGTAGACAGAAAAAATGTTTTGTCCTATCCTTTCTCTCCTGATCAGAGCATCAGAGAGAAAGCATTTTAGGTAACTACATACCCCTACTTTAGTTGTCTAAATTGTTTCTCGTGAGTAGCTCAATCTGTCTCTATTTCAGCTAGATATTTAGAGAGTTCTTTCTCTAATAGGTTCTTATTGGAATGCAATTCATTTTCAGAGGGATATCAACCCTTGAATTTCTTTTGTAAGTCTTGTCTCTTAGTTCTAAGAGCTATTTTTGCCTCTTCAATTACTTGCTTACTACTTTTGATCTTTTCTTCTCTAATTTCTGAAGTTGGTTCAGGAATAGAGCAGATTATCTCACTATCTTTGGAGTTAATAGTGACATTTGGTTTAGCTTTCTTAATAGCTTTTTCAATTTCATGTAGTATCTTTTGAGTTACTAAATAGGGCTTAATGTGTAACATTCTGGCTGACTCTAAGTTAATAGAAGCTAGTTCAGACAAGGAACTAAGTTGGTTATCTTGTTCTACTTTGATAGTGTAGAAATGTTTAGGATTGAGTCTCAGAATACTGAACTCCTCTAATTTCTCTAACATTCTGTTTCTTATTTTTGAGTACTCTTGCTTTAAACCTTCTCGCCAGTTAGTTGAATCCATTATCTAAACAACTTCAGAAAACTCTATCTCACCCTTTACTGCCTTTACAAAACTATTTTCAGCCTCTTGATCAAAAAGTACCAATCTTAACTTATTATCTCTAGCTAGTTTTATAGATGATTGATCTATTACTCTTAGATCTTTAGTAATCAAGTAATCATAACTTACTTTAGATAAAAAGACTGCATCTTCAAATACATTTGGATCTTTGTCATAAATACCTTTAACTCCCTCTTTTCCAATAAATACTTCTTTTGCTCCAATTTCTATAGCTCTAATGATTGCAGCACTATCAGTGCTGTAACAAGGCTCTCCAACTCCCCCAGCAAATAAAGCTATCTCTCCACCCCCCAAAGAGCTTTCAATTTCTGAGAGAGTGTATCTATCTGTTATTCTTTCAACTTCTATAGCAGAAAATAACTTAGCTTTTATCCCTTCAGACTCTAAAGCCTTTTGCAACACAAAACAGTTAATAATAGTAGAAACCATTCCAATGTAATCTCTTTCATTTGACTTAAGAAAACCTAATCTTCCTTCCCTCCCTCTTCAGAGATTTCCTCCCCCTACAACTATTCCAAGAGAATAAAGCTTTGAGAGCTCTTTTAGTTGTTTAGCTAAATCTTGTAATTTATCTTCATCAAAGGCATCTCCCTCTGAAGCTAACGCACCACCACTTAGTTTCAGAAGTAGTCTTGTCTTACCTGACATTCTTAATAGAGTCTAAAGCAAGAGATTCGAAATATTCTGCCAATACAACCCAAGAGACTAGGTTTTGAGTTCCAATTTCTAATAAGTAAGGTAATTCCCTCAATTGAAGCTCATTTGAGTTGTGATTAAACTTAGCTCCCCCACTACCCAAAAACAAAGGCTTTAGTTTCAACTTTTGTTGAAAACAAAAGAAAACTGTACCAAACTCAGACAATTCCCTTGAGGGATCATAACTAATAAAAGAAAACTCACTCAGAGAGCCATTCTTTAATTGGTTTAGACTAGCACTACTTAAGTAACTGTAAATAGATAGATTGGGAGATTGAGACTTTAAGTAATTTATTTGTTCACTAATTAAAGGTAGTTCAGGAGAGTCACTATCTATCAATACAAATGTAGGTGCTTGTAACTTCTTAAGACTCAAAAATTCTTTTAAAGAGTGAAAGGAGGCATTTTTAAGAGCTAACTCTCTGCCACTAAAAACTTCTCACTGATTGGATTGAGTGCTTAAAAACTCAGTTATTAATCTCTCTAGATAGTGTGTGTTGGGCTGAAGAGAAAGTAAAAAGTTTTCGAGTCCTAAGTAGTGAAAAAAATTACTTCTTAATTTTTCTATTTTCTGCAAATAAAAAAGAGCTTTAGAGTGTGAACTATTTTGTAGGCTCCCTGCAAACTCTTGATAATAGGTTGTTATTGCTTGTTGTGCTAGCTCTGAGAATTTAGGGTCAGAACCCAAAACTATTTCTTTTGTTCCTCCTTAATTCTTTCAGCCTTCTGCTTAGCCTCTTCTATATTACCTACATAAAAGAAAGCTTCTTCTGGTAGTTCATCAACTTCTCCATTCAAGATTGCTTCAAAAGATTGAAGAGTTTCAGCTCTAGAAAGATATTTACCGGGAATGTTAGTAAACTTTTCAGCTACAAAGAAAGGTTGAGAGAAGAAGTTTCTTATCTTTCTAGCTCTATAAACTAATTTCTTTTCTTCATCACTTAATTCATCTACCCCAAGAATAGAGATAATGTCTTGAAGTTCTTCATATTTTTGAAGTATTCTTACTACTTCATTAGCTATTCTGAAGTGATCCTCCCCAACCACTTTAGGAGTTAATAAGTTAGAAGAAGATAACAAAGGAGAGATTGCTGGATAAAGACCTAAGGCAGCAATCTTTCTGTCTAGAACAATCTTTGCATCTAGGTGAGAGAAAATAGCTGCTGGAGCTGGGTCTGTTAAGTCATCTGCAGGAACATATACCGCTTGAACAGAGGTAATAGATCCTTTTTTAGTGGAGGTAATTCTCTCTTGTAACTTACCCATTTCATAAGCAAGAGTTGGTTGATAACCAACTGCTGAAGGAGTTCTACCCAAAAGAGCTGAAACTTCTGAACCAGCTTGTGCAAATCTGAAAACATTGTCAATGAAAAGAAGTACATCTTTAAAGAGATCATCTCTGAAGTACTCAGCCATTGTCAAACCACTAAAAGCAACTCTTAGTCTTGCACCCGGAACCTCATTCATTTGCCCAAAGAGCAAGACAGTATTCTTTAATACTCCGCTATTCAACATCTCAAAATAAAGGTCATTACCTTCTCTTGATCTTTCCCCTACCCCCACAAAGATCGAGAGACCACCATGTTTAGTAACAATATTGTGAATTAACTCTTGAACAATAACAGTTTTACCAACACCAGCTCCACCAAATAATCCAATCTTTCCACCCTTTGCAAATGGAACTAATAAGTCAACAACTTTTATTCCTGTTTCTAGTAATTCCAGAGTTTCAGTTTGCTCCTCAAGTGCAGGAGGATGTGCATGAATGGATCTACATTCTGTAGGTGGTAGTTCAGGTAAATGATCAATAGTATTTCCAATAACATTGAACATTCTTCCTAAAGTGTTTTCACCCACAGGAACCTTTAATGGCTCTCCTGTTCTAAGTACCTTCATTCCCCTGAATAATCCAATAGTTTGAGTTAGAGCTATTGTTCTAACTCTTCCATCTCCAAGTAATTGAGCTACCTCAAAAACTGAACCCTTCAATTCATCTGTTTCAAGTGACTCTTCAAGAAGCTCTATCTTCTCATAAATAGAAGGTTGATCAGTAACTGGAAAGACCATGTCCACAATAGGCCCAGAAACTTGAGAGATATAACCTTGCATTCTGGACTCTATAGACATTAATAAATTAATAGTTATTTAAAGAATTCAATGTAATTGAGGTTGTAATAAAGCTCTAAGTAATAATCTAAACTTCTAAGATAGACCTATCATTAAGGTTTTAAAGGAGAAAGGAAATTTAAGTTAAATTTTATTTCTCCTTTTGTTGCTGGCGGTTATGGTGAAATGGTCAACACACCTGATTGTGGTCCAGGCATGTATGGGTTCGAATCCCATTAATCGCCCCATTTAAGTCAATTCTTTTCATTCAATGGCCAAAACAGTTATGCAGATGATTCACACATATAGATGTGATGGATCTTTATATAAATCTCTCGAAGGTCATCACTGCATACACGAAGGGAAAGAAAGTTGAATTTTCTTTTTACCCCCCCTACAAGCTCAGAGAATCAAAGAGTTAGATCAAAATCCCTCTGATTATGGTAGATTCCCCAGAAGACGAAGATGCGCCACTCTAACCACTAAACACCCAACCTTTTGGTTTTTCTGAAAAGACCATTGATTTAATGTTCTCTTAACCCTCCTACCTAACAATAAGTACAGTCTTTATCTGAGAATTGCAACTCCCCCAATAATAGAAGAAAAAGCTCTTAAGTACATAGAGCTAGATTTAGCTCTAACTCTTAATAGTGAAAAGGGTTTAGAGTTACTTCACAACGATGAGTATCAATTTAACTCTCAGAAAATGAGATACACCCCCAACCTAAAGAGAGAAGTTTCAAGAGTTATAAGAGAAGTCTTTTATCTACTTAAAAACAATTGATTTGAAAAGTTAGTAGAAGAAAGTTGAATTGACTCTCTTTGAGATAAAGTACTAGATACTACTGGTAAGAGTAAGTCTTATTACTTTAAAGATTCAAGGAGTGATGACAAAGATGAAGAGTACTCTGAAAGGGGAATAGAAGTAGGAGAGTTAGACTAGCTTTTAACCTTAATAGCTGCAGTAATTTCAGAGATTTCTTGAGTAATAACAGCTTGCTTCATCTTTCTGTAAAGTATTTGATACTCTTGTAACTTCTCTTCTGCAGCCTTTATTGCATTACTCATAACATCCTTTCTTAGATTGTGTTCAGCAATCTTAGATTCAACCAAAGAGAGTTGTAAGGTTCTCTCAAAGAAAGTAGGAAACATCTCTACTACACAATCGGGTGTGTGCACTTTGTATTCATGAGTTTCATACCTTATTGATCTCTCTACTCCACCAAAGTAGTCTTCAGTGAAAGGAAGTAGTTTTTTTAACTTAAAGGGTTTTGAAGGAGATTTGTGAACTATCTGAAGAAAGTAACAACCTCTATTCACATATTCCTTTAAGAGATAGTTAGTACATTTCTCTATGTGTGTAGAGTAATTTGCAAAAGGAAACTCAGAGTTATAAGACTTAATGATTTTGTCTTTAAAGGGAGTATTAGCTAATAAGCTAGTAATTTTCTTTCCAAAAACTACTAAAAGAGTATGTTTTTCATAGAAATTACTCTTTATGTAATCTACTATTTGCTTATTAAACCTACCACAAAGAGCTAAATCAGTTCCTATAACTACTAATAGAACTAGTTTTTTGTGTATCTTTTCAGCTAATAAAAACTTTTTATTAGTTACAGTGAAGTCGTGTTCATAGCTGTCATAGAACTTTTTGAATAGGAACTTAATACCTACACAATATTCATGACTTCTATAAGCTATCTTTCTGTAATTCTTTAACTTAGCTGAAGAGATTAACTGTAGAGCTTCAGTTACCTTAAGAATGAATCTCATATCCTTAATCTTTTTGGCAATTAATAAGGTAGCTGTAGACATTGGTTAGTTAAGTTACAAGCTTAAGAGAGCTAAAAGATTAGCTAACTACGAGACATTAAAAAGTGTTTGTATTCAGTGTGAAAGATATTAGTCATAACTTCTTTAATACCTTCTGAGACTCTTTCAGCTAGAGAAAGAGTGTGATAGAACTCATGTGTTCTTCAAGAACGTAATACTCTTTGACAAACCTCAGAGACTCACTCTTTCTTTTCTATCTCTAGTATCAACTTAGTTGCAATTAAGTGAAGTAGCATCAGTTCATCTTTTGGTCCATAAGGTTTTAATGGAGCTTGCTTTAGTATAGGAAGAATTCTCTCACCTATAGAGAAGATTCTCTTAGATTCTTCATTTAAGTCTGTAGAGAACTTAGAGAACTCTATTAGCTCAAAGTATTGAGAAACAAAGAGTTTCAAAGAGCTAGTCATGCTCTTAATTGCTAATTCTTGAGCAGATGCTCCAACCCGAGAAACTGAGTTAGTTAGGTCAATAGCTGGTCTTTGACCAGAGTTAAAGAGATTGGTCTTAAGGAACAATTGACCATCAGTAATTGAGATTACATTGCTGGGAATATAAGCAGCTATGTCATCTGATTGAGTTTGAATTATTGGAAGAGCTGTAATAGAACCTCCTCCATTTTCCTTTGAGAGCTTACCAGCTCTTTCTAGTAATCGGCTGTGAAGATAGAAGATATCCCCCGGAAAAGCCTCTCTACCTGGAGGGAAGTTAAGTAATAAGGAAAGAGTTCTGTAAGCAATAGCATGTTGAGTTAGGTCGTCATAGATGATCAATACATCCTTACCTTCTCACATTCAGTGTTCTGCCATAGCCACTCCAACAAATGGAGCAAGGAATTGTTGCGCTGGTGAGTCAGATGCGCTAGCCACTACAAAAGCTGTGTAACTAAGAGCTCCAATCTTCTCAAGCTCTTTAGATAGTTGGAATAAAGTAGAGTTCTTTTGTCCAACAGAGACATAAACACAATTAACATTTCTATCTTTTTGGTTAACAATAGCTTCTAGAGCTAAAGAAGTTTTACCAGTGTGTCTGTCTCCAATAATTAACTCTCTTTGCCCCTTACCAATAGGAATCATGGCATCAATTGCCAAGATACCTGTATAAAGAGGTTCACAAACAGAGCTTCTTTCCATAACCTCTGGAGCGGGAGCCTCAACATGGGATCACTTATCTATTCTGATCTCTCCTAAACCATCAATAGCATTCCCGAACACATCTATTATTCTTCCCAGCAATTGATCTCCATTAGGTGCAGAGAAGGTTTTACCAGTTCTAATGGCACTCATTCCCTCAGAAACCTTGTCATATCTACCCAGAACAACAGCTCCAATACTACTCTCTCTAAGAGTTAGTACTAGAGCTTGAATCTTGTCCGGACCAATTAATACAACCTCATTTAGAGTACAGCTGGAGAGACCAGAGATAGAGAGTATTCCATCTTGATTAGAGAGAACCTTTCCTGTTCCTTCTTCTCTAAGAGTTAACTCTTTATCCTGAATTAATCTCTTTAGTGACTCTGCAAACTCTTCTAGTCTGTTAGTAGACATACTACAGCATTAGAGATAATTTTTCCTTAATATTAGCTAGCTGTTTAGCTAGAGAGCACTCTAATATAGTGTCATCACATTCTACTCTTATACCAGCAATCATCTCACTAGAAATTAAGTATTCAATAGTTAGCTCTCCTCCATATTTCTCTCTCAAACTATTTTCCAGTCTATCTTGATTAGCTTGATTTAATTTATGAGAGCTATAGACTTTTATATTTTTCTTATTTAGCTCTAACTCTAATTTATAGACTAAGTTTTCCAGAAAGAAAGAAAGGTACTTAATTAAATAGAACTGAAGAAGGAGTAATAGAGTAGAAGATAAATAAGTTTGCTTAAATGCAAAGAGTCTAATTAATTCTTGTAGGAATTTCTCTTTCTTTTCATTCTCTAGCATAGGAGAGGAAAGAAAAGCAGTGAATTCAGGATAAGCCTTTAAGAAAGCAAGTAAAGAGTTTGTTTCATCCAAGAGTACTAAGAAATCCACTCTCTGGGAGTAACAAGACATTAAAGCAGAAGTGAACTTAATTACTTTCTCTCTCTCTTTATTGCAATCTGTAAAGCTCATATCTAACTCTTCTTAAGAGCTTGTTGTTTTAGTTGATCTGCTGGAAGAGAACCTTTAAAGACAGTATCTAATTCATCTAGATAGTCATCAATAATTCTTGATTGAGTTGTAGGATTAATAGCCCCTCTAATTAGCTTTTCAGCTAACTCAACAGAAAGAGTAACTATGTGTTGGTTTACTGTTCTCTTGGCCTCTTCTTCCATCAATTTAACTCTCTTATTAGCATCATCAATAATCTCTTGTTTCATCTTTTCAGCTTCTTGCATTCTTTGTTCCAGTATTTGTTTTTCTTTCTCTTGTCTTTCCTTTAAGAATTGCTTTCTTTCAGCTATAAAGTTTTGTTGTTCTTGTTGTAGGGTAGTTAGAGCCTGTCTGGTTTCTTTTGTTGCAATAGAAAGATCAGTGTGAACCTTATCTAATTTATCTTTTTGAGAATTTATGAACTTATTTGTAGGCTTTCAGAAGAAGTAAACAATAAAGATTACTACTGAGAGAGAAGAGACTAGGTGAGCAACAATAACACTAGTTTGTGGTTGAGTGAACATCTTTACTAGAGACTGAATTTGATTAGTTCAGCCATTACCCGCAGATTCAAAAAACATTATCCCTTGTGTTCTACATCTTTAGCCATACTTCAGTAAGAGAAGGTTAGAAGTAGGAAGATCATTGAGTGAAGAGCACCATCAACTATATCAAAGTAAATATGAAGAGGGAATAAAGCTGTTCCGGTGTAGACTGACCCGCTTGTACCTCCCAATGTTTTTAATACTTCTTCCAAGAAATGTTTCACCATAAATAAAACAATAGCTCCAGCAAAATAGTTTCCTCACAATCTAAGCCCTAAAGAAACAATCTTCCCGACTTCTCCTAATACCTTCAGAACATCTGGAATAGGCAAGATTTTCTTTCCTTTCCACTTCAATCAAATACAGTAGTCTCTGCAGAACCCTCAACCCTTTGCAGTCACTCCAAGGAAGATAGTTCCTAAAAAGACTAAGGTAGCAATAGAGATAGGTACTATTGCAAAAGTACTGATCCCATTAAACCCAAACATACCTACTAAGCTACTTCCTCAGAAGTAGAAGACTATATATATAAAGAAAGGAATAACAAAGCTATATCTTCTTCCTAACATTTCTATAGTTGTTTTCTTTATTCATCTAATTAACAGAAAGACAAGAAATACAACTTTAGGTAGTCTCTTGTAGCTCTTCATCCTATCTAGAGTTAGCTTGTAATAAAGACCAAAGAATAGTATCAATACTGTAAGTACAAAAGCTCCTGAAACTAAACGGTTTATGCTGTTAACCTCTTCACTTTGACCATTGTTTTGAAAAAATATCAAACTATTCAAAAACATATCTAAGTTCTAAAGAAGAAGTTGTAACTCTTATCAGGAATATATACAAAGGAAGTAAAGAGTCTTACCAAAGGAAGTATTAAAGCTCCCGCAAGAGCAAATCATCGGTTAAAGAAATAATCTCCTTTGCCACTTCCTTCCATTCCTCCGTTAGTTGCTCAAGAAATCAAATGACCTACTGCAAACACAAAGATTGAAGAGCAAATACTTAATAGTTGAAAGAGATAAATCTTGAACTTAAAACTTGTAAGACTTTTAGTTCTATCTCTGTAATTTAAATATTTAACTAATCAGAAAGAATAATCATTTCTTAATAAGTGCAATTTAAATAACTTACAACAAAACTTATATTTACAACTCAAGAACACATACTGTAGTAATGCAGATAAGGTTGCAGTTATAGTTGCTCCTAACTTTCCTGCAACTGCATTTTCAGTCACATTAATCATCATGTCCCAAACAATTGCAAAGCTAACATAAATGCTTAATGCTAGCTGTGCAGATAAGAAGTGGATTCTATACCATCTCTCACTCTCCACTTAGTTCTAAATAGCAACTGTTTGGAAATTAACCTCTTCTTCTGCCTTTAGCTTGAACTGCTTCAGTTGAATTCTTCTATTTCTCAATTTAACTCTACAGCCATTAAAGAAAGCAACAAACTTCTTATAGCTAATAGATAGAGTTCCTATTAAGAATCAGTGAATTACTCAAAGAATAATTCCAGTTAGTTTAGTTAGTTCTGGAACTTCTGTTAGTACAGGTAGATTTTTTGCTTGAAAGTGCATCCATCAAAATCCCTTAAATACTCCTATGAAAACCATTCCAGCCCAACAACTCAACATCCAAGCATTAACAGTTCAGAATATTCACCAGAATAACTTATTTCTAGCTATTAAGAAACTCTTATAAGAAGGTACTTTCAAGATATGAAAGTATTTGTATTTATAAATCAGAAAAGAAATAAGAAAGGTTACAAATCCCAAAGCAGAGTAAAAGAATAGCTGATATCCACTATTCTGAGTAAATAAGGATATTAGTAACCCTGATAAGAGAATTAAGTTAAGAAATATACCTATAAATATTCCAAATGTGATATTTGGAATTAGGTTAAAGAAGAGAACAGGCTTATATTTCTTCTTTTTTGAGCCCTTAGAGATATAAGTTCCTGCTCTAATTAACACTGACTAGCTGTATAGATTTGGAGAGTTAGCATACTTATGAAGTAATCCCTTTATTAGAGCTTTATTCTTCTTAGGGTTTAAGAAAAAGAAAGCAACAGTAAAGAAAGTAACAGAAGAGATTACTACAGCCACTAGTATTCCTATTATTACTTTGCTTGCAGTATCAGAGCCTGAATTAAACAACTTCATAACATCTCCCTTATTAAAGAAAAAGAAAGAAGATAAGAAGAAATAATAATAGAAGATTCTTCTACTAAATGAGTATTTGAAATTCTCATTATCTAGATATTTTCCATTCTCATTTCTAGCTAATAGGAAGAAGATAAAGCTCATAATTGAGAACAATATATGTTGATGGTCTTCAGTTCCATTACTTTTTACTAAATAAGTAATAAAAGTTTTTAGAAAGGCAACAAGACTAACAACTAATCCAGCTAGAAAGATATAAGAGAGTATTTGTTTTAGCTTTAGATTCTTAACTGGCTTGGAGTGATAGATATATATTCGACCACTTCTTATATCTCTCTCTAATCTCTCTAGAGCTTGTGTCTTGGAGATAATCTCTTCAAATCCACCATCATCACTAATTCCCTCTCCAAAACTGAACTTAGAGCTAAGTAGATTTCTATATACTGCAAAGCTATTCTTAGTTCAATCCCCTCCCCTCTTCTTAGCTTTCTTTTCACTTCTTTCTTCCTCATCTTCTATAGTTCTTAGTTCAAGCTCTATCTCTGGGTTATGACTTTTTTGTATATCACCTACACTACACTTCTTGAGATTTAGTTGATAGCTATTTAGTACTCAAATGTGTATGTAACTTAATTCATCTACTCATTCCCCATCTCCTTGATATTCAGCATTAAATAACTTATTTAGCTCTACCTCACTAAAGTTGTTATTTGTCTTAGTGATATTGGACTTATATACAGAGACAAGAGCAGCAAGTCCTACAGTATTACCTGATAATCTACCTAACTCCTTTAGAAGGCTAAAAGAGCTAGAAAGAAACTCTAAGCTCTCTGGTTCTTCTGAGGCTAAATCACTTATGAAACTGTCATAATAAGCTAACTTAGTTAGGTAATCTCTAGCTAGCTCAAATAAGTTAGAGAATTCTCTAAGTTCTTGTTCTAGTTCCTTAGAGCTCTCCATTAAATCTATTAATTTAAATAGCTAGTCTCAGTCTATTTAAAGGTCTATTTTTTCAAAAGAAATAAACAACTTCTGTGGCCCAACTTGACTTGATTTTAAATATCTCTCTCTCCATAAAAATAAGGAAATTGTAGCTGAATTCCCTTATAAATTCTTGAGTATCTGAGTCATTTCTTTCATTTCAAAAATGAAAGTTAAGAGAGTAAGAGAGACACTTTAAAAATTCCATTAAAAGCTCACTCGAACCAGTCTTAGTTTGAGACAAAGACTTAAGAAATAAAAACCATTCTTTAATTCTTCCAGAAAGATATCACTCTAAGAAGAGATATTTGTTTTTTAGTTGAGGGAGTACATCATTAGATTCAATTAAGTTCCTTACCAAGTTTTCAGTTAATTTCTCTTTGGAATCCACTACCAACTTAAGTTGAGTTAAGACCCCTTTTAGTTGGATATGAGAGTTTAAAGCTTCTTTCTTAATGAGCCCTAAGAGCTTAGTTGGTAACTTAGGGAGTTCAAGTCTTTCTAATAACTTAGTTAGATAACTCTCTTTAGAGCTGTAATTTGGTTCAAATAACCAATAGTTTTTATCTTCTAACTTATCTATTAATTTTTGAGGCAAAAGAGTCTTATGTTCACAAACTCTAGTAATTAGTACATTAGAGGAAATAGATACTTTCTCAAATAATTGAGAGAGAGACTCTAAATCTCCTGTATAGCTCTCAAATATAAAGTGAGAGTATTCCTCAAATAAGCTAACTTGAGTTAGTTGATTCTTTAGCTCCTCAAACTCAACTCTCTTTAGATGTAGTATTTTTTCTTTCTTGAAACTAGAGAGAAATTCTTCTAACTTAATCTCTAGAGAAAAAAGACTCTTAGAGAGATAAATTCAGATCAACTTAAAACCTTTCTCTTTTTATCAGATAGTACTTAGAGATAAATAAGCTAACTAGAGAGAGTCCAAAAGTTAGATACAAAGGTTCTAGGTAGGAGCCAACTCCCCTTTCTATAAAAGATTTATTTAGCTCTAGAGAGGCAACAAAACTCTTTAGTCAACCATATATTTTTGTTCCTACAGGAACAAATAACTTAAAGGGTCAAGTGAAGAGATAGTAGATAAATACAAATACAACTATTGGAGTAAGTAGGATTTGATTTATTCCAGCTAAAGGGAATATCTTTCTGGTTGAGTGAGAAAAGAAAGCAATACTCAATAAGCAAGCACAGCTTATTTTTGTTAGATTCTTTCTTAATTTAGTTAGCTCTAATTTATCTATCACTCTAAAAGAAAGAGAGTAAAGATAGGAAAGCAAGAAGGAGTAGGAATATACAGAAGAGGGAAAGAATACAAAAGAAAGGAGAACTGTTTGAGCTCAACTCTTTATTGGGTTAGAGTTTTGTTTTTTGAAAGTGGTTATTGCTTTCTCACTAAATACTCTAGTCGCGGGGATTGCAAAACCAGTAGCTCAAGCATAACTGCCTAAAACAGTTAAGCTAATGAAAGCTCTAACTCACCTATAGGGTATTCACTTAAGTAACTTACTTATTCCCTTGTCAACAATATTTAGATGCATTCCACTAACCACTAATAAGTGGGATAGAGAAAGCATTCTGAAGTCATTAATTATTGGATAGAGAGTTGAATTCTTCTTATTAAAGAGAAAGTAAGAGATAAACTTTCCACTTTCTCCAGCATACTTATCTTCAATCACTCCAGTGACTTTATCTCTTAAGTAGTAGATATAGCTATCTATTACTTCTGATAACTTAAAGGAGTTAACTAACCAAGTACATAAGAGGTGTCACAGCTGATAAAAACCAAAAGCTAAAGTAAATAAGAAAATAGCTTTATAGTAATTGAGACTAAATACAAAGCAATAAGTAAGGAAGAAAAGGAGAAATAAAGAGCTATGTGGTCAAAGAGGAATACAAGTTGATGATCAACATAGCGCTAGAGAACAAAATAAGAGTTCAGTTTCAGATAATTTAAGTTGTTTCTTCAACTCATTACATTAATTAGTTGAAAACTCATAAATAGTGGAATTTACTTTCAGTATTTTTTGTAGCTAACGAAGGCTAACAACAGGTAGAAAGCATAACCTCAGACAATTATTTGTCAGAAAACCGAGAGAGGTCTATTACTTCCTCCAGACTTCCAATAAATAGAGTACTTGTCATGATTATTAAGAGTAATAATGTCTACCAGATAAAAGATCGCCAACACAGTATTAAAGAAAATAGCTAAACCCAACAAAACTCAACCAAAACCAGTTAGATTCTTTAGATAGGGCCAATATCTATCTAAAAAATAAGTTCGAACTCTGAAACTGTGTTTAGGGACTCAATGTAAAGCCCCAATGAGTATTAGACACAAAGCAGGAAGACTCAGTCAATAAAAGATCATTAATAACCTAGTAGTTAGATATAGATCTCCTCGCGCCTCTGACAACTAGAATTGAGCTCTTAGTTCGGTATAGAACTTATGTTGTGTTTGATAATCTTTGTATTTTCTTTGCTCAGACTTCCTTAATTCTTCAGGGGCATTTTCTAGAAAATCTTTTCTAGAAAGTATTGTTTTAGATCTAGAAAGCTCAAACTCAAAAGCATCTATTTTCTTATCTAGATATTGTTTGTATTTATCTAGAGGCAAGTCTTTGAATATGAGCTCAAAATAGAGCTTTCCACACTTTAGAGTAGGTAAGGAAGTTAGTTGTTTTTCAGCTAGAGACTCAAAAGAACTTACTGTGTGATTGAGTTTTTGTAGGTAAGGAACTAAGTCTTTGATTCCTAGTTGGAATTCATTTAGCTCTTTATCTAGTGAATAGATTTTGATTTGAGTTTCAGTATTGTTGTCTAACCCTAAAGAAAGAAAGAGCTGTCTTACTTCCTTGAGATATTGAAAGAATCAGTCATATTTAAAGGAATTAATAGATATCTTTTGAGGATAGAGTCTCTCTGGCCGACAAGCTTGTAATCCTACTTTAAATATTTGATTGTGAGCTTTTAAAGCAAATTCTGGAACAAAGGGATAAAGAAGTCTACAAATGAATCTTGTTAGAAAAGCTAAGAATCTAACACTATTTTCGGGAAGAGGAATAGATAATTTCAATAGTTCCAAGAACTTATTAGAGAACTTTTCAGTCAGGAAAGAGATTATTTCTTTAGAGAGATTTAGATAGTCAAACTCTTTGTATAGTCTTTCTAGCTCATTTCCAAAAATACAACTTTCTCTAAGTATTCATCTTTCACCTCAACTTAACTTTTCAAATTGAAAAGTTATTGGTTCATCTAACTGACTTATTAGAGGATGTTCCTCTAGTTGTTGAGAAAGGAATTTGAGAATGTGTTCCAGCTTATGAAGAAATAAGCTAGCTTTGTGAAAGATTTGATCTGAGAATCTAAGGTCTCTGTCGTAATTAGTATTTGACAAGAAAGCAAGTCTAATTACATCAGGGCTATATTTGCTATACAGCTCTTCAGGAAGAATCCCATTCCCTAGAGATTTAGACATTTTCTCTCCCTTCTTATTTCTTAGTAAGCCGTGAAGAAATATGTTTTGAAATGGAAGTTTTCCAGTGAAGTGAAGAGAGAGAAATAGCATTCTAGAGATTCAAGGGAGAAGAATATCTTTTCCTGAAACTAAGGTAGTTATTGGTCAAAAGAAAGCTTTAGCTCTTTCTCTTCCCTCGAATACTAAAGAAGGTCAAAGAGAAGAGGAAAACCAAGTATCTAATACTATCTCTTCTTCCATTTCCTTTTCATTTCTTGATCTTTGATTGACTCTATATTTCTTGAATTCAAGATCATATATGATAGGAAATGCTATTCCTCAGAGTATTTGTCTAGATAAACACCAGTCTTCCATATTCTCCAGATAGGATAAAAGTCTATTTAGCTGTTCCGCGGGATAGACATTTAGCTTTAGTTCTTGACTCTTAAGTCTCTCAAGAACCTTAGTGGACATTCTGGAACAAGAGAGAAATCACTGTTCTGCTAGTATTTTTTCCACTATACTGTTACTCTTTTCTGAATACAAAATAGAAGTTTGATAGTCTTCTATTTTCTCTATTAGTCCTAGAGAATCTAGTCAACTAACAACCTGCTCTCTAGCCTCCAATCTATCTAAAGAGCTGAATTGAGAAGCTAACTCAGTTAGCTTTCCTTGTTTATCAATAATTTCTAGTTTCTCTAGATTGTGTTTTTCAGAGAGCTCTCAGTCTAGTTGATCGTGAGCTGGAGTACACTTGACTGCCCCAGAACCAAATTCTTTTTCTATTAAGGGATCTGAGAGAATAGGAATTAATTTCTTTAGTCCAGGGATATAGACTCTTTGACTCGTAAGAGATATATATCTTTCATCTTCCGGGTGAACAAAAACAGCTACATCTCCGAAGATGGTCTCTGGTCTAGAAGTAGCAACAACAATATATTTATTTGTTTCTCCTTCTAAGAAATACTTAAGGTAATAGAGTTTTGAAGTAGTTTCTTTATAGCTAACTTCACAGTCAGCCAAGACTTCCTGTAGCTTTATATCTCAATTAACTAATTTCTTTTTTTTGTATATAAGCCCTTGAGAGAAGAGGGAGTGAAAGTGATCAATTACTTTTTTCTGAATTGAATCTTCAAGTGTGTATCTGGCATACTCTATTGGCATAGAGGGAGTAATTAAGGAAAACTGAGAAAGAATATGTTGTTTTAACTCTTCAGCATATTTGTGCATCTCTTGTAGGTATTCTTCCTTGTTTTCTTTAGAGAGTTTTTCTCCAAAGAGAGAGTCAAATTTGGATTGGAAAGAGAGTCCTGCATGATCAACTCCTATTGCTCAATAGTTATTGTTATTTCTTATTTCCTCTCACTTAAATCTGAAATCTTGAAGAATAATGTTTCAAAGATGTCCTAGATGTAAGGCTCCAGTTAAGTTTGGGGGAGGAAGTAAAAGTGAGTGATAACCCACCCTTAACTCCTTGTATTATTTATTGTTCACTGCAGCCAGCATTTGTTTAATTTGTTTTTCTGTAGGAGTTCTACCCATTTGTCTGTAAAGCTCTCTAACTTGTGAAGCAGAAATTAAATTCTGCTTTGATACTTTTTTGGAAAACCATTTAGCAGTTATTTTGTGTCCCAATACAATTCCCAAAATAAAAACACACACTAACCCAACACTTCAACCAATAGTTTCATTGCCATTGTCAAAAATTAGAAGATTAAACAATTTATTATTTAAGGGCTTTGGAGTACTTATTTAAAAGTTAAACACACTTAGAAAGGGTTTCTCGCCTCAATTCCCTTGCTTTTGCCAGTTTGTTAAAAGCACCTCAATTACATTCATCTGTAACTTCCCCTTCTAACTTAAACACTAGAGGTCATTTGACCTGTAGCCCAGCCCCTTTACTTAAATTTGCTGTCTTCTTTCTAAGGGAATAGTGATAATCAAATATTCCATAAGTGATCTCCCCTCTCATACTACCCTTAGACAGTTTGTCTTTTGTAACACCATTATTTCCATCTCCATTTTCAATCACTATATGAATCTTTGCCCCCGAAGGAGAGAGATAACAGTTTTGACTGGAAGTTTTTGGTTTGAAAAATAAATTTCTTGAAAATTCTTTAGTCTCTTGTTCAGAAAAACTACATTCTTTGGATAACTCATTAACTGGATCGCCTCCCCCCCCACCTGAATTAAGTTCACTTTCCTCACTTTTTACCTCTACTGTATAAAAACCCAACATATTAATTGCATGTTGAGTTTCCAAGAATTTAGTTGCTGTTTCTAATAAATAAGATATTTCTGCATTTTTTGCCTCAGAAGAGCTTAAGTATTTTAGTTGACATGCTGCGCTTGTAGAAGCCTGTGCCCCTACAGAATTCAATTTAGATCCTTGCGGGAGGCAATATTTGTAGTAACTAGTTTTTCCTAGAGAGTTAAGGGGAATTTCAACAACTAAATCTGAATTATTCTCATTTAAGTCCTCTTGGCCATCACCCCCAGAGGATGTTTTATGAATAAAAAAATTAACTCTTGTATATAGGCCATTTAGCTCTTTCTTTGTTCAATTAACTGAACCAGAGAATCAGGGGAACAGGGCTGGAATGCCAGCGAATGTAACCAGTAAAGGTGATTTATCTCAAATAATTGTCTCTCTTTAGATTAACTAGTTGCTTTTACCGGCTCGATGCACAATTGTTTTGATGTCCCCCCCCAGCAGAGTCATAATCTTTCCAGAAATCACAAATATTTAATTCTCTTTTTTTGTATTTATCGAATAAATCTTTGAATTTTAAGTCGTTACTTGTTCCAGAAGAAACGGTACCAGAATCCTCCAATCCCAATTCAAAAATCTTTCCTTTGAGTTCTATTAAGACTTCATGTTTTGTATCCCCTGAACCACCATTTTTCACCACATTCTTCCAATCAAACTTATGTAAATCTCCGTAATATCCAGAAAGACTGTATTTAATAGAACCTCAAATTTTCCCCTTTTTCAGTTCGCCTACTTTTATTTCTTGTTGAGCAGAACTTGATTGAACTTGCTGACTGGAGTTATCTGTCTCCAAAGTTAACTCAATTTCTCTGGGAGTTAATAAACACTTTTTGGAGATAGGAGCATTTGAGGTGAAGAAATCTTTAAGATGATGTTTTTTATCACCTGTTTCTTGCAATTCACATGTTTGTTGTATTTGTTTTTTAATTTCTGAATTGTTGTCTTCAACCACCTTCTCCTTTAAGTGAAAAATCATAAATAAATTCATTTGGTGTTGGAGTTTGAAAAAATCCATTCCTAACTGCAATAAGTAGTTGATTGTTTCTGAGGCAGAAGATTTTCACTGCATTTTGCATTCTTCAGTAGAGCCTTCCGCAACGGAAGAGGCGACTGTAGTAGTAGATTTTTGTAATTGAGAATTCTTCGGCAAACAATATCTCCAATAACTTTCTTTATCTAGAGTAGTTAAGGGATATTCAGCAACAAGATCTCCACTAGAAGGGGCTGAAGAAACAGCTTCCTGAGAAACTTGCATCAATTTATATCTTTGATCAACATTACCAGCTCCCAATGCTGAAGCAGTTTGTCCAGCTACACCTTTTTTCCTAATAAACAGCTTTAGCTTGGTGTAATAACCTAAGGGATTATTTCATTCAATTGAAAGAGACTTGGCATTAAGAAAAAATCAACCTGCGAAAGGAAGAGTTAAAGCCCCAAGGCAAGTAAGTCCTTTTCAGTAGTCAAATAAGTTATTTCACATAGGTAATTAATAAAGAGTAAACTGGCGGATGCGGAAGGACTCGAACCCTCAGTCGATGGTTTTGGAGACCATAGTTTTACCTTTAAACTACGCAACCAGTAGTTCTGAGAGTGAACTACTAGAACACTCTTAGAGCTTAATTTTATGCCTTATAATCCTTTATTCTTTATTCTAGGGTTGGTTTTGTTTTGTAACTTTGTAAGCTAGTTCTTGACAGCTGAATTAAAGGAAAAGATAAGAGAAAACTTATCTCAAATATTAAAAAACAATAACTGAGACTTACTTTTAGAAAAAGTAGTAGTTGAAGAAACCAAGAATTATAAATTTGGGTTTTTAAATACTAACTTACCTTATTTAATTTCTTCTACCTATAAGAAATCTCTAGAAGAGATAGAAGAGAGATTAATTGCTGGCTGAAAAGAAGTTAGTAACTTAACTGAGATAGAAAAAGCAGAAATTAATCAAGGATATCTAAACTTCTATCCCTCTTCTGAACTAATTAAAGAGTTTTATTTCGTTTCTGAAAAAAATAAAAAGATAGTCTTTGGGGCCAATAGAGACTCCAATTGATTAAAGAAATATATGGTTGAGATTGTTTCAGCCAATCCCACTGGAGAATTACACATTGGACACATCAGAAATGGAGTTATTACTGACTCTCTCTCTAACTTACTTGAGTACAATGGAAACTCAGTTTATAGAGCTTATTTAGTTAATGATGCGGGAGCACAAATAAGAGAGTTGGTAGAGTCAATTCACTTAATTCACTCTTATTTCGCAAAAGGAACTTCAATTTCTGAACCCCCAAAATACCACTCAGAAATTATTGAGAGTTGTGTAAAGGAAATAACTCTTAAGTACGGAAGTCATTGAAGTTTAGATAACAAAGAGTTAACTAAAGAGATCAAACTCTTTGCAATTGAGTATCTTTTAGGTGCAATCAAAAAAGAATTAGAGGAGCTCTCAATTAAGGTAGATAGCTGGGATTATGAATCTGAAATTTGCACTGAATCAGCTCTTGCATTACTAATAAATAAGTTAAAAGAGCACCTATATCTAAATGACAAAGCTTTGTGATTTAGTACTAGCAAATTCTTTAAAGAGATAAATAAAGATGATGTCTTAGTTAAGAAAGATGGTTCAATAACTTATTTCTGTCAAGATCTCATTTATCACTTAAAAAAATTAGATTTCTTAGGCACTGAAGGAAAGATAGTTAATGTTTTAGCTCAAGATCATTCTTCTCACATAAATAGAATGAAAGCATTCTTCAAGGCTATTAATTTACCAGAAGATATGGTTCAATATAAAACCACTCAACTCTCTAGATTACTGGTAAATGGCAAGAAAGTAGTTTTGTCTAAGAGAGATAATGTCTATCTAAACCTAACTGAACTAAAGGAACACCTTAGTCTAGATGAAATTAGATGACTCTTGAGCTCTAGAGATGAAGAAAGTGAGCTAGATATAGATATAAGTAAGTTGAAAGAAAAGAACTACAACAATCCTATCTTCTATATTCTCTATGCTTTCTCTAGAGCATCTAGTCTAATAGAAATAATTAAGTTAGAGCCTAAGAAGTCTAACTCAAGCTTTAAAGCTCTAACTAGCAATAAAGAATTAGAGTTAATCTATACTATTCTCTCTCTAGAGTCTCACTATAAAAGAGCAATAGATACTCTAAAGCCTAGTGTTATTTCTGCTTATTTACTAAATCTAGCTCAAAAGTTTCACACTTTCTATGAAGCCTTTTCAATCCAAAATGACTCTAATATGGAAACCAAAACAGCTAGATTCATATTAGTTAAATTGGTTCATAGAATATTCTCAGAGTTACTTCCCATCTTTAGAGTTCAACCTAGAAAGTTAAGTTAAATCCATAATCAAGAAGACTAAATATAGTTTTCAGGGGAGCGAAGCTGCCTCAGATGAAAGCGGTAAAGGTGATTTCTTCGGGGGAATGCATGTTAGTCTTACTTTCTTAAATACAGAAAACTATCTCAAGCTAAAAGACTCTAAGTTATTAGCTAGAATTACTGACTCTAAGTTGCTATCTGATGCAACTGTTTATTATTTAGCTCCTAAGCTAAAAACATTATTGTCTGACGATATATTCACTGTCTCCTTCAAGATCAAAGAGTACAACAAGATTTATTCCAAGATAAAAAACATAAATGCACTTTTAAGTTATGCACATGATTCTCTGTGAAAACAATTAAATGCGAGCTTAAGAGCCAGAGAGGAGCCTCCCCCAGAGAAAACAGTTATTGATCAGTTTTGTCCGCAAGACAAATACTATGAATATCTAGCAAAGATAGGTGTAAAGGGGGAAGAGATTACTAACTTTGAAACTAAAGCAGAGCTAAATCACTTATCTTGTGCCATCTCTTCAATAATTAGTAGATTTAACTTCTTAGAAGAGATCTCTGAACTATCTAGAAAATTGCACTATAACCTACCATTAGGAGCTTCTCACTTGGTTATAGATGCTTTTAGAGAACTAAGACTAAGAAAAGAAACTTTGAAGGCTGAAGAACTTTGCAAGACTCACTTTAAAACCTATGAGAAAGCCCTTGCAGTTTAAGGTAAACTAATTAATAGCTTATGGATATGAATCTAGGAAAGACAACCTTACTCACTAGAGAGGAAGCTCTTGCTCAAAGAAAGTGAGTATTATTAGATGCTAAAAATGTTTACTTAGGTAGATTAGCAGTTCAAATAGCTGACTTATTAAGAGGAAAGGGAAAAGTAAACTTCACCCCATCTTATGACTGTGGAGAGTTTGTAGTAGTTATTAATAGTGACAAGATAAGACTTTCTGGGCACAAACTTACAGATAAGTTTTGGTATAGACACTCTGGTTATCCCGGAGGATTAAAGCAAAGAAATGGGAGAGAGATGTTAGAGCACTACTCTGACAAAATGCTTATGTTAGCTGTTAAGGGTATGTTACCTAGAAATAGATACCTTTCTAGAGCTTTACTGAACAAATTAAAGATTTATAAAGGACCAGAACATCCCCATACAGCTCAATTATCAAACAGCTAAGTTCTGAATTATTGTTTTAGTCATCTTATAAGAAGATAGGAAAGGAGAAGATTGCTTAATTAACTGATTCATAAACTTACTATTTATCTCTTTTAATTTGGGAATATCGTAGAACTTTTGAGGTAATTTGTATTTCTTTATGTGCTTAATTAGTTGAAGTACTAATCCTTCAGTGGAGGCAAGACCAAATAAGAGATAGCTTAGTTCTAGAGCTCTTTTTTGTCCTTCTTTGTCATTAACAGTTATGTACTCTAAGAAGGAAGGGAGAAAGAGTGCCAAAGACTTATAGTATTCAAGCTTAGTTAATTGAGTTAAATTAGCTGCTAATTTAAATCAAGTTCAATAATTTGATTTAGTCATAAAGTATCTTCCATCAAAGCATTTAGCTGCAATAACCATAATAATCTTTGCATCTATTAGGGATAAGGAAGGATTATTTTCTAGATAGTCAAGATATCACTCTATTGATTTAAGTTCTCTAACTAATCTCATTCTGTCTTCAGTAGTTAATTGACTATCAAAGTAACTGAATATAAGTCTGAAGAAGAGTAAATGCAATAATTCTTGTTGTTTTGATTTCTTGTACTCCAATAAGAGACTAGGAAAGTAAGCTACAAAATCAGAACTATCAATTGGATTAAAGAGGAAGATGGAGTTACCTCTTTGATTCTTACCAACCTTAACAGGCTTTTTAGTTAGTATCTGTTGATCGATTGTTTTAGTTGAAGGAAGTACTAGAGTTGGAACTGTAAACATAGAGAAGTAAGAAGATACTATAGTTCTTGAGGAATTAGATTGCATTCTTATACTTGTAGGCTTAATTAGTTTTCTAATAATTAGCTTTGCAAAGTCTATTAGTGAGTTAGAACCGACTACTAGTATAGAGTTAGTTCTGTGTTTGTTGCAGATTTTGACTATCTTTTGAACTACCTCTTTAGTTGGAGAAGGTTGAATATTGGTGTATTCATAGTATGGGATCTTGTTATCTTCTAAGAGCGCAACTATCTTTTTGTAACTAATTAATTGTCTAGTGTAAGAGTCATCAGAGAGAATCATTAAGCTATTTATATTTGCTTTTTTTAACTTGAACAGTAGAGATTTCTCTAGAGTATCTTCCCCAACTTCTCAGTTATTTAATAGGGGGATCTTTCTCTTGTCATTCTTTTGTTTCTTGGGGGTAGCAACTTCTTTGGTCGGACTTGTCTCTTCTTCTCTGTTTTTTCTTTCTTCCCTTACTCTAAAGAATTCTTCATAGTTAGGTTCTTGAAGAGGATCTAGATTGGAGTAGTTGTAGTCAAAGTTCTTTTTGTTGTCAGTAATTAGTGACTTGAACTTATTAAGTGCAAATTCATCTTGAATGGTATTTACAGTTACAGAAGAAGTTTTTGTATTAAAGGGTTTGAGTTGAAAGGAAGATCTTTGAAACTGAAAGAATAACTGACTATCTAATGCATTTTTGTAAATTGATTCTGAGATATCTTCTTTGGCTTTCTTTGGAAATAATTTATTAGTAGTTCCCTTTGCCTTGGAGGCTAAGGATGACATCTAATACATTCCTCTTTCTAGAGCAACTATTTTTTCTCTAACTGCTCTTTCCCAAGTAGCGAAACTGTGAATTAATAGATTCTTATTTCCTCTCAAGTCACTAACCTTTTCTTTCAACTCAGCAATTAAAGAAGGTAAGTTACTTCTAGCTTTAGAGAATAGAAGTTGAACAATATTTTCTTTCTTTTTGTTCTTAAATTCTGTTTCGTTCTTATCTAGACCTAAGAGTCTTATTATCAACTCCATGCTCTTGTCATTTCTAGCAGATAGTATGGAGATAAGTTCAAGTATTCTTTCTCTACAAAGACCTAAGAAATTTTCCTTTGCAAGTAAGTTTCTGAATTTAGCTCCTTGATCAATTAAGTTTTGATTTAGTTTTTCAGGAGCAATTGAGTTATCTTGAGGGGCTTGTAACTCTACAATAAAACCATTTACTTTTTCATCATGAATACTCTTTTCAAGAGTTAGATGGTAAACCTCCTTGAATAAGTTAAAGACACTTTGTTTGCAGTCCAATATGTCTTGAATAGCATCTCTCTTGAATTTCAAGAATAAATAAAGAAGGGCGCAAGCAACAACAACCAGACCAACAAAGAAACTGGTATAGGCTATCCACTCCATACTTGCCAACTCTAAATTACTTTATTAAAGATTATTTAATAAGAAAAATAAAGCTTATTAATTTTTAGCCTTATGTGCTCAACCTCTTGCTTTTAGTCAAGTATTCTTTTTATAAGTTTCTACTTGCTCCCTGTAAGAAGATTTTTGTCCAGTAGCACCCAATAACAAGTCAAATTTAGGAGATTTAATTACGTGATCCCCCCTTCTCTCCTTGCCCCTCAGAGGAACAATTGTTGAACTACTTCCTCCCCCTCCACCATGTATTCCTAGTAAGTTACCATCTTTGTCTGTAAATAGGCTACCAGAAGCTCCCCCTTCTAGTCTGTATTTCTTATTTATTCCTAATAGGTGGAAATGTCCTACATCATTTCTTCTTGTACCATTTCACTCTACTTTATAAATCCCTTTATTACCATCAGCGAACCCTCTAATCTTTTGTTGATTTGTATCATGATGTAATCCTGAATGATCATTCAATAATTTGTATCCCTCTTCCCTTTCTTCATCTCAACCTCTTGATTGTTCAAACTTTCCTTTATTTCCTTTTGGATAACCAAGCTCAAAGAAATTTTCTTCTAATTGTTGAATTTTTTCGGTGTCATATCTAACATCTAGAGGATCAGCGAATACATTTATAGCATCTGTTGATTCCACTCGATAATGGTCAGCAAAATTATTAGTTATTCTTCTTGCATAATCTTCTTCCTTGAATTTAATTTCTAGCACTGCAAAGTCTTTATAGTTGTTTGCTCTAATACCTAATTCTGGATTTTCTTCAAATAAATCAAAGGCTGCATAAAACAGCTTAGGTTCTTCCATTCTTCCATTTAGTCAACCTCCATATTCCGCCTTTAGCTCCGCACCATTTGAAGACTTTGCAAGATTTAGATCTGAATAACCATATTTATTTGATACATCACAAGTTGTTGTATTGTGGTCTCACAGAGATAATCTAGAGTACCAAGGAAGATAAGAATTAACTCTATGTGCTAACTTTCTTCTTAATCTTTGTGTTTCTTCAACTGAAGAAGGGAGAGATTGCTTGTAAGGGTTTTCAGCAAACTTATATCCATTTATTACATGTGCCGCAGTTGCAATATATCAAGTTGTTGGATATTTGTCAGCTCTTTCAGGAATTTCATAGTCTAGTATTCATCCTGTTCCAATACCACAGGATCAGAAGATTCTAAAGGAGTAATCATCTAGTTTCTTAAAAGCTTTTTCTGCTATTTCTCTATTAAGTCTTTTTTGCTCTTGCCAGTCTATTTCTTGTGATTGATGAGCTAGTGTTCCTGCAGATTCAGCCTCTATAGTTTGTCGATGAATATCATATGCATCTTCTTGAACTTGAGTCATCTCCATTCCCTCTGTAAGGAACTTGAAATCAGGTTCACTAGAAACATTAGGACTTCATAACTTATAAACACCAACAGCAGAGGAAGGAATGGTAACTAGAGTTAAAACTAGTTTTTTAACAAGTGCCATTGTTTTTTAAAAATAGTCTTTGAAAATAAATTTTACAAACTAATAAAAGAAATAAATAATTATTCAAATTCAATATTTATTGTTTGATTTTTACAAGCAAAGGATTGTTTATTGTCTCTAGAAGTTATTTCACAATCACGCTCAGGAACTAGATTTTCTACATCTGCCCATTTGGAGCTAAATTTAGGACTTAAGTCTTGTTTTGTGCTATCTTCAAGTGTGATTAATAAATTAATACTGCCTTTCTCCTCGCTTCTAGATAAATTCTTGACTTTCTTTGCAGTAACTAATGTTTTGGAATTAACTTCCTCGGGAGTGTTCATTTCATACAAGTAAAGAGAGGGAGAGGAACCGAAAGGGCATACTAATAATTCTTTTACTTTTGAAGAAAAATGATCGTTACTTGCAATTACTTTGCACCCCTCAGGAAGATATTTTCTTAAATTTGCACTCGAATCTCCCTGACCTCTTTGTATTTGATCAAACTCCTCTTTACTAATTTCAAATTGAATTTCTTTTCCATTTCTTGACTTTGATAGTGAAAGAGGGACTCCAACTGCAACGCCTGCGACTCCAGCAACAGTAATTACTTTTACTAATGTGGAAATAAGAAAGTTCATTGCAGATTTACTTTAACACTGAAACTTAATACTTAAAATTTATTGCTTTGTCTTAACTTTTTGCTTTTTATTTAGAGAAAGTAATCACTGCTTACCGAGCACAGTAATACTTTCAGATATCTCTCTTGACATCATCTCTTCTATATGAATTAGATAGTTTTTGAGAGTTTCTGGATCATTTGTTATAAGAGTAACTTCATATTCTTGTTGTTCCGCTGACCCTGAATTCACCAAAAAACTTAAGTCGGGAGAACCAATCATCACTGTTTGGATTTGATTATTTTTGAAAAAACAATACAACTGACCGTGATATTTAAAAGAACAAACCATCTTTATTTCCCCAATTCCTGCATTTTGTCATTGTTTATTAATTCACAAAACTTTTAATCTGAGCGACTTTGGCATGTTTTCAATTTGATACATACCTAGAACTAATGTAATGTTTTGGATGCTGTATTTTCTTACTAGCCTGTCTAGTTCTAGTAAAGAATCTGGAGAACAAAATCCTACCAGAATTATTAATTTGTCTGCCTTTTGCATTTCTTTTCTGAAATGATCATTAATAGTTTCGCTATCGTCTGTAATTAATAATGGACTCACACGAGAAAAAGAATTCTTTTATCGTAAGTTAAATAATTTAGATCACAAAAAGTAATTAAATCTTTAACTTTAGTTAGATGGAAAAGAAAGTTAAATGAGTTGAATTGGGGGAGATATGTGAGTTTCAGGCGGGATTAACCGCCAACAAGGAACAAATGTTGAAGGAAAAAGTTAATGAATGATGCAAGCCATTAATCAAAATAAATAATTTTGAATAGCAAAGGATGGTTGCGCTGTAGGAAAAATAGCTCTAAATGATACTCAAAAAAATTTATTGTTCTTAAACAATTTGTAAGTTAATTCCAAAAGAATCAATTCAGGAAAAATATTTGTTTTGTGTGTTATTTAAATAAGAGTATGGTTGGCGACGAACAACAAGACTTGTTATCTTGAAGTGAAATATGAAGAATTTGTGGTAATTCTGTACCAAAGCTCATTAATGAGCAAAGTGAAGGGAAATGATGAAAAGAATTTATTGAAGTAATTAAGCAAGAAGATGTTCAAGATCGCTTGTTTGAACACACAGAACTAAAGGTAAAAATAGAAGAAAAATGGGATTGAAGGGGGGAGAATGGTTTCATGCTAGATGTTGGTATAAAAGGGGAAGGTCCCAATAAGGAGAGCAGCGAAATCGAAGAAAGTTTTCAAATTACTTGATTTCACGATAAAAGGATTTTGTCTCACTATTCAAAGGAAGAGCAAACAGAAATTATTCAAGATTGTGTTTCAAAGGGATTAATAAAGCTAATGAAATATATTCTTAATTCAGCTCTTGCTTCAAATCCTCTTGAATCTTCTAAAGAAAATAAGGAAGATAAATTTTTACAAATTGTTTTTGGCTATAGCTATAAACCTAATAGCAAAATAATTAGTGGAAATGAAGATGAACGTATTCAAAAATTAAAAAACTTAGTTGAAGCTTGTATTGAGAAATACACTCAGGTAACAGAACAAAAATGAAAAGATGTTTATTTATATGATTGCGATGGACAAAATATTTCTTTCGCTAATGAAATAATAGATTTAATAAAAATAGTTAGTTCTGAAGGGCCAGAAGAGCTGTTATCGAAAGATTTTGAAAAACAAAAAACTATATTAGAGGCGTTAGCTAATCCAGAAAATTTATTGTTGCTCTTGAATTCAGATAATTACACTGAGTTAAGTTGCGATTGCATGAGATGAAATTATTTAAATAGCTATTTTCAAGGAAGAATCTATCCCGTGTCGTGTATGAAAAAAGGTTATGCTAGATTGTTGGATAAAAGAGCTTTAAAAATTAGGATTTGTTTTAATAAGTTCGTTCATAAAAACATAGATTCAGATGCTGATTCGTGTAAAGCAATATATGACATTTACACTTCCATATTTGAAAATTTTGCAGGATGCTTGCTTGTACCGAAAATTTAATTTTTAAAACTAATTTCACTCATTTTCATAATGTTTTTTAAATTCAACAGATTTTCTAATGACCTTTGCTTCTCTATCGACTGATTTATTTTTTTGTAAGATTTCCTCTTTAGTTAATGACCTTTTTACTATCCTTTCAACAACACTTTCAAGGGAGTTATATCTATCCTTAAGTCTTATGTGCTCAACCTCTCTTTCTTAGTCAGGTGTTTTTGTTATATTTTTCTACTTGTTCCTTATAAGAATTCTTTTGGCCTTCAGCACCCAATATAAAGTCATATTTAGGTGAACGTAAATCACCTCGCTCTCTACCCTCTATTTTGCTTTGTCTCAAAGGAGTTCAAAAAGATTGCAGATCACCCAGTTGACCTGATCCCTCAAGCAATCCTAATACATTTCCATCCTTGTCTACTATCATGCTTCCTGACGCTCCCCCTCTCAGCCTGTATCCCCAAGAATCACTTTTCATTACATAGTGATTTCCAACTTGTATTCTTTTTTTGCCTTTTTCTCAAGACATATCAAAAACTCTATAAGAATTAGCAAGCCCTCGAATTCTTTTTTTATCTTTGTCACTTACAAGATATCGTTCATCATCTGAAAGTCTTAAACCTCTACCTGTATTTGGATTGAAAGTGGTAGTATATTTTCATTTATCGCCAGCCCCACCAGGATATCCTAAATGATAGAAATCTTCCTCAGACTTATTCAACGCTTCTTCGGTATATTTTTCTGTTAAGGAAGGGGCAAAGAAATTTAAAGCTTCTTTAGATTCAACAGGATACTTAGTCGCAAAATTATTAGTTACTTTTCTTGCAATCTCTTCATCAGTAAATTCAATTTCGATAATCGCAAAATCCCGTTGTTGTTCAGCCTCAACATCTAATGAACTATCTTCATTTAAGAAATTGATTGGAGCATAGAACAACTTAGGTTCTTTGATTTTCTTATTGTGTAATAAACCTAAATCACTCTTATAGTTGAAATCGCTATCTTGTCTAATGATGGCAATGTCAAAATATCCTTGACGTATATTGGCTGAGCATCCCTTCATGCTCAATAAGCCAACTCCCGATCAATTAAATTGGCGTTTATGTTTAAGTGCTCTTAAGCTTTTGGTTGCCTCCTCAGAGACAGGCAAAATTTGTCCATAAGGATTTTCAACAAATCTTCACTTATCGACAACATGAGCAGCAGTTCCAAAATATCAGGTAGTTGGGTATTTTTCACCTTCCTTAGGAAGTTCGTAATCTAAAATCCAACCAGTTCCAAAACTACATGGGTGAACTAATTTAAAGGTATAGTCATTTAACACTTTATGAATCTTTTCAGCCTGCGCTATTCTCTTTTGTCTTTCTTCTTCTGAAATTAGATTGTTATTGGAATAAGTGCTTTCAGGAAGGTCTGCATAAGTAGCAGAACTATAGGGCTCAGTCGCTAAAAATTTTTGTGCTTCTCGGAAACTCTCTTTGTTTTCTTCTGTGGGTTCGGCATGCTCTACAGAACTATCACTTCTTGCTAGTGTTACTTTTTCTGAGTTGGGGGAGGTGATTGAATTACCACTCCCATAGATTAACTTCTTTGCTCCAACAATTGAACCAACAATGGCGGAGAATAAAACAGTTCCACTCTTTCAGGTAATAGGCATAAGTAACTATTTAATATCTATTATTTCTTTGATTTTATTTTTGCTTCGATATTTCTTGAGCAGTAGTCTCAATACTGTACAGTTACAAAAACTTTAAATTCTGTATTGCTCTCATCGATTCATAAGTTCAAGAAGAGCACTTTTGGCTTTTTTTATTTGTTCTTGACTTGCGGTATCAAAATAAGACGAATGAGGAAGTATATTTCTCAATCAATTACCTTGCAATATTTTGTCTTTTTCTTCCTCTAGTAATACTTCTTTAATATTCTCCCTTTCTTCAATTTTGAAGTTAAATTCTGAAATTATTTCATCTAATTCTTCGTTTTGCTTGTTTGATATAAAACCCTTCCATTCCTTATCTACAGAAAGATCTTCACGCTTTTCAGTCCCTTCTCATTTATCAATGAATTCATCTATTAATGGAGCACAAGATCTTATTCTGGTATTGCAATAAACCTTTTGCATAATCTTTTTCTTTTCCTCTCCTTTAGAAATAAGCCACAGTATGTAATTAATATCTACATTTTCAGATCTAATTAATTCAAGCGCTGATTCATCAATGTCTATTGGCATTTCTGTTTCAAAAACTTCTTGACTTGCTTTCCTTTGGGCTATTATTTTGTCTCTGCAACCTAAATACTTGATGTTGTAATTTACTTTCTCATCCGCAGAAAGCAATTCCTTATTTTTGTATTCAGAATAACAAGATAGTTTTTTGTGAGTTTTTAAGACTTGACAATATCTATTCATAAAATCCCCAATATCTTTGTCTTTAATGTTTGATTGTGTATTTGGATAGATTTGTCTAAATTCATCTATTAATTCTTTTGCGCTAGCATATTGTTTGTCAAAATTTGCCTCAAATAACATGCAAGGGGTGTTAACATCTCCTGTGGAACTAGCATACATACTTAACGCTTCATCTCTTTTTTCAGCTAAAGGCACAAAAGAAACAATATTCCCTACATCCTTAAGTTCGCTGTGTATTCTGTTAGTACGTGAAAATATTTGAATAAGATCGTGCGGGCTATTAATTTTTTTATCGATTCAAAGAGTATTAGGGCGGGGGAATCAAAACCAGTCAAAAACATAGCAACAACTATTAAGATGTCTATTTCAACATTTCTTAATCTTTTCGTTAAATCTTCTCTTCAAGTTTCATAACCCTTCCCGATATCAAATTTCAAATCAAACCCCGTTTTAAAGGTTTGGTTATAGTCTTCAATTATTTTTGATATAGCATCTATGTGTCCCTTAACATTCCCCGCTTCATCAGAACTTATGGAAAATATTGCAGAAATGACAATTCCAGTGTCTTTGGATTTTTCTTTGAATATTTCATAATATTCCAACAAATCTGCAATTGACTCTGCAACAAAAATAGAGTTGAAATGTTTTTTGAAAGAAGATCCTTTTGTTTTTCTTTCAAAGTTGTTTAATACCCAATCAACTATCTTTCTCTTTTTTTCTAATTTCTGATAAGGGAGCTGAACTTCGCGTTCAGTTGATTCTGATTTCTTAAATCTGACCTCATCATATCTTCAGGAAAGCACATTATTGTCTTGTAGGGCGTGTAAGAGGTTATAAGAGCATAGGGACTTGGTGAAGTATTTGTTGGTTCCTGCCTTGTCTTTTTCCTGCTCGTCTTTTGATTTTTGAGGCAAGATTGGAGTTCCGCTGACCCCAAAAATAAAACATTTTTTAAATCTATCTTCTGTAATTCTCCTCATTTGCCCCATTTCATCATCGCTACCCTGTGATCTGTGACACTCATCAAATATAAAAACCACCCTCTCTTGCAATATTGGTAATTCTGAGAAATTTTCATGTTTGCAAGCTTTATTTAGTTTTTGAAAAGTAGTGCTTATTATTCGACAACTAGACTTGTTTAGCTTTTGAATTAACTCATAAGTATTGTTGGTTTGAGTTTCTTTGTCAGTATCACCAAACTTGTGAAATTCTCTTTGAGTTTGTGAATCTAATACCTTTCTGTCTACCACAAAAATAACTTTTGAAATTCCTTCTATATTGGAAATCAACTCTACTGCCTTCCAAGAAGTTAAAGTTTTACCGCTACCCGTTGCGTGTCAAATATAGCCTCTAGCCTCTGGAGTTCCCTCTAATTTCTTTTCGATTCCAATTTTCACTTTCTTGACCATCTTTTCAACTGCGTTAATTTGATAAGGTCTCATAACCAATAACTTCTTATCTGTGGTAAATACACAATATTTAGTCAAAATATTGAGTAAAGCGTTCTTATTAAGGAAGTATTTGGTGAAATCTATTAATCCTAAAATTCTTTTGTTTTGGCTATCTGTTCAGTAGCTCGTTAATCTAAAATTCGTGTCTTCTGCTTTACTTATTCTTGCTCTCCTTATTCAAGCTAAATTTGAAGTGTTAGAGCAATATTTAGTTTCTAGGTGATTGGAAAAAACAAATAATTGGATAAATCAGAACAGCCTGTAAAAGCCAGATAAATAATCGTATTTGTCATATCTATCTAAATAACCAAATCTATTTTCTAATCTCTCCCCAACCTCAAAAAGTTCAATGAAAACCAAAGGCAATCCATTTACTAAGATGATTAGATTACGTTGATCTCCTAGAGGCTGAAAGACTTGTAAATGATTCTTATATACATGCTCTTTATCTATTAAGTAGATATTCTGTTCATCTTCATCATCTGTCTTTAAAGACTTAACGTAGTTTTTTTGAATTGTTTCAGTATTTTCTTCAATTGTTTTGTTTTCAAAATATTCCTCAAAGAATCAGTTTCACTCGGAGTCAGAAAATCTAAATTCTTTGTTTCTTCTTAAGCTATTGAGTCTTTCTATTTGTCTGCGAAGATTATCTTTTAACTCAAATCTATCTTTTATTTTTATGAGTTCATATCCTTGTTGTTCCAGTAATTCAAATAATCTTTCTACTTTGTCATGATACGTTGTGAAATGTTCAATATTGTCTTCAGGAGCCTCGTAAACCGCGGGAACAATATTTTCTTTCACCCAGTATTATTTATCTTTCATTTTTCTGACTAGGCTAAAACTCTGGTATTTCAACATCTTTTTCGCTTTGGTCATTATTTTGCAAATATTCTTTAATTTCTGTTATTACTTTGTTTAAATTTTCCTTTAACACTCTAATTTCTTCTTCTGCAAACGCCATTTCTTGATTTACTTTTGCAATATTTATTCCTTCTTTCTCTTCTTCAGGAAAAATATATTTATTGATAGAGAGGTTATATTCTTGCTCTTTAATTTCTTCATAACTTACTAATCTAGAAAAAAGAGGGATTTCCTCCCTCTTGAAATAAACATTCAAGATTTTTTTAATATTTTCGGAAGTTAATCTATTTTTCTTTTTTACCTTTAAGAATTCATTTCTTGCGTCAATAAATAATACGTCTGTCTCTTGTCTCCCCTTTTTTAAAACGAGAATACAAGTTTCAATTGATGTTCCGTAAAACAGGTTACCAGCCAAGGCGATAATAGAGTCAACAAAGTTATTGTCTAAAAGATATTGTCTAATTTTTTGTTCAGAACCTTGTCTATAAAACACACCAGGAAATAAAACTATAGCTGCAATCCCTCCTGAATTTCTTAAACAATGGCAGGAATGCATAACAAATGCTAGGTCGGATTTGCTCCTCGGTGCAAGTGCGCCGGCTACTGCATATCTTCGGTCAGCTATAATTTCCGGATCATCACTCCCCTTTCATCCCGCAGAATAAGGAGGATTGGAAATTATTGCATCTGTATCCATATGTTCTTTCGCGACTGGAGAAAGCAAAGTGTCTCCAAAAATAATATTGAAATTGCTGTAATTAATATTTCGCAAAAACATATTCATTACACATAATTTATGAGTTGTGGCATTCACTTCTTGACCGCATATTTTCTTTAGATGTCCCCCTCTCTTCTTAATCGCTTCTAAAAACTTAAGTAATAAAGCTCCCGATCCGCAAGCGGGATCATAAACCTTATTTATTTTGGTTCTATTATTTAAGGCTAATTCTGCTAATAGCTCAGAGACTTCTGCTGGCGTAAAAAAATCTCCTCCTTTCTTTTTCGCATCAGAAGCATAGTTATGTATTAAGTCTTCATAAGCAACTCCGAATAAATCAAAATCTTCCTGATCTCCTTTCGGGGCCCTCATATCATTAATTCCTTCTAGTATTTTTGCGATTGTTTTATTTTTTTGATCTACTGTCTCGCCTAATTTTCAGTTGTTATTCAATTGAATAATCGAAAATAATCCTTGAAAATTACTTTCATTCGAGCCTCCTCTCGCGGAATAAGAAATGTTGTCAAAGGCTTTTTTTAATCTTTCTTGTGCGTTATCTCTTGATTTTTTAAAAGACTCTAAAACATTTTCAAACAAATCGCTCGGTAATATAAAGTACCCTTTCTCAGTTCTCAGTAATTCCTTCATTCCCTCAGGAACTTCCTCATCTTTTAAGCTTGCATAATTGAAATTAGGATTGTTTTTTCTTTCGTTCTCATTAATTTCATTTCTTAATTTCTCAGAAATACATCTATAAAACAAAAAACCTAAAACATACTCTTTAAAGTCTCAATTATCTACTCTATTTCTTAGTTCATTTGCAATATCTCAATTTTTTTTTGGAAATGTTCTCCCTTAATTCCAGTTCAGTCATTAACCAATCAATCTTTCTCTATAGTACTTAGATTGTTGCTTTAATAAAAATATTTCTCTTGGTAAACCCTTAGTAATACTATTTGTTAACTCCCTAAATTTATCTAACCAATTGGCAATTTGTTTTTGTTTTTCTAGGGGAGGGAGAGGGATGTTTAGATTTTTGAAAGATTGTTGTTCTAAGTGCGGTATTGGGCCATGGGTTCTGCATTTACTAATTTGCTTTGATTTTGAAGATAGAGCATAGAAAAAATATCTCTGTTGAATTATCTCTTTTGGAATTAATTTGCATATTGTCGAAGAAAAACAAATTTCTTCTTGAGAATCGTTTAAAGTTATTTTTCCAACAGTACATCCATCTTTCGCCATCAAAATCTCATTGTGTTTTGCAATAAATCTATTTATGTTACGAAAATTATTTGGATCAATTCAGAACAATTCTTGAGTATTTATTCCGGAACCGCTAAAGTTTCCTATTTTTATTAAAGGAAGATAAGAATTATCAACATTTTCTTTAAAAATTTCTTTTTCTAGGGCCGGTAATCCGACCTGAATATCACAAACATTACCCAGTTCCACCATTCGCCCCCCCCTCATCAACTGCTCCAGATAGTACCTATACTGAGTTTTGTGCCTTTCTAATTGCCTTTCTAATTGCCTTTCTAATTGCCTTTCTAATTGCCTTTCTAATTGCCTTTCTAATTGCCTTTCTAATTGCCTTTCTAATTGCCTTTCTAATGACGAGAAGGTGTCAAGCCACTTAGCAATCTTCTCTTGCCGCTCCAAAGAAGGAAGAGGAATTTTTAACTGCTTAACTCTTTCAGTATCTAGAGCTGGTCTAACCCCCATAAATATGAGTGATTTAATTTTTGTTTGATTTTTTAATAGAGCGTGCAGTAAATACCTTTGATTAATAGCTTCTGGTTTCGGTTTCAGTTTTAAAAGGCCACTATAAAAAACATATGTTTTATTGGTATTGTTGTAACCAACCTTCCCAGATGTAAACCCTGTGTTTGCTAAAACAATTTCTCCAGGCAAGACATAAAAACGCTCAATTTTTGAAAATTGTTGTGGATTAAGTCAACTGTCATCCTTATTTATTATTTGTGTATTTTGTATATTTCCAATTTTTAATATTGGCAATAATTTACCATCAATATTTTCTTTAAATTGCATTTTTTCTGAGACAGTTAATCCTTTTACGAACTCACATATCTCCCCCAACTCAACTCACTTAACTTTCTTTTCCATCTAACTAAAGTTAAAAGTTTTCTTTTTTAGGAAATGACAAATATCAAACATTTCTAAGAATTCCCTCTTTATCTTTTTCTTTCCATCCGGTATTCATCAGAACCAACTTATCCATCCCATATTTCTCAAGCATTTCTTTAGTTATCATCCCCTCTCTCTTCTCATCTAAAGAAACATCTTCAATAGGCTTAATTAAACCTTTGGACACCAATCTACCTTTAATTCATCTTCCTAAAAACTGTTCATCCCCGAGCGCAACAAATTGTTTTCCATTATCTCCCGCAACACAAGCCTTAAATTCTTTTCCATCATCAGTTAATACATAAAACCACTTTCCTGCCCTCGGATAACCTCTTTGATTAGTAACCTTCTTACTTACCATTATTTGAATTTCTCATCAGCTTCTTGCTTTCTCCCCTTTTCTCGGTGGCAAGCCATAACAGGCATTTAAGTTGGATTTAGTGTAGTTCCCCCTTCGGTCATTAAATTTATTTTTTTCTGAAGGAACTTTTAAGGGAATAAGAAAACGATTTTTAGGTTTAAATTTGTAGATTTGTTTAGTCTTAGTCTCTTCTTTTATTGACTCTATGCCTTCTAAATCCTTTTCTTCGATTTCATTAATTTCCTCTTCATCCCCCAATATCTCTTGCTCATCTTCCACTATCTGTAATTTCTCTAATAAATAAGAGATGTTTTCTGAAAAAGATGATGTTTTCTGAAAAAGATGATGTTTTCATCTGAGAGATATGGAAAGATATTTGCTCTAGAATGGCTTTGTTTTTAAATAAAGTAGCCATTTCAAATTGTTTCTGTTTCATTCCTTGTCCCTCTAAAAAACTCAAATTAGCTGTTCCTAGAATGGCAGATATAGGTTGTTCGTCCTTGTAGAAACAGTAGAGCTTATTGTGATCTTTAAATGAATGAGTTAATCTAATCTCTCCAACTCCTTCTTTTATTCACTTTTCATTCAGTTCCACCACTTTTTCATATATTGTTTTTGGAAATCCTTCTAAGTAATACATTCCCAAAATCAAACAAACATTTTTAATACCTGTTTGGTTAATTAATTCATCTAGTTTTTCTAAAGAAGCTTTGGAACAATAACCTACTACTATATCTAGTCTGTCTGACTCTTTAATTTGTTCAAGAAAACAATCAACAATTGTTTTCTGATTTTCACCAATTGATATTTGCTTAAGGGCAGTAAATAAGAGATAATTCTCCTCCAAAACTACTAATTAAATATTCAAGGAGGCTGAAATTGAGTCATATTTAATTCCCGCAAAAAATTAATCTATTTCTGTTTTGAGGAATGTCATATTCCTTAAATTTGAACACATGGTGAAACTAAAGAATAGCCAAATTGTTTGTCTAAAGAGCTTTCTCCCTTTAGATTGATTCACTTAGGAACATTTTTTGCTACAAATTATTTAGCTTAAAGTTCCTTAAAGTTTTTACGGCATAAGTGTAAAGATTTCTAAACTTTTTCAGCTTCTAATCTTTTTTCTATTTGGCTGTAATCATTTCAGGGAAATACAAAAGTCAAAACATCTATAGGGACTAATTGACTTAAATGCGAGTCCTGTATATCCTCTCTATATACAAAGTTGTTCGGGAATGATGACAGATATTGTTTCTATATATTTCGCAGGTATCTTTGTCATAGTCGCCAGCTCATTGATGAACAATTTTTAAATTCGAGTCTTGCATGCCTGCATTTATCGTTCCTCAAGCTAACCCCCCTCAGGCCCACAAAATAACCCTCCAAATCTAAATTGCATTTTTAACTACTTAATAGCTTTCTACAAATCAAGAATAATTTGGATTAATTCTTTCGGGAATAACAACTAATCAGAGTTAATAGATCTTAATTATCTAATTACTATTGGTTTAAATTTCTCATTTCACTTTATTTTTTTGCCTTTAGAGTCAATAATTTCTATTTCGCAACCTTGTTTACCATGATATTTATTTGTTTCATCTTGACAACCTTTTAAAGAGAACTTAACACCTTCAAGACCCACACTTTCTTCTTCATTTCTTGCTTGTGTATATTCTTCAAACGTAAATAAAGATTTATCGCACATTACCATATCACCATATTTATAAGCATCATCTCCACCACCCGCCTCCCCTAATCTATTGTTGGTAGTTAATCTATTAACTGTTAAAACAAATCTAGACTCTCTTGTTCCAACACCAATGTCAATATTTTCGTGTAAATTCTCTTCCCTATATCTTTCGCGCTCTGTAATATTTTTTCCTCTACCTTTTATATAAGACCCCCTACCTTTTAATTGAAGTTCAGCACCTTCTGTAATTGTGGAAATATTTTCTTTGAATGTCAAGTAAACTGATAAATCTGAATCAAATCATTGTTCATTGCCGATTTTGTTTTCTAGTTTTGGTCTTTGACTACAAGTAAATAAATAGAACTTATTATTAACTCCTACTCTCCAAACATTTGAAGGATCTAACTCCAAAGAAGAGAGGGAAGAAACACCACTTATACCGACAAAACCTCCAACAATCGCAAAAAGAACCTTTGCCCCCCCCCAACATAAAGGTCTGTTAATTAAATTAAAAGCTCTTCCCTTCTTGTTTTTATTTTTCTAATCTTTTTCTTCTTCTTTTGTGCAACCGACAACTACACAAAGACAACAAAATTATTAAAAGAATTTAATTTTCTTAAGGTTTTCAATGATTTGAAAAAAGTTATTATTAGAAATTGTTGCATTGGGTGGTTTTGGTGGAGGAATAGGTGGTTACTTTAATCACTCGGGGGGGGGACATTCAAGTAGAGAGGGATAAAGATTCTTTTCTTTTCAATTCCAACAATTCCTTAAATGTCAAAAAAGCAGTAAGTAAAGATATAAAAAGAAACTCAGGTTTAGTTAAAGATCTCAACCGTACATCTCTAGGAGTCTATAGATGACAAAGTGAAGGGGTTAGCGAAGACATTCTCTTTGTTGAAGGATGAGATAATGCAGGACAACACAAAACCATTGAGAGCAAAAAACATTCTCAGGCGGAAAGAGAGTTATGAGGAGGTAGAGACATAACTTACGGTAATAGTTGATTTGGACCAAGAAGCACTAGTATAGAGTTAGACAACTTAGAGAGGGCTGGAGAAGCTACAAAGAATAGTCAAAAGAATTACTGAACTGAGATACAAAAATCAGGAAAGTATGTAACCAAAGAAGATCTAGAAGGATTACAAGAATATTGAAAAAAGAGAAACAAAGCTCTGGAGGAAGATATCTTTGGTCTATATCATGGTTGAGAATGATGGGCTGATAAGTTTGGAAAGAAAAAAGATGGAAAGTTAGTAGACCTAGAGTTTGATCTTTCAAAACTTAAAGATATGTTGGGTAAGACTGAGGCAGAACTTAGAGATAGTCCTTGAAATTATGGACAAGTATTTCAAAACCCTAAACTAGCTAAAGTTAGATTTTTTGGGGATGTTGAAGCTACAGCCTTTAATTATCTAAAGAAATACATTTGACCAACCTCTCCAAAAGTTCAATCATTGTCAGAAAAGAATATCCTTCCTGCTATTGTGGAACTTTTGTTTGGAGGAGACAATACTGGTTGAAATTGCCAAGAACCAACAGCAACCGATAATTCACTTCAAAGCAAATTCTTTGGAGAATGTGTGTGAAATACAAGAAACAATGGAGACTGAAAAGTTAAGAAGGTACTTAAATCGGCCTATAAAAATAACAATGGGTTTTGAGTACCTCAAAAAGGGCGCGGAGGGGGTTGAAATGGCCAACAAAAACTAGAAGACAGAGAAAAAGATCAAGTATTAAAAATGGATTCTGTTCAAGAAACAGGACTTTTAGATGAGAAATGTGAAAAAGATACTTCTTGATGGGGAGTACCAAGCTGAAGTGATCCTACCAATGGAATTCGTCGTGAAGTCTGTGACCAAATCATAAGACCTTGGTTTGGAGATACAGTTAATGACAAAAGACTTTGCTTAATTGAAGTTAAAGATTATTCTTATCACTTAAGACTTCAAACTTACTTAGAAGTATTGCAAGTGCCTGCTTGACTAAGCAAGAATACCTTTTGAACTAAGTGTTCTAATTACAGAATCTAAATCTTTAGATTTTTATTAGTTTTTAGTAAGTTGTATTAGTTTTGCCGATACTAGAGAGGATCTATTTCTTAAAGCTAGAACAGATAACAAATTAGATAGAGTTTCTGCATCAGGGTAAACAGCATAGTTAAAGAAAAACTTTATCTATTTAAAGATACAGAATTTTCTTCATTTTTTCACTTGCAATCTTCAAATATTTTTCTTTTCTTCCCGACTTCTAATCTACACTCTTCCCCTTCAATACTTCCTTTAATTCTTCTTCATTTAACTTTTTCTTGTTCACCTTTTTTCGATGACACTACCAACCCCCAACATTCACTACTATTCTTTAATAACCAATATTTCTCTCCCCCAGTTTTACCTAGATATTTTCAATTACCACTTCATTTATATTTCGCTTGCCCATTCCCGCCCCCAGAACTACTACCGTCATTCCACGTTCAACCTCCACTTCCTGTTCCGTTGGTAACTTCACTTGCTTTAATCCCTTTTACTTTTTGATATATTTCTTTACCTCACCCAGCTTTTACTTCAGCAACTCTTTTATCTTTTGATTGCCCCCCCCGCGTACCAACAATTCACTTAAACCTCCAACTCCAATACCACCCCCACTAACAATCATTACAATCACTTTTCCCAGCATTCCTTTTAAGCCCAACATAACTGACTTTTCTTTTTACAAATACTAAATTACTATAGGCTTAAATCCATCTGCTCACTTTAATTGTTTGTCTCTTTGATTAGTGTTAATTACTATTTCAAAAGCTTCACGGCCCTTGTATTCTCTGTACTCTGACTTTTTTAATTTAAAAGTAACTTTGTTTAATGGAATATCTAAGAAACCCAAACTCGAAGCATGTCCATCCACATCAAAAATTTGATTACCACACTTTATGGTGTCTCCAAAAACTTGAGAATCCTCCCCAGAACCAGTTTCACCTATTTTGATACCATGGCTACTTTTTGTTAATACATAATCGCTGTCTCCGCCATCTATTGCTGAGCTCTGAAAACTAATATCTTTATATCATCTAGGAATAATAATTTTGTTGCCTTGTCTCCTTTCGCCATATCCTTCAGCTCACAATTCAAGATCAGTATTTTCTGATATACCATTACTTTTTGGGCCTTTAATAGTTAAATAGATTCATAAATTTGAGTTAGTTCATTTTTCCTTTTTGTCATATGGGTTATTAAAGCAATTAGATAAATAGAACTTATCATTAGCTCCTACTCTTCAAACATTTGAAGGATCTCAATTTAAGGAAGAAAGTGAGGAGAAGCCCGCAATACCTGCGGTTCCACTCAAAACAAACAATATAGGCTTTAAGAAAAACATAGAAATCTATTAATTAATTTTTAAAAGTCTTTCCAATAAATAAGTATTTTTTTTCCCCCAAAACAAATTAATTTTTCTTTTCACCCTTCAGCAATTAAAAGTTCTCACCCTCTATATCTTTCCTGTTAACTTTTTAACTACTGAGAATTACTTTTGAAGAATTCCATATTTTGTGGATATTGCCCATTACAACCTAATCTTCTGGAAGTTGTTACATCACCTGTTATTTTGCAATTCCTGTTAATTTCATCTCCGAATACAGAATTTCAGATTGTATTGCTCGCATTAATTGTCTTACTTTCGCCATCAGAGAAGGTTACAAGAAATTTATGTCCATGACCATCGCCATTTTGATATGTGACATTTTTTACTTCTTTAGGTAAGTTAACTGAATCTGCTGTTTTTACAAAAAAGTAAAATCTTGCAACCTCAGAATCTTTCTTAACTCGACAAGCTAATAGTTTTGCCGTTTCTTCACCGCCCTTTGAAAGTGTTCCTTGAACTGAAACTCAACAATTGTTTTCAAAATCACCAATTGATGTCAATCTAATTTGTCCTTCGCCCCCCCCGAACTTGGTAGTCATAGTAGGATAAGCTATTCCTGCACCAACTACTGGAACCAAAGTCAATAATGCAAGCTTTCCTATTATTAAAGACATTTGGTTTTGCTTATCTCTTTACAAATAATTAAATATAGTGTTTAGAGCCTTTTCACCCTAAAACCCTAATATGGCAACATCTCACTTTGTTAGAGCTTTTCAAATTTTTTCTGGCTCCGGAACTATAGCGGTTGTACCCTTCGCAACACAATTTGCAAATAAACAGTCAAAGATTAGTCTCAGAGAAGACACAAGATTAATGTCTGATGACTTTAGGAGGGAACAGGAAATACCAACCCCTCAAGCACCAATTACAGTTCCGAAAAAACCAAGCAATGAAGGAGAAAGCATAATAGAAAAAGCTATAGAAAAAATAACAGAAGCAGGAGAGGGGGCGAAGAAAGGAGGAAGGGGATTTGGATGTTTTTGAGCCTTTTCTATATTGGAATTTCTTTTCTGCTTTGACACGGAATTAGAAGAGACCTCCCCATTTTTATTCCATTTCTCTTGAAAAAATGGTGCTAGAAGAAAAGTGGAAGAAAGATTAAAAATGGTAGATGTCATGCCAACTTCACGAACAGTGCAATTTAAAAATGGAGGTTCTGAAGATATATCCCTACAATCAAGAACTCATTTTTCTTGAGTTTGAAAATTTCAACCAGAAAAATTTATGCCAAGTAAACATTGCAAGATTATTAATGTCGGCCAACAAGGAGATTACAAGTTAATTTGCGATACTCCACAAAGAACACATACAAATCCTGTATGAACTAAAAATGTTTCTCAAGGTCAAGTTGTAAAGCCAACAATATCTCTACAACCCAAAAGTTAGTCTCTTAAAAATATCTCTTAAACCACCTTATTAATCAATCAAAAGGCTTTTAATTGCCTTACATAAAATGGCAATAAAAACTTAGGTCAAAATCATCTTTGTCTCTTTTAGCCAGAACCACTCAAATTTTTTCAGTTTTTGGAGTCGGAGCAACAATTCCCTTTACCACCCCCTTCACAAAAAATCGAGCATTAAAAAATTTGGAAAAAGACATAAGAGTGATAAATGAACCAGTTCAAGAGCAAGAAGTAAGTGATCCTAGACTAGAAGAACAAAAAGATCTACAACAAAAAGAAGTCTTGCAAGAAGTTAAGAAAATTTTGGAGAAGGGTGGCGGAAAAGAAGATCTAAGATGTTTCTGAATGCCAAAACAAAATCAAAGAATAGGATTGGAATTTCTAATGTGTGCATATATGGGGGAATTAAATGCACCAATTCTATTTCACTATGACGTAAGAAAGAGTTTGGGAAATAGCAGGCAAGTAAGACGAATAGAGAGTATTACTTTCTCTAATAGTCCAACAAAAATGAAATTTAAAAATGGAGAATTGGTTGATGTTCCGAGAACAGCAAGGCTTTACCTTACAACTCAATTGTTAAAAAAACACAGTATTTTAATTCCAGAAAGTAACTGTAAGATCGAGAAGAGTTCCAAAAATTACCAATTAATTTGTTCTGATAAGAATCTAGGAGAAGTTGAATTAGACAAATTACACCAAAATAATCACACTGTACTAACTAAATAATTTCAATTCACGAAATTAATTAAAGGGAGTTATACAGTGTGATTATTTCTAAAATAGCCAAATATGGCTGCCTTCTCAGTAATAAGAATTTTGCAAACATTCGCAGGATTAGGCTCTGTGGCAACCACTCCCTTTGTGATGAAATTTGTGAGTAAGCAAGGAATAACTAATTTTGGAAATGTTGCAAGAAAAATTACTGACGGAGAGGTGGAACCAATTAAACAAGACAATGAAAATGCTATGGATAAGGCAGTCAAAATGATGACACAAGACGGAGATGATGAAAATAATGCAGGTCGAAAAGGATGTTTCTGAATGCCTTCTGTGTTTCCAATGGAATTATTTTTCTGCTTCAATATCGACAAACTAAATTCATTATTCTTATTTCACTTTGACAAGAAGGCTGGAAATACTTGAGAAGAAAGATTAAATCGAATAGAAAGCATCACTACAGCCCGCCCAACCATTTTGCATTTTTCTGGAAATAAGAATAAGTCCTTAAATCCTCGCTTAAGAGCGCCTCTCGCTTGGATGTTGAAAGAATCGACTTTTGCGCCAAACAGTAAATGTCGAATAGAAAAGCAAGCTAATAAACAAGATTACAAATTAATCTGTGATGTCGTACAAGGAGCCGGAAATAAAGATCCTTGAGAAAAACATGTTTCTCATATTGAAGTTCACATACCAGAATTTCAAGAAAAAATAAAAACTTAGTATTTTGCTTGAATTAATCACATAACTAAATAGTTACCCTACACGCATGATTTCTTTAGTTAAAAGAACTTTGCAAATATTTGCAGGTTTAAGTGTTGGCTCGACTATACCTTTTATGTCTTCAATTTCTGGAAGAACAGAAGAAATTAAGTTACCTAGAGGCGATGATAGAACAGTCTCTAACGATAAGCAAGAAGAAACACAAGAAGTCAAAGAGGTTACAGAAAATGTCATGTTGAGCGCAACAAAAAGAATGGAAGAATCGGGAAAAACTGGAGAAAAAGGGTGTTTTTGATTATTTGAAGAAAGAAGATGATTGGAGCTATTTATATGTGTAGATATGAAAACACTTGGTTCTCCAACTTTGTTTCACTATGCTCGAAGGGAAAGGAATTTATCTCAAAAAGAAAAATTAAATGAAGTTAGTGAGATAACTTATAACGGTACCTCCACTTTGAAAATGACATTTAGCAATAACAGAACTATAGAGATGCCTCGTTATTTATCCTTGTCTTTTGCGTGATTGAGGCAATGGGGAACTGGTTTGTTTTTTCAAAATCATTGCAATATTTCTAAAGATAGAGATACTAAAACACATACTTTGACTTGTGATAATTTGAAAAAATCTGGAGGCAGGGAATTTACAAAAAAAGTGAATCCAGAATTACCACATAATAGCAATTAAACTCTATTAATTTCTGGAGTTAAGGGTAAGTAGCTTTAGTTGTCTGTCGGATCAAAACTTCTTCAATTCGGTTCAATAATAGGAGCAGTCTCTTCTGCCCCTTTAATTCCTGCTCTTACAGAAGAGAAGGCAGTTGCTGAGTTAGTTTCAGTAGTTGCGGGGGGGGCGAAGTTTCAGAACCTACACCAACCATTCCCGATGTAATTCCTAAACCTGAACCTTTACCACCAACAACACCCAAGACAGAAGAAAAGAGCACCCCAGTATTTAAACAAGCCATGAAAGAAGTGGTTGAGGAAAATGGAGGAAAGCCAGTTACTGGATTGGGATGTTTTTGAATTCCAAATCTGCCCGGAACAGAATTATTCTTCTGTTTCGATAGAGAAGATTCTGGGATTTCTCCCTATTTATTTCACTATTCCTATAAAGGGAGAGGGACAGTAAATGACAGATTGCAAAAAGTTTTGAGTATGACCGTAACAGAAGCAAAACTTAGAGGTGATAAAACCGTAAAAATATCTAAACCTCTGCAAATACACCTGCAATGGATACGAAGTAAGTGAAAAGACTCTATTTTTGAACCAAGCAAATATTGCAGAGTAACTAAGAAAGAGGGTGGAGGTACCTATCTTTTAACTTGCTCTCCAGACAATTCAACTAATTTGCGCCCGTGAAGAGAAGTTCCTAAAGGCCAAGTAGAAGTTGCAAAACCACAATTAATGGAAACCGCTTAAATTTTTCACTTCTTTTCTACTTAAAATTGCTGTAAATTCGACAATCCTGTTTTAAGCCTTGTCTGCAATAACTAGGATTGCACAAATCTTTTCAGTTTTTGGAGTTGGAGCATCTGTTCCACTTACAACCGTATTCGCTAAAGATCGGTTAAAGCGTATAACTTTCTTACGACAAGCGGGGGGGGATACTAGAGTTGTTGAGATACAAAAAGAACAAACAGCGATGGAAAAAGCCACACAACAATTAAATGAAGCGCACGGATCTTCTGGTGAGATGAAATGAGGTTGTTTTTGATACCCAGATTTTCAAGGACTAGAACTATTTTTCTGTTTCGACCAAAATAACCCAAAGTCACCTACCTTATTTCACTGAAAAGGGCCTAAAGATAAAACAGTAAGTTGAGTTCAAAGCATTGAAAAGCCCACAACGTTGCACTTTAAAGAGGGAGGGTCTCAAAAACCAATAAATAGAAAATTGCAATCTTTGTTGAGCTGAACTCAAAAATGATCTAATGAAAATCCTTTCAAGCCTAGTGAACACTGTATTATTAATCGACATAAAGTAAAAGACTACCAATTAATTTGCAATAACCCAAGCCCAGAACAAGCAAAAATCAAGAATCCTGCCTGAACAAGAGATATTTCTGGAAATCTTGTTGTAGAACCCGGAGTAAGTCTAAAAAATAAACCTACCTAAATATTGCGAATATAAAAAATACAGCCACTCCAACTGAAATAAAGATTGTTGCTCAAATCTTGTAAAGATCTTTAGCTCCCTTCTTATCTACTACTTTTCTAGATAAATAGGAATCTACTTTATATTTCTCAAATAAAGGAAAGAACTTCTTAAGCTTATCTTCTGCTATATAGTACTAAAAAATCTTTTTATTTCTATATTGACCACACTTACATACTCTGTGCAATCTAACTTGTTCAGCACATTTAGGACATCTAGTCAAAGGGGCTAAGGAATGAATTCCTAAATGAGAATTTCTCATTCCCTTTCTTGATTTGGAAACTCTTCTGGGTGATACTGCCATTGTCTATGATAAAGCTATTTTAAATTTCTTTAATAATAAAGAACCTGCACCAGCTAATAATCCAGCACCGATCCCTGTACCTCCAATAAGTGCTGGTAGAAAAGAGCTAGTTTCACCTCAACTACTTCCTGAGCTTTTATTCGAATAGGAAGAATATCTACTAGAGGATCTTTTATTTCAAAAATCTTCTGATTCAGGACTTATTTGATTCTTATTGAACTTAAAGTTAGTCTTTCCAGTTAGTACAACTCCCTCATAGACCATATTTTGAACATTAACTAGTTTTGTTCCCCTATTTCCCTTGTATTCAACTTCAATTTCTATTTCATTATTGTCTTCAAATACCTTTCTGAAATTAAAGTCAGAGAGATTAATTCCTACCTCTTCTTTTCCATTATCAGAAATAGAAAATAGTCTGTGATAAGTTGAGGAGTTAATAGATTTATCAAATGATTGAGCTTCATTTCTAACTAGATAGTGAGTGTTTTCTCCTTGAACCACTATCTCTATATCTTTGTAGTAGTCTTTTAAATCTTCAATATCTGGATCTCTTTGGTTTTTAGGTTGAAGTGTGTATTTTTCAATTCCATTAAATAAATCTTTTTCTTTTAGTTGCAGTTTCATTTTGCTTCAGAAATAACTTCCTATTTTGTGAGAATTTTGCTCACCAATTAGTTTTTCAATAGAAGTTGAATGATCTTTCTTTACATATTTCTCTCGATCAAAAGAAGGTAACATCAAGAGATTTGATAGTTCCACCTTCTTTGTTCTTCCTTCAAAAAAGTCATAGTATTCTAGAGTCGCTGAGCTACTATAGTCCATTCCTATGAGCTTTACCTTTAATGACTCAGTCCATTCTGAAGAAAGATTTATCAATCTAACTCTAGGCTCTCTGACACTTTTGTTAATTAGGTAGAAGAATTTTTGTAACTTTTCTTTATTCTTCAACTCTGAGTAATACATATCTTTCAATTCTTCTTGGTCCAGCAAAAGACCATAAAGAATATTGAATCTCGACTCAACTATAGATAGATTTAGTTTGTAGCTAAATTCTTTCTTATTCTCTGGAGTTTGTAATTTGATGTTTGGATTATCAGAAAAGACTAATAGCTCAAAGTTTGAGAATGCACCAGTATTGCTCTTTCAATACTTTCAGTGATCCTCAAAGTAGAATTTCTTGTCATTAAGTACTTCACTAATTGTGAATAGTTGTTCATAATCCTTAGCTCTGTATTTGAATTTCAGCTTGAACTTTAGTTTGGTGCTGATTTTTAGGAAGGCTTCAACATTATCTATCTTTTTGTAGTCTAGATAGAAGGAGAGTTGAAATTGTTTTTTCTCAAAATTACCTTTTACTGGTTCCTTAACTAACTGTATTTCCGGAACAAACAACTTGTCAAAGTCAACATATCACAAGCTTTGATCTGTTCCTTCTCTATTTACTTGATATTTAGAAGGCTTATCTAAATTTCAATCTCCCAAGGAATAGAAGTAAGTGTGAGTAGTTCAATATGCTGGATGTAGTCTTTTATATCCAACAACACCAGAGGAATAAATTCTTCTATTTTGGTGTCTCTTGAAGAAGGAATTGTAATTTAGTAAGCTAATTCGACCACATTGAGAATCAAATCCCTCCGACATCTCCTTTCTAATCACTCTCAATTCATCATCCTCATTGTGTTCTAGCTCCGAGCAATCTCTCTTTTTATTTCTTTCATAGTGATATAAATCACTTCATAGAACTGAATCAGGCTTCAACTTTCCATAATTAACCTTGGAAATAACATTATTTGCCTTATTCAACTCTCCTTTTTTCCAATAACCAGAGAAAAGGGAGATAATAGGACTCATTAAGAAAGATTGGTCTAGCTCAATGATCTTTTTGTGTATCTCAAATGACCCCTTTATATCTTCTGGTTTTGGGAGATTTAGACTCAATAAATTCTTTAGAGTCTGACCAGAAGCCTCTCCATCAATTCAATTAATGTTTTGAGCATCATCTTTTTGCGGAAACTTATAGACTGAGGTTCAAAGATAGTGATAGTTTTTTAAGTGAGTTAGATTATTTAGTCAATTCTTTTTATAGGCACCTATTTGATTTATTTTTTGCGGATCATATCCTTTCTTATCAAAAACTAATATCTCTTGGTCATATTGGTATTTATCTAGATATTTCCACTCAGAGATCTTTTCATAATACTTGTCATAAATGATTAAGTTAACTGGTAATACTAACTCTTTTCTTAGATTAGGTTCTGATGTGGCGGAATTAACTAAATCTTTGTAAGTCTCAAGATGTGTCTTATTTTTGGCTTGACTATCTTCAACAATCTTGCTATAGTCTAGTCAGAGCTCCCCAGCAGGTCTACTTGTTGCAAGAAGAGCAGATTGCAAACCATATAAAGTTTTTAGACTCATATCCCCAAGGTCTTTTCACTACATTTATTAGTCGAAAAGTGAAAAAAGGATGAAAATTTATTTTTTTAAATAGTTAATTGGGTCTTTCAACTCCTTCTCGCTCAGTAAGATAAACCTCTTTACTAACTGAAAAATTGAATCTTGCAACTGATCTAATATATTTCTTTCATCAAGAGTAAAGTTTTCCATTACATAATTTCTTATTACTAAGCTCTCGTTAGTAACTGTTGGTCTTATCCCAACCTTTAACTTAAGACACTGAGAGAGGGGAAAAGAAGTTTCTACATTTCTAACCCCTAAGTGTTTTATCTTCTCTTCCTTTCTCTTAATTAACTTGTAATTTCCAATAGAAATATCTAGTTCATCATAGATTAGTAGGACATTCTCGAAATCCAGCTTTAACTCTCTTAAGGTTTTCTTTAAAGACTGTCCAGAGCTATTCATATACTCATAAGGCTTACAAAGAATAAAAGAGTTTCCTTTTAAAGAGTTATTTTTTGAAACCATAGAACCATTAACTAAGCTAAATGGGGAACACCCCAACTTAGCTTGTATTTGATCTATTACTTGAAAACCTAGATTGTGTCTAGTGTTCTCGTATTCTTTAGTTGGATTTCCTAGTCCGACTATTATTTTCACTTTTTATGGTGAAGTCTGACAGGCTATATTTAAATCTAATTTTCGTTTGAATAGTGGCCAATTGCAAGCACTTCTCTAAAGTTTCTAGATTTGCTTGAAGTGATCTTTTTATCCTACTTTCAGGTAAGTTATCTAAAGAAGACAATAGTCTCTCTTTAGTTTGATAGTCTGTTATTAGCTTAGTTGCATTCTTAGGACCAATACCTGGTATTCCAGAGTAGTTATCACTAGAATCTCCAGCCAATGCCTTTAATAAAGGTATTTGAAAAGGAGATAAACCTTCATTTAACTCTGAGAAGTTTTGATGATTATTTATCTCTAAGCCAGAAGAGATCTTTATTCTAATTACTGAAACCAAGTGGTTAACTAATTGAAGTAAATCTTTATCAATAGTAATAATGTCTACTCTATAGTCTGCCTCTGAGAGTTGTCTAGAGAGAGTACCTATTAAATCATCTGCCTCATAACCTCTAGGGGCATAAAGAGCATTTATTCCCTCTTCCCTTGCCTTTAGTATGATTTCAGGAAATCAATCAACTAACTCTTGAGGCATAGGTTCTCTATTTGCTTTATAGATAGGTAGTATTTCTGTTCTAAAGCTCTTTCTATCAACATCCAAAGCTAATAGTCCATAACCATAGCTATTTAACTTAAGTCACTTTCTAAGTTGCGAAGTGAATAAGTCAAAGAAATTCTCTTTAATCTTTGCAGGCAACACATTTGGGTCTTTAGGATAAACAGCATGAAAACATCGATATATTATGGAATTTCCATCTATTAATAAGAATCTCTTATTCACAGAAATTAAAGTCTTTCAAGTTAATTTTTAGAGAATCTACTTTGTTTTTTTCAAAGAGCTTCACTTCCTCTTCATTGAAGGAATTTCTTAAAGAGTTATCTTCTTGTTCTGAGCCAAACAATCACTCATTTCACAAACTATCTAAGTTGTAGTGAAGAAAGAGTTGCGACTCTGTCTCACAAAATAACTTTCTAAATCAATTCAGATAGTTAAGGGAGAGTATCTCTTCTTTTGTGAAACCCTCCTCTAGAAGTAAAAAGATAACTTCTTTTAAGTTTTTAGACTCAATCTTTAAGCAAGCGTTTTGCAGTCTGTTAGTTAATTCTGAGGTGCTACTCTTTAGAACATTTAGCCCCAGTTGAAAGACTTTTTTATCTTTAGAGAAACTACCAAGATATTCTGTACGAGAGAGTACGCTAGGCAACTCTAATTGATAGTCCATTTTGACTAATTCTTTCAAAATCTGTTCAGTCACTCCCTCTTTTTCTAATAGAGTAAGAAAGAATTCTTCACTGTAATTTGCTTTCAAATAAGCTGCTTGATAGGCAGATAGAGCATATCCAATTGCATGAGCCTTATTGAAGCTATATTCCCCGAAGGATTTAATGAATTCTCATAAGTTAATCTGTTCTGCCCTTGAATAAGAAGAGTTAGAGATGATGCTAAAGAACTCTTCTTTTAGCTTTTCTAACTTAGAAAGATCTTTCTTTTGCAAGGCTAGTCTATATTTATCTGTTTGATAGAGAGGAATATTTAAAGCAAGAGAGATAATTGACATTATTTGCTCTTGATAGAGTATTATCCCTCTAGTATCAGAGAGAATCTTTTGGATCTCTGGGCGAGAGAATTGTTTTTTATTGGGGTTGTAGTTAAGGAACTTAGAGATGTGTTTATTAATTCCAGGTCTTATGACTGAAATTAATTGAGCGAGATCAGAAACTGATTTCACTTGAAAGCTGTTCAAAACCTTTTTGATCAAAACATTATCTAGGTGAAAAAGGTAATAAGTACAACCAGAGTTAATTAGCTGTAAAGTTTTTTGGTCTTGTAAGTCTAGTTCAGATAGTTGCAACTTTTTATTTTTAGAGACTTGAATCTTTCTTAAGATCTCTGAAATGAAATCAAGATAGGGAGAGGATAGGATATCAAACTTCTGTAGGGAGAAGTAAGAAGAGAGATTGTATTCTAGATAGGCTACTGGAAAAGATAGAGAAAACTCTTCAGAGATATGCAATAAAGGTGGATTGTTTGAATCTATAGGTATTAAAGAAGAGGGGTGTGGTTGATAGAGAAAGGGTAAATTAATTAATTTATTTAGTAATTGCTGATTAGAAGGTTCTTGATAGTTTGGAAAAGCTTTTGCTAAAGGAGAACTAATCAAATTAATATTCCTTATTTGCTTCTGAATTAAGGGAATTACAAAGTTAGTTCTTCCAAAGCTTTCAGCTAGATAATCTAGTGTTTCTTGCTTTCTAAGACTCTCAATATCTAGATCTAAGTCTGGAACTCTCTCAGAAGATAGATTCAAGAATCTATCTAGTAACAAACCATATTTCAAGGGATCAACTTGAGTTATTCCAAGCAAAAAGATAATTAGACTACTAGAAGCGGAACCTCTTCCTGCGCTAGTAAGTATCTCTTTTTCTTTTATGTATTGAAGTAACTTAAAGAAAATGAATAGATAATTCCAGTATTCCTTTAGCTCAAATAACTCTATCTCTAACTTAAGTCTTTCTAGATATTGAGCCTTATTCTCTATATTCTTGAGATATTTACTTAATCTAGACTTACAAAACTGAATAATCTCCTTAGCTTGTTCCTTTTGATCTCCAGAAGGAGTTACTTCACTTACTGGATAGTACTCACAATTTTTAAGTATTACTAGTAGGTTTTTAACTCAATGTTTGTGAAAGCTTAAAAGATTATCTTCTTGATTCAAATAATTAACTCTTAAGTGTGAGTTAAGCTCTAACTCTGACTCAAACAAAGAATCATTTCTTAAGGAAGAGACTAAAGAGAAGGCTTCATAATCTTCTGGATTTAAAAAGAGATTCTCTCTGATATATATTCCATTCTCTAGTTCAGAATTGGAGAGATAGTACTCTTGATCCCCTCAAGGTAATTCATTTTTATCTCCAGAAAGAAAGATCTTGAAAATGTTCTTTCACTCTTCTTTCTTTATTTCTTTTTGGCTTGTGAAATTAACTAAAGACTTGTAACCTTTAAAGTTCTTAGGTATTAAGAGTCACTCCGAGCTGTCCTTATATATGTAATGAAGAGATAAAACTGGGACTAATCCTTTCTTACTGGCTTTGGAGTGAAAAGAAGGAAAGTGTTTTACAATCTGTGACTCAGAAAAAACAGAGTGTTTGTGATTATTAGCTAGACTAAACTCAATGATCTCATCTATTGAGATTGTTGACTCAAAGATAGAGTTACTCGCTCTAACAAAAAGTTGCGGAAGTCTTAATCTCTTTATTTCTTTAGATTAGCCCTTGAGGTATGGAAAGGAAATAACTTCTTTGATAGATTTACTATCTAGCAAGAACATTATTAATCTATCTAAACCTATTCCTACTCCTCCAGTTGGTGGCAGCCCATACTCTAAAGCAGATAGATAATCATAGTCTAACTTCAGTTCAAACTCTGATTCAGAAGCTATTTGTTTCTTAAATTGTTCCTCTTGGACAAAGGGATCATTTTGTTCTGCAAAACCATTAGCTATCTCTTTTCCTCCTATGTACAGTTCAAATCTCTTAGAAAAGAAATTATTGGACTTATCTTCTTTCGCTAGAGGAGAACACTCTGAGCTAAATCCATATACAAAGGTTGGATAGTCTAATTTCTCCGAGATAAGCTCTTCAAAGAATTTCTCATATATTCTTGATAAGCTCTTCTTTTCTTCTTCTGTCAACTCTATTCCTAACTCATTGGCTTTTTGAATAGCTTCAGAGAGAGTTGGAGGATTGGAATAGAAATCCAATTCTGTTTTCTCCTTAACTAACTCTCACATTGCTTTTCTTTCAAATCTCTTTATCTCTCTCTCCCCAACTAAGAACTTATTTAGTAGGTGTTGAATTAACTTTTCAGTTAGTTCCATAGTCTTTTCTAGTCCTAAATAAGTACTATAGATCTCTATAGAACTGAATTCAGGATTATGGAAGTTATCTACTCCTTCATTTCTGAAAGACTTACCTATTTCATAAACCTTTGTTCAACCTGAAACTATTAGTCTCTTTAGATATAGCTCAGGAGCAATTCTTAAATATAAATCTTCCTTTAGGGTATTGTGGTGAGTCTTAAAGGGTCTGGCTGAAGCTCCTCCAGGAATCTTATGTAATATAGGAGTTTCAAACTCTAAGTAACCTAACTCACTTAAATACTTTCTTAGTTCACTAATTATTTGTGCACGAAGAGTTAATTTATTAAATAACTCTTCATTGAGTATTAAGTTCCCTACTCTATTCCTAACAGCTAGTTCAGGGCTTTGTATTCCTGCTCATTTTTCCGGCAGCGGTTTTAAAGCCTTAGAGATTATCTTTAGTTGTTGAACTCTAATACTTAAAGTTCCCTTATGAGTAGTAAATAAAGGTCCTGAAACTAAAACATAATCTCCTATATCTACATACTTTTCAAAGTATTGGTGTATTTCCTTAATACTTTCTTCTTTTAAATCTATGTAGGCTTGTAATTTACTATTATTCTCTTTAAATACAAAGAAAGGTCCTCTAACTGTAAGAACCCTTCCTCCAAGTATTAATGACTTATTTAGGTAGTTATCTGGACAACTTGTAACCTCCTCTATGGAGTAATTAGGAGTTAAGCCCCCGGAAGAGTAACCATCTTCCCCTAGGGTTTTAAGCTCTAATAATTTTTTTCTTCTAACCTCTTCTTGGTCATTTAACTTTCTTTCTTGCAACTTAAGAGGTAATGCTAACCCTCTTCACGATCAAAAAAATTTTATTTTTTGGGGCTATAGGAACAGGTGTCTTAGGCCCTATTATTGGTACCTCTCCAGTAATAAGAGAGTTTACTTGAGGCGGTTCAGATATCTCTCCCTTAAAGGAAGGTATTTTTGACTTAGCCAATGTAAATATATATGACAATGTAAGCATTCCCGCCTTCCTTAAACAAGCCCTGATCTTTAAGGAGGGTCAAGAAGGTTTAGTTGAATCCTTTGCTCAAGAACTAGCTAAAAGATGATATTTCTCTCAACCTTCTAATTGAACTGAAGAGCAGAGATCCAATTGAAAAGAACTACAAAAAAAACAATTTGAAGATGCTTGAAAGAGTATTAATCCTAAAAATCACCAAAGAGACTTCTGAGATAACTACTGAGGCTCCAGAGAAAGTATGGAGTCTTTTTGACTAAGACACAATAGTTACAAACTAGTTAAGTCTTTCTTAACTGATGTCAAGAAATCTGATTTTGCTTTAAGTGAATCTTGAGAGTGACATAAGAGTGGAGGAAATAGCAATAGCAACGGAGAACTCTTTAAAAGAAAAGTTTTTGCGAGCGATGAAGAATTAGAAAAACCAGATAGTTGAAAAAAGATTGGCTTCTTCCCCTCTAAATCTAGAGAGCATTTCAAAGATGAAAAGTGAAAGAAATTTATTCAGGGAAAGTTTGACTTTATTAATTGAAGTTACAAGAAGTGATTTGATCGAACTCTTCCTATGTATTTCTGAAAAATTAGTTGATACTATGACAAAAATGCAACTAATTCAGAGATAGAGAAAGAGTACAGCAAAAAACATTTAAAAGAGCACTTTCCCTCAAAAGCAAATTATTCTTTCCCTGTTTTCTCTAAAAAGACTATTGAGAAATTTAAGTCATTTATTAAGAATGTTTCGGAAAGTAACGCGGAAAGTTCCGGTAGCAGCAGTGTTGGTCAAGAAAAACTAGAACTTGAGAAATACTATATTGACAACTGAAAGGGGGATCAATCTTCCCCAGCCACCTTACTTGAGATACTTAATTCTTTTGAAGGAGCAACTCCGGAGTATGCCTCTGTAGCTTCTTATTTAGTTAATAAGGTACTAAGTGGTAACTCAACTGCAGGGGCTGGCGACCGCGTAGGACAAAATGACTCCCAAATAAATAAGTTAGAAGGACAAACCATAAAAACAAAAAACGGAGATCTTAATGATCCAATCTCAATCTTTTTTGATGAGAATGGAGGAACTGGCAAAAATAACAATACCAACATCTCTTTTGATTCTGAAATTCTCACGAAAAAAACAGAATCTAAAAAACATAAATATGTTCATGATGTCAGAGAAACTGATGCTGGATGAATTTTTTTCAGGGATGCCGATGGAGCCCATGCCTTAGCTTTAGATGGTCATCGTTATTTAGAAAGAAAGAGTGGCACTAGTGAACAAAATGAAGATGCCAAAAACAAATTATTTAATTGGTTTAATTTCAGAAATCTTCAATCTAGTGAAACTAGAAGAAATTGATCTTCTGGAAAGAAATTCTTAAATCTTTCTGAAACAGATAATTGGTTCTCTAAGTTCTCTGACTATCTAAATACCAACTTTGATAAATTACTGGCAGAATATTTTGTTAGAGACAATAATGGCAACAAGGAATTATTTGAACTTTTAAAAGAAGAAGATAAAAGCTACTTCAACAAATATAAAGATGTATTAACTAAGATATTTGGTCTTTGAAGTACTAATGAGTGAAATTCAAAGATATTTGGACTAAGACAAAAAATCATTGGAAGATACAGCTCTATAGATTGAAAGAAAGAAGGTTATGGAAATTCAAATATCAAAGTAGTAACTAAACAAGGTTTATCTTCTCCATTTCCCTTTGCAACTGATTTTTCAGATAGCAAAAAAGAAAGATTCAAAAGCCAAGAGAATGTATTCAATGAATTTCTAAAACCGAAGGAACAAGCGACTCAATCTGTAGTTGCCGTAAAAGTTTCTGATCCGGTAGAAGCCGAATCACCAAATCCTCAAGATTCTGCAACTGCAAAAAAATTTATTGAATATCACAAATCCATACAAGAGTTATTGGATGGTAACAAGATTGATCTAAAAATCAGAAGTAAAGGTTTTGATTTCCAAAGTAGCCAAAGATTATTTGTTAATGACTCAATCTTTGACTATCTGCAAGATAAGTTATTTGCCAATAAAGATTTATTGAACTATCAAGTAAAAGAAGGAAAGTTATTAAATAGTGGGTTTTTTCGAGGAAATAGTTTACTTAAGGACAAAAAAGACAATCATCAAAATGAAACCAATCTTCCTTGGTTAGCACCTCTTAATGTAGAAAAGAACTTATCTGAATTTTTACAAGTTCCACCGAAATTAACTCAAGCCAACGCACAACAACCAGCAACTGGGGCTCAGAATAATGGATGTTGAAAATGTGAATCTTTTCAATCCGGAAAAAATGAAGAAACAAACAAAAGCAGTCTTGAATCCCTTCTTAACAAACTCCTAAAGATTTATTTTTTCAAAAATTACCTAAAAACTGTTAAAGAAGATTACTTTGATTTCTTATCTGACTTTCCCTCCGGACAAAGAAAAAATGGAGCAGGCGTAGAGCAACAACAAGAAAGTCAAGTTCAATTAACAAACACCACTAAATTTGACTTTCTAACTGATGAATTGTTTGAAAAGTGAAGAAAGAGTTATCTTTCAGATATCAAAGAAAGAAATAACTTTTTAGATTTCTTAATAACTCTCAGTTATTTATCAAAAAAGAACTTTGAAGGTTTAAGAGAAGCTATGAAAGTTGAATTAGTTTCAAGCACTGACTATCATTATCTACTTTTCGAAGCTACTTCAAATAAGACAACAGAAGGGGAACAAAACAAAAAGCCGATTCACCCCTTCTTAGGCAAAAAGAATGGAGAAGCGGAAGATAGTTCAGAACAAAACTTCTTTGAGAGTCGAGAAAAAGCAAGACAGCACATCCGAGAAAATTGAAGAACTGTTGGAAAATTAAGCCTCTCAAATCCTCCAACAATTCCCCAAACTACCGGAGAAACAAAAGATGCAATATACAAACAATTAATAACTGAAAAACCTAGTCTACCAAGCAAAACAGACAAAAACAATCTCTTTAATTTCAAAGATCTAAAAGGATTAATAGATCGAATTAAAAATATCTCTAGTCCCTCTGACTTTGATAAATTAGTAACTCTAATTTCCAAAGTACATACCAAAGTAATACCTGATTTCTACAGAGGAGATAAGTTATTCACTAAAGAGAAAAAAGAAAAAAAGATTTATTTAGAAGAAAAGAAAAAACTATTAGTTTATCAATTATTACACACCGATCAAGGACCTTTCTATTCCTCTTCTGAAATAGAGAAAGAAAATGAAATATTGTCCAAAGATATTGACAAAATTGCACAAGAGGCAAAACTTAGTGAGAATAGCGGCACAACTGCAGTAGCTGTTCAAACCACTTCAGGTGGTAGTGGCGGAACAGAAAAAAAACACCTAAATTCAAAGTACTTCAATAGAGAAAAAGGAACAACTAAAGATGGTGGTTACTTCATTCAAGTGTCTTCAAAAGACTTTGAAGATGAAAGCTCTACTTGTGAATTCTTTAACTTACTACCTATAGAGCTATTAGCAGAATTTCTTGCTCTAGAGGCAGATAAGCCTTTAAACAAAGACAAAGCACAGAAGAGCTTCTTTGATGGCACTTCTAGAGTAAAAGCAAGAGATATGAAGTTCAAGAGCCATGTAGATAGTAAGCATGTGGAATAATGCTTTGAATTAAAAAGCTCTTATTCACTACTATCCTTGGTACCAGTGTTATTGCACCTTCAGTAACTCTTACCAGACAACAAGAGGCTCTTGAAAGATTAGAGCTAGATTCAACCCTTAAGAAATGAAACAGATTATTAGAAAAGATTTCCGGAGATTCAGAAATGGAAAAACTATCAAAGATATTTGCCAAAAACCTAACTACTTTTTCTAGGTTTGCACTAATTAATGCAGTCAAACAACTCTTAATGGGGTGAGCTATCAAGATCTGAGAGAATCAAGAAGATTTCTTTCCTATTTCTCAAAGACTAAATAAGTTCTTTTTCTATCATCACATTTACCACTGAAAAACAAAAAATGAAGTAGAAGAACTATCTTGAGAGTTAATAAAGAAGTTCTTTATTGACTTCTTCTTCAATGAAAAAGGTTGATTTCTTTTATCTCAATTTGGTGACTTTAGCTCTTTTGTTCTAAAGGAATGAGAAGAAAAAGAAAGACCTATGAAGTTGTATGAGTGAAAGATATCTTATTCCAATGCTGGAGAAGAGAGTAGTTCCCCAGAATCAAAAAAATCCAAACTTTATGACTCAGCTGTTTTAGAGAGCTTAAAGACTAGAGTTCCCTATCTATTTCCAGAAATAGAGGGAAATAAAGAATACTCAACTCTAATCTCTAGACTAACTCACAAGAATGAGATTGAACTCAATCTCTTTAAGAAAAAATGAGTAACTATCTCAGATTTATCAAAAATCACTGATGGTTATGCTCTAGGGGCTTTGTTACACATGTATGCACAGCAAAGTACTAGACCACAAACAACTTCAGCACCCGCCCCAAACACAGATCAAGTCACCACTCTAGGGTTAAAGAAGGGATCGCAACAACAAAATACTCCCGACCCTCTTAAGAATCCTCTATATATCTTTGCTGGCGGTAGCGAATCAAGTGGCGCAGGACAAGGTTCTGAGAGTGGAAAGTGTTTAACCATCGATTCTTCCCTCTTTAAAGAAGAAATAAAGAAAGAATTTAAGGGAAAAGATCTTTGTATTTATGGAGTTAGATGAATAAATCAATGAGAAAATGGTGGTGGAGGGGGAGGAGGCAGCGGCTCTTCCGCCCCAAACAAACCCAAAATACTTGTCTCCAGAGAAATGGATGGAATTAGTTTTTATTATTCAGCAGAAGATTCAAAGTTAAAGGCAGAAAACGGTCAACAAAAAACCCTCAACCAGCAAGAACCAGAAGTTATTGAAAAAGTTAAACAATATCTAACTGATAATTTTGAAACTATATTTGCTAAGTTTTTAGTTTCAAAGAAAGGAAAAAATGGAGACCAAAATTACACACCATTCACTATCAAGTCAATTAATACTACTAGTTCAGATAAGAGTCAAACTTTTGACTTTACTGAATTCTTTAAGAAAAATTCAGGTGTAATTGATGCTTCTGTCGCTTATCTTGAAGATCTCTATTGAACTGAAAAAATCAAAGTTTTGCAAAACATATTATTAAGTGTTTACAAACACACTCCGCAAAATATTCAAATAAAAAGACAAACTTCTGGACAAAAAAACAATATTTCATTAAAAAAAGAATCTGGACTTTTTGCCCCTCTACCCTTCAAGAGAAGTAATGGTGAGGAAACTACCAAAAAACTAGAACTCCCTTTAGCCGAAAGTAGTGGCACAACTAATTCACAAAAACATGAATTCTTTGAAGATTTACTGAAACTTTTGCCAACCAAACAACAAGATTCACGGGCACAAAAAATTTCTCTAAAGAGCAAAGCTGAGGAACTAAAGAAATTAATAACAAATAAAAATGGACAAAAGCCTTTTAGTGAAGATTCTTTAAGAAAACTATTCTTAGAGAATTCTTATTTCAGAGCTCAGCTAGAGGCAATATCAGGAAACAAATTAAAGGCCATTGATACTATCTTTGCCCTTAAAGCTGAAGAAATATTGTTTCCAAACAAAGGCGCAAGTGGAGAAACAAGTAAAGATTTCTCAAAACTCTTACAAGAATTTGCAAAGACTATAAAGGGTACTGGAGGAGAAGGACAAACTCAAGACAACAACACCTGAGAAGACTTAATCAATAAAGGTCTTTTCCTAGAACCCTTCTTAAACAGTCCTATCGAGAAAAAACTTTTGTATGGATCTTTTTCTTCAAGCGAACAAGTAGCCCCAGAAGGAAGTAGTGGCACAAGTACAAAAGAAATTACCAATAAATCTAAGAACGACTGAATGCTAGATAATTTCTATTTCAGTGATTCAGGATATGAAAGTTCAGCAACTAGCTATAAAGAGTTATTAGCTTTTCTTCTATCTATTAAGTGATTAACAGAAAATAATCATTCTAATTTCGAAAAACTAATAAATCACATATTTAGTAAGAACAAGAACAAAAATGCTTATTTGGTTTGAACTCAAGAGATTACTTCAGAGGAAAAGAAGAAATTAGAGGGGGAAGGGGGTCAACAAGAGCAACAAGAACAAGAAGCCCAACCTGAATCTAAATTAAAAGAATTCTTCAAAGAAACTATTTCTAAAGAACTTTCTAATCCATTGTTAAGTGGAGAAAATACAATGGCTGGTTCCGTGGGAGAAGATGGTGGAGGTGGCAAAGCACAAACTAAGAATTTCTCTTCCAAAAACTCACTTTATGAAACAGATGCTTATAAAAATGGACAGACTGGTGACGGACAAAAAACTAAATTGGGTGGTTTTCTCGGTTTAGTTACAGAATCCTTTTCTACCAGAGATGTTCCTCCTGCTCTAAAAAACTATATTTTTGGTGACTTCTTGAAATTTAACTCTACAGAAAATAAAAATTATTCTATTGAAGGTGCAGGCCCACAAGCTGAAGGTGGAGCAAAAGGCATTGTAGAAGGTGCCTTCTTTTCAGATAATCACAAGAGAAACTTGACAAAAAACAGTGATTTACTCGATCTATTAAAAGAAGCTAAAAAGAAAACCAGTTTACTGAGATATCTTGATAAAGAAACTTCCAATTCTCTTCTAATTGCCCTAAGTCAATCTGAAAAATCTGAGGAAGTAAGTGAACTAACTCTTGAAGAATTAAAAGAAGAGTTATCTAAAGCTTTAAAGTCTAGTGACACCGCACAAGTTGCTGAAGCCCCAACAAGCTCACAAAGTACCGCAATCAAAGATCTTTACAAACTCTTCAATAGATTCTCTGGTTACATTTATTCTTCCAAAGGTGATCAAAAATCTCCTTATGTATTTACCGAAAAGAAAGAAGGAGAAAAAGAAGAAAAGTACTACGTTGGGTTTGTATATCAAGTCAATAGATTTGACTTTGATTCAGAAGGAATTAAAAAACTAAAAGAAAATCTTTCTGAAAACACTCTAAACACTCTAATAACGCTATTAGCTTCTAATAGAGAAATTAGAGACTGAATATATGAAAGTGAGATTATTAGACAGCTAAGTCTTTAAGGAGATACATAGTCATAAAGCATCGCTTTTGCCAGTCTAGTAGCTTCTTCTATTCCACTAAATATCTCTACTACTAAAAAAGCTAGTTGTAAAGAACAAGCTGCAGCTTGTGCTGTAATGAGCTTCTTTTTTAGATCTATATGAACTGGAGTATCTACTCATAACTTAGAGTATTCTCCAATTAGCTTAGGATCTTTATAGCAAGTGAACTTGATATCTGGCTCTCAATCTCTTTCTACTATAGATATAACTGCTACAGGAGCTGCACATATAGCTACTAATCACTTGTCTTCACTTTTATAAAACTTTCTAACAGCTAGGTGTAGCTTGGATTCTCCCACCTCTTTCGCTGTTGCCGGAGGAGAGAAATAAGACCTAAATCCAGGTCCACCAGGAAAGAACAATAAGTCATATTGATCTAAGTTAGTTAGTTGTAAGTTAGAGCTAGCAGAGAACTTTATATCTGTGTAGTTAAGAGTTATTGAATTCTTTACTTCACATGAGATTGTTTCTACTACATACTTAGCTCTTCTTCAGATATCAAAGGGAATAACAAATTCCATATCCTCAATTCGGTTTGCAACCAATATTCCTATTCTTACTATTCTGTTGTTATCCATAGATAAATTGGTGGAAGTAATGGGTTATGCTCCCATCTCCGTTAGAGACTCCTATTTTCCCTACTCCTTAAGCGCGACTAAATCCCTCTGCCTAAAAGTTAATTAAAAGACTAAAACGCTAACGCGCCTAGTTGTTGACCTCTACCGACTAAAAGATTTATGTTTCTTTTTGGATTTTTTTAACAGTTTAAAGGCACTGCTAGGCCCGTCGCAGAGTAGGTCGAGCCTCTTCGTCTATCTTAGAACTACTCCCATATTAAATTTATTCCCTCAGACACAAAAAAAACAATTACTTAGGCAACATATTTGAACTAGATGGTGAGTAGAAAAATTCCGTCTTTTTCCCCTTTTCCGCTAATTAATGAATAAGAAATTACTTGACACAAAAGTTGATAATCAAATTCCTTTGTTCTGACATAGAACCCCTAGGGATTGAAAAAGGTCAAGAAATAATTCATGATCGCTTCAAGATGGAATTAGCTAAAGCAGATGAAATAAAAATCTCTGTTGCTTATTGTTCAGAAGACTCTTTGTGGGAACTAGAGAGATTAGTTGACTTATACGAGATTAAAAAAGTGAATGTAGTTTTAGGAATGTATAGAAGTAGTAATTTTCCGGCCTCTCGATGAACAACAGCAAAAAAGATAAATAGAAAATGAAAAAAGGCGGGAATGGGAGAGATAAAGATGACCAAGAAATTGTGATACCACGGCAAAAAATATTGTTTCTTAAAAGACAATCAAATCTTTTCTGCTATTGTCGGCTCTGCAAATTTAAGCTTTTTAGACTCTAGAAATCAATCTCAATATGAAGAGGGCGTTCTAGTAGAAGAGCCAGAGGCTCTTCAAGTCATTTTGAATCAAGTCAATAAATTGCTTTCTAAGGATGTCTCCGAAAACGTATCCAAAATTATGAGAAAATCATCTTCTCGGGGAAAAAAGTCCAAAAAAAAGAAATAAACACAATTTCTAAAATGAATTGCACAACAAATTTCTAATATGAGTTCTTACGGTGAAATGTCTCTAAAAGAGCTATTTAATGCAAAAGTTTTACAAACTATTGTTTTTCCATTAGTGGTACCCACCTCACAGGAGATAAAAAAATTTGATTTCTCTAAATCAGACTTAAATGCCTGTTATTCCAAGCCACCAATAAATTCCAGAAACGGACAAGAACAAAGTTGATTCGAGGTTAAGTTAACTGTTGTTGGTGAACACAACTTACCACCAAGAAAAGAATGGTTTTATGTGGTCATGGAAGATGGAAATATATTTAAGGCTCATTTTTCCGGAAAAAAGACTAAAAAATTAGTTACCTTTGAAGACACAAGTCTCATAGGTCACTGTATTAAGAGTATGTTTTTTGATAGAAGGTTGGTGAAAGATTTTGAATACTGCTTTGATGATCCTTATAAGTACGGAGTGATCACTAAAGAAATGTTGGATTCATATGGAAGTGCAGAAGTAATCTTGAAAAAAACAAATAAGACCAAAACAGACGGTAAAGGAAATAAAAGAGACATTTGGATATTCTCTTTCCCCTTAATGCCTGACCTTCTCGATGAAGAGTGGAGAGAAGAATATTAAGTAACTTAATAAAAATGTCACTTACAAAAGATTTTTAGTATGTATTCCTACTACGAAATATCCCTAGAAGAAGTACTTAATGCAAAAGTTTTACAAACCATTGTTTTTCCGTTAACAGCACCTACTGATAAAGAGGTAGAGGGTGGTTGAGAAAAACTAGATTTATCCAAATCCAACTTAAATGCTTGCTATAGTAAACCAGAAATAAATGAAAGAAGTGGGCAAGAGAGAAGTTGATTTGATGTAACTCTAACTGTTGAAGGAGAACATGATTTACCACCAAAGAAGGAATGATTTTATGTAGTTACTAGATATGGTGATTGTTTCAAAGCACACTTTACAGGCAAAAAGACTAAGAAATTAGTTTCTCTCGAAGATAGAAATATTATTGGTTATTTCATTAAGAGCATGTTGGTGGAATGGGAATTATTCACTGAATTGAGTTATTGTTTCTATGATCCAGAGGGCTATGGAATTATTACTAAAGAAATGTTGGAAAAACGTATGGGCTCAAAAGTTACTTTGAGAAAGACTAACAAGACCAAAACAGACGGCAGAGGAAACAAAAGAGATATTTGGATATTTTCTTTTCCAATAGAAAATGAAGAGGAAGGCTGAGACAGATTAAGAGAAAAGAGTGTTAGTAACTTAATAAAGATACAAACACTACCTTAATTAAGCAAAAATAACTATTAATTAGAAAATTTCACTTCTAATGTTCATCTTCTTTTATCTCAGAAAGACAAAGGCCATTTAAGTTATGTTCGGGAGAAGATAAGTTTTCTGTTAGTCGAACAAATATTGACTCTGATCAGAGCTGAATACTTCAAAAAACTAACTCCAGGGGGGAAAGATATTTATAAAGACACTGTTTGAATGTGCTACTGCACTTAGCAATGCAGTTAGGTTATGTAAGAAGTGAACAAATATACTAATCCAGATATTCCTATATTTCTTATAGCTTCAAGCAAACACTAACCCCCCACAGAAATAAGGCAATAGGTGAAAGATAGTTTCTTTTGAACTATTTAAGTGAATTAGTCCAAATATAAGTGCAGAAGAGAATAGAGTGGAGGTATGAAAATTAGCTGTCTTTAATATAGACCTTCTATAGATTAGCTCTTCAAATACAGGAGCAAAGATTAAGACAGAAATAACAATCATGATTATTCTGGCATCTTTTAGTGAAGTCGTAATTCTCTTTTGGTTTTCTGTATTTGCCGCCCCACTTGTTGGAAAGATAGTCTGTAATAAATGAGCAAAAGCAATTGAAACAGCAAGTTCTGCTATAAGGATTAGTCATATTCTTGAACCAAAGAACTTAACTCTTTCTCAAGAGAACACCCCTCTATCATTCCAAAAAATTAACTTAAAGTGAGGTCCCAGAGTAGACATTGAGTTCTTGATATAGAAGTAGTTAGAGGCAAAATAAACTATTTGAATACCTAGAGCAATTAGAGCTATTGCATCCAGCTCTTTTGAATCATCATTTTTTCTAAAAAAATCAAGAATAGGATTTAAGGATGCAATCAGAATTGAGTTGATGAATCACAGCTTGTACTCTGGTTCAATTTTTGATTCTTGTTGTCCCTTTTCGAGACTTGTAGGAGACTTAAAGTACTTTAGATAAAAAAGAAAAAAAGCTCCAACAACAAATCTTCAACCTATATTGATATAGCTACAAGGGGAACTTTGAAATCATTTAGAATCAGTGGTTTGTTGTTGAACTTGTTGCTGTTGAGTTTGTACTAAAGTGTTGATGAAAGTATTTGCAACTGCTGAGGTCGCCGCTTGAGCCTGAGTTGACTGAACACTCGCACCATTGTTTCCTCAATTACTAAAAAAATCAATAGTTGAACAAATTAATAAAAAGACTTCAAAAAAATAAGGGAGTAAAAAGAATAGTTGTAACTCTCAGAGCTTAAATTTTCCTTGGCTTGAGGAGTTGTTTTCTTTATCTAAAAATGTGAAGGAGTTATTAAATTTGCTTATAGTAGATAGAGAGTGAAATAACTAATTCAATTTCTCTATTGAAGGAAAGAAATATTTAATAAATATTTAATTAGAAAACTAAATAACAAATATTAGGTTTTTCCTTCCCTTTAAAGCTAAAAAACGTGAGTTAGATCTTAGTCTAGGATTAGAAGCCCTCTATCCGAGGGTCTTTCTAATGTGACTCTCTCTTTTCCTTGGATATTGTCTTTTCTGTGCAAACTGATTGATTTTCTCTAAGTTAAAGGGGAGTAAGTCCGCTGACGGAGGAGGAAACGGAGGTGGCGGAGGTTGATATGAAACCTTCGGGACAATTGCAGAGGGAGTTCCTGCAGAAACAGTTAACTACTCAATTACTTTAGCTAGAGGGATTTTTACTATCCCAGCCTCTCTAATTCTTGTTAAGTTAGGCTACAGAAGAGCTTGTTTGTTAGCTTTCGCTCTAACAACAGTTGCTCTGCCACTTATATTTAGCCCCCACTGAACAGTCTTGATTCTAGGTAGATTTGTTATGGCCGCCGGAGGAACATTAACCATTATCTATATTTCTCCTCTACTCGCCAAACTAGCCTTACCTGCAAAAAAACAAAAACTAGCCACTCTCAACGGCTTTACCTATGCCATTTCAGGACTAATTGTTAATGTATTGTTCATTATTCAACCCGTCTCTCAATTCTTAGTTAAACACTGAAAATATGTAGCCTCTGCAGTAGCTGTATTCTCTTTCTTACCTTTAATTCTCTTTTATTTCTATGGTGAAAACTTTGAGATAGTTTCACTAAATGACAAGTTGAGAGTTGAAATGCCTGACAACTATTCAACTCTATTAAGAGATAAAGAAGCTTGAACTTGAATTATTGCTTACAGTGGATTATTGGTAGTTTCCATTCTCTGCTCTAACTTTGTTCCTGCAAGAATAACTGAATTAGTTGAGAATATTAAAAAACCTTTAGCCGAAAAAGTTGATTGAAAGAGTCTTTATACAGTTGTTTTCTTCATAGGAACTTTCGGAGGGCTTTATTTCCTAGGAAAACTGAATCCTAAAGAAATAAAGAGAACAAGTATAGTTAGATTCTCCATTGCAATCGTTCTATTCACTTGAGTAGTTATTTGCTCAATGACTTTAATGACTCACCTGATGAAAGAACACACTTGGGCTCAAATACTGGCAACGGTCTTAATCTTTATCTCTGCTTTCTTACTAGCTTTCTTTGGATTAGGAATACAATCAGTCTTTCTTTATATTCCTCTAGAATACAAAGACTACAACCCAAAGAAAACTTCTATCTTCTTTAGCTGTCTTTGAGGAATTGGATACATTATCCTAACCGGTTACAACGTGATTGCTTCTGTAATTAATCAGCTTGGAAATAAGATTTTTCCTTCCTCCGGCCAAACAACTAGCAACAGCAAAGGTGGAGTAGGTGGTATTGCCTCCCTTGTCTTCATAACTATGCTATTAATTCTTTACTATGTGATGGTTAGAAGAATAAGAGAGTCTAAGCCAGAATATATGGAATTCAGGAAGTGAATCGCAATGAACTTATTCTCCAGAAGAGCTTCTTTGGCTAGACTAGCTTAGTTGAGACTTTAGATAGCTTTTCACTTTTTTGTGTAACAAACTATATTTCTTTTGCTCCCTAACTGCTGTTGAGGAATGAGGAAAGAAACGATTAGGCAGAAATATAACTTTCTCCAGTAACTTTCTATCTAAGTGTTTCAAAGAATCTAACTCAGTTGAACTACCTTTTCTCTTAAATATCACTGGAGTAGTTAGTTGAAAAATTTCTTCTATACCATCTCAACCATTTAGAGTTGCACAGTGATCCGACCCTAATAAGAAATAAAGTTCATCCTCAGGAAATCTCTCTTTAAAGTGTCTAACAGTAACTACAGACTCTACAGGTTTTCTTAGATTCAACTCAAAGTTAGAAATAACAGATAAGTATTTAGTCTTGGAAAGAGAGAGCATATAAGCTCTCTTCTCCCCCTCTAAATACTCTTGTTCTACCTTATCAACAGACTTAAAGCTAGGAATAAAGATTAAGAGATCTAACTTTAATTGTTTAATTGCAAACTGAGCTAATAGTGTGTGAGCCATATGTGGAGGATTAAAAGAGCCTCCAAATAAGCCTATCTTTCACTTCTTAGCTGGATACATTAACTCTCTTCCTCCTCAATAACTTCTAAGGCAATTGGTTCTTGTGAAATAGCGTCAGAGAAACTAAGACTTAGATTTTTATACTCTCCCCATAAAGTAGTGTTCTTCTCTTTCACATTATTAAGTGCCTTCTCAGATTTAAGTAGTTTGTTCTTTGCTTGTTTAAATTTCTTCTCTAAATCTTCAAAGAATTGTTCAACTAATTTAAGAATGGCAAAAGAAGCTCCTTGAGCTTCTTCAGTCATACTATGACAATCTCTTATAAAGTCTGCTATTTTTTGATCTAATTTCTCAATACTTTCTGCTTGAGGCATTACATCTACCTTTCTAGTTGTAGGTGCTAATCAGAATAGCAGATAGAGCATTCTTACTCACCTAAAAGAAGCCTCAGGAGTCATAATAGCTAGAATAGGTTCTCCTTCAGTTCTACTTCTCCCTAGTCCAAACTTTTCATAGTCTCTATCTGAGACTACTCAGATAGTTTCACTCTTCTTGTATTCTTCTATCTCAAACTCTCTATTAGTTACTAGGAATATGAATCTATAAGGTTCAGGGCTATATTTTGCCACCTCTAAAGCCTTTCTTAAGTCAGATTTAGTGGTACTAAATTGTTGATTCAGACTTATTTCCCCAAAGGAATATTTAAGTTCCACCATAATTCTGATGCTGTTTGTGGAGCTCTGTTTATTTCTACTATTCCTAAAAACTAACTTAAAGTCTGCTTTGCCCCCTTGTGAGCTAGCAGGTTGTTCTTCTAAATCTATGTAGTCAAGCTCTTCTGGACTAAATAGTTCAATTATTCTTTCTCCCCAGTTACCTTCATAAATCTTTCCAGCCTTTACTCTGTTCTTCTCTAGATCTGCCTGTTGCTTTCAGTCTTCAATTATCTGAGAGTATTCTCTATAAAACTCTTGATATCTGACTAAGTTAGTTAGATCTTTATCTAATCCCTTCTCTAAAAAGTCTTCATAGAACCTCGAAGAAGAGATAGAGATTTCTTGTAATTTCTTTGCCCCTTCAGATTCAATTAGGAGTTTTTGGTTATTTTCTTCAAGTTCCTTTATTTTTCTCTTAAGACTTTCTTCTTCATTTATTCGATTTATCTTTTCTTCTTCTAGCTGTTGAGTTTTTTGGTTCTTTGTGGCTACTTCAACGGAAAGATTTTTGTTATTAGCCTCTAGTTCTTGTAACTTGTTCTGATAACTCTCTGTTCTTGTTCTTAGATCTTGGTTAGAGTTTTCTAAAGCTTGTAGTCTTTCATTGTCTTTCCCTGATTTAACTGAGAGTTCCCTGTTAATACTCTCTAAACTTTCTTGTTTTTGTTTGTAACTAGAGAGCTCTGAGAGTTGCCTCTGAAGTTCTAGTTCTAACTGTTGGATTCTCTGTTTATTACCTTCAGATTCAATTAATAGATTTTGGTTTTCTTCTTGTAATCGTTTAAGCTCTTGATTTTCTTCTTCAACTTGATCTAGTTGTTTTTGTTTCTCTTCTTCTAATAGTTGGAGTTTTTGTCTATCTCCCTCATGTTTAATTAATAGCTCTGATTCTCTACTCTTATATTCATCAATGATTTTTAAGAGACTATCAATCTTCTGGTTTAGTTCTGAGTCTTTGCTCTCTTTAGCTCTTCTTTCCTCTCTACTCTTTAGAAATAAGTGAGTACTGACATATACAGCTAAGAAACAAACTAAACCTAGGGCAACATAACCGGGAGTGTCGGACATACTAATTTAAGTTTGAATATAAAATTGGTCTAGAACTCTTATTGGACGGGACTTTTCTATGGAAGAGAAGGAATTAGTTTCACTAGAAAAAATGGTGGAATTTGATCTTCACTTAGGGGCTAATACTAGACTTTGAAATCCTAAGATGTCTCCTTACTTAATAAAGGAAGGATACAAAAGAAGACATGTAATAAATCTAGAAAGGACCTCCGAACACCTCAAGAATGTTTACTCTTATCTCTTTGATCTTTCTAGATCTGGACTAGAAATAATGTTTGTTTGCTCCAAGAATAAAGTGATCTCTGAGATAGTTAAAGAGTCCGCTAGAAGAGTCAATGCCTTCTATATAACTCAAAGATGACTAGGAGGTTTGTTAACTAACTTTAAGCAAGTAAACAAAACTCTAAAGATACTCTCTCAACTAGATGAGATGCTAGAACAAGACAATATAAATCAACAATTAACTAAGAAAGAAATCTCTCAATTGAAGAAAAAGAAAGCCAAGATAGAAAAGAACTACGATGGTATCAAAGGTTTAACTAAGTTACCCAATGTATTAATAGTCTTTAATCCTATTAATGATCTAATTCCTATTCAAGAGGCTCACAAAATGAACATTCCAGTAGTAGGAATAGTTAATAGTAATAACAATCCAGATCTAATTAATTTCTCTATTCCTGCTAACAATTACTCCCCTAAGTCTGTATATCTATTAGCTAACTTACTTTGTGATGCTATTGCAGAGGCTGTAGGGCAAGAAACTCTAATTGCCTACAAAGAAGATAGTCTTATTACTCTTCCAGAGCATCTAGAGATTCTTAACTCTTCTACTCAAAGATCTACTTAAGTGTCTCTGTGGGAGAGGCAAAAAAACTCTCCAGACATAGAAAGCGTATTTCTATTTGTGAGGCTATCTATTCTAACTTAGTACTAAGCTCTTTAAACTCAAATAGTACTAAGTATTTAGAAAGTGGTTTTGAGAGAAAGATATACCAAAGATATATTGAACAAAAAGAGATATATCTCTCTGAAATTAATCAATTATTAAAGTCTGGTTGAGATGTTGATAGACTTAATCTCAGCATACTTGCTGTTCTCTTAGCTATATTTACTGAATATGAAGTATTTAAGACAGCTCCCGCAGTCTTAATTCACCAAGCAGTAGAGTTAGCTAAAAAGTATGGTGAAGATGACTACAAGTTGGTTCATGCCTTATTAGATAACTACCTTAAGAAATTCAACAACCAGAAGAACAACAATCTGAAACCTCTAAGCCACAACAATTAGTTCTTCGCTGAAAACATAAATACTGATACTACTTACTATTTAGTATTTTTGGTCCAGCTATTACTCTGGCGGTTGTAATTGCTTTGAAAGCGAAATCATCACTTTCGAATTATCACCAAACAGGCTCTTGAGCCACTCTAAGCATTAGTGCACCAATCTTCTTAACCGCTTTCTTTGCATATGTATACAAGTCTTTTAAGGAGAATGCTCCCTGCAGGGAATGCATTAAACCAACTAGAATGAAATACTTTCAATCTGGTTTAGTTTGTGCTTTTATACTCTTTAGTCTTTACCTAATTCTTTGATTAATCGCTTTTAAAACCCAAAAAGAAGGTTGTATATATGGCGCTCTAGCTGGAACAATGGTCTTTGGACTAGCAACCATTATCTATCTATCTATATATGAGTTCTGCGTCTCTTTTGATGTACTCTATAGTAAAAATAAAGAGCAATTGGTTCATAATTTCTTAGAAAGAGTTTCGGGCAAGAAATTAAAAATAGTTAATGATTAATTAAATGGCAAAGGAGAGAGTAGCAATTAATCACAAACATTTCTTAGATGCTGTTTCTAAGCTATCTGTTCAATATTCTCTTAGTACTTCTAAGATTGCTTCATTCTTAGAAGAAGCCTTTAAGACTGTATTTGAGAGAGAGAATGCAGATAGTAAGTTAAAGATAGAGATTGACCTAGAAAAGTGTTACATAAAACTGTGAAGAGAGCTCAAAGTAGTCAGTGAAAAATACTTTTATGGAGAAGGGATGGAAGACTCTGGTTGTTTTATTCCCACTTCAGCATTAACCACTAAGGAAAAAAAAGAATATAAAGAAGGAGATATCTATCTAGAAGATATTCACTTAAACCAACTAGATACCAGAATAGTAAAAAATATTCTCTTTCAGTTTCAAAAACTAACTTTAGAAACTGCTAACAAAAAGATATATGACAAGTGAATAGAGAGAAAGGGAGAGGTCTTTGAGGGAATGGTTGAAAAAGTCTTTGAAACCAAAGAAAAACTCCCTAAAGAAGCTATAGTCTCTCTAATTGATCCAAATAATGAACTAGATAGTACTAGGGGGGTAGTACACAGAATTGACTTTGTTCAAACTCTCTCAAATGCTGGTTACAGAATATATGAGAGTCTAGTTCCAGGAAAGATCTATCAATTCCAAATTAAAGATGTATTGGAAGAGGCTTCAGGGCAACACCCTATCTTACTATCCAGAACTAGTCCAGAGATAGTTAAGTATCTAATGAAAAAACACATCTCAGAAATTCATGATGGTCTAGTAGAGATTAAGGCAATCTCTAGAGTTTCTGGTATTAAGAGTAAGTTATTAGTTAGTACCAAGAATAACAATATAGACCCTGTAGGTTGTTGTATAGGCCCTAAAGGTAATAGACTAAAGATTGTTTCCTCTCAACTCTTAAATGAGAGAATAGATGTAATTCTCTGAAATGAAGATCCAATAAGAAATATTGTTAATGGATTTGCAGGAGCACAAATACTTGGTTACAAGGTACTAGATAAGGTAGAAGGGGAAGAAGAAAACTCCATTCTTCTTATTACTACCCTAGAGAACTTACTACTAGCTATTGGTAGAAGAGGTATTAATGTAAAGCTTGTTTCAATGCTTACTGGTTGAAAGATATTCTTGAAGACTATTCAAGAAGCAAAAGCAGAAAGAATTGAATATACACCTATAGATGAAAATTGAGACTCTAAGACCTCAGATGTTTCAGGAAGACTATATAAATTCCATAAATTCAAATTTGAAGAAGAAACAAACTCTAAGAAATAGCTAGCTTAATATCTTACTTTTCTTTAGTTAATGGATAGCTTTCAATACAATAACAGGGCAGTTTCAGTTAAGTTCTTTGCTAGTCAAACTCAAATACCTGTTGTTGAAATCATTAAATATTTCTTTCTCAGGGGGGTTGAGATGAAGATTAACTCTTGATTAGATGAAAGATATTGCAGAGAGCTTTGTGAAGAATTTGGACTTAAGTTCTTAAAAGCAGAGCAGGCTCAAAGAAAGAATCTCTACTCAGAAGAGCTTTTAGCTAAAGAAGGAGCAGAAGAAGAGTGAGTTAAGAAATATCCAGTGGTTGCAGTAATGGGTCATGTAAACCACGGAAAAACTACCTTACTAGACCAAATAAGAAAGACTAATGTTGCAGAACATGAGTATTCCAATATCACTCAACATATCTCTTCTTATCAAGTTAAGTTCCAAGACAATCTCATTACCTTTTTAGATACTCCGGGTCACGAGATCTTTCAAAAGCTGAGAGAGCTAGGTGGAGTTATTGCAGACATTATTGTTCTAGTTATCTCCATAGAAGATGGAGTTCAATCCCAAACAAAAGAGGTAATTAAATACTTTAAGCAAAATAACTTAAAGCTAATCATTTTTGTTAACAAGATTGATAGAGGTGAATCTGCCCTAGGTGCACTTAAGGAATCTCTAACTCAAGAGGGAGTAGAACTAGAAGAATATGGAGGAGAGGTTATTCTAGTTAAAGGTTCTGCTAGATCAGGATTAGGTATTCCAGAACTACTAGAGACAATTACAGTTATCTCAGAGGTTGAGAATTACTGCACAACCTTGAGTCCTCCAGCTATAGGAATAATCTTGGAATCTCGAATAGAAAAGGGATTAGGTCCTGTTGCTGAGATTATCACTATTAGAGGTACTCTAAACTCTGGAGACTATATAGCAGGAGAAAAGCTCTTCTGCAAGCTCAAAACTATTCAAGGAGAGAAGAAGGAAAAGATAACTAAGTTAGTTCCAGCAACTCCAGCAACTATTGCAGGCTTTGATCAATTACCAATCCCAGGAACTAGATTCTTTTCTTTCGCAAATAAGAACGAAGCGCAAGAGCACTACCAAACTCAAACTAAAAAGTTACAAGAAGGTTATGACTTCAAAGATGCTCTCTCTATTGCAGAGTCAGATAACCCAACTCACTTTTCTTTCATTATTAAAAGTAAGGTTTTAGGCTCTTCTGAAGCTATTAAGTCCTTTCTCTCTAAGTTCAAATATTCAATACTCTCTATAGGTTCAGGGGAGTTAACTGAAGCTGACTTAAAAGAAGCTACAGTTAAGAAGGCAATAATTATTAACTTTGAGCAAAAGATACCTAAGAAGTTAGAACCACAAATAGAGTTCTTAAATATTCCTATTTGGTCTATTAGATCTGTTTATGAGCTAGAAGAGAGAATAGAAGAACACATAGAGAAAAATAGGATTATTGAGAGAGTTGAAAAAGTTGTTGGTAGATGTAAGGTTATTAGACTCTGAACTCACTCAAAGATTGGTACTATTGCAGGTTGTTCAGTCATTTATGGTTCTATAAAGATAGAAAATAAAATCAAGCTAATTAGGGAGGGAAACCTCCTTACTAAGACAACTATTAAGTCCTTCAAGACAGAAAACTTTGAGATTAAAGTAGCCGAAGAAGGAAAAGAATGTGGTATTGTGCTAAATAACTGAAACAATATAGAGATTGATGATGTTATAGAGAGTTATGAAGTTATAGAAAGAAAGCTCTAATGAAATGTCTATCCTAAATGAAAGACTTTCAAAAGAAATCTATGTGGTCTTAAAAAGAATCTGACTGGAAGAGTTAGATGAACAGTTCTATTCTTTTATAGGAATTAACCACATAAGACTTAGTAAGAATCTAACTAATATAACTGTTTTTATTGAGTTAGAGTTACTCAAAAAGGATTATCCGAAACAAGATATATTTGCTAAATTAGAGAAACTCACTCCTTTTTTTAAGAGGCAGTTAGTTCACAAGTTAAATCTCCCTCCACACCTAAAACTTAGTTTCAGAGAAGATCTATTTATTCAAAAGGCTAAAAGAGTTGAAGAATTAATTAATAGTTCTTTGAGTTCTAGCTAATGGAAGAGGAAAAGAGAACACTAGAACAAATAGAAGACAATGAGTTAGCTAAGTTATTCCTCTATAAAAACCAAGAAGCTCAAGGAAGTAATAGAGTCTCAATTTCTGATATCTTTGTTAGTTCTAGAGAAGAATTCTTTAGAAATAATCCAGCTCCTGCTCCAGAATTACGAGCCAGACTTGAACAAGAAAGTCCTGATACAGCTATCACAGCAAGTATTGAAAAGGTCATTCAAGGCTATCACAAGAGAAAAGAATTTCTAAAGAAGTTAGCTGAAATCTTTAGTTTAAGAGTCAGAAAGAGAGGAGAGTTAATGAGAATGAATATTCCATTCTTAGGTGCTGACTATAGATATTTCTATACCTATTTAGCTAACTACAAGAAATCTATAAAGACTGCTTGAAGTGAGTTCAATAGCTTTATGGAGATACTCATTAAAGCCCCAGGTAACTTCGCTAAATTAAAGAAGTTTGAGTTAAAGAGTGCAGGAATTCTGCTTGGACTCTCACTCTTTCTTTTAGTAGCAAGGTTATTTCTACACAACTGAGATAGTCACTACTATTTAAGTCACCATACTAAGTTCTTCGCAGATTGAATTAGCTCAATTGTTGTTATTTGCTCTATTTCTTGTATAGCAGTAGTATTTCCCTATATAGTTCTAGGGATACTCTACTTCATTAATATCAACTATCTTTATCAAACGAAGTACTTTCACTATTTCTTATTGGCTTGTACTTTTTTGGCAGGTGTATTGTTTGCAGTTGCACTTTGCACCTTCTTAATGTTTCAAGTAGCTCAAATATGAGGTGGTTGGGGAATAGTGAATCTCAAGTTAGATATGACTAAAAAATAGTGAACTATATTAGGTTAGAGTTAAAGGCTGGTAGAGGAGGAGATGGAATTATCTCTTGAGCTAAGACTAGATACAACTCAAGATTAGGTCCTGCAGGTGGTAATGGGGGAGATGGTGGAAATATTTATCTAGTAGTTGACTCTAAGTACTCTGATTTCTCTCACCTAAAGAATGCAGAGAAAAAAGCACCAAATGGGTCTAATGGACAAAAAGACAACAAATCAGGTAGTGCCGGTTCAGATATCTATCTGAAAATACCTGAAAACACAGAGATATACGATCTAGACAGAAAAATAAGAAAGTTACCACTTAAGAAAAAAGAAGCAAAGCTTCTTATTTGTAAGGGCGGAAGAGGGGGAAAAGGTAATTCTTCCTTCAAGAATGCTCAATTTCAAGCCCCTTGACTTTATGAACTAGGAGAAGAGGGGGAGAAACTCAATCTCTTACTAATAAAAGAAGAAGTTAATTATGTGGGAATTATCTCTTTATCCGGAGAGAGCCTCTCTAAAGAATTAATTGAGAAATTACAAGAACTTACTTCCGAGAAAGATCAAATTATCTTTTGTTCTTTCCCTTTTGCTATCTTTGAAAAAGAGCCAATTAAACACTTCTATCTAAAAGAGTTAGAACTTTGTAAGACTCTTTTACTAGCCATAGAATATCCAAGTGAGAATTGAAAACAAGAACAAAAGCAGCTAGATAAAACTCTCAGGAGACTAGGTTTTTATTCCTATAGAACCATCTTTGTCTCTGAAAACTCTCAACTCATCCCTCAAGATAAAGAACTAACTCCTTGCTCTTGAAAAAACTCAGAGCTTAAACACATTTACAACCAATTAACCAAAGACTTAAAGAAAGTCTCTCAACTACCTTGTTTTAAGCCCAAGGGAGTTATTGAAGATGACTATATAGAATACTCTGATGAACTCCTTCCAGATAAAGAAGACTACAAGATAGTTAAGGTTCCAGGAGGTTGAGAAGTTAGTTCCAAGAGACTCAACTATTGAAGCACTAGAATTCCCCAAACCACCTTACATAATATAGAGAGATTGAAAACTAAATTAAGAGTAGAGGAGATTATTAAACAAATTAAAAAGTCCGGAGGGATAAAGGGAGAGACACTTAGGATATGTAATTACACTACGAATATTTACTAAAAGGAAAATGGAACTTTAAATTTAGGATAGTTTGATCACACCATTAGTAGTCAGTGTATTCGGCCTCTTAGGGGCTATTACCCTATCTCCTTTCTATCTATCTTCTACAGGATTTAGTGCCCCCCCCCGGCAGAATAAACAAAGAGAAAAATCAAATCTAGTTAAGGTTAAGTCGAATTCATCAATTCTTTCAGACAGTCGAATCGAAGTTACTCCAACAGCCTTCAGGTTTTCTGCTTCACAACCTAGTAATTATTTAAGAGTAGAAAGTAGCGATAGGAAGAGAGTTCGAAGAGAAATTAAACAAGTCTCTCAACCAAGAAGAGACAAGATAGAACCAAAACCTATTTCACCCCAAGAGTATCTCTCAAGCTTTTATGCAAATGCATCAATTAACGACAAAGTTAATCCATTAACTATTGTTGTGAAATATGACAACTATTATTTCAAGATAGTTCAGTGAGATTCGGATTGTATGTGTTTCAAACAATTACCTAAAGATCTGGGTCTATGAAACAATGATTCAGCTTCCTTTATTGTCTTAAGGAATAACTTTACCGTTTTGTCTAGTCACATCAAACAAACAAGAGAAAGTGATCAATGCAAAGCTTGAACTACCTTTTGGTGACAAGAATGAGATGTTTACGATAAATTCGTTAATTGAACAAAATTACCAAGAGAGCAAATAGGAAAGAATAAAGAAGTTCAATCTAATTGCTATACTAATCCAGTAATTTTGTTAGATTCTGAATCTGAGTTAGTTTACTTTCCTGATAAAGCTAATTTAAGTCTTGAAACAAGATTAGCTAACTCAAGAGAGGTTTATTGATCACCAACCCTAACTAAATTTGTGAATAAATCCTATCTAAAAAATACTACTGACCTAATAAAGATAAATAACTACTCAGATTACTTGAAGATATTGGATTTAAATGTGGCCAGAGAATCAGATTTCACTGAACTTACGGAAAAATAATACACCAATAAATTAAGTCTCAAAATTAATTAATAAGAATCAGAGTTGAAGAATGACAATTTACAAGATTTAAGAGCCACAGAAGAGGCGACAAAACAATCTCAAAATCAATTAATTTAATCTAAATAGAGATGAAAATTATCTTTCTCACTGGAGGGGTTTATTCTTCCTTAGGAAAAGGAGTCATTCTCTCTTCAATTGGTAAAGTCTTACAGTTTGAGGGATATAAGTGCAATGTTCTTAAGTTTGATCCATATTTAAACTACAACTCTAAATTTCTTTCTCCCTTACAACACGGAGAAGTCTTTGTTACTAAAGACGGAGAGGAAACAGACTTAGATCTAGGTCACTATGAGAGATTCTTAGGAATAGAGCTAGATTCTCATTCCTGTTACACCACAGGAAAAATATTCCAAAGACTACTGGATAAAGAAAGAAGAGGGGAATATGATGGCAAGACTGTTCAGGTAGCCCCACACTTAGTCAATGAGATTCTCTTAACCCTAGAACACTTTAGAGAATCTGGTACTGAGATTCTCTTAATTGAGTTAGGAGGTACTGTATTTGATCTAGAACAAAAGCCTTTTATACTTGCAGCTTCTCAAATGAAAAAGAGAAAGGGAGATGAACTAACTTTTGTTCACTTAGCCCCTTTACTTCACTTAAGTCACAATAATGAGAAGAAAACAAAACCTATTCAACACTCACTTGCTCTACTAGCGCAACTAGGAATAGTTCCAGATCTACTGATACTTAAGGGAGATAAAGAGATTAGTGAGGCTGAGCTCTCTAAGATAAGCTTTAACTTTCCTGCAATTCCAGAAGAAAATATTCTCTCAGCCCCTTATCTCCTAGATATATATGAGATTCCCCTACAACTCTATCAAACTGAGAAGTTATTTGAGAAGATCTCTCCTATTCTCAAGCTAGATTCTGTTTCCAGAGATGTAGAAAAAGGGAAACAATATCTCAAAGAGTGAATTGACTTCAATGAACAAATTAAAGCCCCCAAGAAATATCAACTAAGAGTTGCTATTGTAGGGAAGTACTCTAACTCTCCTGAGTCTTACTACTCTATAATTCAGTCACTTAAGTTTGCAGGATACAAACTATCTGCAGAGCTTTCTATTGAGTTAATTCAGTCTGCTGAATTAACTTCAGAAGAGCAACTAGAAGGATTTCAAGCCATTTGTGTTCCTCCCGGATTTGGAAATAAGTCACTAAACGGTATCTTCTTAGCTATTAAGTATGCAAGAGAGAAAAAGATTCCTTTCTTAGGTATTTGTTTTGGAATGCAATTAGCTGTAATTGAATACTTTAGAAATGTTTTGGGTCTAGAGGCTGATAGTGTTGAGTTGAACCCAAACACCTCTTGTCCTATCTTTACCTCTTGAAGTGAAAAGCAAGAGATGAGATTAGGAAATAGAACTATTACTTTTGATCCAGCAAGCAAAATAGCTCAAATTTATGAAATCTCTGAAAAAGTAACAAGACACAGAAATAAATATGTTTTGAATCTAGAGTTAGCTAAAGAGAAATTAGCTTCAGATTCTGAGTTAATATTCTCAGCCTCAGAAGGTGAGATTGTTGAGGCTATTGAGCTTAAGAACCATCCTTTCTTTATAGGAGTTCAATATCATCCAGAGTTCAACTCAAGACCAAATGATCCAGAGAAGTTATTCTTAGCTCTAATTGAAAAAACTATTGAGCAAAACTATTAGATATAGGAATAGTGCTAAGAGCATGAGATTTAAATTAATAACGTTTTTATGTTAGGTACAAAGATTCTCTTAACTTCTGTTATTAGTGGTGTTAGTGGTCTAGTTGGTTACACTTCTCTTTCTATTCCAAATTGAGATCCTAAAAATGTGTGAAGAATAAAGAGTAACAACAAGTTCTATTTATCTCTTTGTAGTTATAGAGGAGAAAAGTCGGGAAACTGAGTTGCATCAGATTTATGAATCTACTTAACGATCAAAGACAAAGTTACAGACAATATAGATACAAATACCAAGCTTGAATTATGGGGAGAAGGATATCATTGGAGAGGTGATGGAGCAAAAGTTACACAACCACCCACATGAAGAGCTGAAAGCTTACAGGAATTAGTAAGAGGAAGTTTTGGTACACAAGGTAGATTTAATTGAATTAACGACGATGGAATTGATGGAGAAGGAAGAGTCACCAGACTAGGAGAGGTAGGCGGAGGTGAAGAGAATGAAACGTTTGGCTCTTACATAAGATGTCCCGATAAGTTATTCCAATTTTCCGGAAGCGGAAGAAAAGAGAAAGGATTAAATGAATTCAAATTTTCTTTAGATAACTGCAAGGATGGCAGTGAGCGCAAAGGAACTAAAGAATGTTCAATAAAAGTTGAATTAACAAAAGGCTCTTCCCCCTCTGAACAATTAGAGTGAAAAGAATTTATTCCTAGAGTAATTATTGATTAACAACCTCTGATTAGCGGGATCTACTTCAGAGCTAAGTGATAAAAGAGCCTAGAGGAACAAGAACTTTATTCTCTGAAGAGCTAAATAAGAGAGAGGGTTTAGTTAAGGAATTAAGTTCTTGAGCAAGCTCTTTAGGATTTAGTAAGATTCAAACTCCTACATTCGAGAATAGCTCTTTGTATATTGATCAATCAGCGCCTGAGAATGAAATACTCAAAAAAGAGTTGTTCTTCCTAAGAGATGAAAGTCTAGCCTTAAAGCCCGAAGAAACTGCTTCAGTCGCAAGAGCGGTTACTTCTGGGAAATTACTTTTTTCTAATCCAACTCCTCTTAAGTTTTTTTATTCCTCCCAGTGCTTTAGACATGAAAGACCACAGAAACAAAGATTCAGAGAGTTCACACAATTTGGATTAGAGATAATAAAGGCTAGTTCTTGAGTCTACGAAGTTGAGTTAATTTATATGCTTGACTCTTTGTTTAGAGAGAAATTCCAGCTAGATAGTCTCAAACTAAGAGTTAACTATCTCTCTAATAAAGAAACTAGGTCTAAGTGAACTAAGGCACTTACTGCTTATTTCTCTGAGAACAATGAAGGTTTAAGTTCCAACTCTCTAAAGAGAATAAAGACTAATCCAATAAGAATATTGGATGACGAGAGAGACTCTTCTCTGGAGATAGTTCAAAAAGCACCTAAGATAGAACAATTTCTTAGTGAAGAAGAGAGAGAAAAGAGCTCTAAGATAAAGACTCTTTTAAGTGAATTAGGCCTTAACTATCACTGAGATGAAAGCTTAGTTAGAGGGTTAGATTACTATACTGGAACTGTATTTGAGTGAAATTACAAAGGATTAGGAATTGCTGGGGGAGGGAGATATGATGAATTATTTAATAAGTTTGGACTAAAAGATATTCCTTGTGTTGGATTAGCAATTGGAATTGAAAGACTATTAAACACACTAGAAGAAAGTGGATTTAATTGACCAAAGAAGTTAGACAAAAGGGTTTACTTTTGTAACTTACTTTCCGAAGTAGAGCCTAGAATACTTAGATTAGCTAAGAAATTAAGAGATAGTGGAATAGAACTTGAATCTAATTGAGAGTTACAAGAGCTTAAGTCTCACTTTAGATTCTCTGAGAGACTAAATATTAAGTGACTTTTAATTTATGGAGCAAAGGAACAAAGTGAAAATAAGGTAATACTTAAGGAACAGAATCAAAAGTCTCAAAGCTCATTTGAGTTAGAGAATCCAGAAGAATTAGTTAAAGAGCTAAATAAATTAATGACTTAGGTGTTTTCTGAAAGAGTTTTAATTTCTAGTCTTTCTGGACGAGGTCAAGAAAGAGTAATACTTGCTGGATTTATTCAGAGAATTAAGAAATTCAAGAACTTAACTGTATTAGTTCTTAGAGACTGCAGCGGCTCCATCTCAGTTAATTTCTCTCTAGATAAGTTAGATCCTAGCTCAATAACTAGAGAAAGTGTAGTACTAGTTGAAGGAACAACTAAGTTCCTAGAAGAAAGACAACAGTTAGAGATAGAAGGAGAAAGACTAGAGTTACTTTCTAAAGCTAAAGCTATTCCTATTGATCTAGTTGAAGAAAGGGTTAGTGAAGAGAAATACAGAATGCGTTATAGATATCTAGATCTCAGAAGAAAGTCTCTTCAATATAATCTGGCTTTCTACTCTAAATCAAAACTATTAGTTACTGAATATCTCAATTCACTGAATTTCACTGAGATTAATACACCCATTCTTTCTTTTCCAACTAAAGAAGGAGCAGCCACCTTCTCCACTTTAGTTAGTGATCAAGTTAAAGAGAGCTTTACTTTAGCTCAGTCTCCCCAACTCTATAAACAATTACTAATGATCTCTGGCTTTGAGTCTTACTTTCAGTTTTCTAGAAATTTCAGAGCTGAAAAATTAAGGGAAGACAGACAATATGAGTTCACTCAACTAGATATTGAGCTCTCTTTCTCAACCCCTCAAAAGCTATTCGAGCTTATTGAAAATCTATTGATACTCTTAATTAATAAACTCCTAAGAGTTCAATTAGAACCAAAGGATTTTCAATTAATGAGCTTTCAAGAGGCTTTGTCTAACTATGGAACAGACAAACCAGATCTAAGAAATCCCTTAGTCATTCAAAAGTGAAACTCTAAAAGTATTTCAATCTACTATATAGTCTTGCCAGCAACTAAAGCAGAAGTGGCTCAACTTTCTACCTTGTTAGGCAATAAGTTTCAATACATATTCAAAGGTGAAGATGAACTAGAAGGGGAATTAGAAGATTTAATAGATGAGTTTGTTAATTCTCTAGAATTACAACCTAACTCTTTTGTGTTCTATAGAAAGAGTTCAGAAAAAGTAGATAAAAAGTCTATTTATCTCTTTGGCTCTTTAAGAAATGAGTTATTTAGGTTAGGTTTGGTTAAGTGAGATGAAAGTAAACCTTATAGATTTGTTTGAATCACTGATTGACATTACTTTGAAAGAAATAAAGAAGGTGAACTAGTAACCTCTCACCACCCCTTTACCCTGCCTATTAAGACTTCTGAAGATATCTTCAGCTGGAAATCTACTGGCTATGACTTAGTTCTCAATGGGGCAGAGATTGCTTCTGGCTCTATGAGAATTACAGACCCACAACTCCAAAGAGAGATATTTAAATTATTAGATTACTCAGATGAATCAATTGAAAAAGACTTTGGTTGATTTCTTCAAGCCCTAGAATTTGGAGTTCCTCCCCACTTAGGAATTGCTATCGGTTGAGAGAGACTGATAAAAGAATTGCTTGATCTACAGAGCATTAGAGATGTAATTGCCTTCCCAAAGAACTCTCATGGTAGTTGTTCTATGTCATCTCTTTAAGCACTCATTACTAAACTAGCAGATCCTACTGTTCTTTCTCCAGAAGAAAAAAGCCCTTTTTTCGCCCAAATAGAAGCCAAATGAATTCAAAGATGATCTCAAGAACAAACTTATGCCTTCAAAGATGATCTAACTAAACCCAAATACTACATACTAGATATGTTTCCCTATCCTTCCGGGGCAGGGTTACATGTTGGTCACGTAAAAGGTTATCTAGCAACAGACATTATTGCTAGATATAAAAAGATGAAGGGATTCTCTGTACTACATCCAATAGGTTGAGATGCTTTCGGTCTTCCAGCAGAACAATTTGCAAATCTAAATAAAAAACCACCACAAGAGTTCACTCAACAAAATATCAATAACTTCAGAAGAGAGTTAAATGCTCTCTTTTTTAGTTATGACCCAGAGCTAGAGATAAATAGTACAGATCCGGAATACTACAAACAAACTCAGTGAATATTCATCCAACTATATAAGCGAGGCTTAGCGAGCCTAGAGAAGAGAGAGGTTAATTGAGTTGATGAACTACAAACTGTACTAGCAAATGAAGAGATCTATCAGGGAGAAGATGGTCTTTTCTATTCTGAAAGAGGAGATCACTTAGTTCAAAAGAGGAAATTAACCCAGTGAGTCTTAAAGATTACTGAATATGCAGAAGAACTTAATGCCTCTTTAGCTCATCTTCACTGACCAGAAAAGATCAAAACTATTCAGTCAGAGTGAATAGGAGAGCAGGAAGTCTATCAACTTGAACTAAAGATCAAAGATAGAGTCTTCTATCACTATGAGTCAGAGCTAGACAAAATCAGATCCATTTCTGGTTTTCTAATAGATAAAGAGTCTGAGATTTATAGCTTATTAGAACTAGAACAAGAGCCCAAAGATGGAGAGATACTTTTCTACTACAGCGACTCTAAAACTCTCCAGAAACTTCCATTCAAGTTCTCTGTTTCCAAGCTCACTTCTGGTAATCCCTTAGAGCCAATTTATGAAGAGCTCATTGGAAATAAAAGACTTCCTTCATTCTTCAATTGAAAGTTACTTCCTAAAGTCAAGAGATTTAAGTTACAAGACTGAGTCTTTTCTAGACAAAGATACTGAGGAGAACCAATCCCTATCTACTATGACTCAGAAAATAACTTCTATATAGAAGAGAGCTTACCTCTAAAGCTCCCAGAATATAAACCAATAACTACTAAAACTTCTGAGAAAACAACACCTTTAGAGTACTATGAGGAGTGACTCTTTGAAAAAGAAGGTTTCAGAAGAGATGCAAATACTATGCCCAACTGAGCTGCTTCCTCTTGGTATTATCTAGCTTATCTAATAAAGCAAAAGGAAGGTTATCTTCCTTTAGATAGCTCTGAAGCTAAGAGAAGAATAGAGAGATGAATGCCTGTAGATCTCTATATAGGAGGTCAAGAGCATGCAACTATGCACTTACTCTATGCTAGGTTTTGATACAAAGTTTTGTATTCCACCCTAGGATTACAAATTGAGGCTGGAGATGAGCCTTTCTATACCCTCAAAAATCAAGGAATGATACTAGGAGAGAATGGAAAGAAGATGTCAAAGTCTAAAAACAACTTTGTTTCCATTTCCTCTCTACTCCAAGAGTTTGGTGGAGATGTAATTAGACTCAGTGTTGCTTTTCTTGGACCTTTAGAGCTAACACAATATTGGGATAGTAGACAACTTCCAGTCTTTCAACAGTGAATTGAAAAACTCTATAGATATTTTTCAGAAGTTAAAGATTCTCTGAACCCCAAAAAATCTAGTCCTACTAAAGAGCTCGTTACTTTCTTATCCAAGCTTGAATACAGCATTCAAGCCTTTAAGTTCAATGTTCTAGTCTCAGAGTTAATGGTTTTCTTTAAATACCTACAGAAAGCTTTAAATAAGAACTGACTAGAACACTCCCTTTTTATTCAATCCCTCAGCCTTGTTGCTCCTTGTATCGCAGAAGAGCTTTGAAGAGAGCTATTGAAACAAGAAACCTCTCTCTTTAACTCTAGTTGACCAAGCTTTTCAACTTCTTTTGAAGAAGAAACTCTTAACTACTCAATTCAACTTAATGGAAAACATAAATTAATGATTCAACTCCCTTCTTCGCTCAAAACAGAACAAGAGCTATTTAATCACTTTAGTTCCCTACCAGAATACCCTCAACTCTTAAAGGAAAATAAATTAGAAAAATATGTAGTTATTCCAAGAAAGGTAATTAATCTAATTACCTTCAAGTCTTCTTAATGAGATTCAAGAACTATTCCTATCCAGAGGACTTCTACTTTGCAAATAACCAAATATATCTAACTAAGCTAGGAAGACAGAAATCTTCTAGATATAGAAGAAAGATTACTGGTTCTAGAATGGCAGCTGTGATAGGTAGGAATAAATATAAATCTCCTTTTCAGTGCTGATGTGAGATATTAGGTTTTGTAGAAACAGAGATTGAACCCTTCTTTGCAGAAGCAGGAGTGGTTATAGAAAAAACCTTACTTAAGTATGCAGAAAAAGAGTTAAATAAGAGATTTGTTTCATATAACAGTAAGGAAGTGGGGTATGATCTCTTTCCCGATGCAGAGGTATTTGGAGGTATACCAGACGGTGAAGAGTTTGCGGGAGAAACAGTTAAGTCAATTCTAGAAATCAAAACCACTCCCTTAGATAAATACTGTTATACCTTTGAAGACAATGAGCTAAGACTAGTTAGAGATAGTTTTGGTAAGCCAATAATCAAAGAGCTTAAAGGGAATATACACAAGTGATTCTCTTTAGAAAATAGAGAATTAAAAATACCAGAAGAGTATCAATACCAATTAGCTCTGTATCTTTATCTGAGGGGGATAGAGAAAGGTTATTTCTGCATTGCCTTCTTAAATAAGAATCACTACTTAAAACCAGAGAGTTTTGATCCCTATGCAAAAGAAGAGTGAAGTAAAGAGAATCCACAGATGATTGTTTTAGATGAAATGAAAATTGACTTAAAGTCTTTTGAGCCAGTCATCAACTATGCTACTGAGTGATATCACAAATACATTATGGGTGGAGTCAGCCCTATCTTGTCCCCTCAAGACTTAAATTGAATTAGATTTGGTTTTCCTGCTCTTTAACTATTACTCAATCCATAGAAGAAAAAAGTAATAGTAAGGTATTAAAAGAGTTTGGAGAGAGATTTCTCCAAAAGCTCCAACAATACCAATATATTTCTCTTTTCTTACATCTAAAACCAGACTTTGATGCCTATGCTTCTGTTTTCACTCTCTACCACTGAATAACTCTTAACTTCCCCTCAAAAGAAGTTATTGCTTGAATTATTCCTGAAAGCTTAGCCCCTAATGAAAAAAGCCTATTTGACTGAAATAAAGAGATCAAAACTAAGTTAGAGTTATCAGAACTAAAGCAAAGTCTTGGAATAGTTTTAGACACTCCTAATGAAGGGAGAATCTTAACTCAAAAACATGTCTTCTGCCAAGAGTTAGTTATTCTAGACCATCACCCAAAGATAGACTCTTTTGCTCAACTGGAATTTATTAATCACTTATATTCCTCAACTGCAGAGATGTTAGTTGAGTTACTGCTCTTCTTTGAAACCAACTATGGCTATACCTTTACTACTCAAATGGCTCAATATCTCTATGCAGGCATTCTCACAGACACTAATCACTTAAAGGCTCATATTTCTCCCTCAACCTTTTACTATCTCTGAAAGCTCTTAAGTAAAGGTATTAAGAGAAAGGCAATTAATGAGCTAATTTCTGAAAATAGCTTAAATAAAAAGCTATTTGATCAAGAAGTAGTTAGGAATATAAAGGTAACTCCTAATGGACTAGCTTTCTCTATAGTTAGTGCTAAGTTACTAAAGAAATACTCTATTAAAGACTATGTCTCTGCTATCTCTAATCTAGAGAATATAGCTGGAATAGAGATCTGAGTGATCTTTATTCAAGATAAGTTACTTAAGAAGTGAAAGTGTTCTCTTAGATCTAAGAAATTACAGATAGATAAGATAGCTACTCAATTTGGCGGGGGAGGACACAAACTAATTGCCTCTACCCTATTCAAAAGTAGAAGGGAATTCTGACCTCTTCTACTTGTATTAGATAACTACTTAGTTAAATATGGTTTCTCAGGTTGTTCAGATTATGGTCAACTTGGAGTCTCTAAATTACTCTCTTGATATAAGTGGTGAAAGGGCTTTAGAGAGTCTTAACATAAAATAGTGAGTCTGGAATAGTACTCAAGTGATTTAAGAGGGCAGCTTGGAGAGCTGTTAGATAGAGTCTTTCTCTATGCGGAGGTTTGAATCCTCTCTATTCCGCCAGTATATTTAGCATTTAAATTAGTTGGGAATCTCCCTTATTGGGGGTGTAGTTCAATGGCAGAACAGCAGTCTTCAAAACTGCGTGTTGTGGGTTCGAGTCCTGCCACCCCCGCCATAATACCTTAAACTGGCCTCGTCTCTTTTAGAGAATCCTTATTTACTATTCTTTTCCTTTTTAGTAACTAGTGCAGGAGTACTTACACTATCTTTTTTATTCTCTGAATCTATTAAGGGTGTTCTTAATAGATTTCAACTATCTGAAAGATTTGTAGGTTCTAGCTTACTAGCTACTGGTACCTCTTTCCCAGAAGTTATAAATGCTATTACTGCTGGGTTTTATGATAGAGCTGATTCCAAATTCAAGTATTCCATTGACTCTTTCTATAACCTGACTGGAGCTAGTTTAATTCAGATAATCTTTCTTGCTGGATTAGGAATTGCACTCTATCACCTAACTAAGAAAAAAAGATTCACCTCAGAAGAGTATCAAAGCTTTATTGGCTCTACCTTTCACAAGAAAACACTCTTGTGATTTCTTTTTACCTTTGAACTAGCTCTTCTCTTAGTTGCTGTCTCTTTTCCTACCTTCTCAACCAAGCTGAATATTGGACAGATTAGTCCACTTCCCTTCTTATTCTGCTTAGTTTGAATTTGTTACCTAGTCTTTTCCAAAAAAGAAAAAGAAGAAATAAAGAGTTACTCCAATATATTTGACAAATTAAGTAAGAATAAGTTCTTAGGTGTCTTTGGACTTATATTTATCTGTTTCTCTGGTCTTTCTTTTCTTAATTTCAATATTGTTACTAAGTTTGAAAAGAGTTTTAGTATTCCTAGAAATATAGGACTAGGAACCATATTAAGTCTTGTAACCTCTTTTCCTGAGTTCTCTTCTTTCTTCTTTTTGTTTAAGTCCAGACACTTTGGACTAGCTAGTGCAGGAATATTTGGCTCTGCTCTATTTAATCTCTTCTTGCCCTCTTTAACTCAGTCAATACAAGGTGGTTGAATACTCTCTCAATTAAGTACAGATACTAATACTCAAACCTCTTTGAGTTGTTGGTTAGGCTTGGCTCTTGTACTTAACCTTCTCTTTTTAGTTGCCTTTTACACGAATAGCAAAGGTAATTACATTCTGAATCTGAAATATGAGAAGTGAAATCTTTCTTGAGATTGAGTCTTAGTGCTTTGCTATCTCACTTGCTCTTTCATTCTCTTTCCTATATTCTTGAAGAGCGATGGCGCAGAAACTGCAAAGTAAATGTTCTTTTTCCTCAAAAAATTCTGAAGTTAGCTCTCTTTCCTTTCAATATTTACAACATCTTTCACACACTCTCTTAGTAGTTGGACCAAAAGAGATCTCGCTCCCCTCTGTTTCTTCCAACTCAGCTACTAATAACAATCTAGTTAAGTCTTCTATATTGAAGTATTTGATTTTTGACTTAGGTAAAAATAGTTTTTGTTCTCTCAAGAGTTGTAACTTCTCTCCAGAGGATTTATTTCCCATTTGACTATCTCATTCTTTAAGCACTCTTTCCCTTAGCTCAAAGAAATATTCTCATCTCTCGGAGTCAAAGCCCTCAGATTCAACTCCCCTTCACTCTTCTAGGAGAATAGAAGACTCTATGCCTTCCATTTTCTGATAGGCCTCTTCAGAGGTTTGAGGAATAATTACTGAAAGCAATAAGCTTGAAAACTTAAAAACTACAGAGATTACCTCAATCGCCTCTTCTCTGTATAAATCTTTAGAGTCTCTAGCATACAAAGCCGGTTTAACTATCTCTAGATATCAACTAGAGTAAAGCTCTATAAAGTCTCTGAAGTAATTAGTAACTTTTCTGAAGAGAAGAGAATCTAAGGCTTTCTCAGAGTTATTCAGTAGTTGTGTGAAGGTATTGTAGATATATTCGTGTTCTGGAAAGTGTCAAGTTTGTTTAAGTAGCTCAATCTCTTTTCAGCTCTTTTTACCAATAACACTCAAAGAGAATCTAAATAATATATTTCTGATCTTTCTGTATTCTTGTTGAGTGGCTTTAATTTTTTCTTCACTAAAGCTAATGTCTTTAGAGTAATTGACACTAGCAATTCAGAGTCTAAAAATATCTGAACCATATTTATTAATTAGTTGAACAGGATTTACTACATTCCCTTTAGACTTGGACATTTTTTCTTTGGAAGCATCTAAGACAAAACCATGAGAGACTAAGTGAGTAAAGGGTAAAGAAGAACTACTAGCGACTGAAAGAATAGAAGAGGAGTTAAATCAACCTCTGAGTTGATCCCCTCCCTCTAGATAAACTATTGAAGCTTCTTTTAACTCTTCATCTTTAGTGAATACAGAGCCAGAGTCAAATCAAACATCTAAGACATCAAAGGATTTACTAAAGCTCTCTAGCCCTTCTTGTTCCCCTACAAAGTAAGAGATAGGCTTTTTATACCAACTGTCAACTCCTTCTTCCAAGAGAATAGAGATATTCTTTTTTAGTTGCTCTAATCCCCCAAACTCTTTTCCATTCTTAAAGATGACTGGGATAGGAAGTCCTCATGCTCTCTGTCTAGAAAGACATCATTCTTCTCTAGAGAGAACGGTTTCTCTTAATTTCCCAAATAATCACTCTGGATTTGAGAAAGTCTCTTTTTCAAAGGCTTGAGTTAACTGACTCTTTAAATCTTTTAAGTTAAGAAATCACTGTTCTGTAGCTCTATAGAGAGTTGGTTTTTTAGTTCTTCAATCTTTACCTACTTTGTGTCTTATCTTCTTAATAGCTATTAAAGAGTTATTTTTCTCTAAGAAAGAAATAACTATCTTAGAGGCATCTTTGTAGAACTTTTCAGCTAATTCAGAGAACTTAACTTCTTTATTGAAATAACCTCTTTGATCTATAGAACAATAGGGAGAAAGATTGTGTTTCTTACAGACTAAATAGTCTTCTGGTCCAAGCCCCGGAGCCAAGTGAACAAAACCACTTCCTGTGTTCTCTAGCACAAAGCTCGCAGAGAAGATGGGATTAACCTCTCCAGTTAGGTTATTTAGATATTTAGCTGTTAGTAGTTCTTCTGCGGAGAGTTCCTTAATTAACTCAAAGTCATTCTCTCTAAGAAAGAAACTCTCAGAAGCTATGTAGTTAAATCCATTTTTTTTGGCTAGACAATACCTTAACTCTGGATGTAAAGCAATTGCTAAATTGCTTTCTAGACTGTAAGGAGTTGTAGTTCAAAGTATTATCTTTGAACCTAGTAATTGAAAGTTATTAGATTCAACAATCTCTCAAGAGAAGTAGATACTTTCACATTCTTCCTCTTCATATTCAATCTCTGACTCTGCTAAAGCAGTTTGAGAGGAATAAGACCAAGCGACTGGCTTGTATTCTCTCGCAATTAGTCCTTTTTCTCACAGCTTTTCAAAAAGAGAGTATTCTCTCTTAATGAACTCTGAATCAGATGTTGAGTAGTAATTATTTAGGGGATGAACTAAATGTAGATTCTCTAGTTGAGAGAGTTGGAGTTTCAATTGAGACTTAGCATAACTAAAGGCTTTTTCTCTTCTTTCTACTAAAGAAAGATTCTTGAAGTCTTTGTTTTCTGACTCTACTTTGTGTTCTATTGGAAGACCATGCACATCTCAACCCGGTAGAAAAGGGCTCTGAAAACCAGAGATATTCTTTCACCTAACAACAAAATCTTTAAGTATCTTGTTAAGTGCATGTCCCATATGTATAGCTCCATTGGCATAAGGCGGACCATCAATAACTAGAAATAAAGGTTTATTGGAGTTTTTTTGTAGTCTCTTTTCATAAACTTTTTGTTCTAGTCAAAAACTTGAGTACTTGGCTTGATTCTCAACTAAATTAGCTTTCATTGGAAAGTCAGTTTGAGGGAGTCTGAGAGTTTTTTTGAGGCTAGACAAGCAGGAAAGGCTGGAAGATTTTTTAAATTAAATATAAAAGTCTTAAAATAGCTCTAATTCTCTAAGCTTTCTACTTGCAACAAAGCAATAACAAGATATTTATTGTTTGTGGACCTAGTGGTGTAGGGAAAAAGACACTGTTATCAGAATTAGTTAAGATTCAAAAGTTTAACTTAGCCATTAATGTTTCTCATACCACTAGAGCTCCTAGAGATGGAGAAGAAGATGGTAAAGACTATTACTTCATAACTAAAGAAAAGTTTGAAGAATTAATTAAGAATGATGATTTCTTAGAACATGCTTATTTCTTTGGTCAATATTATGGAACTCACTCACAAACTTTAGAAAATTTAATAAATGAAGGAAAGAATGTTATCCTAGAGATTGAAACTGATGGTTTCAATCAATTGAAGAGCAAACTCAATGGTTTTGTCTCTATCTTCATCTATCCTCCATCTATGGATAACCTAAAGACTAGACTGGAGGGGAGAGAAACAGAGGAAGATCAAGAAATTAGAACTAGACTAGAGAAGGGAGAAAAAGAAATGGAGGAAATCTCCCAATTTCAATACAAAGTCTTAAATGACTCTATTGAAAGAAGTCTCTCTGAACTGGTTGGGATATTCAATAAAGAGCTAGGGTTGGTAGAAAAGTAAATAGATAGTTTTAGTTAGTTCTTAGTTAGATATAACTAGCTTTTAATGCAGAAAAGTAGTATGACACCAGAGATAAAAGTGGTCTATTCAGATCTAGACGGAACACTCTTATCCCCCAAGAAACATTCTTGAAAGAAAGTAAAGACCTATACTCTCTCTACCTTAAGTGTCTTTCTAGAGAATTCCAGTAACCACTTCATATTAGCTACCGGTAGAAATCTTGCAAGAACTAAATCTATCTCTAATTGATTAGAGAATAGGTTAGGTGGTTACAAAATACCTTATCTTATCTGTTTAAATGGTGGGTTACTCTTTGACAACAGAGAAGGAAAGATAATACACACTCAAACCTTTAAGTGTTCTCAATTACTTAAATTACTTAGTTTCCTGAGAAGACACTACTTTCTGGTCTATTTCATAGTTGATTCTTCTAATCAATTATTTGTAGAAAATAATTGGATCTCAAGAGTATTTGCAAGAAAGTTTGCAAAGAAATACAATGCCACTATTAAGTTCAATACTCCTGAGAACTATAAGAATGGTTGAGAAGGTATTCAAAAGGTATTATTCTTTACCTTTCATAAGAACTCCTCAAAGTTGAGAATCTTAATTGAAACTCAGTTTTCTGAGTTTTATGTTTCTATTCATGGAGATTGACTCTTAGAGGTAATAGATAGAAAGGTAAATAAATTCTTTGCTATTCAGAGAATTAATGAGATAGAAGGTTGAGAGCTAGAAGAGTGTTGTGCTATTGGGAATGAACACAATGATTTGATGATGATTGAAAAATGTGGTTTTGGGGTTGCAGTCGATTTCTCTCCTGAACACACAACCTTCAACTATGACAACACTCTCATTAACTTCAATACCACTAATAAATATGGGTTAGCGGTAGCTAATGTTATTAATCACCTTACTTAATTACCTTGAAGAGCAAGGGGCTAATAGTCTGTGGAAGTAATAGTCAAGAGTCCAAGAGTCTCACTTTAGCAAAACAGCTCTCTGAAGGCCTTTCTATCCCCACTTTTTATCTCAATTCTTCAGATGAGATTCCCTTACTCAATAATGAAATAATTGCAAGCAGTGAGTTCCCCCCAACCATTAATTGGTTAGTTGAGAAGATACAAGAGACAAAGAGCTTAATACTTGTATTTCCTCAGTACAACTACAACTTTTCTGGTTTTTTCAAGAATGTCTTAGATTGATGTAGTCTTTCTTCTAGACGAATATTTCAATCCAAGAGATTAATACTAGTAGGAGTTAGTCAAACTTCAGCAAGAGAAGAAGAATTCAAAAAGATTATTACTTGAACTCTTGAATCTTTAGGGGCAACTGAAGTAACTCTTTTTAATTTCCTTCCTGAATCTCAAGTAGAGGAATTAATTAGCCAAATTCAAGAATATGTCTAGTAGTATTCAGGCCTATAATAGGCCTGCTAACTATATATATAACTTCAATTTTTCTTCAAACACTAATCCCAAGGATATCCCCTTAAGCTCTCTTTTCTCTAATAAAAAGTTTTTACTAGCCACTCTCTCCCTTTTCGCACTCTCCCTCATATTCTTCAATCTCTATAGAAAAGCTGAAAGCGGAGAGCTAGAGCAACTCCTTTCTCCTTTATTTGGATTTAGAGCTCCCGCTAAGGGAGGAGAGGCAACAAAAGAATTATCTTTCCTACCTTACCAAAAAATTGTCTGAATTATTCTTGCCTCTCTGATTGCAGCAACTCTTTTAGCTATCTCAGGAAATATCTCTCAATCCTTATTACAGAACCCACTAGCTGACAGTTCCACCTTAGGAATGATGGATGGAGCTGCCTTTGGCTTAATTGCCTTAAAGGCTTTTTTAGGTTCTAGTATTGGGAATTTCTACTGAACTCACTTTGTAGTCTCTTTCTTCTTTTCCTTTATTGTTTTTTCTTTAATTCTCTTTCTCTTTAATAGAAAGCCTGCATGAGAGAGACACAATCTCTGTGCAACGCTAATACTCTTTGGGTTAGTACTGAATATCTTTTTCAGAACAGCTATTCACTTAATTAAGGAATACAGTGCGGTGTCTTTGACGACCTCATTCGCCTTAGCTATTGGAGGGGCTGAAAACATTTATGAGTTATTTCCCCATCAATTCTCTCTTATTCAAATAGCCTTTCCAATTGCAATAGTTCTACTCTTTTCAGTGAGATTATTGGCAAAGAATTTAAATCTAGCAGAGTTAGGTTTTGACCAAGCTCACTCTCTGGGAGTAAATATAAAGCTATTACAGTTTTTTGGCTATCTGATTATCTTGTGTTGTAATACCTTAACTATTAACTTAGTCGGGAATATAGCCTTTCTAGGTCTTATTAGTACCCATATAGCTAGAAAGGTACTAGGAACAAGAAAGTATGAGAGCATCATTCCTGTTTCCTGCATGGTCTCTATTTGTTTATTGCTTTCAGCAATAACTATTAACTCTTTTCTTCCTTATATCTCTAGCTCTAACTTAATAGTTGCTTTAGGAGCCACTTTTCTTCTCTTTTTGAACAAAAAGTAGTGAACTCTCTTTTCCTTTCTTTCTACTCAGCCTAATTGAGCAGAGCTAATACTCTGCAAATAAGGGCCCAAAATGAGCCCTCTAAATGAATATGTTTAACACTTGTTCTACTATCTGCTTCTTTTTGTACTCTCTTTACCTTTAACTGGAGATATGACTTCTCTTACAAGGCCTTAAATCCTAGGTTATGACAGTATTTCTTGGCAATATTCAGTGGAGGTGCTTTGGGGGTTGCAGGATTAATGCTACAGAAGTTAACCAAAAATCCTTTAGCAGATATCTCTCTTTTGGGAATAGGCTCTCTAAACATTATTGCCATAAGTATCTTTATATATCTAAGTTTTGATGGAGAGAAAACTTCCCTTCCATTCTTAAAAGCTGTATTACCAATAATCTCTTTACTAGCTTCCTTAGCCGGTACGGCAATAGTCTATTGACTAACTAAGAAAAAGAAAACTTCTAAGTCATTTGTAATTTCTGGCATTGCCTTTCAGTTTCTCTGTGAGGCTATTAGTGTTTCTATTCTTAGCTTCATCAAGAGTAACAAAGAGAATGCTCAACAAATATTTGTTGAGATCTCTAACTATAGCTATGGAAAGTTTCCAAATATTAGTGAAGTCTCTCTCTTTCCGGAGTGAAGAATAACTACTATAGTTTCTTTCTTACTTATTGCAGTTATTGCAATAGCAATATGAGTATTTAGAAGAGAGTTAGAGTTGATGGAGATAGGAGAGGATTATGCAACTTCTCAGGGTATCCAAGTAAAGAAGTTAAGAATTATTCTCTTTACTGCTATTGCTTTATTGGCAGGAATAGAGAGTGCTTTAGTTGGAACTATTTCTTTGTTGGGAATAATAGCTCCACATATTTCTAAGTTCTTATTTGGAAATAAAGCCTCTTCCAATGTAATAGCTAGTTTTATTATTGGAGCTTTATTGGTTGTCTTGGCTACTTTCTTCTCCGTAAATCTCTCTCAGAATGTTCCTATTGGAATATTCTCTACAGCCCTAATAACTCCAATATTTTTGTTCTTATTACTTAAGAATAAAAACCTATAGTGAAGTTCCTAGCCCTTTCTATCTGTACCTTAGGCTGTATAGCCTCTGGAATTGGAATTAATCACATTAATAGTCAGATATCTACTAAGTTTGAGGAGATAAAGGGAGATGAGTTTGTGAAAACCAAAGAAGAGTCTAGTAGCTATCCTACTTATGGCCCTTGGAGCTTGATCTACTCCTCAGGAAGTGTTTCTTTTTTGAGGGAGTTACTAGCTCAAATTAGATTGAGTTCTGAAGCTGGGAAATTAGTTAATGAAGTTCCAGCAACCAATTCTTTTGGGGCGATGATGTGAACATCTGAGACTTATCTCCCAAATATTAGGAATTGAATGGTTACTTTCTTTAAGAAATTAAGTTGAAAGGATTTTGTTACTCCAGAGAATGTTCCCGCGACAGTTCAAACGCAAAATCAAGACATTTCAAAGAATTTCCAATCCTTCAAAACCAAGTTCTTTAGCTTTAATAGTTGAGTAGAACTAGGAGTTATTGGAGTAGTAGTAGAGGCTATTTTCACACTCTCTCTACTCTCTTCACTAGTTGCGATAGTTCTAGATAAACAACTAAAGAGAAAAGAAAAGATTAAGCGAACTCTCTACTACTTATGTACTAACTTAGTAGGTTGGTTAATTAGAGATAAGTTACTAAAGAAAGCTAAGAAGGCACAAGAAGATAGTTACCAACTACTTGGACCTAATAGAGGTATTGTCTTATCTAACTTTAGCTTCGCACAAGGGAATTACCAAATACTAAAGGAAGTTAATTTAAGACTACAAAAGAATGAGTTCTATGCAATAATAGGGCCTAATGGAGCAGGAAAAACTACCTTGTTAAAGAATATAGGGGGAATATTAGAGGGTGGTAGAGGAAAGATAGTACTAGGAGGAAAGCATCTTAAGTCTATTTCTAGAAAGGATTTCTGAAAGAAAGTTGTTTATATCCCCCAAGAGTTGGAGTTACAACCAGACACTCCTGTATATGATTTCCTTCTTTATTCAAGATTTATCTTTCTCAAGAGAACTCAGAGAGCTACTCCTGAAGATCACTTAAAGGTATTAGAGGCAATGAAGAAGTGTGGTCTAGAAGACTTTAGATACTCTAGAATGGGTGAGCTATCCGGAGGACAAAGACAAAAGGTAATACTGGCAAGTATTATGGTCAAAGATGCAGAGCTTATTCTTCTAGATGAACCTACAACTCACTTAGATACAGAAAATAGACTCTTTTTAATCTCTTTCTTTAAAGAGTTAAAAGACTCTAGAAAGATTGTTATTGCTAACCTACACAATTTTGCAGAGATAGCACAATTATCTTCCAAGATAATTGCTATTAAAGATGGAGTGGTTAGGAGATTCTCTGAAACTAATAAGGTATTAGAGTCTCAGTTCTTAAATAAGCTATATGATCTTGAGCTTTCAGAGCAAAAGTGAGAGAGAATAATAAATGCCTCCTTACTTGGCTATTAAGCTCTATTTCTCTCTTCTCTGGAACAACTGAAAAGGTATATCATTTAAATTAAGTCTCAAGTGGGCTACTGTAGCTCACTGAACCATTATTGGTTTACTTGGAGTTTGACTCTCTCTTTACTTCTTAAGTAACTTACAACTACCTTCTTTTGGCTTTTTAGAGAGATGAAAGATCTTCTTTGCAGTAGTTATTGGATTATTCTTTTGTCTTAAGCTCTCCTTTCTTTCTAAGATCTCTCACTCTAACCTAAATGTCAGCAAGAGCTTTAAGTTTTGGTTTTGAGTAGAAGGGTTATTAAATCCAGCGGGATTGGTCTTAATGAAATATGCCATTTCTTCTCTACCCATTAAGACTTGAGAAGAAACAGATAACAATCCATTATTAAGTAGCTTCAAGACCCCTTTCCTAAAGTCTGCCTTTCCCGATATTTCTCTTTCTAGCTCTAAAAAATTACTAGTAATCTCTAATCTCTCCTTCTCCTATAAAGCTTTTTCTTCTCTAGTATTTAGAGCCTACAAGCTCTTTTCAAAGAGAGAACAACTTTCTAGACAATGAGCTAAATATCTCTCTAGCCAAGAGAAAGATAAGTTACTTAGCTCTATTAACTTGAGTTTGATGTCTCAAAGATTCGTTGCTATAGTAGGAAGAAATGGTTCTGGAAAGAGCACTATAGCCAAGATAATTGTTAACTTACTGTCTAGTTATGAGGGTCAAGTGTATTGAATAGGAAAGAACTTACAAGATATCTCTGTCAAGTCTTTTGCTAGGAATGTAGCTTACATTCCTCAGCACTCTATTATGTATCAAGATATCTCTTTAGTTGATTTCATTTCAATAGGATTTGCACCTAGTGAAGGGTTAATAGGTTCCAAACTCTCTAAAGAAGAGAAAAAGAAAAGAATTTACACCATTATTAAAGAATTAGGGCTAGAGAAAGAGGCCGGAAAGCCCCTACATTCTTTATCTGGAGGTAATAGACAAAAAGCAATAATAGCGAGAGCTATTGCTCAAGGAACTAGCATTATTGTCTTGGATGAACCTCTTAACTTCTTAGATATAAAGAGTAGGTTGATGGTACTAGACTACTTGAAATTCCTGCAAACTAATAAAGGTGTAACTATTATCATGATTCATCATGATATAGAACAGATAAGAGAATATCTAGATGAGGTTGTAGTAATTGATCAAGGGTTTCTGGAAGGCCACTATAGTTTGAGTTCTGGCTCTGAGTTACCTTTTTAATATATGTTCCGTATTTAGATGATCTGAAAAAAGTTACTACTAGAACTAGTTGCTTTCAGTGGTTTTGGCGGAGGAATAGGAGGTTGATTTAGTCGCTCGGGGGGGGGCATTGAAGTAGAAGAAGATAAGGATTCTTTACTTTTTAAGACTAAGAGTTCCTTACAGGTAAAACAAGCGGTAAGTAAGGATATAAATAAAAGTTCAGGTTTAGTAAAAGAGTTAAAAAATCCAGCTCTGGGAGTTTACAGGTGACAAAGTGAGGGAGTAAGCGAAGATATTCTCTTTGTTCAAGGATGAGGGGGTGCAGGAAGGCACAAAGTTATTGACAGTAAAAAACACTCCCAAGCAGAGAGGGAGTTATGAGGAGGAAAGAAAGTAACTTATAGCAACAGTTGATTTGGACCTAGACAAAATAGCGCTATATTAGAAAGTTTGGAAGAGACTCGAGAGAAGTTTTCAACATCTGAAAAGAGTCATTGAGAAAGAATACAAGATGCAGGAAAGTTTATTGAAGAGAAGGATATAAAGGGAATTCAGGATTTTTGAACTAGAAGAGATCGGTATTTTGAGGAAGATCTTTTTGGGTTGTACAACGGAAGAGGTTGGTGAGCAAAAAATTTTGGAACCACTGGAAAAGAACAATTGGTAGATTTGACCATTAATATAGAAGGTTTGAAAAAGATTCTCGGGAAAACAGAAGAAGAATTAAAAACGGGAAGATGAGAGTATGGAGAGTTATTTAATAATGCCAAGATCAGAATAGTTAGAGCTCTTGGGAATGTTGAGGAAGTTGGATTTAACTATTTGAAAAAATATTTGTGGGGAGAGGAACCGCGATTAAAGGTATTAGAAGAGAAAAACATCTTAAAAATCATTGAGGATTTAATCACTGGGGAAGGAAAAGTTGGTTACAAGTGTGAGACTGGAGGCAATGAGAAGATTTTCCCAGAGTGCGGGGAAAGTAAAAAATTTGAAAATGGAGTGACACTCAAGAAAGTCATTAAAAGTTCTTGAGAGAGCAGTGGAAAACTACCTGTGCCTGTCTGAAGCAGACAAGGCGGGTGGAGGAACATGGAGACATTAAGTTCAGGAGAAGAACGACAATTTGTAAATGAGAACCAAATTGAAAATTCGTCAATAGTTGTTGAAGGTTGCGAGAAACAAGTAAGTTGGCTTTATATGTGAAGAGTGGCTGGAAATCAGATCCGAAGAAAAATTTGCCAAGAAATTATGGATCCTTGATTTGAGCATACGGTAAGAGACAAAAGATTATGTTTGATAGAAGTAAAAGACCATTCTTACCTGCTTAGATTGCAAACCTATCTAAAAGTAATAAATATTCCAACTTGAATGAATAAGAATACCTTCTGAACTAAGTGTTCAAATTACGGGATTTAAGTGAATAATTTATTTAAATGATCTGAAAAAAGTTACTACTAGAACTAGTTGCTTTCAGTGGTTTTGGAGGAGGAATAGGAGGTTGATTTAGTCGCTCGGGGGGGGCATTGAAGTAGAAGAAGATAAGGATTCTTTACTTTTTAAGACTAAGAGTTCCTTACAGGTAAAACAAACAGTAAGTAAAGACATAAATCAAAAAGCAGGTTTAGTCAAAGAACTAGACTACACCACTTTAGGGATTTATAGATGACAAAGTGAAGGGGTGAGTGAAGATATTCTCTTTGTTAAGGGCTGGGATCATGCAGGCAAACATAGAACTATTGAAAGCAAAAAACATTCTCAAGCTGAGAGAGAATTGTGGGGTGGAAAAAAGGTAACTTACAGCAATAGCTGGTTCGGACCAAGAAAAACTAGTTTAGAGCTAGATAACTTAGAAAAGGTTAAGGAAGCAACTAAAACAAGTCAAAAAAATTATTGAACTGAGATACAACGATCTGGTGAGTTTATAACCCAACAAGATCTCATTGAATTACAAAAGTTCTGAGAAAAAAGAGATAAAGGGCTAGAAGAAGATATCTTTGGGCTATATCACGGATGAGACTGGTGAGCAGAGAGATTCGGACAAAAGAATGGCAAAGTGGATCTTGAATTTGATCTTTCAAAACTCAAAGAGATGCTAGGTAAATCTGAAAATGAACTCAGAGATAATCCTTGAAATTATGGCAAACTCTTTAAAAATCCTAAATTAGCACTAGCTAGACTGGCTGGTGATGTTGAAGTAATAGCCTTCAATTACCTTAAAAAATATGTTTGGCCTAATGCCGATTCAGTCAAGAATCTCAAAGAAAAAAACATTCTCCCAGCAATCTTCGCTCTTCTTACTGGCGGAGAAGAAACTGGTTTCACTTGTGGCTCTCAAACATCTCATCAAAGTAAATATTTTGGAGAGTGTCAATCAGATAAAAGGAGTCAAGAAGGTTGAAGAGTTAAGAAAGTGCTGAAATCCACTTATCAAAATAGCGGTGGTTTTTGAGTGCCAAAACATGGAGGTGGTCCTGGCTGGAACACGCAAGAAAACTTAAAAACAAGAGATAAATCCCAAATATTAAATATGGAAAATGTTTCTAGTACGGGATTATTGGATGAGAAATGCGAAGATGCGGTTGCTTGGTATATGTCTTGAAGTGACACAACTAATCCTGTAAGGCGAGAAGTCTGCGACAGAATCATCAGACCTTGATTTGGAGACCGAGTAAACGATAAAAGACTTTGCCTAATAGAAGTAGACAACTTTTCTTACCACCTAAGATTTCAGACTTATCTACAAGTAATTCAAATTCCAACTTGAATGAATAAGAATACTTTCTGAACTAAATGTTCTAACTACAGGATCTAGTTTCTCAGTAAAGAAAAACTCTTATTAATGTCCTAAAGAAGAATCACAACTTTTTCACTTTTCTGGAGAATCACTTAGTTGTTCCAAGCAGATTGGAGTTGTTTTATCAGCATTAACACTGCTTCTTGAATAAAGAACTAATGTATTTTTTGATAGCTCAATACTTGAGCAAATAGAACTACCAGTATCTCCTTTGCACTTGGAGTTATAAGGGGTCTGTAAAGCTCCATAGTAAGAGAATTGATCACTTCAACCTGAAGTATTGAAGACAAAATCTTCTTCTCCTACAAAGTTCGGTTGAGTTCCTTGAATTCCTTCAGCTCCCTTATAACCTCTTCATTTCTTTTGAGCTCAGTGAGATTTTGAGTTATCTTCTGGCAATTTTCGACTTTCGTTAGAAGTACTTAATCCATCTATTTCTTGTAACTCGTTATTTTCTTTAAATAGATATCAAATTTCTTGATCTATCGACTCTTTTACCTCGCCAGAATCAGGACAAATAATAATTTTTTGTGTTTGATTTTGACTAGTTAGAAGAACCTTACAGTTTTTAGTTACTGTAGTTTTTGCTGGCTCTGATTTAGATTGTTCTACTGAACTGGATGAGGTTCTGGTTCCTGCAACAATTCCTCCAGTTATTCCACCAGTAACTCCTAAAGTGGTACCGGCAATTAAGAATTGTTTCAATAAACCTGTAATAACCATAACTAGCTCAGTAATTTTAAAATTTTAGGGAATTTTGTCAATAAGTAATATGTCCACTGATAAGAAAGCCATTAATCAAGTCTTTGATCAAATGTGAGAAGAAATTGTAGCTCTTAGAGGTTCAGCAGATAGTATTAACTACAAATTACCAGTACTATACCTTTTCTTCTTAAAGTACTTGGATGATAAGTTTCACGAAAGAAGAAAGGTAATAGAAGAAACTATAGGGTCTAGACATATTGACAACCCAACTTTCTATACCGGAGAAGGAGTTCCCTATCTCCACAAAGAATCTAGATGGGAAGAGGTAAGAGAAAAAGAGGGAAATATATTAGTTAATTTAGATCAAGCTTTTGCATATATAGAGGAGGCCAATCTTAAAACATTCAAGGATGTATTTAAAAAAGACTGCTTTACCTCTAAAGATATAGGACTAGATCCTATTAATGTGAAGTCATTAATGGATGTAATTGTTAATACTGATAGTGCTGGAGAAGGAGACTTTTTAGGTAAAGCCTATCAATACTTATTAAATAAGTTCGCTATTAAAGGAGATGGAAATAGTGAGTTCTATACTCCACAATCAATTGTTAAGTTGATGGTTTCCTTAATAGAACCTTTTGAAGGAAATATCTATGATCCTTGTTGTGGTTCTGGAGGTATGTTTGTTCAAACTACAGAGATGGTTAAGAATATTCAATTTGGGAAACAAAAGATAAGCATATATGGACAAGAATTATCTAAGTCCACGTATGGTCTTTGCAAAATGAATCTTGCAATGAGAGGAATAATAGATGCAGAATTAGGAGAGCCAAAATGCACCCTGAAACATGATCAACATCCAACTGTAAAGGTTGATTATGTCTTATCTAATCCACCTTTTAACTGAAGTAAGTGAAGAGAAGAAAATAGTCTAGTTGATGATCCTAGATGAGTGGGATATGATGTTCCACCAGCATCTAACGCCAATTATGCTTGGATACTGCATATATTAGATAAGCTCTCTCAAAATGGTGTAGCAGGAGTTCTACTAGCTAATAAATCTTTAGATGCGACAGGCAAAGAGGAAAAGATTAGAAAAAAGCTAATAGAAAGTGATCTGATAGAAGCAATTATTACCTTACCCAGAAAGACTTTCTATAACACAGATATTGCAGTAACTCTCTGAATAATTAATAGAAATAAAAAAGCCAGAGAGTTAAAGGAAGATAGAAAGTTAAGAGATAGAACTAATCAAATACTCTTTGTAGATGCAAGAGAATTAGGTTCTGTGTATGAAAAAAGCTTCGTGGAATTTACAGAAGAAGATATAGCTTTAATAACTAAAACCTTTCACTCTTGGAGATATGAAAACTATTCAGAGAAATATGAAGATAAAGATGGATTCTGCAAGAGTATCTCTCTAGAAGAGTTAAAGAGTATTAGCCCAGAATATTCTTTATTTCCAAACACCTATATTCCCTTTAAAGCTCCAGAGAATACTCATGACTGAAATGCAGAGATAATAGATTTAGCTCAGCAACTAACTCAATTATTTAAAGAAGAGAGTCAATTAAAGTCACAAGTTGAAGGAATTCTCGCTAACCCAACACATCACTCTCTGTAAAAAACAAAGCAAAATTTAATTAATAGGCTGTTTGTATGTTGGCTCTAAAACTTCTTTTTATTCCTATCGGGGGAAGCATTGTCGCTTTAAGTGGTGTTTCTTCTTTTTCTTCCTTAGATTGAGATCTCCCAAACACTTGAAGAGCAAGTAGTAAATCTAACTTTCCTTTATTTACTTGTAAACACATAGACACTAGAACAGAAAAATCACAATGAATTGAGTCAGAATTATTAGTTACTTTGAAATTTAAAAATGATGGTGATAGACATAATTTAAAAGACGATGTGCAATTGGAATTACAAGGTATAGGTTCTGTTATTTCTAGCTGAGGGACTCAAATCAAACATAACTTTAAGAGCAGAGAAGAAAATTTGCATGAAGGTGGCGTTGGTACTGGAGACGAGTCCAGATATGTATTAACCATTTTCACCACATCCAACAAAACTAGACTATCGGAGTTAGGTGGTGGACATGATAGTTATGTATACGGAGATGAAATTGATTGCAATAAAACTTTGTTTGCATTTTCAAGACCAGACACCACTCAAACAGAGCAACACCTAAAAAATGTCAAGTTTTTTTTAAGTAACTGCGCAAACAATAAAACTAGTGGTCGCCTTGAGTGTCAAATAAAAATTGAATCCAATAAAGGATTAGAGTGAAGACAAGAGTTTAAACCGATAGTAATTAGCTAATTTAGTTACTAACTTATTGTTTGATTGTTTTTAAAGAACTTATTTTTTAGTTAGATCGTACAAGCTCTCTCCCCCCCTGCACAACTGAAACTCAATATAAATAAGACTTTCAAATTACCAGTAATAGTTAATTCTTTATTAAAAATTATTGATACTTGTAAAAACTATCTAAAAATTAGAGATTAAATTCTGAAAATTTGAAGTAGAAGGTTGTCCAAAAAGACTTGTCGATGAGATCAGAAAAGACTGTTGGTGTTTTAGGAGATTACATAGAAAGAGTCAAAGAAGTAATACCTTACAACAAAGAAATACCTGTTAAGGGATTAAGTGTTGACAAGAAATTTATAGAAACTAATATTGCAAATTTAGATGGAATAGTAGTTCCCTTTCAACTAGTAAAGAAAGGTCAGTTTGCTTACGCTCCAGTCACTTCTAGAAATGGAGACAAACTTTCACTAGCTTTTAATAGCAGTTGAGAACAGATCCAAATCTCAACTACTTATATGGTCTTTCAAGTAATTAAACCCGATCTATTGAATTGTCTTTATTTAGAGTTGTTTTTTAAACAATCTTGAATTGACAAGATTGCTAGATACGCCTCTACAGGCACTGTTAGAGAGACTTTATCTTTTGAGAGCTTTTTTAGATTTCCGATTGTTGCTCCAAACTTGGAGGTTCAAGAAAAGATTGTCAACAAATATCAAACAGTAACTAAATATATAGAAGTCAAGAAAAGAATTAATGAATTACTTGAGCGAAAGATGAAAGCTTACTTCCATATATTGTTTGATGATTTAAAGGATTATGAAATGAAAAGTTTTGGAGAGCTGTTCACAATTATTCGAGGGGGTCAGCCGCCGAAATTCAATAAATATTTAAAAGAACTTTATTTTTGTAAAGAGGGAGGGATTCCATGGCTAAAAGTAGAAGACATATCAGAATACAAATTTGTTAATCATACTTCTGAGCAATTAACGCAAGAAGGATTTAAAAAAGAGGGTTGTAAATTGATTACTCCAAAAGATTTAATTTTCATTCGTAGTGCTGGTAGAGAAAGGGCAGGAAATGTCTACATTATTTCGCATAACTTAACAATTAATGAAAGCTTTTGAACTTTATCAAATAATCTACTTGTTGGGGGGGGCATCAATATAGACTGCCTATAACTTTTGCTTATTTTTTGGTTCAGGAAAATATTGTCACATTAAAAAAGAAGACTGCAAGCTCAACTTCTTCAATCTCTTTTAGTATGGAAAGATTTAAAGCTTTCAAAGTCAAAATACCAAAAAATAAAGAATTAATAGATAAATTCAATAATTTCTGTGAACCTATCTTTGAGTTACAAAAAAGTAATGAACAAATTATTCAAAAATTTTTGAGATTACAAAAATGTTGAGTTGAAAGTTTAGATTAACTGTTTTTTTAACTGTTACAGAGAGCTTTATTTCGGTTTCTGAGTAATAAAAAAATTTAAAAATTCATCCTTTTTGTCATTTTTCGCTAATAAATGTATAAACAATTGTTGGCCATGGAGGACAATACTTTTCTAGTTACTTATATTTCTCCTTTATTTTCGGAAAAAGGAGAGAGAACCATTAATGAATGTTTTAGAAAAGAAATGGCAAAAGCAGATGGAGTGGAGATATCTGTGGCATATTGCGGTTACAACTCACTAAAAGAAATGGACAGATTAGTCAAGAAAGGAAATATTAAATACATTTGTTTAATTCTTGGAATGTACTACTTTATTGGTCTTCAGGACACGTTTTATAAATTGGTTATGCAAATTCACACAAAGTGACAAAAGAAAGGAGTAGGAGAAATAAGACTAGTGGATTTTTTTAAACATCACGACAAAATTTATTGTTTTTATAAAGATGGAAAGATCTCTTCCACAATAATTGGATCGCCCAATTTAAGCTTCTTAATCAAAAATAATAAAAATCGAAAACCCAGACAACATGAATTAGGAGAATTAATTGACAAACCCTCTTCATTGAAACGTCATAAAGAGTACATGGAGAAGTTGAAATCAGATAGATTTTCAAAAAATATGACTTTTCTAGAAAGGTATAAAAATGTTGTTGTTAAAGAAGAGGTAGATGAAAAAAATGAAATAGTCAAAAAAACTAAAATTACTTACACCAAAAATTACTAAAGCATGATCACTTTTGAGGAATTAGAGCAATTAGAACAATCAGAAGGTTTAAGAACCATTACTATCCCTTTGATTGTTCCAACAGAACAAGAAATTACTGATAATGCTGATTTAGATTTATCATTCTCACCCTTAAATGCTTGTTATAGTAAGCCAATCATTAATGAAAAAACTGGAAAAAAGCAAAGTTGGCTTGAAGTGAGATTAACTGTTGAAGGTGAAGATAATTTACCTTCTAAGAAAGATTGGTTTTATTTAATGACTGATAGTGGATGATTAGAAAAAGCTTGCTTTTCGGGCAGGGGAAAGCGAGTTAAATGGTTGAATACTTTTAAAAATGAAATTATGATAGGTGGCTGAATCAAAGTTAGATTGGCAGAGTGTGAATTAATTGAAGAGTATGGATATCCATATGAGGATAAGGAAAAATCTGGAGTAATTACTAAAGAAACACTAGATGATTATGGCGGAGACAAGGTATATCTAAAGAAAACTACTAAGAAACACAAAGATGAAAAGGGAATTGAAAGAGATGTTTGATTTATTTCTTTCCCTTTTTTCCTTGATGACGAATAAATTAAAACTTCTTTTTTATTTATCTGTAATTTTTAATTTTTAGTATTTAGGTAAATCCAATTATTTAAGTTATTAGTTAACTGGAGAAAAAGTAGAACCGTAGAAATAAGATTAACAGATTCTTTTCAGTAACACAGGAAACTTTATTGTTTTTATAAAGATGATCGGCACCTTTCGACAATAAATTAATGGGCGTAAAGACAAATTAATATCTCAAATAATTTATTTGCATTTCTAGAAAAAATTAAATTTAATTAATAGGCTGTCTGTATGCTAGCTCTAAAACTTCTTTTTATTCCTATCGGGGGAAGCATTGTCGCTTTAAGTGGCGCCTCCTCCCTCTCTTCAATAGATTGAGATCCTAAAGATCTATGAAGAATAACCAAGAATAACAAGTTCTATTTATCTTCTTGTTTCAATAACCCATATGGCAACAGAATAAAATGAACTTACTCAGATTTTTCAATCTATTTAATTAGAAAAAGCTCAGAAGGCGCTATAGAAGAAAATACCCAACTTGAATTATGGGGTGAAGGACATTATAAAAAAATAAACAATGGCGTAGTTACTGAAACTCAAAATTATAAAAAGAATTTGCATTCAACATTAAGTGGTGATGGAGGCCAAACAACTGATTATAGAATAAGAAAATTTCCATCAGGTAAGGTTCAGTTGGGGGAAACTGGTGGCGGAACAGACTCTGAAAGATTCGGTGAAGATATAGATTGTAAAAATAATGTTTTTGATATATCGGGAGATATTACATCAACTAGTACAGAACTTGATTTAAATAAAGTCACTTTTACATTAAAAACTGACAGGAACAATAATACTTATAAGGGCTATACAGTTTTTTCAATAGAAATAGAAGATTCTAACCGCGGGAGCCAAAAAGTAACGTGAGCAAAAAACTTTAATCCTATAGTAATTGTTCCTTCGTAACTAACTCTTTAACTTTTTAATAATTAACAATTCCTAGAAATCTTTACAAACCTCTCTTTAATATCTATTAACTTCTTATCTGTTACTATTACTTAACTACTTTTATCATTCATCTTAGAAATAATCAACTCCCTTACCTTTCTCTTTTACCCTTTGGCTTAATAACTTAAAAATAATTCTTTAAATAGAATAATTTTCCATATGCATTTCAATAACTATAGTTAAAAGTTATGAAGTTTTTTAAGAGATTAGCTCTAAGACTCAAAGCCACTAAAAGAAGAATACTTAAAAGATTTAAGTTATTTCAATTACGAATTCTTGGATTCGTATATGCAATTAAGAGTGTTGTTGTTTCTTTATTCAATGTATTCATTCTTTTACCTTGTACCATTGTCTGAAAGATATTTAACTTCTTTGTTTGAAGACATGTAGTTAGGTTCTATAAGTGATTTGCTAAGAAAACATCCTTTCTTAGATGAAAGGTTTCTCCCTTCAATGTGTCTGAACCAGAAGGAGAAAGATATGCCTTATTTCTAGAGGTATTGGGGGGATGAAAGAATGTATTGGCCTTTAAATGCAAAGCTAAGAGTTGACATCTAAAGATAATGCACTCTTTTCTAATAGATTGAGAGAAGTTTCCACACTTTGGAATAGAGGTATTAGTGTGAGAATGACCTTATCTGAGTCTCTCCGTAGGTTCTTATTCTTGATGAATATATAAGAGACTAGAGAGAACTACTAAGATGCCTAAAAGAATCAAAAAGAATAAAGATCCCTTTTAGTTATTAAGAGAATAAAGAATTTCTGCATTATTGCACACATAGATCACGGGAAGTCAACTCTATCTGACAGAATAATAGAGCATTGTTTAGGTCTATCTCATTCCTCCATCTCCAGCTGCTTTCTAGACAGTATGGAATTAGAGAAAGAAAAAGGAATAACTATTAAGTTAGCTTCTATTAGGTTAAGTTGAAAGGATTGTTACCTCAATCTAATAGATACTCCAGGACATATAGATTTCTCTGCAGAAGTATTTAGAAGTCTAAAAGTATCTGAGTCAGCTTTATTGCTAGTAGATCTTACTAAGGGAGTACAAGCTCAAACAATCTCATTATTTAAGAAAGCTAAAAGAGAGAATCTAAAGATTATTCCTGTACTTAATAAGATTGACTCTCCTTTAGTTACTAAAGCTCAAACTGCACAGATAATTGAGAGCTTAGGGAAGGAACCCTTTGGGTTTAAAGAAGAAGAGTTTAAATACATCTCCGCCAAAACTGGACAAGGAGTTAAAGAATTACTTGACTATCTTGTAGAGACTATTCCAGATCCATCAAACCACAGATATCTTTCTCAGTTAAATATCCCCTTTATTCAAGAGAATAAGCTCTGTGCCTTGGTATTTGAAGCAGAATACAGTAACCAAAGAGGGACCATCTTAACTATCAGAGTATTCTCAGGAAAGCTATCTGTAGGTGAAGAGATCTATCTAGTTAAAGCTAAGGTAAAAACCAGAGTTAAGGGAATAGAGTTCTTAGTTCCTAAAGTAGAAAAAGCAGAGAGTATCTCTGCTGGAGAGGTAGGAAGAATATATCTCTTTCTATCGAAAGACTTGCAATTAGAGTCAGGAGAACACATATGTAACTATCCAGCACCCCCCAAGGATCAACTTGAATTGCTGCCTGAGACTAGTAGTATGAGCTCCTTTAAGGCTATGATTTTTAGTTTCATAGCTCCATATGAAGAAGCTCAAAGAGAACTGTTTATTAATAGTCTCTCTTCTTTGAAACTCTCAGATACTTCTTTTTCCTATAACTTTGTTAAGTCTTCGGCTTTGGGATTTGGAGCTAATATAGGGGCTTTAGGTCCTTTACATCTAGAAGTATTAGTTTCTAGACTGGAAAAAGAATACAGACTACAGTTAGTCAGTGGCCCAGCAACTATTGAATACAAAGCAGAACTAAAACAAGGAGGAGAGATTTTTTTCTCTTCTGCACTAGATCTACCAGAAAGAACTACTGTCTCACAATATCTAGAACCTTATATTCAACTAGATCTTTCTTTTCCTGCTAGTTGTGAAAAAGAGTTTATGGGCTATATCTCTACCAAAAGATCAGCTAGTTTACTAGCTATTAATAGAACTGATAAAGAGGTAGAAACTCAATATTTTCTTCCTTTATCAGAACTTAATTCTTCACTAATACATGCTTTGTTTGCCATTACTAAGGGATATATAGATTACAGTTACTCTCTAGCTGACTATGTTCCTCTTGCCTTAGTAAAGGTAACTATATGCATTAATAATCTAGAGTATCCAGAGTTAAGCTTCTTATCTGAGAGAGGTGAGGCTAGTACTAAAGCCAGAGATATACTCTTGAAACTAAAAAGTAGTCTATCAGCTCAACTATATGAACTAGCTTTGCAGGCCAAAATAGATGGAAAGATTATTGCTAGAGAGACTCTTAAGGCAATAGGTAAAGCTGTAGCAGCTAAGTGTTATGGGGGAGATATTACTAGAAAGAAGAAATTATGAGAAAAGCAAGCTCAGGGTAAAAAAAGACTAAAGCAAGAGTCTAAATTAAAGCTTCCCCACTCCTTCTTTAAGACCCTGATTTCTAGCCACAACTAATAAAATTAAATTCAATTTTTGTCGGCTTGTAAGGCTTTTTAAGTAGGAATTTAACTTTACTTTGAACAATAGATTATCTAATTTCAATCCACTAGAGGATCCTAGCTTTAACGCAGAAAGTTGTTATTCAGATAGATTACCTTTAGAGGAAAAGATAACTCAAACCATCTTATATCTCTCTAAGATAGATGAGGTACCTAATATAGAAAAGTTATTAAATGGTTTGAAGTTACAAAAAAGTAATATTCTTTCTCTTTATGACATCTTGTCTTCAGAAATAAAAAACAAGCTATTAGATCAATTGGAAGAACTATTTGAACTAAAGTTAAAGAGCTCTAAATTAGAAAGAAGCATGGATCAATTACTTTATGTAGTAAGAACTAATAATTTATTACCTAATAACTTAACTCAAGAACATTTACCTAAATCTAAGGAATACAGACAATTCTTAGCTTTGTATAGTGAGAATATGACTTTTCAACAAGAAATACTAAAAATAAAGAGTTCTGTTTCCTTATTACTAGATTCTCAAAGATTATTAGATAGAAATTTTGCTGTTCAGATGGCTCAAATAGACTATCAAATAATTTCTTTAGCTCGTATGTTGTCTAACTTAAATGAAGCTAAAAGAGAAGAAGTAGATTCCCTTTATTCCTCTAAGTTTGATAAAGTGGAAGGTTTAATTAAGGACATTACTGATAGAGAAGCAAAGTTCAATAAGTTGAGACTAACTATGAAATTAAATCCAGAAAACTTTATATACGATGGATTTAAAAAAGATATCTTGAATGATCTCAACTCCATAGAAAAGTAATTATTAGACCTCTTTGCTTGCAACCGCCTTACAGCCTATCCCTTTAGATACTCAAGGTTTCTCTTTACCAGTCAGCGAGACTTATTCAGATACTTATGTGGCCCCCCCCGCAATTACCTTAAAGGCTAGTCACAACGACTTAAAGAAGTACTATCTAAAGCTAAAGAGAAATTTAACTTTCTCTATAATATTTGCCCAACTATTTCTTATGGGATTTGCATGGTTTACCTTCAATGCTTGTTACAAGATTTGATCTTCTTCTTCTTCTTCTTCTTCTTCTTCTTGGTTAGTTGATATGAAATTTGAAAAAAGTATCTGAGTCGGGGGAAATTGAGCTAAGATTCCCTTCACTGTTGGTCTTGGAGCACTTCTTTGGGGTTGTGTAACTAATGTAGGGAGATTAGTTAAGAAGAGAAAGCAAGTTAAGTGAGAGTGTGAACTTTGTCAGTCTGGAAGACATCCTTCTTCTTTAACTCCAGGACTATGTCAAAGTATTTTTTCTCTCTTCGGTTGAAGAATTAACTGCTACTGAACAGGTTTTACTATTTCCGGACTTGCAGTTATTGCGGCTGTTTATACATATTTGACTAAGGGGTTTAGAAATGAGCCTAACGGGTGAAAAGTCGAGTTTACAAAATGAACTCAAGAAATGTTTAAGTGGGACGGAAAAGAAGAAGACAAAGCTCTTAGAGTAATTCTTGCTGTATTTCTATTTGGATTAGTAATTATCTTCATTTCTAATTTCCTAAGTAGACAACTAATTAAGAGATCTTTGAGTGTATTTAAGACTGATGAATCTAATATGCACCCAGAGCTGAAAGAAAAGGTATTCAGATTAAATAAGAGAGATAAGATAATCAGCACCATTATCCTTTGTGTTCTTGGATTAGGAATATTCATTATCTTTAAGAGATTAATAATTGCAGTTTTCAATAGAAGTTTCAATGTTTCTAGGTGGTAGGGAATAAACTAAGTTAGAGTATGGCTTCAGGAAAGAGAATTATTGGAAATCTAAAGATGAACTTCATGAGACATGAACTCAACTACTACTTTTTGGAATTAAAAAAGAAATTCCAAAATGAAACACCTGAACATAGCTTAGGTTTAGCTGTACCTTATATCTATCTAGAAAAGACAGCTGAACAACTGGAATCAGCTATTCAATTATTGGCTCAAGATGTACACCACCTAGAAAAAGGTGCTTACACCTCTTCAATTTCTGCTCCTCAACTGAGTTCCATAAATGTTAGATCTACTTTAATTGGTCACTCTGAATGTAGAGCGCTAGGTCAAACAGCAGAGATTATCTCTGAAAAGGTAAGAATAGCAATACTAAATGGATTTAATGTTGTTTATTGTTGTGGTAAATCTCCTTTAACAGAGATAAAGAAAGAATTATTCTTTATTAACTCTGCTAATCTAGATAAGCTTTCTATTGCTTTTGAACCTTTGAGTGCAATAGGATCTGGTTCTGCTATGCCCCCTGAATTAGTAGAAAAGCAACTAGAAGAAATAAAGTCTTTAGTTATGGAAATGTGAGGAGAGCCTGGAAGAAAGGTTCCATTACTGTATGGAGGATCAGTTTCAAAAACTAACTATAAGTCTTTCTTGGCACTCTCAACTTGCGATGGAATACTAGTAGGTAGTGCTTCACTAAATATTGACAGTCTGTGAGAGATGGCAATGAATAGATAGATGGCAAAGGTATTTCTAACTATATTAGATGGTTGAGGAGTAAGAGAAGAACAAGAATGAAATGCAATAGCTCACGCAGATACGAAGAACTTTGACTACTTAAATAAGGAATATCCTTTAACTTCTTTAACTGCTTGCGGAGAAGCTGTTGGATTGCCGGATGGTCAAATGGGAAATTCAGAAGTAGGTCACTTAAATATAGGGGCTGGTAGAGTAGTAGAAACAGGACTCTATAGAATCAACCAAGCTATTAAGTTAGGAGAGTTTGAACATCTAGAGAATGTTCAAAAGGTATTTGAAGGTCTTAAGTCAAATCTTCACGTGATGATTCTTGCTTCCAGAGGAGGAGTTCACTCTCACATTAGTCACTTATATGCTTTTCTAGAGGTAGCAAAGGCTTCTGGAGTTAAACCTTTTGTACACCTTTTTGGAGATGGAAGAGATGTAGCTCCTAAGCAATTTCTAACTGATTTAGAGGAAATAGAAGAAAAGATAAAGGAATCAGGAGCTGTTTTGGCTTCTATTTCAGGAAGATACTATGCAATGGATAGAGATAAAAACTGAGATAGATTGGAGAAGGTATTAAAGGTACTTGTTAAAGATGGAGAGCTTGTTTCTTTTAAAGATGCAAGGGAATATGTGAACTCTGAATATGAAAAAGGAACTACTGATGAATTCATAATCCCTGCGATCTCAGAAGAATATCTTTCTTCCGGAGAATTAAATGGAGGAGATGTTGTAGTATTTCTGAATTTCAGACCTGATAGAGCAAAGCAAATCTCTCACTTATTAGTTCCTTCAGAGAAACTGTATTCCTATAAGTCTGAGTTAACTCCTAAGAATTTATCTTTATATACTATGGTGGACTATGAAGGTGTTTCAGCAACTGGAGTATTCTTTCCAGCTATTAAGCTAGAGAACACTTTAGGAGAGGTAATTAATAGTGTTGGAAAAGCACAATTAAGAGCTGCTGAGAGTGAAAAATATCCTCATGTCACTTACTTCTTTGATGGAGGAGTAGAAAAGAAATTTGAGAGAACAGATAGAGTTATAGTTCCTTCTCCAAAAGTAGGTACTTACGATAAAGCTCCTGAGATGTCTATTCACCAGTTATATGAAGAAATAGAAAGTAAGGTAAAGACTACTGACTACGACTTAGTAGTAGTTAATCTGGCTAATCCAGATATGGTGGGTCACTCTGGAGATTTTGAAGCTACTGTTAAAGCTTGTTCTGCAGTAGATCTAGTATTAGGAAAGATATATCAATTAACTAAGGAAAAGGGATATACCTTAGTAGTTATGGCAGACCATGGAAATGCAGACATTATGAGAGATGAAAAGGGAGAACCACATACTGCTCACACACTCTCTCCAGTTCCTTTTATTGTTTGCAATAAAGAAGTGGTACTAAAGAATGGAGGAAAGTTAGGAGATGTTTCTCCTACTATCCTAGAACTATTGTCAATAGAAAAGCCTGCAGAGATGACAGGAGAATCTCTATTACTTGCTAATTAACTTTTATAATCCTTAAGAAGTAATTTCAGAGATGGCAACAGTTCATAACTCAGCACCAAAGGGTTCAATAGCAAAGTTAGTAATAGTTACAGGGGATCCAGAAAGATGCAAACTATTTGCAGAGATGTATCTTGAAAACCGCAAACTATTAAGTCAAGTTAGAGGTATCTATTGCTATACAGGAACTTATAAGGGAGTAGAAATTACCTTTATGGGTCACGGAATGGGACAAGGCTCAATGGGTATATATAGCTATGAATTAATGGCTCCTATGTTTTACGATGCAGACTTTGTTATTAGATTAGGTTCTTGTGGAGGACTAAATCAAAAAACCAGAATTAGAGACATAGTTGTGGTAGAAAAGATAAGAACTAACTCTAATTATGGAGAGCTATTGCATATACCGCATAGAAAAGGAGAAACGGTTCAAGTGGATCCACAATTAGTTGAATTGGCACACAAGTGCGCTAAAGACTTAAATATTTCTTTGCAAAGCACCACTAACTGATCTCAAGATAACTTCTATATTCCCCTATCACATATGGAATTAGGAGAACATACTGGTTGTGACACTGTAGAAATGGAAAGCTACGCACTAGAAGTTAACTCAAGATATTTAAAGAAGAAAGCATTAACTATCTTGACTGTTGTAAATGAAACTAGAACTGATACAGGATGGTCTTCTCTGAAGTGACAAGAAAGAGAGCAAACTCTAGGAGATATGTTTTTATTAGGTTTAGAGGTTTTGGTTCAATATTCAAAATTAAATCCAAACTAGAGAGGCTGTAAAGGAATTTGGATCTGGGAATATGCCCAGATCTGAGTTAAGTAACCATTGAATATTTGAAAAGAATTCTCTGTTCTTAAGAGAAAGAAAAGAGTTAGTTAATCAATCTTGAGCTCTTAACTCTAAAGATAGCAAAGAAGGCTTAACTAGATTAACTCCTGCTTTAACCAAAGAAAGCTGATCTATAGAACAGGTCTTAAAAGACTTTCTCTTAAGCCCTAAACATTCAAATTGAGGGAAGATCTGAGATAAATCTTTTTTCTCTTCACCTTCTTATTTCTATTCCTCTTCCTTAAAAAAGATAGAAGAGGAGATAGAACATTCTCTTCTCACTTACTCTAAGCTAGATACCTATCTAGAGAGATATAAGTCCACCAAGAAATATGAAGATAGTTGACAAGAGCAATATAAAAAACTACTTAATCCCTTAGAGCTAAAACAAGAAGCACTAAGTAATAGAAAAAAGCAAGAGGAAGAAAATCTCATAACTGAATTAGATAACTTAGAGCTCACCAGAAAGTATGAAGAGTTGTCAGCTAAGACATGAGAAAAGATAGAAGAGCTTAAGTCAACTGTACTAGAGTTTGATACCACTTTCCACAATGCTTTAAGAGGAATATCTTCTGAATTCAAGATACCTCTAGATCGTTGTTTACCTTCTATGTTTCTCGCTTTCTTTCACTCTGAGGATTTCTCAAAAACTAGTTCAGTTCCACTAAAAGACACTCCTAAGTGAGTTAAGAAATTCACTTCTTTAACTAAGAGATGATCTATCTCTAGATATATTCCTGAAGAGAGAACAAAAGCTCTCTTTAGTCCCCTAGATCCAAAGACTTTAACTAAGCAAAATATTCAGTGACAAGATCCAGAGGAAAAGTGATTCTATTACTACAAACCTTTAATAACTCTTTTCTTCGATAAATACAGAGAGAGATATAAGAAAACACTTATAACTACTTGAGAAGAGCCAGAATACACCTTCCCACTAACAGAAGTAGATATCACTGAGTTAGTGAGTGGTTCTAAAGACAGACCTATCTATGGTTGTGAAGGATTAACTCCTTGAAAAATAGGAGAAGAATTAGAGTTAATTGAAGCTACTATTGATAGTTATGCTCAACAGTTTGCTGAAGATGCCAAGAGAGAATTTGCTGAAAAAGGCTTCTCTCAACTACCTGTTTCTGAGCTATTTAGCTCTACTGAGCTATTAAATCAAATAGATAAAGAGTTCTAAATTCTTTTAATTTATTAGTAAATGGAAACTGAAAAAGAAACTATTTTAGACAAGGCAGAAGAAAAGATAGAGGAAGGTTCAGAGACTCAAACTAAGTTAGTTTGAACAAGAATAGAGAATACTAATGAACCTAATACTAGATTCAAGATAAAGAGAAAACTATTAAAGAAACTCTTTAGTTGTTTCTTTATTCAAGACAGTACAGCTTGAGATTTATCAGGGATTTGTCCTTGTTTTGAAAGAGATGTATTGTTTGATAAATGCAAGAACTTTACCTTTACATTCTCTAGACTATTTTGAGAAAGAGTATTTAATGAAACCAGACCTCTAAACTCTAGTATTAGAGCTAAAAGATTAAATAGACCTAAAGAAGAATGGTAGAGATCAATACTACTCCTAAAACAGATTCTTTTACTGAGAGAGACTATAAGTTTGAAAATTGAGCTCTTTGAGGAATAGAGTTCAATGAAGCAGATTACACTGTCTCCACTAGAGATTTAGTAACTACCTTTGAACAAGTAGAGTCTCCTCAACCCAAGAAAGAGAAGGTCAAAGCTAAACCAGAACAAGCTAAGCCAGCTAGTGCTGTTCCACCTAAAGCAAAGACAGTTGTACCGGCCAAACCACCTGTAAAAAAAGTAGAACCCCCTAAAGCTGTTGAGCCAAAGAAAGTAGAGCCTCCTGCTGCAAAAGCTCCCACTCCACAACCAAAAAAAGAAGCACTAAAACCAGTTACTCCACCTAAAGCTCCTGAAAAAAAGGTTGAACCGGCAAAGCCTGTACCTCCTCCTGCCAAACCAGTACCTAAAGCTCCAGCTAAACCTACTCCACAAAGAAAGAAACTGGATTTCAGCAAGAGTACTAAAGAAACCAGAGATAAGTTCATTCCAGACATTAAATCTCTTGTTAAATCTCTTTCTATAAGTAGCAATCAAGAGCTAAACAAACTCTTCCCAGATACAAAACCTGCTAAGAGAGATGCAGAAAAAGAATTAGAAGATGCAGAACACAAGAGACTCTCAAGAGTACAAGAAGAGAGTTACAAAAAAGATGAAAGAACAAAACACACTTATGCTCTCAAAGACTTCCCTCTTGCTGAACCAGAACTAATTAATCAACTTGCAGAAACTCACTCTAAGTACTTTGGATTATTAGTTAAGTTACAAGACACTCACACTCCAGAGGACTTTGTAACCGCTTTCAGAATACAAGACAGAATATCTTATCTACTTGATAATCAAACCCTACTCTATAAATCTCTAACTAAACAATTAATTCAATATCTAGAAAGAATTAATGAGAGATTAGAGAAATATCTTGCAGATATTACTCTAAAACAAGAAGATATAAAGAGAATGAATGCCCAAATCACTAGATTCAATGAATATGACAGAAAGACTCAAACAAAAATAGATCAAGTTGAAAAAGAAACTAATCTTTATCAAGAAGATCTAAGAAACTATGAAGAAAGTCTTAAGAGTCAAATAGAGTTACCTAAAACCCCAGAAGCACCTGAGGAGCCAACTAATGAAGCTATAGTTCATTAAAAAATCCTCTTAAATGGGGATTTGGGTGAACTCAAATAACTTTATGTTTTTGTAGCAGAGAATGCAGGAGAAGGGAGCCCCTCTTCTTCAACTCTCTTCAGTTTCAAAGAAATATGACTCTAGAGGAAAGTACATACTTCAGAACTTCAATCTAACAATCGAGAAAGGTTCTTTTGTTACTATTATTGGTCCCTCTGGCTCAGGAAAGACAACCATTCTTAACCTAATTGCAGGCTTTATTAAGCCTGACAAAGGAAAGATCTTACTTTCAGGTATAGATATAAAAGATATTCCTCCTAACCAAAGACCTACAGCTACAGTCTTTCAGGATTATGTCTTATTCCCTCACTTAAATGTCTTTGAGAATATAGCCTTTGGACTTAAGAAACAAAAGAAGATCTTAGAGAACCCTCCCCGGCATAAGAAAGAAAAAATGGAGAGACTCTTACTGAAAGCTAAATTTAAGAGTTACTCAAATTTAGAGAAAGTTATTCTAGAAACTGCTAAATACACTGACTTACTTAAGAAGTGAGTTCATAAATTAGGTCTAAGAGAGGATCAAGAGCTCTCAAGAAAGAATAAATCTCTATATCAAAAACTAGTTATTTTCTATCTAGGAATTATTAAGACTAAGCTACTAGATCTAGAATATTGAAAATCTTGATGAGAGTATTTCCCCATACTCAAAGAACAAGAACTTAGTTACAAATATCTAGCAAGAGCTTTTAGCTCTGCTGAAATAGCAGAAAAGGTTAATAAGTTAGTTTCTCTAGTAGGACTTACTGGTTATGAACAATCAGCTATAGATACTCTTTCTGGAGGTACTAAGCAAAAAGTAGCTCTAGCTAGAGCTCTTATTATGGAGCCACAAATAGTGCTACTAGATGAACCGCTATCAGCTATTGACAAAGATATGAGAGAAAAGATGCAGATAGAGTTAAAGAAATTACATCAAAGACTTAAATTGACCTTTCTCTTAATTACTCACGATCAAAAAGAAGCTTTGCTTCTTTCTGACAAGGTAGTGGTATTGCATAAGGGAAAGGTAGAACAATTTGGAACTCCTTCAGATGTTTATGACACCCCTAGTAATGAATGAGTTGCTAACTTTATAGGTAAATCCAATATCTTTGAGGGGATTTATCTATCCCCGCAAGAGGTAGAAGTTAATGGTTCTATTTTCCAAATTGAGAACATTACTGGATTTAGTACACATGAAAGAGTGAAGGTAATGATTAGACCAGAAGACTATGATGTTGTTCCATTAGGACAAGGATTTATCTCAGTAAAGGTAATAGATGCTATATATAAAGGTCAATTATGGGAACTACAGTGCAACTTCCGAGAAATCACTCTCTTAGTAGAAAGCTTTAATCAAGTCAAAAAGGGAGAAGAGATAGATCTACTCTGAGACCCTATAGATGTGCACTTAATCAAGATAGAGAGAGATGAGAAATGAAATTAATACTTAACTGGACTTCTTTCAAGCTAAAGAAGATTGATGGCTTATTTGTTCCATTTATAGTATTCATTCTTTTAACCCTTGTACTACCTGCTGTATTGATGTGCACTCACAGCTTTAGATCTCTATCAGATATTCAACAAGCTCCCTTAACCTCTAATATCTTTTTTTCTTTTGGAATTAGTACAATGGCAGCTTCTGTCGCTTTAGTAGTTACCTTATTTCTTAGCTTTGTACTTGCTTTCTTAATTTGATCTTCATTTAGCAGTAAGTGAAGAAAGAGATTACTTCTTCTTCTCTGCTTACCTTTAGTAACTAATTACTTTATTAAGTTAATAGGGTTAAAGAGTTGTTTTGACTTTTTTAATGGAAGTCAGAATAGTACTTATGGTATTCAATACACCATAGTTGGATTGGTTTATCTTTCATTACCATTAGTTACTTACAACTTCATAAATACTTTCTTTTCTATTCCTGTTGCTCAGAGAAGAGCTATTAGAGATTTGGGTCAGACTTCTTGAGGGGAGATTATTCACCTTTTATTGCCTTGATCTAAGACAACTTTTTTAAGCTCATCAATATTATTCTTTCTTCCTTCTTTATTTACTACCTTTATCTCTGAGTTTTTGAATCATGATCAAGGAACTAGAATGGTCGGGGAAGTAATTACTAGTCTTTCTAACAACATCTGAGCTGAAGGGGCAAAACCCTTCATTGTATTTCTCGTTAGTCTCTTATTTACTATCTCTGTATTCTTTGTGGTTTTTTGAGTCTCTTTCTATAAATTTGTAGGTTACCAAACTAAGAGAGTTAAGAATTGACTGTATTTAAGGGCGAAGAGAGAAAATATCAAGCAAAAAAGTATGCAATTAGTTGCTTTAAATCCAATCTAAATTGCTGTATTCTCTTAGATTTCTTCCTATAGATGGCTTTAAGTGGATTCAGTTTTCAAAAAAAGGATCAACCATTCTCTTTTTCTTTGCTATCTACCTGCCTTGAGTAGTAATTATCTTTTTATCTTTTGTTAAGCCTGGTGACAAAGAAGAAGTAGATACTGACCTTTGAGGAGTTTGAGATAAGTTTTCTTTGGACAACTACTCTCAGTTCTTCAAGACAGGAGCGAATAATGATTTCTTCTGGAGTAGCTTAAGAAACTCTTGTTCTATAGCTATTAGTGCATTAGCTCCCGCTCTTTGGATTTCTTTATTAACTGCTTTCTTATTGTGGAAGAGGGGAGGGAGATATAAGTCAATTGTTTATAACCTGTCTAACTTATCTATTTCTTCTCCAGAGTTAATACAAGGGTTGTCTTTCATGTTGCTATTTATGGCTGTTGTTCTGCCTTTGGGAGCAAACTTTGGTTTCGCAACCATAGTTCTTTCTCATATAGCTTTTTTAGTTCCCTATGGAATTATTCTTATTTATCCTAGGTTAGAGAAGTTAAATAAAAAGTTATTGTTGGCTGGAAAAGATCTGAATTGTGGGGAATTTGAAACTTTATTTAAGATAGTATTCCCTCAAATAAAGGGAACTCTTCTTTTTTGCTCTTTAGTCTTAGTCATTCTTTCAATGGATGATTTCATAATTACTAACTTAGTTAAAGGTAGAGTAACTACCTTAACTACTCAACTCTATACCATGAAAAAAGGTGTTAAGGCTTGATCAATGTGCTTTGGAGCTATTTCTCTACTAATAGCTTTCTTAGTATTTCTTGGTTATTCCTTATTTAAGAGAGAAAAGAGAGAATCTCAAGTTCAGTTACTTAGGGGGTAGTGGGGACCGAGAAAGGAAAACTAGGGGATTACATCACTTTAGTCTCAAGAAAGAATAAGAATTTAGAAGTCACTAAGTTAGTTGGAGTGACTGTAGAAAAAAAGATTGTTTTATCTTCATATGACAAGAGAAAAACTAATTTAAAAATCTGTCAAATTATTGAAAAAGGAGACTTTGTGGCCAGATTATTTAATGTAGAGATGACAAGAAAACTAGCAATTGCGCTTCATGAAGACGAAAAAAGAGCCATTGTATCTTCTCAATATCATGTTTTTCGAGTCACCAGCCCTCTGTTGAATAATCACTATTTAATGCTTATTTTTAAAAAGACTGTCACAGATTTAGAGTTTGTATATAACTGTTTCGGAGGCATCAGGGGCGCATTAGCTTGAAAAGACTTTATTAAATTACCTATTTCTGTTCCTTCTCTTGAACTTCAAGAAAAGATTGTCAATAAATATCAAACAGTAACTAAATATATAGAAGTTAAGAAAAGAATTAATGAGCTACTTGAAACAAAGATGAAAGCTTACTTCCATATATTGTTTGATGATTTACAGGATTATGAAATGAGAAGTTTTGGCGAGTTGTTCACAATTATTCGAGGAGGAAGACCTCCCAGATCTAACAGATGACTAGAAGAACTTTATTACTGCCAAGAAGGCGGAATACCTTTTTTGCAAGTCAGAGATATAACGAAAAAAGAATTTAAGTTTGTCAGAAATACTGCAGAACAGTTAACAGAACAAGGCTTTAAGAGAGGTAATTGTTCAATGGTCTCTCCGAATGACTTGATTTTTATACACAACGCTAGTAGCAAACAACTAGGGAATATTTATGTGAATTCCTGTTATTTAACAATCAATAGTAATTTTTGAGCTTTGTCTAATAATCTTCCTTGCGGGGGGGGCATCAATGTAGTCTGCCCATAACTTTTATTTATTTTTTGGTCAAGGAAAATATTTGAATTCTACAAAGATTAATTAACATGTCGACGGCAACTACAGCTTTTGATTTGGGAAGGTTTCAAGCTTTCAAAGTCAAAATACCAAAAAATAAAGAATTAATAGATCAATTCAAAAACTTCTGTGAACCTATCTTTGAATTGCAAAAAAGCAATGAACAAATTATTCAGAAATTTTTGAGATTACAAAAGTGTTGAGTTGAAAGTTTAGATTAACTTTTTTAACTGTTACAGAGGGCTTTTATTGCGGCTTCTGAGCAATAAAAAAATTTAAAAATTCATCCTTTTTGTCATTTTGCGCTAATAAATGTACAAAAAATTGTTGGCTGTGGAGGAAAATACTTTTCTAGTTACTTATATTTCTCCTTTATTTTCAGAAGAAGGAGAGAGAACCATTAATGAATGTTTTAGAGAGGAAATGGCAAAAGCAGATAGAGTGGAGATATCTGTGGCATATTGTGGTTACAACTCACTAAAAGAAATAGACAGATTGGTGGAGAAAGGAAATATTAAATACATTTGTGTAATTTTTGGAATGCATTGATTTATTGGGCTTTGGGAAGATCTATATCTTCTTGCGATTGAAATTAATGAAAAGTGAAGAAGTAAGGGGATGGGAGAGATAAGACTGGTGGATTATTTTCCACATCACGACAAACTTTATTGTTTTTATAAAAATGACCATCTCTTTTCGGCAATAATAGGCTCACCTAACTTAAGTTTTTTAATTACACAAGAAAGAAAAACATCCAGACAATATGAGTTAGGAGAACTAATTCACAAGCCCTCTTCTTTGAGACGTTATCGAAGGCACATAGCTAAATTGAAGTCAAATAATTTTTCCAAAAATATAGTTGATCTAGAACAATACAAATCTGTTGTTGTTGAAGAGGAGTTGAATAGGTGAGGAAAGATAATTCAAAAAACTAAAATTACTTACACCAAAAAATTATTTTCTTGATGATAAATCTTGATGAGTTGAAAAATTCCGAAGCCCTGAGAACCATCACAATTCCTCTGGTTGTGCCATCTGAACAAGAAATTATTGACAATGCCAATTTGGATTTATCTTTTTCGCCCTTAAATGCTTGCTATAGTAAGCCAGTAATTGACGGACAAGGACACAGTTGATTTGAGGTAAGGTTAATTGTTGAGGGAGAAGATAATTTACCTTCCAGAAAAGATTGATTTTACTTAATAACTGATAATGGATGGTTAGATAAAGCTTGTTTTTCTGGTAGAGGAAAGAGAGTTAAGTGGTTGAATACTTTTAAAAATTCAGATATGATAGGTGGCTGAATCAAAGTTAGATTGGTAGGACGGGAGTTAATTGACGAGTTTTCTTCTCCAGATGAAGATACAAAAAAATATGGAGTGGTTACTAAAGAAGTTTTGAGAAGTTATGGTGGAGACAAGATATATCTAAAGAAAACTACTAAGAAACATAAAGATGAAAGAGGGGTTGAAAGGGATGTTTGATTGATATCTTTTCCCTTTTCTCTTGATAATGAATAATTAGAATTTCCCTGTCTTTCCTCTTTTAACTCACATCTAAGATTGATAAAGTAAAGGATTAATCAAAGATATTACTGATTCAATAAGTTGAGACTAATTGTGAAATTAAATTTGAAAAACTTCATATACGTTGGGTTTAAAAAAGATATCTTAAATGACTTTAGTGACTATTAGACCTCTGTGATAACAGCCTCTTTAGATACTCAAAGTTTCTCTTTACAAGCCAACGAGACTTATCATTCAGATACTTATGTGGCCCCCCCCGCAACTTCCTTAAAGGCTAATTACAACGACTTAAAGAAGTATTACTTAAAGCTAAAGAGAAATTTAACTTTCTCTATATTAATTGCCCAACTATTTCTTATGGGATTTGCTTGGTTTACTTTCAACACTATTTATCAGATATGAAAAGAAAAAAATGGATCAAGTTGACTTGTAGAGATAAAGTTCCCACAAGAGATCAAAAAAGGAGAATTATGAGCACAGATTCCCTCCACTGTCGGCTTTGGAGCACTTCTTTGAGGTTGTGTAACTAATGTAGGGAGATTAGTAAAGAAAAGAAAACAAGTTAAGTGGGAGTGTGAACTTTGTCAGTCCGGAAGACATCCTTCCACTTTAACTCCAGGACTTTGTCAAAGTATTTTTTCTTTATTCGGATGAAGAATTAATTGCTACTGAACAGGTTTTACTATTTCCGGACTTGCAGTTATTGCGGCTGTTTATACATATTTGACTAAGGGGTTTAGAGGTTCTAGTGGAGAAAGTTGAAAAGTTAAATGAGAGAATTTGACTTCAAAAATGTTTGAGTGAGAAGGAGAAGGAGAAGACAAAGCTCTTAGAGTAATTCTTGCTGTATTTCTATTTGGATTAGTAATTATCTTCATTTCTAATTTCCTAAGTAGACAACTAATTAAGAGATCTTTGAGTGTATTCAAGACTGATGAGTCTAATATGCACCCAGAACTGAAAGAAAAGGTATTCAGATTAAATAAGAGAGATAAGATAATCAGTACCATTATCCTATGTGTTCTTGGATTAGGAATATTCATTATCTTTAAGAGATTGATAATTGCAGTTTTCAATAGAAGCTTCAATGTTTCTAGATGGTAGGGAATAAACTAAGTTAGAGTATGGCTTCAGGAAAGAGAATTATTGGAAATCTAAAGATGAACTTAAATACTATTTTTTGTATTAATTGAATCTCGTAGATTGCTTATTTGCTCTCAGTACCAGTTTTTCAAGATAGGAAATTCTCTAAATTTTTCAAATTTTTCCCAAAATAAAGTATTGAGATATTCCTTTTCTGTTACAGTGAAACGATAATCCTTTCAATCAAGATATTTTTTCTTGCATATTTGAAAGAATTTTTCTAAAGTAATTACTATTGGATCCCCAGCATATTTTGCCTGCTTTCTTTCGGCAGTTGTCACCAACTTTATGCGATAATTCTCACAGTCTTGCAATACAGATTCCGGAATAAAGCAATCTCTGGTAAAAACATAAAACACATCTGTTTTAGGCTTATGGTCTCGTAGCAAATCCTTAACAAATTCTTCTCAATTGCTAAGGCTAATTCTTATATATAAAAAAATTGCTTCCTTTCTTCTTGCTAAATAATGAACGTGACTTGGTGAAATCAAATAATGGACCCCTTTAAAGCTCTTAATGTGATGAAAATAATGATCAGTAATTAAAAATTTTTCTTTTTCTCCCATTATCTTGAAAACCCAAAGTATGGTTTGTCACTTTCACCTAACCCACTCGCCCCTTAGATTTTCTAATTCTCTATATATGTAATAGCGATAAGGACTTAAAAAATCATTTAATTTCTTCTTCGTTTAATTTTTCTCCCCCTGCAAGCCTTTCTTGCCTTTTCTTCAATAATTGTTCAACAAAGTTATAACAATCTTTTTTAAAGACAATTAAGCATTTGTTTTCGAATTCACTATCTAATTGTTTTCAGAAATTTTCAATAAATTCGCTGGCTGTTTTTAAAAAACTTTGTTTTTGATATTCTTCTGTATACAACTTTTCAAATAATTCGCAGGCTAACTTAATGGTGTTGAGACCTTTGCGGGCATGCCAATCCTTTATAAATTCTTGCAGAGATTTTCAAGAATTTGATAACTTTTGTGACAAATTCGATGGTTTTTAATTATTAATTTATTCTTCACAAATTAAGCAAACAAATCACGAATTGTTAACTACTCCCCATCAATAATTTCTGCAATCGCTTTACACTTCCCATCATCTTCCAACTTCCCTCATAGTTGTTTTTGATATAAGTTCCTTGGTAACGGAAAATAAAGATAATGATCAATACGAGCTTGGAATCATGTTTCTAATAGTCTTCTTTCTTTATCAGAGTATTGGTAATCTTTTCAATATTCATTATTCCTTTCACAAATGTTTAGAAATTTTTCAAAAGTTATTACTTCTTCATTCTCTGAATAACAAACAAACTTAATAGATTTAGTAGTTACTAATTGAATATTGTTTTCCTTACAAGCTCTTAAAAACTTCTTAGGTATTCTCCCTTCTAGCGTGATTAAGTAACAGCAATTAAGTCTAGTTTCTGCCAATTTAGATAATTCCTTTAGCACTTCTCTTCTTTTTTGTGCCCCGCCAAAGGCATTCATGCTTAAGTTAGCTCGAACACAAAAGAACAAAACTTGTCGATAATTAATTTCCTTATGATGTCAACTCGGAGAGCAAATTACCCCCTCAACCTCATTCACAACTCTCGACTCCAAAGTAATTTCCCTTTCGGCCAGAAAAAGCGTTGTTAAAAATTCAATTCTGGTTTTGTTGTTGAGTCTGTAGTCTATTTTTCTTTCCCTAATTTGATCTAGATATTCAATTACAAATTCGTAATAAGTTCCAAATAAATGAATCAATTCTTTTCGCACTTCTTCCTTTTCAATTGAAATTTTTTTCTCCAAAAATTTGTCTAGTAGTTCAACAAACTTACTTGGCAAATTAGGCAAATGTTTAAAAATGTATTTGATTTGTGCAATAGATGGCGTATTGGTTGTGAAAATTTCATCATTTTGAAAGAATTTTCTAACTCCTTTTGGAAACGGAAAATCTTGATTATTGGTTCTTTCTAAGAAATGCCTATAAGAGTTTTCTGCATACTTCTCCTGACTGGCTTCCCATCTCTTTAAAGCCCCTATTTTACAAATATCAACAAAATAATCCGCCTCCATATTTGGATTCTCATTTCTTAGACGCCGATATAAGTCATAAATGATCATTTTCCAATTGAGATAAAAGGAATTATCATTATTTCCTTCAGGCATTCTTCCTTAGCCCGAGAAGGAAACTTAAATATAAATTTATCCCCCTAAATCTCCCTTTCTATCCCTTCTTCTCCTTTTTAAATTTCTTAAATTCTTTAATTAACTTTTGACCCTTCAAAGTTAAGACTCTTCCCTTCGATCCTTTATTTATATAACCTTTAAAGACTAGATAGGGCTCTATCTTCTTAATAATTGTTTGTTCATCTATATTAGTTCCCTGAATAATGGTTTTGATTCCGGCTGTTTCTTTTTCAGCCTTACTCAAGAACATTAGATATTTCAGATCAACTTCTGTAAGTCCTCGAAATATAAAACCACACTCTTTAATAATTTCTTGAATCTCACAAGAATTATTAATTGTTTTGTAGTCAACAACTCTTCTAAGTATTCTCTTGACATTTCTAGGAATTCCCCTTGAATTATTTGCAATAACATTTATCTCTTCTTCCGAGAGAGTCAACTCTCATTGTTTCAAGAGAGACTTAATAAGAGCCACAATCTCTCAATCTTCATAGCAATCAATAAAGAAAACATATCCAAATCTCTCTTCTAGAGCCTTTGGTAAAGCTCCTAGATTGGTAGTAGCTGCAATAAGAGTAAATCTAGGTAGTTGCATTCTTATAGCCTTAGAGTTGTAGTTCTTTCCAACCAATAGATCTAAGACATTATCTTCTAGGGCAGAATACAACATTTCAGCATATTCTTGCTTTAAGCTGTGAATTTCATCTATAAATAGAACATCAAAGTCTCTTAAGTTATTGAGTACCCCAATTAGATCTGGCAGAGTTTGAATATTAATGGCCGGAACTATCTTTATATTTACCTTTAGCTCATTAGCAATTATTTGCGCTAAAGAGGTCTTTCCTACTCCCGGAGGCCCATAAAAGAGAATATGTTCTAAAGGTTTATTTAATTTCTTAGAGATTGAAATACCTATCTTCAGACTCTTGACAATCTCAGCTTTACCAATAAATTCACTGAGAAAGCTAGGTCTAGCCTTTAGAGTTTCTGAATCAATCATTACATGCAATTTGTTTCTCTTGAGATAGTCTTTAAACATTCACTAATTATTGAGTTCAGATCAACAAACTCATCCTTTCTAGGCTTAATTAGTTCTATAGTTTTTCTAATTTCTTTTCACTTGTAGCCTATCTCAGTTAAAGATGAAATTATTTGTTTCTCATCTCAAATTCCATTAGTTGTTTCTGAGGCTGGTAATTTCAAGAAATTCTGTTTAATGTTTTTTGAACTTCTAAGAGTAGTTATTAGAGAATTAGCAAGTTTTAAGTTCAGCCCCTTAAGACTAGCTAGCTCAATACTTTCTTCTTGTTCAGCGAGAGCTAAGATATTTTGTCAGTTATTGGTTAGGATCTTCTGAGCTGTTTTAGAACCAATACCTTTAATAGAAATTAAGAATCTAAAGATTTCATAATCTTGTTTTGTTAAGAATCCAAACAGTTGAGTATTTAACTGACCATTTGGATCTAATCTAGACTCCTGAAAGATATAGATTAAGCGTTCTTCTCCTTCCTTAAGAACTGAAGTATTTAAAAAATGTATTTTGTATCCAATGCTTTGAGACTCAACGATAATGTAGTCTCTTTGGAGTTCAACAACTTTACCCTTTAAGTAATACATTCTTGTTATTCATTAATTAGCAAATTTTTCAAAAAAGCGGAATTTATTTTTTTTCTAGCTCCAAAAGTTTGTTAAAAATCACTGAACTTTTATCGCGAAGTGACTCTCTATCATTCTCTATCTTCTTTAGTCAATCTAACTTAATAGATAGGCTGGTTAGATTATCAGACTTTAGATATTCTTCTGATTTATCTAGTAGTAAGTGAATTAAAGAGTAGTAGAGTTCAAAGAAGTCTCATACCTTCTCAAAAGAGATTTCTGGAGTCTGAACATTCTTAGGAAAAAAAACATGTTTAGATATTGCAGAGAGATTCTCTTGCAATTGAGTTAAAAAAAGCTTTTCTTCAGGTAGAAGTATTCACTGAAATAGTTCATAGTAGTTCTCTAAGGAAGTAGATTGTCAATCCTTTAGTTGCCTTTTGAGCATTTCATGTATCTTCTTGCACTTAAGCAGAGCGGTTCACAAGGCTAAGATAGTTGAGTAATCAGAAATAATAGTTGTTGGCTTACCTTTCTCTTTTGGGGGATAAGGAATTCTTCTTGGTGAATTCTCACTTTGAGCTAAGACATATAAATTTATTGCCTCTAGATAGCTCTTTTGTTTAGCAGAAATTAATTCCTGTTCCCTCTGGGACATACTAACCAGCCCATAGAGACTAAATATAGAATTCAAAGTGCTAATAGCAAATTGAGCATCTAAATTAGGTTGAAGTTGAAAGGCTCTTGCAGGATCTCCCAAAAATAAAGAATTCAGAAGAGCATTCACTACTTGATTCAGAGAAAGTAATTCTGTCTCTGGACTTGATTGATTTATTGAACTCTTTCAGCTAGCTTTTATTCAATCTACGAAGTAGATAGGATCAGAGAGAGTTAAGTTGGGATTAGAGCAATAAAGTTCTGAAAAGTCCTTAGAGCCTTGAAAGTCAATCCCTAAAGAATAAGGTGTTATTCCTACTTTCAATAGTTGCTGAATGATCTTGAGCGAAGCACTAATTCCAGCTCTGTCAGTGTCAAGTAACAAGACTATCTTTTTTATTCCATGCTTTTGTATTAAGGCAAGAGTATCTGCACTAAGCTCCCTACCCATTAAAGCAACAGCTTTATATTCGGGATTTACCAATAACAAAGAATAAAGATCAAAACAACCCTCAAAGAGATAGATGTCTGAAGAGCTATTTATTCCCTCTAAAGCAGGCATGTTGTACAGCAATTGTGCTTTTCTAAACAAAATAGTCTCTTTAGAGTGCATGTACTTAATCTCACTTTTAGAGCTGGGAGCAACTCTAGAGCTAAAACCAATTAATTCATTGGTTAGAGAAAAAACCGGAATAACTATTCTGTCATGAAATAAAGGCAGAACAGAATCTTTCTTCCCCCTTTCTTGAGAAAATATTCCAGTTCTTAAGAGAAATTCATTGTCAATGAATTGATATTCTTTATCTGCCTTCTTTACTCTCTCTAGGGCAAGTAACAACTCTTTCCCAGCAGGAGCATAACCTATTCTGAATTTCTTAATTAACTCAAGAGTTAGCTTTCTTTCCTGAGTTAAGTAAGCTAAAGCTTGCTTACCAGAGTCGGAATGCAAATGTTTCTCATAGAACTGCGAGACAAACTCATTGAATTTAAGTAGTTGATTTCTCTGTTGTAATTCGTGAGAAATTCTTGGATCAATCACATTTTCCATTGGTAGTTTCAGTATTTTGTGAGCTTGCAACAAAGCATTGTGAAAGTTAGCCTTCTCTTTTCTCATAATGAAAGAAACTGCATCTCCAGCAACACCACAGGCAAAACACTTGAATATATTTTTTTCTTCTGAGATAGATAGAGAGGCCCTGCTATCTTCGTGAAAGGGACACAAAGCTCAATAGTTTCTCCCTTTCTTTTCAAGCTTTAAATAGTGTTCTATAACTCCCTTAATACTTATCTGACTCCTGTCTGCCACCTATCTTTCTAATAGTTGTTCTAGTCCCAGACTTCTTAAGATGTAGCTCTTCAATGTATCTAGATTAATTCTTGTTTGTATACCAGAATCTCTATCTCTAATAGTGAAAGAGAAATTCTCACCTTGGAATGAACCACTCTCATAATCAACTGTTAAACAATATGGAGTTCCTCATTGATCTTGTTCTCTATATCTCTTACCTATTGAACCCCCACTAGAGATAATGGAGGTAATAGGAAATCTTTGGAGCCATTGATTTAATCTATGAGCCCCCATTTCTTGTTGTGCACTCAGAGGTAAAACAGCAAATTTAAATGGAGCTAAAGAGAAAGGAAGGGCCAATATCTCTCAAGCCCTGTTATCTCTAGTTTGTAGAAACTCAGTAATTGTTGCCAACATCAATCTATTTAGTCCAACTGAGTGTTCTACTATGTGTGGTAATAAGGTAGTTTGATTATTGTTGGCTTGAATGTGAAGCTTAGTTTTAGAGTGTCTTTGGTGAGAATCTAGATCAAACTCTCCTCTATTAGCTATTCCCCAGAGCTCTTCCTCGCCAAATTCAAACTTGTAGTAGAGATCTAAGTTTTTCTTAGAGTAGTGGGGGAGTTCATCCCCTTCTATAGTTTTGAAGTGGAAAGAGTCAGGAGAGAATCCCAGCTGATAAATCAAGAAAGAAGTTATTTGTTCCTTTTGGGACTGTAGAGCCTTTTCGTTTTCTTCTGGAAAGGTAAATTCCTCTAACTCTAATTGTTCAAACTCTTTAGTTCTGAAGATAGTTCTACCAGTTGTGACCTCATTTCTAAAGGCTTTACCCATTTGAGCCACTTTGAAAGGAAATTTCAATCTAGGACTCAGAGAGATCAACTTTGCATTAACAAAGATTGTTTGTGCTGTTTCAGGTCTTAAGTAGAAGTTATCTACCTTAAATACTTGATTGAAACTCTTTGGTTCAGTTAAGTTCTTAGATCCACAGGAAGAACAAGACTCAGTTATTTCTTCAAATCTAGTATTGCAATCTTTGCACTCTACTAATTGTCTTTCAAAATGTTTGATATGACCTGTCGCCTCTCAGATCTCTTTATTAGTTAGTATGTTTCCGTCATACAACAAAGTATTCTTTTGAGTACTTACAAAGTGTTTGATTCAAGCTTTCTTTAGGTTTTCCTTTAGAAGAACTCCTAAGTGACCATAGTCTCAACTATTTTCCATCCCTCCATAAATGGAGCTAGAGGGATATATGAACCTATTCTCTATTAAAAACTTCTCTACTTTACTCAAAGCAAATAATTTTTATACATTTATTAGCAAATTAAGCCAATTTGGATTAAAAAATTAAATTTGGATGCAATTTAGCACAGAATTTAGGGGCCTTTTTCTTCTTTGGTAGGGGCAACTTATCTTTAATGGTTGTAAACTGCAGCTTTTTATTTAACTTAAATATTTTTCAAATAATCAAGGAAGAAAACACCACAGAAGGTATTAGGAAGAAATTTCTCATAATAAAGAATTGTTCAAAAGGCAAGGTAGAGATCTTTATATCAAATAAAGGAAGTGTAATTATATCTACTAATACATAGGCTAGAAAGTTTAGTATTGTTAGTCTCAAAATAACACCTCACTTCTCAGCCTTTTCTGATAAAGAAGGAAATAACTTATCAGAAGAAAGACAAAGACAAGCTATCATACCCAACAATAAAAGACCTCCTATAACACCCAAAAAGCCAGTGAAAAATAATTTAGGGAACTCAAGAGATTTGGAGAAGATATTTAAGGAAACAGAACTTCCATCAATGAATGTAGCCTTATGGAAAAAGTAATAAGCAGTTGCTGTAAGCGCAGTTAAAGCAACTACGCAAATAGCATTTTGTCCATTCTTTCATCTCTTCTTAGAAACGCTCTCTCCAAACATATATATAAAGCCACCTAAGAATCCATTAAATACAGCAGCCAACAAGTAACCATAGTTAAAGACTGAAGAGGTTAAGACCACAGTTAATAGGTCTGTTAATAGTCCAATCAAAATACCAATAACAGGACCATATAAACCGCCCCCTATCTTGATCAGAATAGTTTCAATTAATAACCTACTACCTGGATAGATCTGAAAGACTATTCCTAGTAAGTTATGGGTCAAAAAGGTAATAGTGAAGATTATTGCAGTATTTGTTGCAATAATCATTGCAATGCTTGAGATAGTGTTTATGTTTAGGCTTGGAAACATCAAGAAGTTCTGTTGTAGCCAAAACCTAAAGAAGATCTTTTTTACAAAGAGTAGAACTAGAAAAGCAGCTAGAGTAATCCCCGCATAAAGCAGAATCTTTTCGCTATTTATATGGCCATTGGCCATATTTAGCTAAAAAAAGTAACTATCTAGTAAAGAACTCAGTTCATCTATATTCATGAACCCCACACGCTTCTCAATAGGCTTAACACTATCTTTAGAGATAAGTATCAGGGTAGGAATGGAAGAGACTTCATACTTTCTGGCTAGTTTGGGAAAACTAGAAACATCAATCTTAATGAACTTAATATCTTGATATTTCTCTTGCAGAGAAAGACTAAACAATATAGGCATTAGTTGTCTGCAAGGGGGACAGAAGTCAGCATAGAAGTCTAACAAGAGATCGTGAGAGCCTTGTAAAAGCTCTTGTAGTTCCTCTTGACTAGTTAGACTCTTTACCTCTGGCATTAAGAAATATCCATCTTAAGAGAATTTAAGTCTATTAGTTGTTCTTTCTTTAACTTCTCTGGTATAAGATTCAACTCATAATCTAGAGCTATTGGTAACTCAATAATTAAGTTAGGAGGAAGTATTTGCTTAAAGCTAGCATATCTTTCATTCTCAAAGAATGAACACTCTTTAAGGAAAGAAAGATCAAACTTAACTACCACTTCTTTTAGGACATCATAGTCATAGTTGTTATTTAGATTTCTAAGAATTAATAATTGTTGATTCTTATCTCTTAAGTAAGAGTAGTCAAGTAACATCTTTTTTGCTTGATGTTTTTCTAGTCTATTGAAATCAGCAAAGAAGGTTAATCCCTTGAACTTATCTTCATAGCCAAATAACTCTCTACCTACATTAGCTGATTTCACCTTATTTACATATTTTTTTATGTTGGATTTGGTATAAGAATCTAACTCCAATAGATAGTTATGTGTTAGTATGTGTCTTGCTTCAGGAGAGACAAAGAAACACTTCTCTAAGGTAGCTAGATTTTTATTTGGATCAAAGTTGAATTGATAATAGATAGTTAGATCTTTTGGATCAGAGATAAATCCAGTGTAATTGCATTTGTGGGTATGATATTCTGTAAATTCTCTCAAGGCTGTCTTGAGAGAGAGGTTAAATTCATTATTGATTTTTCCAAAGAATTCATCCAGATCCTCCTGAACAAAGGAGAAGGGATCAGGAAATAAGGTTTTCTTTGAAGAAGTCATTAAGCTCTGCACCTATAGCTTAATTGGATAAAGCACTTGACTTCGGATCAAGAGAGTATGGGTTCAAGTCCTATTGGGTGTGCCAGTATTTAAAGTTTAGAGTTGTATTTATCTCTCGCCTTATTAATAAATTCAAGAGCTTCACTCAAAGGAACTAGATTACCTATCTTCACTTCTTTCTTTTCTAGTTTCTTGTACTCTTCAAAGAAGTTCTTTAATTCTTCGAATCAGAAGTTAGGTAACTCAGATAAAGAGTTGATATGAGCTAGTCTAGGATCTTTATCCATAACTGCTATTATCTTTAAATCTTCTTCTCCAGCATCTACCATCTCTAGAGCTCCTAACACTCTTCCTTCTGCATAAGTACCTGGAGTTAAAGAAAAGTTAGAGATCAAAAGAACATCTAAAGGGTCATTATCTTCTGAAAGAGTATTAACTATAAATCCATAGTTATGCGGATATACCAAAGAGCCAAATAATACTCTATCTAGCTTTAACTTATTCTCAGTTAGTTCATATTTGATATTTGAATGTTTAGAAATTTCAATGAAACATTCAACTATGTTGTTACTCATATTTTTCTAACTGATTTTAAAAAGTATTAAAAAATAAAAAAGTCCTTAATTTTATTTATTATGCATTGACTTCTTTCCATTCTTTTTAAAAAAGCAAAACTCTTAACTATTGTAGGTGGTAGTGCATTAGGTGGAGGAACTATTGCTGTACCAGTATTAGTTACTGGAGATAGATATGAAGAATATTTATTTAGAAAATTTAATCCTGAGCCAGCAAAGTATGCAGTTGTAGATCAACAGGCTTTACAGCAAGCTAGTTCAGGTAACAGTCGAACTTGTAATGATGAAAATAATAGCAGTAATGGAACTTACACCTGTGATCAATCCAAGTTTGAGAAATTTCCAGAAGTAAAGGAAGCCTCCAATTCAGAACTAATTAGAGGAACTAAAAAATACAATCATGGAAATTATGTACTTTATTTTGGATCCGAGGCCTGTCCAAACTGTAACAATATGCTTTACAGCGAAAATGAATCTCCAAAGACCTGATTAGGAGCTGATTTAAAGAATATTTATAAGAATGGAATCTTCTTCGAGACTTACTCACTAGCTAAACACGAAAATAAAAACAATCCTGATGGACTAAAAAAAATAGAATTCATCTTTTTCAGCGATGAGGTACCAGAAATGGGAATTAGAAATAATGATGAACTATATACCATTCCCTGAAACAAGTGACCAAATACCTTAACTAATCAAGGAAGAATAAAAGGAGACAATATGAGAAATGATAAGTCTGCTGTATCTTTCAGAAAGTTACATTCTCTCCTAACCTATTACTTTGGAAGTAAGATCTCAGGAATTCCTACCATCATCATTTACAAAGATGGGACTCCTTTTGTATATGGTTCAGACAAGATAGAAGAGATAGAAGAAGAAAAGAAGAAGTCAGGGGAACAAATAAAAACACTACAACACGCTGAAGCAGAAAATTCCAGTGCAGCTGCTGTCTTTAGATACGATCTATTCAAGCATCTAAAGTACATCTATGAAGGGAAATATATGTGATATTTATAGTCTTTTTCATCCTTTTTTAGAAAATCGACTAATAAATATAGTGAACCAGTTAGTCAATTCTCGAGAATGGAAAAGTTATCTCTAGCAGAAAAGCAAGAAATACTAGCTGGTTTCGCTAAAAAAGGAGTTTCAAAAACAACCAGCAACAAATTTAAGTGAAATACTTCTAACTTGTCACTTGTAGCTCTTTCATCTATTCCAAGCATCTGAATGATTATTGAGGGAATAATCTCTCTTTCTACTAAGAGACCAACCAATAATTTTTCTTTCCCTTATAGAGGTGGATATTCCTCTTATGGTTCCAATAACTATCAAAGCAATAAAAGAGATTTCTTTGCTTATGCCTCAGAGGCCTATAGACCTTCTTTGAAACTAACCCCTTATCCATCAAGAAATTCAATTAACTTTGGATTACCTTGATTGGTTTAGATGAAAAAGCTAACCACTCTCGAAAAACAAGAAACTCAAGGAGGAATTACAGCCATGAGCCTTTCCACAGGAGTTTTAACTGTCACCAGTATATTGAACTTAATACTGGACATACTGCAGAGATATTGAGGAGGAGCAAGTGCAAATACTCCAGAACCTCCTAAAATTGCTCCCGCCTTACCTTATTCCTCAGACTCTCCAGCCGCTCATGAAGAATGATTTAAATTACAAGAATTTCGAAACTATAGCTCCCATTAGTAATTAATTCCCATTACATTCTCTTCTTCTGTTCCATATTCTTGCAATCTATTCTTCTCTCTTACAAAGAAACCAACTAGGTGATAGTAGTATCTATCCTTTAGTAGTCTTAAGTTAGATCACAAACAGGTTGTCATAGGAACAAAGAATAGAGAGATACAAAGTACTAAGAAGAGAAAGAAAACAAAAGCATACACTAAGTCATATTCTGGAGCGGCAAGAGCGAAAATAGCAACTCCCGAGAAAGCCAAAGAGTAGAATCCTATCTCTCTCTTTAATTCTGCTTTAATACCTCTAGCTTGATATTGGAATACTAATCTTCTATCTTTTTCTTCTGATTGAGAGTACTTTGACTCTTCTTTGGCATTTAGTATTGTCATAGTTCAAAAGCCCAAAAGAACAAAGAAAGTGGCGAGAATTAATTGAGGGAATAACTCTGGTACTTTTAAGAAATAACCAGATAAAAGAGATAAATAACCAGACCCTAGGAATAATACAGTCGAGAGAGTCAAAGAGATAGCACTAGAAGTTCCAAATCTAAATAGGTTGTAAATAGTTAAAGGAATTAAAGAAAAGAATATTAAGCTAATAGTCTTTTCTAGGGAAGGCATGACCGAAAAGGCCTCTGTCTCCTGAATATGTCAATTTGTTTTGTCTCCTAAAGTTGTTTTTCCATTTTCACCTTTAAAGGCTGCAAGTATCTTTGAGATATCCACACTTTCTGGTATTAAGTAGTGAAATCAACTAGAAGAAGAGGCTAACTTACCTTTGACAGTTTCAGAAACATTATTTTTTAGTTCTTTAATTTGTTCTTTCAGGCCATCCATAGAGCTTTTTATTTTTTCTTGAACTCCTTTATCAAAAGAAAGTAACTTATTGTTTTTAAAAAAACTAGGGTAGTTAAGACCACACTTAGAGAGTCAAAGTATGAAACCAATAGTTCCTAGAAGAAAGACAAGAGGAGCGAAGTCTAATGGGGCTATACTTGCTTTTCTCTTCTTTATTTCGTCTTTGAGAGTAGACTGTTTTCCCGCGGATCTTAACTCTCTTATTAGGTTTGAATAGGTTAGTGTAGCTCTTTCTTTATCTGCCTCAGCTACATAGTCAGAAAATAAATAGGATTGTTTCTTTTCTCCTAGATAACCTAGTCTAGGGAGATAGAAATTAGAGAATAGGAATCAAACGGCAAATATAAATAAAGCTCCTAGAGCTAGTACTATTCCCATCTCTTTTAGTGATGGAGGTAGTAAGAAGATAAATAAAGAAGAAGGAATTAAGAGCATAAGAGCTAGCTCATAAAGATAGACATTGTGTTTCTTATTAGCTAGATAGATAGCCATTCTCACTGTATAGTTATTGGTTCTTAGATATCTCTTAATTCAGCTAAAGAAATGTAGAGAGTTAGAGATTGAAAAGAATAAAAGAGCTAAGAGGGCGAATAAAGTTGACTTATCTCTTGTTAGGCCAGAAAGTAAGAAGATACTATATATAGAACCACAACCTATAGTTAGAAAGAGACAAGAGAAAAGTCCCGGAAGTCTGTACTTATAAGTAACTACCGCAAATAGAAAAAAGAAAAAGGCTACAAGGGATAGATAACTATCCATCTTGGAGTTTTTCTACCTAAAGCATTAAGTAGAAATGGGTTGAGATAGATAGTTACTTCTTATTACAGGGAAACTATTAGAAGAATCTTTGGAATCTAATAATAGAGCTGGTCATTGATCTTTTAGGTCATCTTGTGTTCTTAGAGTGAAATTTTTTACACTGTAATGTTTAATTCAGTCCAGCATGATTGGTACATTCCAGTCTTTATCTATTTGTTTATTAGGAGTAATGGTTAGTTTGACATTTGATTGATATTCATTATTTCCCTTTAGTTCATAAAGAGCATCTGGACCTCCTGCATAGTTAATGTGGTTAGGAAAGAAAGACTCGAAGGCTTCTTTGTCTCCCCCCTTTAACACTTGAACTAAGTGACCTTTAAATAGACCTAGACTCTTGGATTTATCTGATAGTCAGTGATAAGCAATATTTAGATCTTTAGATTCAAGCTCCATTGGTTTCAATGTTGCTCTCTCATAGTCTTTATTAGTTCCTTTATTTACTCAGGTTTGGAAATAAAGCTCAAAGAAGTCTTTTTCATCTTGTGATAGAGATTCATAGAGAGCAGTTAATTGTTCTTTGCGTTGACTCTTTTCTCTTGTATTAAAGTAACTCTTTACAAAACCATATTTAGTTAGCTCTGGTTGGTTAAAGAATCAAATATGAAATCCAAAGTTTAGCTTTAGTCTAAGTAATTCTTTATCTAATCAGACGAACCAGCTCTTTTGACTGGTTTTACTTGTAGGTACATAGACTAACTTTCTTATTTCATCTTTATCTATATAAGCAGTCTTGAAATAGATATCAATAGCATCTTGGTTTAGAGCATTTCTAGTTAGCTTTGCATTTTCTTGCAATAAATGTTCTACCTTTATTAATTCTTTAAATAGATCTGAATCACTTATTATCTCTGTATCATTAGGATTTTTTTCAATTCATCTATCAACAGTTAGTTGATTGAACTTAACTGTTTGTAGTCACTCTCACTCTCTATTCTTGATGTTTTCTTTTCTCTGTACTTGAATGAAGAGATTAGGTTGACTACTACCCTCCATTGAAGAAGTACCAAAATCAGAGAGTTTGTTTATGTGAGTTTGGTGATTTAGGTATTTCTTGTAGTAACCAGCTAGTCTATTACTATCTTCAGAGAGTTTTTGATCTTGCTTGTGATTATCTCCATTAGCAAAAGGTACTCTAAAGAAGTAGTGATATATTGAGGGAGTCTCAGAAAACAGTTGCTTAGGTATTGTGATTGCAATTGGAGAGCCTAGTGCAAGAATAGGTAGAGAAAAACCAAATAATCTTGGTCAAGAAAAGGACATAAACTAGTTATTATTAATTACTATTACCTTATTTATTGGCACCATAAGATAATTAAAATAAGATTTCAGTTATTATTTAATCTTTAGTTCTTTTTAAGCTGTGGCTTTTCTTACTTCCTCAGTACTTAATGGACTAAAAGTACTTTTAGTATTAGGGGTTGGATTAGGAGGTCATCAAATCTATTGAAAGTTAGCAGGTAATTATGTAGATGATGGTTTCTTTTACTTTGCTGACAAGATGTTTTTGCCTAATAAAGACTTTCTAAAAAAGAATAAGGTTTACAACTCTTGATCAGCTATCTCTAAATCAGATGAGTATCTAACTAGAAAGGACATAGCTAATAGCTATAGAAATAGCTATCACGTAGGCTTTAAAGCTAATGCAAAAGTTAGAGATAAGTTAAATACTCTTTACTACAACGGATTTGGAGATAGAGCCTCTGTATACAAGGTAATAAAGGATCATACTTTGAAGCTAGGAATGCCTTGTTCTGCTGGAACTGGCTGATTACTAGACTTTGAAATGCCAAAAGATGGCAAATATCCAACTAAGTGATTTATTGCAACTAATCTACACGTAATTAATATGTTTAGATTCAAGAGCAATCCTTATAACGTAAGCCTACCTATAGCTAGTGAATATCTAAGTAACCTTAGACTTGCAAGCTATGGTAGATATCTAAATAGTTGTGAAGATGCAATTCTTAATAACAAGTCAGAACTGCAACTATACACCGAAAAGGATGAATATGACAGAAATATCTATCCTCAAGACACAACAAGAGTTAATAGTTTCAGAAACTCTTATAGTTACTGAAATCTTTCTGAAAGACAAACTATATACACCACAACTATCTCCAATCCGAAGTTAGTCTATGCAGCTATAGATTTCCTAGGACCAAGATATACAGTTTCTGGTCACAAAAATAGTAAAGAGAGTTACTTCAAGGACTTTGGTGTTATGGAGGTAGATTTCGCTAATGAAGATCAAGCAAGAATTATGACTAATGGAACATATGACAAGTATTACAAGACAAAGGTAGAAAGACAAAGACCAGCAGTTGATTTCTTTGCTCCTGAGTTAATGAGTACCTATGATGCACATGAGTTAGCAAACTCAGAAGATAGATACTATATTGGTGGTTATCCAGGTTCAGTTTCAGATAACTTGTCATTCAATATCAATGCGAAGCTGAAGCTTATACAACAAAATAGATGAAGTCATTATGACTACTATTACCCTAACTACGATACTGAACTAACTAATAGTAAGTTGACTTACTTTAAGAAAGTTAGAGGAAATGATGACTTAATCACATACAACTTACTAAACAGTAGAGGTCAAGTAATACCTGGACACGCAGATATAAACAAGGTAGACAGTATCACTAATGACTCAAAGATTATGTGAAATGGTAAGCAATTGAATGGTTGGGGATACAACTACCTAATAGACAACACCTTCTTAGGCAGAGGAGCTTCAGGTTCTATGGTACTAAATCAACATGGAGAGCTGTTGGGTCTTTACAGAATGTACAATGAATCCTTCAACTTTGGGTTTGTTGAACCTTTAAGAGCTAGTTGAGTGGTTGATGAAAAAGGAAAGATTATTCTTCCAGGATTTGACTTACTAACTGGAACTGAAAATCAAGCAATCTCTTACAAGTCTCAACTATTAAGACACAATCCTAACTTGAATACCTACCTAAAAAGTAAGTCTTGAAATCTTAAAAGTTAGTTAATCTAAGCAAACAACCAACTACAAGCATTGTTTTCTTTAACAGGGGGCTCGATTCATAAAACCAAAGTAGCTTATGGTTGTTTGTTGTTATTAGGTTCAGCTTCAGTCGCTGGAGTAGCTGTAGGAGATAACAAAGGAAGTTGGTTTAACTCAATAGGTACTAAATTTCAAGAAATTTTTTCTGGGGGGGGCGGTGGAAGTGGATCTTCAAGTTCTTCTTCGGGGCAAACAAATGGGCTTGTCGCGGCTTGAGGATGAGTTTCACAGGCAGGACAGAGTGTCTTTGATTGAGCTATTAAGCCAGCCGCACAGGCTTTTACACAAATTCCCCAAACTTATACAAACTGGTGAACTGGTCTAAAGACTTTCTTTAGCTCTCTGGTTAAGAGGGAAATGTATACATTGTTCTTTGAGAAATTTCACACCAAGATTTACAACACACTTTCTTTCTTTTTGTCTGGAGGACAAAGCAGACAAACATTTATAGATTTGTTTAAGACAGAGTCGTTACAAAACACACTTAAGGTTGGGAAGTTTTTGTTAGGCACAAGCGATCCAGAGTGGAAAGGAAAATTTAAAGCAGGTCAAGATGTATTTAACTATCTTCTTTTCAATTGACTAAATGAACCAGAGAAGGTCACAAAGAAATTTAAAAAGTTATCTGATAGGATCGCCAGTCAAACAAGTGCAATCAAGAATGCAAGCCAGAACTCAACATCAAGCGGTAGTACAAGCAGTACAAAACCTGAAGAAACAGTCTACACCTTAGAAAAGGACACTTTGAGAGAATATTTAGATTTGAAGGATACTTTAGATGATTGATGAATATCTGGATGAATGCTGGAAGTTGCAGCCAAAATAAAAACTGGAAAGAACTTTAAAGAATCTAGAACTCTATTCTCTCTTTTTGGTAATCTTTTTTGAAGTTAAAAAATAAACTTATGAATTCTTTGTGTTGGGGGGGGGGCATTAGTACGAGAAACATCTAACTTATTCTTTTTCAGTGATATAAGACACAGACAAGTACCAACAGAAAGAGAATAAAAAAGAAAATTAAAAAGGTTTTATTTGGATTAATTAGTAATGAGAATACTAGAAAGTCCTCTTCTCAAAAACAGAATTGCACTTGGTTGTATAGGTTTATTGGGACTATCTACTTTTTCAGGATTAATTCACACTTCAGTAAGTAGCGGCTTTTCTTCAACACTAGCAAGTCTCTTTAGTAGATTTGGGGCAAGAGGGCAAAGTGTGTCTGCTCAGGAACAGGGAACAGGAGGAAAAATTTCTCCAGCCCAATGAGTGAGCAAGCAAAGTCAAGAAGTCTGAAGTGAATATATAACTCCTTTCGCAAAAACAGCCTATACATGAGTTAAGGAAAAAGACAAAAGAGACTCAGTTTGAGGAGTTTTAAAGCAGTTCTGAAACTATAAGTTTTTTAAAGGAGTGATGTCTAGGTCGCCTTGAATAATTTCTGATTGGGTATACATATTGACAAACGGAGAGACGAGAACAAAACTTTTCTCATCCTGAAAATATGTATTAGCTTTCTTTGATTTTGTAACTAAAAGAGAAACTCTTAAATCTTTCTCTTCACATTTCGGAGAAATTTTTGCGGAATTATTATTCATGCCTGCACGAGCAATCAAGAAATTTAAAGGAAGAGAAGAGCGAAGAGGGGGACAAGAACCATGTTCAGAAACAAACACCAGTCGAAAGCCCGGAGAAACTTCTATATGTATAAGTGTTAGCTCTACTCCTGAGTAAGAAAAAACTTCTTAACTAACCCGCCATTTTTTCTTTAGTTATTACTAATCTGAACTACTAGTAATGTAACTAAATTAAAAATCCTTTCCGTTATTTAAAAAAACTATTTAATTTCATAATTTACTCCTAATTGCGTCGTTGGGACAAAATCTCAAGGATTTTTTCCATACTCATTTTGTTTGCAATGATTTCAAGCAATACCTCAATTTGCGTCTGAACTAAATTGATTATCTTTTTTCTTTAACTCAAAAGAACAACTAGAGACGTAGATGGTATCTATTCCAGCTGAATATGAATTTCTAGCTTGGTAGTTTCTAAGCCCCTTTAATTCAATGGTTTTACTTTCATCTTTTCTGATGTGAGCCGGAAAATCATGTAAATTACATCTTGTAATCGTTCCTGAGTGATCATACCCCTTAATTTTGTAAGTGGAAACAGCTTTTCCTCTACCAGTTACTTCCTCTAACATGTAGAACTTTCCGTTTTGTTGCGGACTACATAATATATCTCCTTCTTTTAGCTTGTAACCATCAAAACTAATATTTGCATCTTTAAAGGGAACTGGCTTGCCAACTGCTGCCCCGCCCCCTTTGAAGAAACTATCATAAGCAAAACTTAATTCTGGATCAGTTTCTTTAACTCTCGCCATTACAAATCTAGGATTATTTGCCCTTCCACTGCCAGAAACGGAAGTAGAGGGAAGTAAGAAATAAAGTGTACCTGCAACTGGACCGCCGACTAATACAGCAGAACCGGTAAATGTAGCTAACTTAGCTACAGCCCCTCCCCGCATAGTTTATTTTTTGAAAAAACTATTTATTTAATTTAATTGTTTTCTTTTAATTTAGCCCTCTAAGTCACCGGTTTTGGTTAATTGGTACAGAACACAGGACTTTGTTTAAATTCTTTTTTCAATCAAACTTACTACCTTAAGATAGTGAGAAATTTTTACTTTCAAGAGTAATGTCTTGCGCATCTCGCAACAACTTTTTATTCTGCTGGAAATGTAACAGAGATTTTATTAGGTATTCGGAAATATTATTTACCCTCCTAATGCAGTTAAACAGCTCTATTGCACTGACCAGAAGTATAGATTGCTTCTTTTACAGTTCATTCTGAGCTAGGATATTTTGAACTTCCTTTTTCAGTTAGCAAAATAATTCTTCCCTCTTACCGACTATTTTGTATTTTCACTTTTAAGTTTTGATCCAAACAACTATCAAATTGACTATCTCTTTGTAACTGTGTTGAAGATGTAGTTACTCTAGAACCCCCAATAGAAACATTAGAACTTGTTTGATTATTTAATTTGCTATCTTGTTATCGCGGAGATCGAGAAATTACTAAAACGAAAGCAGTCGCAATTGTTGCAATAGAAAAGATTCCAATTGTCAATGTCTTAAATAATGGAAATAACATATCGGGATTTAAGAAGAGATACCTGATAGGTAATTTAAAGAAGTTAATTTAATAGTTGCTTCTCATTTTCTTCGAGAAGAAAGAGAACAGGATAAGAAAGGTTGCTCGCCATCTATTCCCGTTAAATTACAACTTCTTTGCAGATTTAAACCACTTGAAAGACTATTCCATTGACTGTCAGACAGGGTTAAGGTTTTAGAGTTTTTTATCTCTCCTAAAGTAACTGTTATTTGCTTGTCTGCGTCTGTTCTTTTAATACTTTTAATTTCTTTAAATTCCTTATCTTGACCATAGAGATAGTATTTAGCATCTGCACATATAACAAGCTTTGATTCCTCTATATTCTTTTCTATTCCCATTTCAAAACATTTTTGACCTTCTTTAAATCTTTTTGTCTCAAAATTAGAATTTTCTTTTCCATAAATAATTACTAAAGGAATAGAAATAGTTGCACCTGTTGCTAATATTGCACCACCGACTTTAACCAAAAAAGATAACATGGATGTATTAATTTAATGTTTTTTCTTTATATAAATCCAACTTAAACATTAATTATTAGGTACTTTATTTTGCAAAAGAGTAGACTTTTTCAATCCCTGAATACCTAAGAGAAGAAAGACATAACTTTAAAATTTCCAGAATTTAATATTTAGCTGTTTTAACTAGATTGCTTAAAAGTCCAATCACCATAAGTAAAGGATTAGTTGCCACCGGCAGTTTATTAGGCATTTTTTCATTCTTTGGATTTAATAAAGATTCAGAAAGAGTATTTCAAGTAGCTTCAACAGTCACAAACACTGACTGAAAGACTGGCCTTGTTACCCCCTTCTTTAATTCTTCGTGGCTGGGGGGGGCTTTGAAGAGAAAACAGAATACTCTTTTGGTTATATTGCAAGAGTTAATGGAACAGACTTTTTCAAAGAAGATAAGGCTCTAAAGAGGTTAAGAAGAGGTTTAGAGAACAGACAACAACAAGAAGCAGAGGGTCAACTATTTTTAGTAGAAAAAGTAGGCAATAAGACAATTATTGGAGATTCCACCAATAAAGAACAAAAAGGATTAACTCCAAAAAAGTTTCTACTTATAGGAAGTAATAGAAACACTAAAGAAGTTGAAGTAACAGGTTTAGTTAGCTTAATTCAAAATAAACATGGAGGAATAGATAAACATTGCAAAATCAAGAATGACGAAAGCAGGACCATTCAAAATGGTCACTGTGACCAAGCGCTTTTCAAAGAATATAGTAGAGAGGGGGAAAACACGCCTCCCACATTTATAAAAACAGGATTGAAAAGTAAAGATGGGGCGAGAGAAGTATCAATTATTGGTCTATCTCGAGAAAAAGGAACATTGGGAATTGTTTGGGGATCTCGCTTGCAAAAAAAGAATTCTAGTGGCGATTCCGGAACTGCAAGATGATCCAGAACAGGATTTTTATATGGAGAAAAGAAAGAAACAGGGCCAGCGACCAAACAACGCATATGAACTTCTTTAGGGAACGACACAAAAGCTAAAGGTTTTTTTTGTAGTGCACGATCTAATCTTCAGCAAGACAGGTCTAAATGGAATGTGAAAAAGAAAGTATGAAACACATGGGACTATTCTTGGATCAGAAACGAAAGTTGCGAGTTGTAAAAAATCTAGTCCGTCACAAAAAGGTTGTTTAAAGGTAGTAGATATTCCCCTTTCTTCTAGTAGAGACTATTACATTTGAGACCCCTCTAAGACACAAATAAAGAATGGTGAGTTTGTAACCACAGAAGGAATCAAACTACCTTTTAAGCTGAAATTTGAAGCTAATTGAAACTCTTTACTTCTCAAATAATTCTTTATTGTGGATAAAAATCTAGAATTTTTATCAACAATTTAAAAAAGAGATATGTTGTTTATTGTTAAAACGCTATTAGGAGTTGTAACTATAGGGGGTGGAGTTGTTCTTCCTGTCGCGATATGTCACAATCTTGTTCTTCTAAAGATCTGCAAAAACACGCAAGAGAATCTGCACAAGCTATTGTTGGAACCATTAATAGACTTGTTGGTTCATTTGTAGAAACTGGAAGAAGAGGGCGAGCTAAGTATCAAGAAAACAGTAATTTTTCAGAAGTATTAAGGAATTAGATTATAAGAATTGTCAATTAGTTCAAAATCCTGCAGGTTCAAAGGATGACTTCCATGCTCTATATGCTTGCAAGAAAAATAAGAAAGATAAAAATGAAAAAACTAGTTTTTACTACCTAGGCGCGAGGGATTCTGTAAAAGAGATGGGAAGAGAATCTCTTAAAGAAATTACTACTGCTGAATATAGAAATGATGGACAAGTAATTTTTGGCTTGAAAGATAGTAATAACAGAATCTATATAAGCATTGCAAAAGGCCGAGAAAAGGAGGATGAACTTATTTCAATAATGTAAATCTTTCTGAAAAGTGTCGAATCGAAACCAAGATGTTAGAGGGAGATGATCTTAGATGTGAATTAGTAGATAAAAATAGCAGTAAGACCTTTTTCTACAATTTTGCAATCTTTAATTAGTTTCTTAAAGAGTTAATTTAGTAGTTGTTAATTTCTTTTTTTAATCTAAACTTCCCTTCGACACTTTTCTATTATTTCGAAAAATAAACTTGATGATTTAAGGGGGCAACAACTTTTTAACTATTAACCCTTCAATAAAAAGAAATTCACTAAGAATTAGTGAGTGAAAGAGGAAAAGAAATTAACCAAACATCCCTTTCAATCCCCTTTTAATCTTTATGTGTCTTAGTAGTTTTCTTTAGATATATCTTGTCACAACCATAATCTTCCCAAACCTATTTAGTAACTACTCCAAATTTCTCTGTATCCTCATATGAATATCAGAACTCTTCAATCAAATCACATCCTATTAATCTGTTTTTGATTCAGCCATCTATCATGTCTTCATCTTTAAAAGTATTTAGTCACTTAATCTTCTTTCCTCTTCCCGAAAAGCAAGCTTTTCCAAAGCGTCCATTGTCTGTTATTAAACAGAACAATTTTTTCTTTTGGTTAAGTTTTCCTCCCCCTCAACTGTCAACTTTACATCCCGTCAACTTTGTTTCTTACCATCTTTTTCATTAATTACAGGCTTGCTATAGCAGGCATTTAAAGGTGAGTTATATAAATCTAAATTAATATCATCAATTATTTCTTACTCTGAAGGAACTACCAAAGGAATAGTGATGGTTCTTAGAACCTCTGATTGCTTTAACTCTTCAAGATTTATCACTTTACTACTAATTTTTTTGTAACTTGATAATTTAACAACTGTATAAGTTTTTTCATCAAAAGCCATTAAATTCCCTTTCTTATCTAGAACAAAAAATTTGTTTGGGCTTAAATCTTTCTTCTCAATCAAATTTTTCATTTTGAATACTTATAACTTTTAAATCAGGAGAAACAGTAAATTGAGTTTTATTTGCTGTAAAAAAACTACCGGCACAATCACTCTTCTTTAATTTCAACAAACTTTTTTGACAAGGAATTTCCGCCCTCGATCAGTTGGCAAACGATTTTCCTATTTTTGGAACTTTCATGCCCACTTTATCATTTCCAACTTCCCCACTCTTTTTAACTATCTGTACACCCCAATCTTCCCATTTGTCATTGGAGTTAACATCAGGACCTCACTTTACTTTGTTTTCATTGTTGTCCACAACTTTAAAAGAAAAAGAGTTATTTTCTGGACGGCCTAAAGAACTATCCTTATTAACTAAAAATACTGAATAACTTTTCCCATTACCTGAGCACTCTAATATGGATTCGTTCGCATCAATAGAAGCTTTAAAGAAATATGAGGTCCGTTCTAGAGAACATTGCTTTTTCAAAATAAAATACCAAGGCACAGTGATCCCAACCGCCGCAACTGTCCCAAAAATAAGCTTTGGATCAACAAGCAACTAATTAACCATTAACAGCAAACATTATCAATATCGCAACAATTAATCCATAGATAGCAACTGACTCACATACAGCAGCTCCAACTATGAATTGCTTAAAAATTAGAGCTTCAACCTCAGGATTTCTTGCCAAGGACTCAACTGCTTTACCCCCGATATATCCCTGAGCTAAAGCCGCCCCTAAACCGGCTAATATTGCAACTCCCGCACCAATTCCTTTACCAATATATTTCTCCTGTCCTTGAAGTAAATAAAAAGAATATCCCCCCCCAAGTAACTCATTTAATAAATCTTTCAGACCCATTAATTAATAAATAATCTAAAAACCTTTAATTTAAAAATAACTATTTGAGTTGAGCAAACATTATTAAGATAGCAACTATTAATCCATAGATAGCTACAGACTCACATACAGCGGCTCCGACTATGAATTGCTTGAATATCAAAGCTTCAACTTCTGGGTTTCTTGCCAAAGACTCTACTGCCTTTCCACCAATAAATCCTTGAGCCAATGCCGCCCCTAAGCCCGCCAGAATAGCCACTCCAGCCCCGATACCTCTCCCCATCACTTCCTCACCATTTTTTAAAAAAAAGAGATTGCCCCCCCCCAGCTAGAGTTAATTCACTTAATAATTCTTTAATACCCATTAATTAGTTATTTAGTGGGCTTATTGTGTGGCCAATAAAGCCTTTAAAGGGCTCTTGAAATTAAATCTGATTTTATTTATTAGTTTTGATCTGATGGCACTTGCAAGGCGAACATTATCAAAATTGCAACAATTAATCCATAGATAGCTACTGATTCACATACAGCAGCTCCTACTATAAATTGCTTGAATATCAAAGCTTCAACTTCAGGATTTCTCGCTAAGGACTCAACTGCTTTGCCACCAATATAACCTTGTGCAATAGCGGCCCCAAGCCCCGCAAGTATAGCGATACCAGCACCAATTCCTTTATATAGTTGTTCATTCAATACTACAAGTAACCTTTGAAAAACAGGTAAGGAATACATCTAAATATCTAATTGCCCCCCCCCGCATTGTGACCATTTAATAATTAATCTTATGTGCCTTTAAATCAAGTCAATAGGTTGCTGAAATTCCTCTAAATCTACAGATAAACCTTGCAACTCCTCTGGTTTTTTATTTAACTTAGTTAGTTTTTTTGCAAATAGAACAGGATTCATGTGTTCTAAGGTTACTGTATCTACTAAATCCGAAAGAGAGTAGTTTATAGACTCAAAAGGTTTATATCTAAAAATAGAAACCAAAGGAAAAAGATTAATAAGTAAAGCTCACTTAACAGTAGATTTGCATTTTTGAAGATGTAAGCTTTCTTTTACCTTGGATTGATACTTCAATAGTTTTTTAGATTTTGCAAAGTAAAAGTAATAGATTAGATAAGTTACAAAAGTTCCTGCTCCAAAAAAACCATACCCTCATCAAGAAGTAGAAGGAGACATACAAATCCCAATAGGTAGAGTTACACTAGCCTGTACACAAAAAAACCTTTGAAAAAGCTTTAAAAATTTAAATCACCTGAGTATTCCATTCCACAGCAAGAATCATTCATTCAAGCCATATTCAATCTTTAGATATTTCTTTATCTCTTGTGTTTTTTGTTTTTCTGGTTGTTTTCATTTGCTCTTCCTCCCTACTCATTTACAAATAGTTGCAAACCCAAATAACTTCAGGAGCATTCTCAATTATTTTTATGCTCAATAAGACTTTTTCTTTAAGTGTTAAGTGAGTGTCTTAGAAGTTATTTAATGGCAAACATTATCAATATTGCAACAATTAATCCATAGATAGCAACTGACTCACATACAGCAGCTCCTACTATAAATTGCTTGAATATCAAAGCTTCAACTTCTGGGTTTCTCGCGAGCGATTCAACTGCTTTGCCACCAATGTAACCTTGTGCTAAAGCCGCTCCTAAACCGGCTAATATTGCAACTCCCGCACCAATACCTTGCCCAATCACCTTTTGATGATTGTTAAATAAAAATAATTCAGAGCCCCCCCCCAGCTAGGTTAGTAACTAATTCTCCTAAAAAATTCTTAAGGTCTGGAAAACTCAATTAATTAACTAAAGGTAATTACAGAGGGCTGATATTCTGATTTAAATTTAATCCTTCATTGTCAGTCACTAAGAAACCAAACCAATTTACTAGTTGAACTTTACTTTCAGGGGTTCAATTCTTAAAGTTAAACTCTCTAGTTTCCATATCTGTTTCACTACTTGAAAAATCTAGTAGTGCAGATGTAGGTTTGTAATATTCAGAGCTAAAGATAGACTTTTCTGTTGAGCTAGCAAGTTCAAGAAATAGAGAGACACTTTTTATTTCTTCAATACCTTCTATCTTCTCTAACTTACTGTATAAGTTCTCAAGTATCTTTCTTCCTTCTATTCTTTCCTTCACTACCAGTATCTTTGAGTAACTTTTAGAGAGCTCCAATACTTTTTTATAAGCCTTAGATTCTTCAAATTTCAAAAAGAAACTTTCATCAGAATAAGGCACAAATACAACAGTTAATGGAAAGGTTAAGAGAGAAAGAAGTCTCCCATTAAAGCTAGAAATTTCTTTTAAGAGAGAAACAACAATAACTTTTTCATCACTCTTAAATGACTGTGAGCTATATCTTCAATTAAGTCTTTGAGCTAGGTAATAAGTTGTATTGTCTATCTCATATTTGTTAAATAAGTCTCCTAACTTATCTTCTTTCTTGAATATTTGTTGGTGTAGTCTAGGAAAGTATTGAAGATAGTGATTTAAGTTTTCAACCTTAGATAAGGTAGATAAAGCCTTTGAATCTTTGTAATTAGAGTCAGAAAGAGCTGACTGTAGGGAATTAGCCTTTCCAGCTCTAATATCTTGTGTCATCTGGGAGATAATACCTCTAGCCTCTTGTCTAGAGCCAACATTTGGATCTTCTAGCAAAGCCAATGAGACTATTTGAGAGTGAATTAAGCCCTTAGTTAAATCAAGATTCTCCTTTAGTCTTGACTCATCTATTCTTAATTTCTTTAGGAAGTCATTCATTTTCAAGACTATATTTCCCAAAAGAGTAGGTGCATCCATTAGACTAGCTCTTTCATTAGATGAATGAGAGATATCTCTTTCATCTCACAACTCTATATTCTGGTTAGCAAGATCAGATAAGCTAGTTAATCATCTAGTAAGACCAGAGATATTCTCAAGAGTTACTGGATTGGTCTTGTGGGGCATAGCAGAAGAGCCAACTTGAGATTTAGAAGGAATAAGAGATATTTCAGATATCTCTTCTCTTGCTAGAGTTCTTAGATTAATAGCTAGAGTGTTAATTATCTTTCCTAATTGAGATAGAGCAAATAGGTAAGCAGAATGTCTATTTCTAGGTAAAGCTTGAGTGGTTCCAAGGATAGTAAATAATCCTAGTCTGTGAGCTAAATTTTCTTGTATCTCACTACTTATATGAGCAAAAGAGCCAGTTGCCCCTTTAATAGTTATTACCTCTATATTTCTTCTTGCCAGATAGAGTTGTTCTAGTGCATTTTCTAACTCTTGGTAACAAATAGCAAATTTGTGCCCAAAAGAGATAGGTTCTGCGTGTCTTCCATGTGTTCTACCTATCTGAGGAACATATAAGTATCTAGTAGAGAGCTCAAATAGAGTAGTTTGTAACTCTTCTATTCACTTAACTAACTTGTTATTGGCCTCTCTGAGAAATAGAGATGTAGCGCTATCAATAATGTCAGAGCTAGTTAGACCATAGTGAAGATATTTGAAGATAGGAGAAGAACACAGTTTCTTTTCTAGTACGTTTAAAAAGGCAACAAAGTCGTGTTTAGTATTTTCTTCTTCAGCTTGCACTTCTTCTTCATTGATCTCTACTGAAGATCAAGATTTCTCTAACTCTTTGATTTTTCCTTCATCAAGATTGAGAATGTTATTGTTCTTGAGGGCATAGAGAACTTCTCTCTCCAAGAGACTTCATCTCTTATATTTAGCCTCTTCAGAAAATAGAGGTTCCAGTTCAGAGAGTTGGTATCTCTTAATCATTTTCTAGATAAATTTTTAAGCTAGATTTATATCCTTTAATTTATTTTCAAGAAAGAAATAAGTCTATACAGTAAGTTTTTTAGCACTCTAAGGTTTAATGTGCTAAAATAGTTCTTGAATATGTCTAAGAAGGAAATAATTCTAGGTATTGACCTAGGTACAACTAACTCTTGTGTTGCTGTTATAGAAGGAGGTCAACCTAAAGTTCTAGAAACTCCGGAAGGAAAGAGAACAGTCCCCTCTGTTGTTTCTTTCAAAGGTGAACAAATTATTGTTGGAGATAGCGCCAAAAGACAAATGGTTACAAACAAAAACACTATTATCTCCATCAAGAGACTTATTGGTACTAATGAAAAAGTAGAGGCACAAGGTAAGTCTTATAGTCCAGAAGAAATCTCTGCTTACATTCTTTCATACATAAAAGACTATGCGGAAAAGAGAATAGGTTCTCCAGTAAGTAAAGCAGTTATTACTGTTCCTGCTTACTTCAATGACTCTCAAAGACAATCCACCAAGAATGCTGGAAAGATTGCAAAGTTAGATGTAGTAAGAATTGTTAATGAACCTACTGCAGCGGCCTTGGCTTATGGACTAGATAAGAAAGATAAAGAACAAAAGATATTAGTTTATGACCTAGGGGGTGGTACTTTTGATGTTTCTATGTTGGATGTATCAGATGGTACCTTCCAAGTATTAGCTACTTCTGGGGACAACAACTTAGGTGGTGATGACTGAGACAAAAGAATTATTAATTGATTACTTGAAACTATCAAGAAGGAAAACAATGTAGATCTTTCAAAAGATAACTTAGTAATGCAAAGATTGAAAGAGTCTGCAGAAAAGGCAAAGATTGAACTTTCTTCAGTTCAACAAACTCAAATTATGTTGCCTTTCTTAACAATGATTAATGGAGAGCCTCTAAATGTTGACTTAACTCTCTCTAGATCACAATTTGAGTTATTAACTAAAGATTTACTAGATAGAACTGAAAAGCCTGTTCTGGATGCAATTAGAGAATCAAAGATTGAGTTAAACCAAATTGATGAAGTTCTTTTGGTTGGGGGTTCAACCAGAATGCCAGCAGTTCAAGGATTAGTTGAAAGATTAACTAAGAAAAAACCAAACCTATCTATTAATCCTGATGAGGTTGTGGCCTTAGGAGCTTCAGTTCAAGCTGGTATCTTAGCTGGAGATATTAAAGATATTCTGCTGCTGGATGTAACTCCTTTGACTTTGAGTATTGAAACTTTAGGTGGTGTCGCTACTCCTTTAATTCCAAGAAATAGTACAGTGCCTATCGAAAAGAAGCAAATCTTTTCTACAGCTGTAGATAATCAACCTGCAGTAGATATTCATGTAGTGCAAGGAGAAAGACCTTTAGCGAGAGATAATAAATCTCTAGGAACCTTCACCTTAGGAGATATTCAACTTGCACCTAAAGGAGTTCCACAAATTGAAGTTTCTTTTTCAATTGATGCAAATGGAATACTTACTGTAAAGGCTGAAGATAAAGGTACAGGAAAAAGCAACAATATAACCATTAACCAATCTTCAGGCTTAACTGAAGAAGAAATAAACAAGATCATTAAAGAAGCGGAAGAAAACCTAGAAAAGGACAAGAAGGCTAAAGAAGAAATAGAGGTTATTAATGAAGCTGAATCTTGGATCTCTATGCTTCAAAAGCAAACTGAAGAAAAATCTGAGTTAATCTCTCCTGAACAAAAGGAAAGTGCCACAAAAACAATTGAAGAATTTAGAACTTTAATTCAAGAGAGAAAGATTGATGAATTAAAGGAAAAGATGTCACAAATAAGAGATATGAGTCAACAAATTATGCAAGATGTTTACAAGAAAGAAGCTGAAAGCAAAGCTCAAGCTGGTTCTGAAGATGGAGCTAAAGAAGTTGAAGTTGAATCAGACAAGAGTAAGTCATAACATTAATTTTTCAGCGATAGGAATATAACTTTGCTTTAAATTAAAAGAAGTGTTATTCCGCTTATAGAACTAGTAATTAATGACAGAACAAGAGAGTCATACAACTAACTTATCTGACAAGCACATAGAAGATATAGTTATCAAGTTATTGATAGTAGATCCAAAGCCAGTACCTTCTGATGTTTTAAAGTCCAAGTTCTTCAGATATGTTAGATTTCACCATCCCAAAGAATTTATTTCTGAAGAGCTATTTTTTAAAGCTCTTAATTCCCTAAAGCAAAGATATCTCATAGGAGAGAATCAATTTGGAAAGTGATATATAGACTATCTAGATTACAAACCTAGTGGTAGATTCGGATATGGTTATCTAGATATAAATGAACAAGGTAATGGTTTCATTACTGTAAAAAAGGGTGATGAAAAATACAAGAAGTCTTCTCACTTTGTTCACAAAAAGAACTTAAATGGAGCAAAGTCTGGTAACTATGTCAAGTTTGAAGAGTTAGAGCCTCAATTTAAGAAAAAGAGAGTTTCTAAATTCTCTTTAATTGATGCAAATATAGTTGAGATATTAGAGGCTCCAAGTACTAAATAAAGTGTCTCACACAGAAGTAAGAGAAAGTAAAAGCACACCTTTTTTTAATCCACCTACTCACGAACCTACCCCAGCAGAGCTTTACAAAGCTAAGTTAACTAGTGAGTTAGGACTTACCTCAGAAGCCCCTAGACAAAGCAAAAGAATATTTGCTCTCTATAAGCTATTCTCTTACTACCTTCTTAGATCTGAAGCTAAATCCTTTATTGCTCTAAAGATTGTAGAGATAGCTGAAAAGCTAAAGAATAGATATGGAAGTAATATTTCTCATATCTATGAGCTCTTAAAACAAGCAAAAATTAATTCTTCTATAGATCTAAAGAGACACATTAGCTTCATTAATCAAAAAGATGTAGTTGAGCTAAAAGAAGGAGAAGAACAAATTAACTTCTTAAAGCAACTTCTTTACTACTATGACAAGAGAAAAGAGGGCTTGCTAGAACTACCAGTCTCTACTTTAAAGCTGAATATTGCAGCTTTAAAAAAGATAGAAGAAGATGCCTTTGAGTGTTACCTAAGACTCTTAGATGTCAATTTTGAACTCAGAAATACTGTTATTGGAGCTGAGAATAAAAAACTAATCTACTTTCTAACTCAAAAATATGTAGATCTTCACACCATTATTGAGCAATCCAGAGAAGAATTCTTAACTGAGTTAGAAAAACTAAGAGAAGATTTGGTGGAAGAATACTATGACATTATGAGACATTTTTCTCTTCCTTCCAATAAGTTGCTTAACTTCAGACTATTCATTCAAAAGAAATTGGAATCTAGAATGTATGAAGCTCAATTCCTTAAATTACAAGCCTCTAACACAATTAACTATCAATTAAGTGCCTTAGAGAATAACTGTAGTGAGCTAAAGAGACAATATCTCTTAAGTCTTAGAGAGTGTTCTGCGATAGTTAATTTCTACAAAACTAGAGTAGTTAAATATCAAACTTTCTTTAGTTTTGAGTTAGAGAAATTAATTACCTACTTAAAAGAAAACTATCTTAACTTAATCAATATAGTGTTCACTAAACTCTCTGAAGCTAAAGGATATCTCAAGACTAAGCAAACTCCCTTAGAGCCGTCTGAATTAGAGATAATCTTTGCTCTAGAAAAAGAGAGATTAGAGTGACAATTACAAGAGTTAAAAGTGAAATACTCCAAGGTATTAGTTCCACTTATAAGCTCTTTTGACTCAGAGATAGAGAGTATGGAAGGACAACATTGTTTCAATTTGAATCACTCTGAGAGAAGATATACAGCTCTTAAGAACTTAAAGAATAAGTCTGTTGAGGTTTTAGTTAAAAAGTTTGAACAAGAAAAGAAAAGACTAGAAGAGATAGTGGCTGAAAAGGAGCAAATATTAGTGAACTTAGAAGAGAAGGTAACTACTGATGTGAATGCAATAGTTGAGGAGCTAAGAGATGAATGCAACACTATCTGTTGTGATTTATTGAGAGAGAATCAATACTTTTGAGCTAAATACAATGCTGAATTCAACTCAGCCTCTAGAGAGTACTTTGTAAAGCTCTATTATGAATATTCACCTTATATCAATAGTTGGAGGGAGGGGGAAGAAGGTTGAATGCAAGAATATTTGAAGCTCAAACTGAATCTTGAGTATCTAAGGAGAATAGGTTCTTCTCTCAAAGAGTTCTCTCCAGAAGGCAAGTTCTATGAAAAGTGTGCTAACTTACTTGATAGTTATTCAAATATCTTTAGAAATGTGAATCTACAGAGAGACAAAGTGGAATATGAATCTTTAATTCAACTAAACACTATACCTAAGATTGACTATCCAAAGGTAGAGGAAAGAATGAATAGAAGTTTGAAGGAATTAAAGGAATTTCACTCTGAATATTTAAAATTAATAAACGGAATAATAAAAGATAATACTTTAGAAAGAGCTTAGAGTGAGCGAGAGCCTTCTTACACTTCAACTAAGATCAAAAATAGTTTCAAAAAAACCAGTTAAATGGGGGAAGATCCTCAGAATAGAAAGACTTTACTTTAATGAAGCAGTAATTAAAGAGTTTGCGGAAAATTTAAAGAGAAATAGACCAAATATCACAGAAGAAGAAATAGAACAAGAAAAGAGACAAATGATTATGAGAGACAATCTCTTTAATGCTGCTATGGATGAGATTTCTTCAGCTTACACAGTGGACTTTGATGACTCTGAAATAGCTGAAAGAGAAGAGAGTTTAAAGCAAACTAATGTAAACTTTAATGAGGAACAGTTAAAGAGTCACGCAAAAATTACTATCTTTAAGCAGTTGATCTTCCAAGATCTAGCTAGAGACTGAGAATTGGTAGTTACTGATGAGTTGGCTAAAGAAGTGCTTGAAAACCACTATAGACAAACAGGTAAGTCTATAAGAGAATACCTTACTGATCCAGAGAAGATGTCTTCTGTAAAGGAAAATCTACTAGAACAAATGATTACTGAAAGAATTATGAATGCTTTTGGAAGCCACTTTGAGGTAAGAGAAGTTCCAGCTAATAAGTCCTAATGAGTTTCAATATAGAAAATCTATTTGCATACGAACTAATTGACTCTAGAGGTAATCCTACAGTTGCTTGCATTGCAAAAGTTTCTAAAGGTAAGTTTGTAGGTAAGAAGTCCTATACAGCAAAAGTTCTAGTTCCTTCAGGAGCTTCAACTGGAGCTAGAGAAGCCCTAGAACTAAGAGATGAAGATCCTTCTAGATTTGGAGGGAAAGGAGTTAAGAAAGCTGTTCACTACATTAACTATGTTCTAGGACCTTCACTAATTGAAAACAATGTAAACCCAGCAAATCAAGCTGAACTAGACCAATTCCTAATTGATCTAGATGGAACAGACAATAAGTCTAAGTATGGTGCAAATAGCATACTTGCTGTTTCACTTTCTATCTCCAAGGCAATTGCAAAGGCAAAAGGAATTCCTTACTACCAATATGTTTCTGAACTTGCTGGAAATGTAGGAATTAGTAAGTTCACTCTTCCTCTACCGATGGTGAATGTAATTAATGGTGGAGCTCACTCAGACAATACTCTAGACTTCCAAGAATTTATGATAGTTCCAGTTGGAGCTTCTTCTATGCATGAAGCTATAAGAATATCTGCAGAGTGTTTCCACTCTCTAGCTAAGTACCTAAAAGAAAAAGGTTTGAGTACAGCTAAAGGTGATGAAGGGGGATTTGCACCTAACCTGAACTCAACTGAAGAAGCTTTGAATGCTCTTTTGGTTTCTATTGAAAAGGCAGGATATAGACCTGGAGTTGTTCATGGACATGTTGCTATTGCACTAGACTGTGCAGCTAGTGAGCTATATGACAGAGAAACTAAGCTATATAGATTCAAGAAAGCAATTAAGGCTGGATTGTTGTCTAGTGAAGCTGGAACTAGAACTAGTGAACAAATGGTTGATTACTATGTTGAACTAGTAAATAAATATCCAATTATTTCTATAGAAGACCCATTAGCAGAAGGAGACTTTGAAGGTTTCTCACTTCTACAAAAGAAGATAGGAAAACAAGTTCAAATTGTTGGGGATGACCTTTACTGTACTAACCCAGAATTAACTCAAATGGGAATTGAAAAGGGACTTTCAAATGCTGTTTTGATTAAGGTAAACCAAATTGGTACCTTAACTGAAACTCTTAAGACTATGCAATTAGCTAAAGGTGCTGGATGATCTTGCATAGTATCTCACAGATCAGGAGAAACTGAAGACACTACTATTGCAGATATAGCAGTAGGTACTTCTGCAGGACAAATTAAGACTGGTTCATTCTCAAGATCTGAAAGAACAGCTAAGTACAACAGATTAGCTGAAATAGAAATAGAATTGACTACCTCTAGTTCAACTTTCTATGGTCTTTACAGCTTGTTCAGTCTAGATTTCAATAACACTGAACTATTCAAACCTAAGAGATATCTAGTGAATGAATCAGGAGAAGTTAAGACTGAAGAAATAACTCCAGAACAGTTAGCATCTGCAAAGAAAGCTGTATCTCCCGACAAGCAAGATAAAGCAGAGGTAAAGGTATAGAAACTGAAATTCAATCAATTCTTTGTCTAACTAGTTAGGTGAGAAAGGTAGCTGTTTTAACTTCTGGAGGAGATTCTCCAGGAATGAACAGTGCCCTTTATTCCTTTAGTGAATTAGCTCTTTCTAAGGGCTATGAAGTTGTATATATAGAGAATGGTTATCAAGGCTTAATTGAAAAGAGATATATCCCATACAAACTTAATTGCTTGAGAGGAAGAACTTACAATGCAGGAACTGTAATAGGTTCTAGTAGATCTTCTCAGTTCAGAGCTTCTCCTGAGTTAAGAGCAGAAGGAGTAAAGGCTCTTAAAGATCAAGGAGTTGAAGCTTTAGTGGTATTGGGAGGAAATGGCTCCTATGAAGGATCTAAGTTAATCTCTCAATTAGGACTTCCAGTTATTCTTCTTCCTGCAACTATTGATAATGATGTCAGTTCAACTAAATACACCATTGGTTTCTTTTCAGCCCTAGAAGAAATAGGACAAGCAATTAAGAAAATTTGATACACTGCGAACTCACATTCACAATTAACCATTGTTGAGGTTATGGGGAGAGATTGCTCTGATTTAGGAGTATTTGCCTCTTATTCCTCTCCTTTAGTGGAGTTAGTTATTACTCAACAAAATGTACCTAGTTATGAAGAGCTAAGAGAGAAGGTTAGAAAGATTAGAGAATTTAGAGGCAATAAGGGATTAGTGATTGTTGTAGTTGAAAAGGTTTTGGGAGTTTCTCAACTACCTTCTATGTCTGAGTTAACAAAGAAGTTAGAGGAAGATCTTGGATTTACAGTTAGAGGTTGTTCTTTGGGACACACTCAAAGAGGAGCTACTCCAACCACTTGAGAGATGTTTGTTGCTTCTTCTTTTGGAAGAGAAGCTTTTAACTCTTTTGAGGCCAGAGAGTTTGATGTAGCTATAGGTTTTGATGGAGATAATTTCTATAGAACTAAACTATCAGAAGTTGTTGATAAAAGTAAAGGAGATAGAATCTCTTTAATTGAATCCAAGGATAGATTCTAGTATGCCTATCTTTAAGTTAGGTTGTACAAAGATAGTTGCAACTATTGGACCTGCAATTACTCTTAAGTTACAAACTAACTCAGAGAGAAATAAGTCTAATCCAGAATATCTAGAAGTACTTAATCTATTTACTGAGTTATTTTTTAAGGGCTTAACTTGTATCAGATTTAATTTCTCTCACTCTAACAATGAAGAGAGATTATTTAGATTACAACTTTGAAGAGAAGCTAAAACTGAGTTCTATAGAGTATTCAACAGAATAGATGAAGATGGAAATTCACCTTATAAAACTAGATTCTTATTCCCTATTGCTGAGTTAGCTGACACTAAAGGTCCCGAGATTAGAGTATGAGAGATGTTGGACAAAGATAAAGGTCAACTATATAAGAGAGGAGATGTTGTAAGAGTCTATTGTAAAGATAAGAAAACAGGAGATCAAACCTGTTTTTCAGTTACAGACTCTACTTCTAAGTACAATATGGCTCTTGACTGCTCTGTTGGAGAAAAGATCTTAGTTGATGATGGAAAGCTTTCTTTCTTGATTCAATCAGTAGATGTAGACTCTGGAATTGTAGAGGCTATTGCAGAGAATGATCACTATCTAAAAGCCAATAAGAGAGTTAATCTACCAAATGCTGATTACTCTCTTCCTTTCGTTAGTGACAAAGATAAAGAAGATATTCTATTCTCTCTAGAACAAGGCTTTCAATTTATAGCTCTTTCTTTTGTTAATAAGTTAGAAGACATTTTAGAAGTTAAGAAGTTAGTTCAAGATAATGGAGAAGGAAAGGATAAACCATTAATTATCTCTAAGATAGAAACTACTCAATGCCTAAAGAATATAGATTCAGTTATCTCTGAGTCTGATGGAATTATGATTGCCAGAGGAGATCTTGCTCTAGAAAGTCCTTACTACAATGTTCCCTTTTGAACTAAAGAGATATTGAGAAAAACAGCTAAGGAAAAGAAGCCAGCAATTGTTGCTACTCAAATGCTTGACTCTCTAGAAAGAACTGTAGTTCCTACTAGAGCAGAAGTATCAGATGTTTATAGAGCTGCAGAATTAACTTCTGACTGCACTATGTTGTCTGGAGAAACTGCTCAAGGACTATTCCCCCTAATTGCTCTTTCAACTATGTCTGAGATTATTAAGGCTGCAGAAAAGAAAGTTAATTATGAGAAACTCTTTAAATACTTCACTAAAGACAATAAATCTGACAGACTTTATAGTTTAGGTAATCAATTATTTCTAGAAAGTGATAAATTTAATTCAGTTGTTTCCTGTTTCTTGTTTGCAGATGAACTACTAGAAGAAGAGTTGAATCAACTATCTTCTTTGAAATTACCTTTCCCATTTGTAGTCTTTTATAGAAAGACTAATTACCTAGAAGCTGAACAAGATTTTGAGTTAAAGTGCAGTGCTCTAAATAGAGGTATATATAAGATTGCTTTAGTGGGTTCTACAGATGAATCTCTTGAAGATTGTGCTAGAGCCTTCTTAAATCTTTGCGGTTACTCAGGATCAAATAATTTGTTTGGAGTATACAAGTCAAAAGATCTTAAATTAGTAACTCTCTAGTTGAATTACAAATTCAAGGATGTTAACTCACTTGTCACACGGATAGACTTTTCTAAATTCTCCTCGGGGGATTTCACTCCTCCGAATCTAAGGGGAATTCAAATAGGAGCCTATAACAAATTCTTAAAGACAGGACTAGAAGAATTAGTTTCTAAGTACTTCCCAATTGTTTCTTCTTCTGGAAATATAAAGATACTTCTAGAGGGAATTGTTGCTAAAGAGATTAATCAATCCGAAGAAGAAGCTATAAATAGATCTTCTAGCTATCAAGTTGCTCTCTATTTAAAGCTAAGACTAATTTCTAACTTTCATCAAGAGGGATCAGAAGGAAAGGTCTCTCAACTCTTCTTTGGACATATGCCTATATTCTCTTCTGCTTGCAACTTCATTATTAACGGAACTGAAAAGTTCGTAATTAGCCAAATAGTTAGATCCCCAGGACTATATGTTCTTAATAAAGCTCAAATAAGACTTTCTAACTCTAGAAAGAGAACTCTAGAAGGAATAGTTTGTGAGTTACTTCCAGTTAAAGGAGCTTTAATACTCTTTCACTTACCTAACGATAAGTCTGGAAAGCCTTCCATTAAGTTACTAGCTAGAAATACTTCTGGTAATAATGCAATCTCTCTACCAGTTACTGTATTCCTTAAAGCCTTTGGTTTCACTCAAGAGATGATTCAAACACTCTTTGCAGATCAAACTGAAGTTCTATCTTCTCTAGAACAAGAAGTCTTTAATGCAGATGAGTTAAAGGCAGATCCTATTTTCTCCTCAATTATTAATGAACTTTCTTTGGCTAAAAATACCCAAAAGCTAAGAGAAACATCTAAAGGTTGGATCAAACAAACTCTTTATGCTCTCTGTGTTGAATACTATGAGTCAGAAAGATCAACTAATAAAGCAAAGAAGAAAGAGTTACTAGAAAAGATATATATAGAGCTAGCAGCTAGAAGTATTACTGCCTCTCTATCTATTAGTCCAGAGGTTGCTAGAAGAGAGATTACCTCTTTCCAAGAGTTACTGTGATCCTATCTCTTTGATAAGTACTACTATGGAATACTACCTGCAGGGAGATACAAACTGAATCACAAACTTTCAGTATGAGAAAGAATGAAGAATAGATATCTTGCTGAAGATATTTATGGAAATGATGGAAAGGTTTGGTTCAAAAAAGATACCTTTATGGACTTTGAAAACTTAACTGCCTTTAGAGAGGCTGCTATTGCAAATAAGTTAAAGATTAGAGAAAGTATTAAGCCAGTTAAGGTATTTGAAGACTTTAAGGGAAGATATAAAGAGTTTGATGAAATTCAATATGAAAAAGTTTCAATCTATGTTTCAGGAATTGATTCTGCTGTAGTTCAAGTAATAGGAACACCTTATCTTCCAGACTCAACTCCCTTTAATCAATCAGATGTACTTGCAATACTTTCTTACATCATTCAACTGAAACACAAGGTTGGAGAATACGATGACATAGAAAACCTAGGAAATAAGAGACTAAAGCTAGTAGATGAGTTACTAGAAAACAGAATTGTATTGGCTCTAGCGAGAATACAAAAGTTCTCAATAGACAAGATGAACAGCTTGGAAGCAAAGATGAACTATCTCTCTTTAAAGGATGGAGAGCTAGAAGACTACTTCTCTTTAAGCACAATTATCAATACAAAACCCTTCCAAATAGTTATTAAAGAGTTCTTTAACTCTCACCAATTAGTTCAATTCCTAGACCAACAAAATACTCTTTCTGAAATAACCAATAAGAGAAAGATCTCTGCTATGGGTCCAGGGGGAATTAAGAGAGAAGACCCAAACCTAAATATTAGAGACGTTCACTATTCCTACTACGGAAGAGTGTGTCCTATTGAAACTCCAGAAGGTATGAATATTGGATTGATCATGGCCCTAGCCGCTTTAGCTAGAGTGGATGAATATGGATTCCTTAATACTCCTTACTACAAGGTAAAGGATGGAAAGATAACTAAAGAGTTAATCTGACTGAACTCTATCCAAGAGAGAAACTTCTATATTGCAGAAGCTACAACTCCTAGAACTAAAGATGCAGAGTTAATTGGGCCAGTAACTGTAAGAAGAAATGAAGAAGTGGAGTCTGTCTCTCCTGAAGATGTTCACTTCATTGATGTAGATTGCTCTCAAATAACTTCTATCTCTGCCTCTCTAATTCCTTTCTTGGAACACGATGATGCCAACAGAGTATTAATGGGAGCAAATATGCAAAGACAAGCTGTACCTCTGTTATCTCCTAGATCTCCTATTGTTGCTACAGGTGCTGAAAGCAGAATAGCGAGAGACTCAGGTATTGTTATATTCGCAGAAGAAGATGGAGAGATTACTTACTTAGACAGCTCTAAGTTAGTTGTTAAGTACACAGGTACTGAGGTTACAGAAAAGACTTATCAACTTCAAAAGTTTGGAAGAACTAATCAAAATACCTGTAGAAACCAACTAATAGTCCCTAGAGATAGTAGAAAGGTAAAGAAAGGAGAGATCTTAGTTGATGGACATGCAATTCAAAATGGAGAGTTAGCTCTTGGACAAAACATCTTAGTTGCATTCACTACTTGATATGGATACAACTATGAGGACGCTATCATTCTTTCCTCTAGATTAGTTCAAGAGAATGTATATACCTCATTACACATTCAGGAATACACCATTGACTGTATGAGAACCAAGATAGGAGATGAAGAGATTACTAGATTTATTCCAGGTTGTGCCCCTGAAGAAAAGAAATATCTAGATGAAGATGGAATTGTACTAATAGGGGCTGCAGTTAAGGAAGGAGATATCTTAGTAGGTAAGACTTCTCCAAAGGCCACTGGAGAAGTTAGTGCAGAAGAAAAACTATTACAAGCAATCTTTGCTGAAAAAGCGAAGAGTGTAAAGGATAGCTCACTAAGACTACCTGCAGGAGCTGAAGGAATAGTAACCAAAATACTAAGATACTCCACATTCAAGGGAGACAGACTAGGAGATGATGTTCTAGAGACCATTAAGGTTTATGTCACCTCTAAGAGAAATATCCAAATTGGAGACAAGATGGTAGGTAGACATGGAAATAAGGGTATTGTTTCAAAGGTTGCTCCAGTAGAAGATATGCCTTATCTAGAAGATGGAACTCCTGTGGATATTCTCTTGAATCCTTTGGGTGTTCCTTCAAGAATGAATATTGGACAGATATTAGAGAGCTATCTTGCTTTCTCAGCTAGAAAGCTAGTATTCAATAAGTTACTAACTGCTTATTTTGAGAAGAAGTTAGATCAAGTAGCTACTCTATTCTCTAGATCTAGATCCTCTCTTTACTCTCTAGAAAGAGTTCTTGAAAGTTATCTACAAGAAAAGGGAATTAAGAGTCTTGCGGATGCTAAGGAAAAGCTAACTCAATTAGACTTCTCAATCATACTATCTAAGTCTGGATTTAGATATGACGAGCTAGAAATTAAGGTATTAACTCCTATCTTTGCTGGATGCAAGAACACTGACTTAATTGAGATTATGAAAGATGCAGGAATTGACCACTCTTCACATAACGGTAGATTCACTCTATATGATGGAAGAACTGGAGAAAAGTTCAAAGATCCTATCTCAGTTGGAGTTATCTATATGTTGAAATTGGATCACATGGTCGATGACAAGATTTATGCCAGAGCAGTTGGGCCTTACTCCAAGATCACTCAACAACCATTAGGTGGTAAGTGTCAAAATGGGGGTCAAAGATTTGGGGAAATGGAGGTTTGAGCTATGGAAGCTTATGGTGCCGCTTACAACCTAAGAGAGTTACTAACTCTTAAGTCTGATGACATTCAAGCAAGAAATCTTATTTATTACTCAGTTATTAAGGGTCAAATGCTTCCAACTCCGGGAATCTCTGAATCCTTTAAGTTACTAGTTAAGAAGTTACAAGCTCTAGGACTAAGAGTGAATGTTCAATATGGACCTAAGAAACAATTAATTAGCTTTGATAACTACTTAGCTAAGAGAACTAAGTTAAATGAAAAGATTCAATTCTTAACTTGAAGCAATCAAGCTAATAAGAAAGAAGATAGTGAAAAGAACAGAAGATGAGAGAACTTTAGTGCAGGCTCACAAGAAGATGAAGATCTAACTATTAATGGAATTCAAGTAAGTATTACCTCACCTGAATACCTACTTTCACTTTCTAGAGGAGAGGTTAAGTCTGCAGAAACCATTAACTATAAAACCTTCAAGCCAGAAAAAGGTGGATTATTCTGTGAAGCTATCTTCGGCCCAGTAAGAGACTATGAGTGTTTCTGTGGTAAGTACAAGAGAGTTAGATATAGAGGTAAGTACTGTGAAAAGTGTGGAGTTTGCATCACAGAATCAATAGTTAGAAGAGAATGAATGGGACATATTGCTTTAGCTTGTCCTATTGCTCACATCTGAATGATCAAAGAGTTACCTCTTCCATCCAAGATCTCTTTGATACTGGAGATTAAGTACAAGAGTGTTGAAGAAGTAGTTTACTTCGTTAACTACATAGTTACTGAGGTAAATGACATTGGATTTGATCACCAAGGATTATTTAAGAAATTAGAGATTGTTAATGTATCTGATCAAGCAAGCCCACTAAAGTCTCTAGTTAAGCTAAGAAAGCTTATTAGATTAATTTGTGCAGATATAGAGAAGAAGGATCCAGAAGGAAAAGAGTCACTTGCTTATCAACAAGGTAAAGCCTATTACAAAGCTCTTTCTTCCTCTAACCTTCCATTCTCTCTATTTGATGTATTTGAGTTTGTATACAAATACAGCGGTATCAAGATAGGTACTGGAGCTGAAGCAATATATGAACTACTTAAGAAGGTAGATCTAGACTCTCTAGAGCACTCAATTCAAAAACAATTGAAGAAAGATGGACTTAATCATTCAGATGTAAAGACCAAGAGACTCTTAGTTAGATTAGAGGTTGTTAGATGATTTAAGGCTTCTGGAAACAAACCTGAATGAATGATTCTAAAGAATTTATTAGTTCTTCCTCCTAACCTAAGACCTATTGTTCAACTAGAAGCTGGTAGATTTACAACTAGTGACCTAAATATCTTCTATAGAAGAATCATTATTAGAAATGAAAGATTGAAGAAGATACTGAGCTTGAATGTTACTTCTATCATCGCTAACAATGAAAAGAGAATGTTACAAGAAGCTGTAGACTCTTTAATCGACAATGCAAGTAGAAAGAAGCCATTAGTAGCTAAAGATAAGCACCTACTTAAGTCTCTAACTGATCACCTAAAAGGTAAGCAAGGTCTATTCAGACAAAACCTATTAGGTAAGAGAGTTGACTACTCAGGTAGATCTGTAGTAGTTGTAGGTCCTGAACTAAAACTTCATCAAGTTGGACTACCTATTCTAATAGTTCTGAAGCTCTTCAAACCATTCATTATTAGAGAGTTAATTAGAAGCTATATAGATGAAACTACAGGTCTAAGAACTCAAATTGCTCAAAACATTAAGTTAGCTGAACAAATAATTGATAACCAAGAAGACATACTGTGACCAATAGTTCACAAAGTAATACAAGAAAGACCTGTATTACTAAACAGAGCACCTACTCTTCACAGCTTGGGTATTCAAGCCTTTGAACCTGTAATAGTAGAAGGAAAGGCTATTTGTCTTCACCCTCTAGTAACTACAGCTTTCAATGCAGACTTTGACGGTGACCAAATGGCAGTGCACTTACCACTCTCAGATGAAGCAGTTAAAGAAGCAAGACAAATCTTGCTTTCTCACTGACATGTATTAGCTCCAAAGAATGGTCAAGCAATCTTAATGCCTTCTCAAGACATGATTTTGGGTCTTTACTACCTAACTAATAGCAGAAAGGGAGTTAAGGGAGAAGGAAGACTAGCCTCTTCTGCTGAAGAAACTAGATATCTATATGACTCAGGAGAGTTGAATCTGAATGCATTAATTGCTATTCCAACTTCTGTATTCCCAGATAAGAAGTGACCTAAAGAAGGATTACTAATTACTACTGCAGGAAAGATAATCTTTAACTCTATTCTTCCTAAAGACTACAGATATATCAATGACTCCTCCAAGAACTTCTTGCAAGAGGAAGATATTCTAGATACCACTGAAAACTACAGAGAAATTATTGCAAGCAAACCAGAGAAAGCTCCATTCAGTAAGAGAGTAATTCAAACAGTAATTGAAGAAGTCTATGAAAGATACACAATAGATGAAACTTCTGTAGTTCTAGACTGAATTAAGAGTCTTGGATTTGAGTTCTCAACTAAGTCATGTATTACTATCTCTCCATTTGATATCCCTAGATTTACTGATTCCTACAAAGCTGAATTAATAGAACAAACAGAAGAAAAGGTTAGAGCTCAAAAGGAATACTGTGAATTAGGAATGATTACAGAAGATGAAAGATATAAGAGAGTTATTTCCTTGTGATCAGATGTAAAGGATCAAGTATCTGAAAAAGTTAAAGAATGATTCAGAGGAGAGGATTACAAAGATAATCCGATGGCAATTATGGAAAGATCTGGAGCAAGAGGAAGCTTATCTAACTTCGTACAGCTGTCAGGTATGAGAGGGTTAATGAACAGATCCTATAACTATGGTCAAGTTACAGACTCAAAGATTATTAAAGACATAATTGAAGTACCTATTAAACACTCATTCGTAGAGGGATTGAATATGATTGAGTACTTTAACTCCTCTTATGGTTCTAGAAAGAGTATGGCAGACACCGCGGTTAAGACTGCAAAATCTGGATATATGACCAGAAAACTAGTAGACACCTCACAAGAAGTTATTGTTAAGTCTCTAGACTGTAAGGCTCACAAAGGCTTGGTAGTTAAGGCAATTAGAACAGGTAAGTCTAATAAGGAAGTTAAGTCTTTTGAGGAAAGAATTAAGTATAGAGTTGCATTTAAGGATGTAGTTTCTCCAGTAGATGGAACTCTGATTTGTCCTGCCGGAGAGTTCATTACTGCAGAGATAGCTAAGAAGATAGTTGAAGCTGGATTTACCTCTCTAGAAATTAGAAGTGCATTCCACTGTCTACAAAAACAAGGAGTGTGTCAAAAGTGTTTCGGTTATCACCTAACCACTAAGAAACCTATAGAGATTGGAACAGCTATTGGAATTATTGCCGCTCAGTCAGTCGGGGAACCAGCTACTCAGCTAACTATGAGAACCTTCCACCTTGGTGGGGTTGCAGGGGAACAAAATATTGCTCAAGGTTTCGAAAGACTAAAACAATTGTTTGATATAGTTGCACCAGGTCGTTGAGAGTCAGCAACTCTAAGTGAAATTAGTGGAACTGTTTCCTCAATCACAAACAAAGAAGACAAGAAGATAATTAAGGTTCAAAACCAATACTCTACAAGACTATATGAAGTAGAGCTAGATATGCCTCTATTAGTAAAAGAAGGAGACACTATCTCCTTTGGGGATAGACTAACTGAAGGAAATGTAGATTTGAAGAAGTTACTAGAAGTTGCAGGACTAGATAGAGTTAGAGACTACATGGTTGAACAAATACTAGAGGTTTACTGACTACAAGGTATTGATATCTCTGACAAGTACATAGAGTTAATTGTTAGTCAATTAACCTCAAAGTGAAGAGTTAACTATGAAGGAGACTCTAAGTGGAGTGTTGGGGAAGTAATAGATGTAAGTGATTACTACAAAGAAACAACCAAACTTCTATTAGATAAGAAGAAAGCTCCTATTGCATTCCCAATATTACTAGGACTAGAAGAAGTACCTGCTAAGTCCAACTCCTTCTTAGCTGCTGCTTCATTCCAAGACACTAAGAAGATCTTGATTGATGCCTCAGTAAGAGCTCAAGTAGACGATTTAGTATCTCTGAAGGAAAACATAATTGTTGGTAACTTAATTCCTGCAGGAACTGGATTAATACCTGAATTACTAGAAGGAACTAATAGATAGTTAAAGTTAATTAAATTTCTTTAATTTTCTGAAGAGACACTTCCATAAGTGATTTGAAAGAAATTATTTTTAGAACTAACAGCTTTAGGAGGCTTTAGTGGAGGAATAGGAAGTTGATTTAGTCACTCAGGGGGGGGCATACAAGAAGGAACAAGTGATGAATCTATTTTCTTTGGAGCTAATACAGGAATAAAGAAAAAAGAGCCAAGATCTAAGGAAGTAAAGCAAAAGACTAAATCACTAGATAAAACCTCACTTAGATCCTGAAGATGAAAGAGTGAAGGTGTTGGAGAAGAATTTCTTTTTGTTGAAGGATGAGATAAAGCTGGAGCTCATAAATTAATTTCTTCTGAAACTCACTCTCAGGCAATAAGAGATTTATATGGTGGGCTTGAAATTAGCCCGAGTATGGGTTGATTTGGTCCCAGAAAAGTCACTCAAGAGTTAGAAGAGATAGAGCAAGTTAAAGAAACACATAAAAATTTGAGTTATTGGCCAAGAATAAAAGATTCAGGTGGATATATAGATCAAAGAGATTTAGATGGATTACAGGAATTTTGAGAAAGAAGAGGTAAAGAGTTAGAAGAAGATATCTTTGGTCTATATCATGGTTGAGATTGATGGGCAGATAAGTTTGGAAAAAAGAAAGATAGAGAGTTAGTAGATCTGGAGTTTGATCTCTCAAAAATTAAAGATATGCTAGGAAAAACAGAAGATCAACTAAGAGATCAAAAGTGAAGTTATGGAAAGATATTTCAAAATCCAAAACTAGCTGTAGTTAGATTGATTGGTGATGTTGAAGGGACTGCCTTTAACTACTTAAAGAAGGTTGCATGACCAGAGGCTAGTTCAGTCAAACAACTTAAAGAGAAAAACATTGCCAAAGTAGCTTTAGGCCTTATTGCCGGAACAGAATATGGTTTTGACTGTTCAAGTTCAGAGACTGACATAAAAAGCAAATTCTTTAAGGAGTGTGATGATGGTTCGAGGTTGGAGGGAGCTAAGGTCAAAAGAGTTATGAAAGCTGCAGTAACACATATAGGAAGATATGTATCTAAAGCCAAAACGGAACAAATTACACAGAAATGAAGATGGCACGAACAGATCTCGGCGAATGCAGGGGAATGGAAAAAAATGAACACAATGGATAGTGTTGAATCTTCCGCTTTAATTGAAGAGAAGTGTGAGTTACAGGCAGCATGATATGAATATTTAACTGATAGTGGCAGAGAGATAAGAAGAGAAGTTTGTGACTTAATTATCAGACCCTGATTCGGAGATGTAGTTCCAGATAAAAGGCTTTGTTTAATGGAGATAACTGACCATAAATACTACCTGAGATTACAAACCTATCTAAAAGTAGTTGATATTCCAGCTTGAATGAATAAGAACACTTTCTGAACCAAGTGCTCTAATTACGGTATTTAAGTGAATAATTTATTTAAATGATCTGAAAAAAGTTACTGCTAGAGCTAGTTGCTTTTAGCGGTTTAGGTGGAGGAATAGGAGGTTGATTTAGTCACTCAGGGGGGGGCATTCAAGTAGAAGAAGATAAAGATTCTTTACTTTTTAAGACTAAGAGTTCCTTACAGGTAAAACAAGCGGTAAGTAAAGACATAAATAAAAAAGCAGGATTAGTTCAAGATTTAAATTACACAGCTCTAGGATCCCATAGATGGAAAAGTGAGGGAGTAAACGAAGATATTCTCTTTGTTGGGGGCTGGAGACGGGCAGGGAAGCACAAGGTCATTGAAAGCAAAAAACACTCTCAAGCCGAGAGAGAGCTGTGAGGTGGAAAGAAAGTAACTCATAGTAATAGTTGGTTCGGCCCAAGAAGAAATAGTGCTATATTAGATGATTTAGAAAAAGCAAAAGAGAAGTCTTCTCAGTCAGAAAAGAGCTATTGAGAGAAAATTCAAGAAGCTGGAAAGTTTATAGAAGATAAGGATGTAGAGGGAATTCAAAAGGTTTGAACTAAAAGAAATAAAGAGTTAGAGGAAGATATCTTTGGACTGTACAACGGAAGAGATTGGTGAGTAAAAAATTTCGGAACTACTGGGTCACAAAAATTAGTAGATTTGACTATTAACATAGTAGGTTTGAAAAAAATGCTCGGAAAAACAGAAGAACAATTAAAAACAGAAAGTTGAAATTACGGTCAGTTATTCAATAATCCAAACTTGAAGCTAGTTAGATTGCTCGGGAATGTTGAAGATGTTGGATTCAACTACTTGAAAAAATACTTGTGGGGCGAAGAAAGTAAATTGAGAGGGTTAGCAGAGAAAAACATCTTCAAAATCATTGTGGATTTAATTACTGGGGAAGGAGAAGTTGGTTACAAGTGTGATAGCTCAGAAAGTAGGAATGAGAAAGCTTTTCCGGAGTGTGCAGCAAGTCAATCACTCGGAGAAGGGGTGAAATTAAAGAATGTAATTAAAAGTGCTTTGGTGCACAATGGAAAGCTAACTGCATCAATTAAAGGCGAGCGAGATGGGTGGCCAAATATGGCGAAATTAGAGTCGAACGAAGAGAAAACAATTGTGAATGAGAGCCAAATTGAAAAATCACCAATAATTATTGAGGGTTGTGAGAAGGAAGTTAGTTGGCTTTATGTGTGGTCAGCACCAGGAAATCAGTTACGAAGGAAAATTTGTCAAGAAATTATGGATCCATGATTTAATCATCAGGTAAATGACAAAAGATTATGTTTATTCGAAGTAAAGGACTATTCTTATCTAATTAGATTTCAAACTTATTTAAAAATAATTCAAATTCCTGCTTGGATGAATAAAAACACTTTCTGAACAAAATGTTCAAATTATGGAATTTAGCTCTCTTTCGGCGTAGTTGGGTAAAAATATAGAAAGAGAAGAAAGATCTTTCGGAATTAATAACCTCTTAAAGTGATAGGTCTAGGTGCAAAGTTTCTCTTAACCCCTATTGTGGGTTTTGGTAGTGTAGTTGGCTGAGCTGCTTTTTCTGCTCCGAATTGAGATCCTGCGCACGTTTGAAGAATAAAAAATAAAAAGGAATTTTATTTAACTACCTGTAGAAGTAGAAGAGAAGAAGGTGATCATTCGGGAGCAAAATGAATTTACTCAGACTTATCAATTTATTTAGTTTTTCAAGAAGGTTCAACAGCCGCAAACAACACTGAACTTAAATTAATGGGCAAAGGATATCATCAAAAATTCCAAGATGTAAAACCTTGAAATAACTCAATCTATAAATATGCAGAAGAAGATTTACAACAAAAAATTAGCAATCAACAAAAAGACAATCGATTCTCTTTATCGGTTGGAGAAGAAACTGGAAAAAATTGATTAGGAGAGGGTGGTGCAGGTGAAGAATCTAGCACATGAGGTCTTCAGATGTATTGCGATAAAAATTTATTTACATTTGCACACGAAGGACAAAAAACAGTGAAATCTGCAGAGCTATCAAGAGTGAAATTTCAATTAGACCAATGTGAAGAAAAAAATTACAAGGGAGTTAAAGGCTGTTCAATAACAATTGTTGATGACGATACTACAGCAGCGGGTCACAACAAAAATTTAAAGTGAGCAGATAACTTTCAACCAATAGTAATAATTAGTTAGTAAGAGTTAAGGCTTTTTAGTTTATGTTTGCAGACCCAAACTTAATAAAGCTATTTATTGCTTTGGCAACAGGAGGAAGTCCCTTAATCTATTTTAGAGTTCCATCTGACACTATCACAAGAGAAAACAGAAAATTTAAGTGATTATTAAATTGAGCGGGGGGGGGAGATAACAAAAAAAGAATTAACTAAAGAGTCTGACAATTATTTTTCTACTGACGAAATAAGAAAATGACAGGGATTAAATACACAAGAAGAATTAGGAAAAGTACTAACTAATTCCAAAGACACAAATATTTATAAGTTATTTTTCAAGAGCGAAGTAATACAAAATGAGGGGGAAGAAAACAATGGTAAAGGCATAAAAGGAGCTATTACATTAGCAAAGATTAGTTCAAAAGGAGAAAGTGAATCACAAATAAAGCTTGAAGAAATAAGTAAAGAAGAGGCAGAAAAAATTTGATTAATCATCGCGAAGGGAGAGGAAACAAAGTCAATATATTTAATGCCTTCTGTGTTTTGTGATGGTAGTCGCAACGAAACAAAAATTTGGAAAGAAGGAGTTAAATCAATTGACGATTGAATCGGAAATTCACAGTTAGAAGATGAGGTACTTAAGCAATCATTAAAGGAGGGGTTTGCTGTAGTGAGAGGTGGAAGAAACACTATAAAAGGAGTTGGGGGAGGGGAAGTAGTAGAGGAATACTTAGATTTTTGAAAAAAGGGCAAAGAAACGGGCATGAGTCATTCGATTGAGTTACATCAAGAAGCGCAATTAAACATTCTTTATAACAATGCAGGTATAGTTTTAGGGAAGAAAGGAACAACAAGAAGAATGCCACAGCTAGTTTGGGGTTGAACAGCTGTTACAGGAGAAGTGGAAGAATGGAATTCTAAAGTAGAAGACTTTTTTCCGCTAGATATTAAGGTTGTGGGCGAATCAAATAAATTAGAAGAAACAAATAAGGGCAAGAAAAAATTAATACAAGAAGTTCAAGTTAATGAAAAGATTTCTGAGATTGTGGCAGTTAAGTTAGACCAAGTTGTAATTACAGAAACTGGAATCGGTAGAGATTCAGGGAAGGAAGTGAAGTGGGGAAGTGTGAAAAAACCTACTTGAACCAGTATATTACTTAAATAAAAATTTCAAAAACTATTGAATTAATTAACTGATTAACTAATATTTACTGATTGATCTAATAAAAAGTTTTTATTAAAAAATTAATTTTTATTTATACCGTTTTTTGCTTGTTTTATTTAAAAAAATTTATTACTGAAAATAACGATGAATTAGTGTCTTAGTGACAAGAAAGTACAATTTTTTCTTGTTGCGCTGGCGGGTCGCAAGAGAAACTGTCACTAGCTCAAAGGCTTTCTGAAATAATTTGATATTTAGATTTTTGTTTGTGTTCGGTTAATCGAGTGTCATAGGGGTCTGTAACAAGAGGTGCAACAATTTTAAAACTTTTTTTACTTTCGCCATAAGCGCCTCATGGATTTTTTGTTAAAGATCCGGTTATTAAGTCTCGATCAGAAAATATTGCATAATCATTGCTTTGGAACATATACTGCATAGTATCAGTATTATCTGAAGGGAATAAAAACCCTTCTTCTATTTCTTGCGAGAAATATGGGCGAGCTTTAATAGTAAATGAATTACCAACTAGCTCTCTTTTCGCTTCTCAAGTTAGTTCCATTGCAATTTGTTTTTTATAACGAAATGCTTTTCAACTAGTTTCTCGCAATTGATATTCCTTATAGCCTTTGACTTTTCTTTCAGAAGATAAACCATCGATTTTACTTATTAAATATCTTTCATATGTCTTATCTAATAGAAAAAGTGCACCAGTATATTGTTCCATATTTCTATGTTCTAAATCGTAAGTACTTTTGTTTAAGCTATTTGCTTTATCAAAGTCAAAACACAATAAAACTTCATAGACAAAATTTTCACTACTTAAAAGAACCCTACAATATTTTTTAGAATCTTTAATTAAATTTGGCCCTGTACTTTCTCGTTCGGGAAGAGAGTGGGAAGTTAAATTGTTGGATTTTTTAGTTCCAAAATAAATACCTGTAGAAATAGTTGATGTTGTAAATATTAACAATAATAGTTTTTTAATCAATACTTTATTGTTGTGAATTACTTTTATTTTTAATCGATAAATACTTATTCATTAACAAAATAAATTGATTAAATCAATTTGGTCTTATAAATACTAAAAAAATAATTTTTTCAACAATCTTAAAGGTGACTCAAGAAAATAGAGAAATTTTTTGAATTGGTCTTTGGTTAATGTACCGAGAATGGAGTTAGAAGTTGTTCAACAGAAATTAAAGTTGGAAATAATACGTGACTAAAGTGAAAAGAGTTTGAACCTATAGTAATTCTTTAAGGTCTATTGACTGTTACTGGCCAATTAAGCGTTTAAAAGATAGGAAACGATTTTAAAGACACTCTTAATTCTGAATTGCTTCTTATCTTACTCTAAAGTGAAAGGAGTCTCTAATTAAAAGATTGAAAATCGATAAACAGAGTGACTGCTGTTATTTCCTTCTCATCCTTGCAATACACATCTAAGATCATTTCCTCCTGCCCCTTTAGAACTAATTGTGCATTGCTCACTTAGATTCACATTGCTGAAATGCTTTCATCCACTACCAACAGCTACTTTTCAATCTTTTCTTGAACCATTTTCAAAAGTTAATTCCAACTTAGCAGTTTTTGAAGTATCAACACCTTCTTCTACGTAATTAACTGTTGAAACTTTCTTTACAAAACCATCTTCAGCTCTAGAAACAAAATTATTTCTTGCACTTACATACTTAAATTCCACTTCCCCTTTGCTATTTTCATTGCAAGCATAAAGAGCATTTAGTCAATATTCTGGATTTTCAGGATTTTGAAGTAATTTGCAATTAGCCACTTGTCCTAAAGCCTTACTAATTTTTTGATGAGAAGCTTCTCTAGCTCTTACTTCAAATAAAGTATTTCCAAAATTAGAAATTGTCTTTCCAAGAGTAGAACCAAGTTTTTGTGCGATACTTCCTTCTCTTCTTTCTATAACAGCATTAGTTTGTCGAGAAAGCGCAACAGGAGCAACAACACCTCCTCCGATTGCACTAATTCCTAATAGTGCCTTAAGAAGGAAAACCATATCTTTTTATTTGAGTAGTTGATTTAAATTATACATTCTTTTTACTTAACCAATCAAAACGGAATTAAAGGTTGATTCAAAATTCATCTTTCAAGGTAGTATTGTTCCTTCTTCTGTAACTATCTTTTCTTGTTTTATTTTGGTCTTGGAAGGATCTCATATGTAATAACTTCTACGAGTAGATAGGGGAATATCAACTACTTTTCCACAACCATTACTACTAGATTTGCATTTCTTGGCCACCGTAGCTGTTCCTTCTAGTATAGTTCCATAGGTTAAATGTTTTTGTCTTCAATTTCCCGTCAAAATACCTTCTTTAAAAATCAAGTCATGAACTACATAAAACCCACTCGCTTTGTCAGAGGTTTTTGAGAATACTTTTAGTTTTTTATCCTCTCCGTTTTTCTTTCCATATAAGTAACCACTTCTAGATCATCTTCAAGAGTTATTGTTTTTTCTGGAACCAAAAATAATTCCAAGACTTCCCTTTAATCCCTTAATTCCAACTGTTTTAGTTCCAGTTGTATCTTTAAGTTCTGACTTAATAAAACCTGGCATTGAACTAGTGTTTTCATTTGCCTTGAAGAATTCTTTATCACAATATCCATTCTGTATGGCTCCATCTTTTTCAGTTATTTTGCATTTAACTTTTATTCCTCCATGATCCTGTTGTACGAAAGACACCAAACCTCATACCTCTACTTCTTTATTAGTATTATTGACCCCGACTAATAAGAATTTCTTGGGAGTTAGTCCATTATGACCATTAGCTTCTGATTTTCTTATTATTCCTGTATCTCCTACTTTTTCTACTAACCTAAACTCCCCCTCAGCTTCGCTCGAACTTAAGCTTCTCTTTGCTCTTTTAGCTACAGATTTATTTTGTGGATTTTCACTAGATAGTCTTGCAATATAGCTAAAAGAGTATGTAGTTGGTTTTTCAAAGCCCCCCCCGAGCCAACGAGAGTTAAAGGTTGGGGTAATAAATCCTTTACCTCAATCATTCCATTCCGCTGTAGAAGTAATTTGTATCTTTCTAGCTACATCCAATAGAGAATCTATAGGAGTGAAGAAAGAGCAAATGCCTCCTAAACTACCAGTAGTTACTAATCCTTTTCCTATGTTTATTGAACCCTTTAATAAACCAATCAATACTTGACCTTACTAAAAATAAATCCCCTTTCCCCTAATATTCTTATTAATTTGTTATTTTATTTTTCAATAATTTCTATTTATTAATAGAAATTGGGTTTCTTTACTAAGTTCTTTCTATTACCTTCTTCAGCTTCATTAGTAATACCAGTATCTGTAGTAACCACTAATACTAACTTAAGTAATGAATTAGTATTAGCTACTTATCAGTCTTATATCCTAGATAGTATTGCTGATGAAGCTTACAACGATTACAACTTAAAAACCATTTATTTCGAGAATGACAAAGAAGTATTTAATGGCTTTGCCTCTGGAGCCTTTGATTTAGCTGTTTTAAGTTCTTCTACTCTCGAAGAAGCTATAGATAAGGGTTTAGTACGTCAAATTGATTGAATGAGTTTTAATGGTTCAGTCAGGTCTCAGTTGAAAGGAATCAATGGTCATGGGACTGATGGCTCACAAGTAGCTAACAAACTTGGAGAATTATATTCCCCAGTAATTAAGGAATTCTTCACTAAAAACAGCAAACTAGCAACACACGGAGTTCCCTATTTCTTAAGTTATTTAGCTTTTGCATATAGCGGGAAGAAAGAGTTAGGGGATGGAGATGGCGTGTCTGATGGAGAAAGTGGCAGCACAACAATGAAGCCCATGGGCTGAAAAGAGTTAATTCAAAAAATAACTGAAGATAAACGCTTTAAAACAGTTGATGACAGACCCAAACTAGGAATGGTAGAAGATGAATTAACTCTTTTTTCTCTTTCTAAATTAAGTAGTCAAGACAGTCAAGGAGGGGAAGTGACAGAAATAACAAATTTATTCAAAGATAAAGAAAATAAGAAATCAGAAAAAGATTTTTTCGATTCCTTCATGAAAATAAATGCTGCTGGAATTAAAAAGGGGGATCAAATGGGCTCTAGACCTGTGTTCTTCAGTCCCGATTCAGTTGTACTTTCTAATGCCTTAAGTAAAGGAGAGCTAAATGGTATTTTCTTTTACAACGGGGATGCGCTATATGCTCATACGCTGCTAGAAGAATTAAAAATGGAGGAGGGACAAGAAGAAGGTCAGGAAGAGGGTGATGATGAAAAACAAATCAATATTGTTCCTCTCAATCCAGCTCTTTGGCTATTAGATAGCATTGCTATTTCTGCAAAAGTAAGTGAAGAAAAACTTACAAAAATATATGAATTTCTTGAAAAAATATCTTTTGACAATTTAGACAAATTGCAAACATTGAAAAGGGAAAAAGTGTTGGCGGAAGATGAAGAAGGCGAAGGAGCCAAAGAGACAGAAGAAGAAGAGGGAGAGGAGGAACAAACAACAGGTTGATTAATTGACAATTACAACGAGATCATGTATACTCCTGCACTAAAAACTTTCAATCAATGAATTAAAGGAAAATTGCCATCCAGTGAAGGTGGGGGGGGCGGTGGAAGTGGTTCTAGCTCTTCCGGCTCCGAAGATTTCTACAAAAAAGAAATGGAGTTTCTCTATGGTAACCCAGATATAGAAGATTGTTTGGAAAAGAAATCTAAAAGTAGAAAAAAACGAGACACTGGAGAACAACAATGTAATATCTCCATAGTCTTTGAAGGAGGACTATCAGATGCTCAAAACTTAAATCTAACTATGGCTTTCGAGAGATGAAAAAATGGTTTCTAAGGCTTAGCAAAAAAAATCTAAAGTAATTAAGTAATGAGTACATTTCCTTGGAAAACAGTTGCTTATCTATTAACAGGAGGAACTGTTATTGCAGGAGGTGCTTCTATTCCTGCTTTAATAAAGTATTCTGAAGAGATTAAAGAACATACTGTTACTAAAACCAGACACAGTAGCTCTACTTGTTCCAAAGGCAAAGTAACAACAGTTACAGAAATTAGTATTCAGACAGATACAAGAATGGGAGAAGATGCTCAAAATGTTGTAACTAAACAAGAGAAAACTGAAACAGAGGATGGAGAGTGTAAAGAAGTAGAACTCTCTAGCTAGCTCTCTGTCTTATTCATTCATAAAGTAGTATTCCTGTAGCTACAGAGACATTTAAGGAATCTACATTATTCTCTAGAGGTATTTTTATCTTTCAGTCAACTAAAGACTCTAAGAGTTTAGAGATACCATCTCCTTCATTGCCCATCAAGATAACACTTCTAGAACTGAATTCAGCTTTATAGTATGTCTTAGAGTCAGAACTTAAAGAAGCCCCATAACTTCAAAAACCTAGTTTTTTGAGTTTCTCTAAAGCATTAGCTAAATTAGGAACCATCACTAAGTTCAACTTAAGTGCATAACCTTGAGAGGTTTTTAAGACTGAGCTATTTAGTCTGACATTATTAGTGGAGGAATAAATTATGTATTTAATTCCGCAAGCTACACAGGTTCTTATGATAGCTCCAAAGTTATAGGGATCTTGTAATTTATCTAACATCACAATACACTCAGGTGAATCAGTTCTAGAGAGCTCTTCTAGTATCTCTGAAAAAGTTAGTTGCTCTTTGGATTTAAGAGAGGCAAATACATCACTGTATTTTGAATTCATCTCTTTTTGTAGATTCTTGAGCCAATTCTTTGGTTTGATGGAGTAAGGTACTGAGAGTCTTTGACACTCAGAGATGATTTGTTGTTGAGAAGAAGAGAGATAGATATTTTGTATTAACTCTCTTAAAGATTCATTACTTAAAAGCTCTAAGACACTCTTTCTCCCATTAAGTACTAACTTTTTCTCAATCAACTAAGGAATTATTAGTTTTTCTTGTAACTTAGATCTAATTAAATCTGCTTGTTGATATTCCTTTGATTCAACTAAATCAAATCAAGTTTTAGCTTCATTTAGTTCTGTCTGAGAGAGCTTAGGAAAGGTAAATCCCAATCAACTCAGGTGAAAGCTTAGTGTTTTTCTATATAAAGCAATCTCACTGTTTTTTTGTGACTTGATTGCATTTAAAAGAAGTTGCTTTCAATTCTCTAAACAAGATAAAACCTCAGGAAGATTGAGATCATTTTCTAAGCAAGAGATAAATCTCTCATCTAGCTCTTGAATATCTTGGTGAAACTCTTCTGCCAAACCCTCTCTTGAGAGAATTATCTGTGCGTAATTTAAAGCACTAATAAAACTCTTTCACTCAGCTCAGTAATTATCTAAATTAGCTTTAGTAATAGTCTGTGGTTTGTTATATCTAGCCTTTAAGAACAAATATCTTAAGAGCTCTCAAGAGTAAAGACTAGCACATTCCTCTACCTTTCAACTAAAGTTAGAGGATTTAGATAGTTTCCCCTCTTCATTAAGTACTTGCCCTATATGAACTCATATATCTGCAATTTCACAATTGCAAGCAGTTCTACTCAATAGATTTACATTCTCGTGGTGAGGGAACTTAAGATCTACTCCCCCTCCGTGAATGGTTATAGGTAACTCAAAGTATTTGTGTAACATAGCAAAACATTCTATGTGTCAACCCGGTATTCCCCTAAATCAAGGGGATTCATAGTCTTCTTTGCTATTTACATTCTCTTTTCAGAGAGCAAAGTTAGTCTCTTCTGATAGCTCTTCTTCATAAGAAGTGAAGTAGTTAAGACTCTTATCTTTTGGGGGTTGCAAGAACTTAACTGTTTGAGAAGACTTATCTCAATAGGCTTGATTTCTAGAGATAAGACTACTAATAATTCACTTAATTTCTGATAAGTGTTCACTTACTCTAGGTAATAGATCAGGTTGTATTAAGTTGAGTTTTTTGTAGATATTGAAAAAAGAGAGAGAAAACTGAGAAGTTAGCTCTGAAGCAGTTATCTCCTTTTCTTGAGAGCTAATGAATATCTTTTCATCAATATCTGTTAGATTTTGAACATATTTGTAATCTAACTCCTTATATCTCAGATATCTAATCAAGAAATCAAAGATAACTATAGGTCTTAGATTTCCTAGATGTAAGTAGTTATAGAGAGTGGGACCACACACATATATGGAAATAAGTTGTTTTTCTGGAAGATATTTATTAGTTTGAGAGAGAGTATCAAATAACTTGAGGGACATTTAGCTAATAATTAATATAAATTTAGATATTTTTATGGCTTCAAAGAAGGGGGTAGGATCTACTAAGAACGGGAGAGATTCAGCTCCTAAATTTTTAGGAGCCAAATTAAGTGATGGTCAGTTTGCAAAAGCTGGACAAATCATTTATAGACAAAGGGGATTCAAGATTCATCCAGGAGAGAATGTGGGATTCGGAAAAGATCATACACTCTATGCCAAGATCTCTGGAATAGTTAGTTATCAAAGCTTTAAGGGAAATAAGAAGAGAGTTAAGGTAATAGAAAAACTCTAAAATAATTTAGAAAATGGAAACTACTAAGATAGCAGTTATTGGTTGTGGAGCAGTAGGTTCCTCTTTCCTATATTCCGCTATTCACCAAGGATTAGCTTCTGAGTATGGCTTACTAGACTACAATGTTGAATTTGCTACTGGACAAGCATTGGATCTAGAAGATGCTATTCCGCACTTTGCATTTAGACCGAGAATTAATGTAATTAAGAGTTATTCAGAGTTAAAGAACTATCAATACATAGTAATTACTGCAGGAAGAGCACAAAAAGAAGGAGAAACCAGATTACAAATGATTAGAGATAATGCAGTTATTATGAAGGGAATTGCAGAACAAGTTAAGAATTCTGGATTCTCCGGAATAACTCTTATTTGTTCTAATCCGGTTGATGTTCTTACTTATGTATACAAACAAGTAACAGGTTTTGAAGATAAGAAAGTTATTGGTTCTGGAACAGTTCTAGATACCAATAGACTAAAGGTAGAGGTAATAAAAGCATTAGATATTGCTCCTGCTAGTCTAGAAGGAGCTTTTGTACTAGGTGAACATGGAGATAGCTCTTTAGTTACTTTCTCACAAATGAAAGTATCTGGACTAAGTATTAATAGATGTGAAGAAGTTCACTATCCTAACTCTCCTTTCTGCTGTTCTGACTATGAAGAAAAACTGGAAAAGGTTGTTTACAGAAAGGCTTATGAAATCATTAGCAGAAAGAGAGCAACTCACTATGGTATAGGAGTAGCCATGACTAAGATACTACAAGCAGTTATATACAACACTAAAGAAATACTTCCAGTTAGCTCAGTACTACACGGAGAATATGGTCTATCTGAAGTAGCTATTAGTCTTCCTACTATTGTTGGTTCTGAGGGAATAGAACAAATAGTATCAATCCCTCTAAAAGACAAAGAAAGAAGTAAGTTAGAAAATTCTGCAAAGATACTAAAAGACAATATTGAGACAATTCGGGACTTGATTTAGAGATTTCTTTTTAGTTTCTCTCTCCTCTCTGGAGGGGGAAAAGGAATCTATAGATCTTGAAAAAACTAAGGTAAAGCTTAGTTGGTTATTTGGAGCCTCTCTTTATCTCTCTATAGGCTCTTTTCTCCTATATATAGTTGGACTATCTGCAATTCACTTATCAGCTCAGATTAAAGATGCAAATTGAGCAGAAAAGATATTCTACTTTATGAGCCCGAAGGTTTGACAAAACTATGTCACTAAAGGACTATTTGATGGTTTCAGGAGAGCACACAACTCAGGAGAGACTGCCTTTATCTTTATTAATCTAGGAACACTAATAGTCTCCTTTATCTCTTTAGTGTTCAATCTATCTACTATTAATCTCTCTTGACAAACAAATCTAAGAGAGCTTAGACTATCTTGCTATGCTCTTTGTTTTCCTGTATTTGGTTGTATATTCTCTCTCCTAGTAATTGGTTATTTTCAGTTAGTTTGTTCTAAAGAGAGCATACTAAGTTGATTTGGAGGGAGACAACATATGAATAAGCTTTGAGGAAAAGCTGCTGAGATTATTGAAAAGGTTGGGGTTAAAAAAGAAGAGTTTAAGCCCAAAACACTTGACTTTCTGGAGTTAAAGAAAGAGAATAAAGTAACTGAGATATTAAGTAGACTAGACAAGTATGTTATTAGAAAAATCTAGTTAGATGTTGTTCTAATACATTCTTTTTAGGAGGTAAGGTAATGCTGTTAGTAGATAGCTTTAACTCTTTTAAGAGAGAATCTGGAAAGATTACCTTATAGGAAACAAGAGCTATTTCTTTAGAGTTAAAAGGTAGTTTTTTAATCTCAGATAGCTTAATAGATGACTTAAAGAGTTCAGAGTAATATTTCCTGTCTCCTAGTATAGGAAAACCTAGATCAGCTAATTGAGCTCTTATTTGATTCTTTCTTCCAGTAACTAAATTGAGCTCTAAATAGCTATACTTAGAATTCTTTTTTAGTCTTTTGATCTCTAGAATAGCTAATTTGGACTCATTAGTTGGTTCTTTCAGTACCTTTACCTTTGAATGTTTATCAACTATTCAATTTCTTAGTCTTAGAAACTCTTGGGGAAAAGAGCCAAATACTATTGCTCTGTAGACCTTCTTAAGCTCTCTGTGTTTAAGTGAATTACTTAATAGGTTATGAGAGGTTGCAGTCTTCGCTCCTATAAGAAGTCCTGAAACTGGATGATCAATTCTGTGAATGAACTTGGCAGGGTATTCTAGACCAGAGCTAACTTTCTCTTTAGAGCTTAGATAGAGTTGCAATAGCTCTTCCAGTGAATAACAACTTAGTTTAGAAGAAGGTTGAACTATTTGACCAGCTTTCTTAGCTAGAACTAATAGCTCTGAGTTCTCAAATACAATCTGTTCTTCTATTGAGTCTGGTTTAGAGCTCTTTAGTATTGGTTTAGGATTAGTATTTTCTCTCTCTGAAACGGGAATAATAGAGATAACATCCCCTAGCTGTAACTTGTATTGAAAAAAACTAGTTTGGTTATTAACTAGTATCTTCTTAAGTCTTAATTCCTTAATAACTAGTAACTTAGTGTAGTGTGGAAGGACCAGTTTAATGTATTTTCAGAGGTTATAGTTCTCTCACCTAGAATCATCTATCTTAAGTTCTATGGTCGATAACATTAAAAGATTATTTAGGTACTAATGGCTGAAGAGAACCAAAGAGTAGTAAGAACTAGATTTGCTCCATCACCAACTGGCTCTTTACACATTGGTGGATTAAGAACAGCTCTTATTAATTATTTATTTGCCAAGCAACACAATGGAGGATTCATCTTACGAATAGAAGATACAGATAGGGAAAGACATCAAGAAGAACAAGTTAAGAAGATCTGAGATAGTTTAGTTTCTATGTCTGTCACTCCCGATGAATCTCCAGAATCGCCCGGAGATGTTGGGCCTTATCTTCAGTCTGAGAGACTAGATAGATACATATATAGAATAAACCAGCTATTAAAGGCTGGTAAGGCCTATAGATGTTTTTGTGAGGGGGATAACTCAGAAGAAACAAAGACTCACTTTTATTCTGGTAAGTGTCGCAACTTATCTAAGGAAGAGATAAAGGAGAAGTTGGAACAAGGACTTTCTCACTGTGTCAGGTTAAAGGTAGATCAGTCAAAGGTATATAGTTGAACAGACTATGTGAGGGGAAAGATGTTCATCTCTGCTACTGCATTAGGAGACATTATTCTAATGAGGAGTAGTGGATTACCTACCTATAACTTTGCTGTTGTAGTTGATGATTATGAGATGAAGATAACAGATGTTTTCAGGGGAGAAGAACACATCTCTAATACTCCTTACCAAATAGCTTTATATGAAGCTTTTGGCTGGGGAGACTCACTTCCTAGATTTGGACATCTCTCCTTAATTCTCTCTGAGGCAGGTAGAAAGATCTCTAAGAGAGATGAAGATTCAGATAGATATTTTGTGGATTATTTCTTGAATCAAGGATATTATCCAGAGGCAATACTTAATTACTTATTGACACTAGGATGATCAGAAGGAGAGAGAGAATTCTTTAAGTTAAAAGAAGCAATAGAACACTTTTCTACTAGTGGTTTAAGTGGCTCTCCCTCTACTTTTGATTTCAAGAAGTTAGAGTGAATGAGTCAGTCTTATTTGAATCAATTAGATTTACATCAATATCTGAACTTTGTACTACCTTTCTTTAAGGGTGAACTGAAAGACTATCAGTTAACTAAAGAACAAAAGACAGAGTTTGCAATTAGATTCAGATCAAGAGTTAAGTATGCCTCTTTCTTAGATGAGTTAGCTAGTGCTTTTTACTCAACTAACTATCTAACTAAAGAGGTTATAGATCAGTTAAAGAGTTTTGAGGGAGTTACCTCTTTAATTCAAAAGACTTTAGAGTGCTTAAGTGAAACAAGTCCTGAAGACTTTAAAGAAGAGAAGGAGATACAAAAGTTCTTAAAGATACTTTGTGCAAAACTAGAGATAAAGAAACATGACTTTTATACCAACTTGAGACTAGTTTTGACTGGAGAAGCTGAAGGTCTTCCACTCTTCTCTATCTTTTTCTTATTAGGACCAGAGAAGTCTAAGGAGAGACTAGAGAAGGCCTTAAAACAACTTAGTTAGTTTTGGCTTTAAAGAACTTAATCTACTTCTTAGTTATTGGAGCTGGAGGGATAGCTCCATTATCCTATTTTATTGATAAGGGATTAAGGAAGAGTGAGAAAAAAACAGAGTTAGCTGATGAAAGAGCTTGAGATTGTCAAATTAAGAAATTTGACAAACAACACTTGGAGAACATAATACCTAACTCACCTTTTTTCCAGATAATTCATTGTTATAAAGAACAAGAGTATGACTGACAGATATTAGTACCTAAATCCTTTATTCAATCAATTAAGTTAGATGAGAGTAAGTCATTTAACTTAATTACTGGCTCTAAGTCAGATAATCTAAAGGTAATGAAGATAACTCAAGGAGAAACTCCTCTATTAAAGGATTGACTCCTACTTAAGAAAAGCAACAGTCATAGTGTGAGGGGAGGACAAGGAGAAGATCAAAGATATTCACAATTATTTGAATTTCAAATACTTAATTATTTAGGAAAGGGAGAAAAGAGTTGAGTGTTTGAGTAGATGTCTTTTCTCTTTAAGTTCTTAATTGCTCTTGGGGTAGCAGTAGGAACAGGTTGTATTTCTTTTCCTGTATATAAGTTTGGACTCTCAGAGGAAACTAAAAACAAAATATGAAATCATTTGAAAGGTAAGGCACAAGAACAATTAGATTCTGCGGTTCAAGTTCAAAGATAACTATTATTAATGAGTGACACTTAAAAGACTAATTATTCTTCCAGCTCTAATCCCCTTTGCTTTTATTCCTTTTTTACAAAATAGTTTCAAAACAACACCTTACCTCCCGAAAGAAAAAATTAAGTCACAAAAAGAAAAGAGTATCCCTCTCCGAAAACAACACTTACAAAGAGAATGTATTTCCTTTAGTGACTCTCCTGAGACAATATTTATTTGTAAACCAAGCTCTAGGGGTGATAAAAGTCCTCTTTTCTTTTATGCTAGGTTTAGATATGAAGAAAGAAATAAAGAGACTCCTTCTTCTATTCTTTTCACTCCACTCCAAAGATTGAATTATGACAATACAACTGAGGAATTAGTAGTTAAGTTTTTTGGAGAACAAAAGGCAAGAATAAGAGAGTTTCCGGAAGAATTTAAGGAATTAGAAGATAACTTTATAGATCCAAATAAGAGTTGTAGGTGAGGGGAGGAAGGAATATCCTTTCAGTGTCAATTCAGTTCAAATAAAGCCTACTTAGATATTTTTCTTCCTCGCAATTAATATTTTTTAAATTTAGGGTTTAGAGGAGGTAGTCTTTAAGGCTCCTTGAAATCATCTCTTTTAGGAAAACTATTAGCTTTTATTGGAACAGGAGGTAGTTCTTGTTTTCTTTTTGGATCACCTCTTGATTCAGAGAAAAACAGAGATGTTTTATTAACTGTTGAATACAAGACTGAAAACAACAAAGAAGCAACTAAAGGAAAGAAATACTATCAAGGAATGCCAACTTCAGGAGTATGTGTAACCAATACATCTGTTGTTGGAAATGGATATGAATTAATGCTTAAATCTGGGAGAGTTAAGAGTAGTAATTCAAAGGATTATCAGATTACAGGAGCCTTTAGAGTATATAAGAATGGCTCTCAGGGAGAAGTTATAAATGGCTCAGACTTAGATAAATTTGGACTTATTGCCTTAGAGTTTGAGAACTCTATTCACTTTTTGTTAGTTGTGGAAACAGAAAGTTCTACTGGAGGTCATGCAGGAGTTTCTGACAGACAACCTTTAAATGTGAAAGACAAGGGAAAAAGTTGGACTGGGTCTCTAAAGGAAAACACAGAAGTTGTTGGACAAAGAGTGAGTGTAAGTAGAGAAATTGTAGGGTTTTGAGTGAAGCGAGATGAAAGCAAACAGTGTTCAAAACAAAAGATTGATAGCAATAACCAATTATTCCAAAATTATGGAAATTTAATTGTCAATGGATCTCCTTGGCCTTTTAAAGTTCTAGATTGAGTTATTTGAGGAGAAATGAATCTGGATAAGTATCTTGGGCAATCTAGATTTCAAAAAAGCACAAAGAAAGTTCTTAGTGGTAAGAGTTGATTCTGGGCAAAACAAGCACCTAAAAATGCCTTAATCATGAAATTGAGTGAGGCAACAATAGACAATGAAGGAATCAAAGATGGAAAGGGAAGTCAAATAAAGTGAAACTCTTCTATTAAACCTACTATTGCTACGACATTAGAGAGATAAGATTTTTAGTTTTTTAAAACTCTTAAAAGCCCTGTCAGACAGGATATAAAAATTAAAATCAGCTAATATTCTGCTTTTATGCTTTTCTTAAAGTTTGTTTTAGCGATCTTGGGAGGGGGCACCGGCATTGTCAGTTTCACATCTCTTTCTTCCTTAGAATGAGATCCTGAACATGTTTGAAGGGCGGGGGCAAAAGATAGATTCTATTTATTTACCTGTAGACAGAGAAAGGAAAAAGACGACGAGGGAGACAAAAAATGGATTTATTCTGATTTATCTGTTTACTTGACATTTAAAAAGGGAGGTGTTTCAAAAGTTACAGAGGGAGCAGAACTTCAATTAGTGGGTGAAGGGCATTATCAAAGTTTCCAGAACACACGACCCATCTATGACAAGCAATATGAAACCAAAGCAGATTTGCATAAAACAATCGACTCTAAACAAACCTGATTCACATTATCTGTTGGCAGAACAAGTAAAAATAATTGATTGGGAGAGACTGGAGGTGGTGAAGACTCTAGTCGATGAGGCCTTTTGATGAGGTGTGACAAAAGACTATTTACATTTGCAAACTTTGAAGATGCAGGCGTCTCAGATCAAAAAGATTCACACCTCTCAAAAATTAGCTTTTCTTTAGGAGACTGTAATGGCCAAAGACATTACAGAGGGGTTAAGGGTTGCTCAATAAAAATTAAGTCTGATGATACAGTTGGTGCATGTCACTCTAAAGACTTAAAGTGAGCAGAAGGATTTAATCCGATAGTAATTGAATAATTGAGTTACAAATAAACAGTTCATGAGAGATATTAACTTTTATGGCATTTTTTAAGTTATTAGGAACCATTTTTTCCATTATCGGGGGAAGTGCAGGCCCTCTCATCTACTATGGAAAACCATTTGTAAAACCTTTAAAAAATAGAAAGGTTGATTGAACTTTTGGATGAGAGGAACAAGAATATAAATATGAAAACAGAAATAAATACTTATATCAAGGTGTAGATTTATCAACAATTTGTAATGAATCATTAGATAAATTGGAACCGATTTACAAACTCATATTTGTAGGCGGAGAAGGTCAGAAAGATGGAAATATACAAGATGGAAGGGATAAGATTCAGGGATCTGTGGGGCTAATGAAATTGAAAGTTAAAAATGGAGGTTACAGTCCCAAATGAGAAAGTAGCCAAGCATTACTTGGAGATAAATTGAATGGAGTCAAGCTCATAATTGTTCAAACTGATAGGTCGTTACACTGAATTGCCGCAATTGAAGAAGGAAATGTAAAAGGAAATCTTGGGAAGATCGAGCAAAACCTTGAAACATCAGATTGAAACGAGATTACCGCGAGCGAAACGAAGAAAATACTTAGAGAGAAAATTGAAAGATTAGAAATAGAGAGAGAAGTTAAACATCAACTTAAGACTCAGGGGCGGGGGTGGAAATGTGAAATTGATAGAACAGGAAATTTAAAAAATGTTTATGAGTCTTTTGGAAAATTAACTCTTGAGAATAAAAAATACAAAGTATTAGATGTTGTTTCCTTCGGGAAGAATGAATGGGAGAAAATCGGAGGAGGAAATGTTAGAGGAACGGTATGATACAAGCACAAATGAGAAGCAAAAGATATAAATGGAAATGCTAGGGTACTAATAATAGATATGAATAAAGCGGTAATAACACACGAAGGCATAGGAGACAAAGAAGAAATTGCTCTAAGATGGGGAGTCACACTTAGCACAACTATTTCTTCAGAATTACAACAATAAGCCTTTAGTCTTTAAGCTTCTAAACCTGTTTGGGCTTATTTAGACACCTATAATTTCAGAGATACTATAACTAATTTTTGGTTCTTGCTCGTTGTAACCTTTTCCCTTAACCCTTCTTATTCTTCGCCCCCCCCGGAAAAACAAAAATTCAATAAACATTAAAGAATAAGGAAATAAGATATTTCTCGTTAGATATCAAAGTTCTGGGAGAGAAGGGTCGGGAGTATGTTTCCGAGGGTGTTGGAGTTATTTGAATGTAGGGGGATTTTGCGGAGGAACCGGGGGATGTTTATATTGAATTCATATTGTCTCAGGTTGAGTATTAATTGAGGCGGTTAATAGTGTTTATCGGAAATAGGTAGAGTTATTTAAAATCTTTAGGGAGAGTTGTATTGGGTTTGTTTTTTTCAAAATTACTAGAAAATAGCCCCCAACTCCTAAAGAAAATTTTAATTCTTTCGAGTGGTGGCGGAGGTTCATTTTTTTATTTCGGTTTCCCAGAAGATTCCATTTCCGAAAAAACAAGAAAGATTAAATGAACACTGAAGATTAATGATGGAGACGAAGAAAAAGAATTAAGTGGAGAAGCTAGCAGTGGTTTAGTAGTCGATAGAAATAAGTGACAAGGATTAGAGATTGAAGAGTGGAAAAAAGTAGAAACAAGGAACAGGGGAACACTTTATAAATTATTTTTTAAGAAAGAATTCACACAAGACGCACAAGAGTTGAAGAGAAATAGTTCAGTTAAGAGTGCACTTGGTTTATACAAAGTTAATTTGGGTTTGAGTGATTTAAAGAATTTAAAAATGGAAGAAGTTAGGGAAGATGAGATTAAGAATGTTTGGTTAATTATTGCAAAAAGTCAAGAGTCCGTTTATTTGATTCCGGTTATTAGAAGTGTTGTTACACATCATCAAAGTAAAAGGTCTTGGCAGCTAAGTGAAAGCTGTTGAAGAGATGTGGCGGATGTGTGAAAAAGTGGAATAAAAGATCTTAAGGAATGAGGAGATGGAAATGGCAAAGGAGACGTTTTTGATGAAGATGAGTTGAGGAAATTAAAAGAGAAGATGAGTAGCGGGTTTTTTATTAGAAGGGGCGGTTCGGCTTTTGGAGAACGAGGAATAAGGGGAGGCATGAACGGGAAAGGAAGTGATGTTAATAGTTTGGCTAAAAATCAGACGGGACAAGAATATGCGGGGCCCATCGTTTATAGAAATGCTGGAATTTTAGGTTGAGAGTTAGGGGGTGAAGTTTGCAATAATTCTAATAATTCAGAAATAAGATATTTCCCTTTAGATATCAAAGTTCTGGGAAAGAATAAACTAAACGAGCAGAAAGGGAGAAAGGGAAGGTCCCCAGGAAAGGGTTACAACAAGCAAGAACTAAAAATTAGTGATAATATCTCTGAAGTTATAGGAATCAAACTAAATCAAGTAATAATTAGCGAAACTACAATCGGAAACGGGAAAGGAAGTGAAATCGATTGGGAGAATGTAAGTAGACCTTCTTGAACTAGGGAGCTCTTGAAATAAAACCTTATTTTTTAAGTTTTTTTGGGAATTTCACTTTTTTGAAAATTTGAATTACGATGACTGCATGAATAAATGTGTGCATTTATATAGAAAATTTCTAATTAATAAATTCATTATTTAAAACTTCAATAAATAATTAGCAACTTAACTGTGTTTTTGACAGCCAGAATTAAAAAAATTCTCTGAATTTGGAGTTATTTCTACTTTTGCGAATTTATAGCCCCCTAAATCATTTTTTCTCAAGCTTGACTAATCGTATCTGCCCTTCCGGAAATAAGAGCGGGAAGAAAAGAGAACTATCGTGCGACTCTCGAATTCTTTCATGCAGTTCTTTCGAAAAGCATAGATCTCAAGGAAAATCTATTGATCAAATATCTCTTTCTCTTCCTTTCGCGAAATTAATTTTGTAAATTATTTCACCCCCCCCAAAAAAAAACGCATGAGTCCTAATTGTTGCTTGAAAAGCGGTCAATAGGAGAGACATAATTCAGCTTATAGAGAACTAAAATATAGAGAAACTTAGGTAGAATGTGGGGTTTAAGGGGGGATGTTTTAGGGAAAGTAATTGCAATGATTGCTAGCGGAAGTGGGATTGGAATAGGAAGTTTAAGTGAATTGTGCGGGGGGGGGGCAAAGAGAGTAGGTCTGTAAATGTAAAGGCTGGGTGAGGAAAAGAATTATACAAAAAAGCGCAAGATACTCAACTAACACAAATTGTTGGAATTGCGGGGACAAGAAACAGTAGTGATAAAAAATGGAGAACAGGAGGGCTGAAAATGGAGTTTGATGGTAATTGGCAGTGAAAAAAGATTAATGGAGATGCACAAAAACACATATGATTGGGAAAAAAGGACAATAATTGCTGAGGTTTGGTGGTAGGGACAGAAGGGAATAAAAGAGGTAAATGAAGATGATTTAAAGGGGAAGTGAGGGGGGAAAAGTGTAAATTTGAAGTAAAAAATAAGGGAATTGGATATGAGGAAAAAGAAGACGGAAAATGAACAAGATTACAAGAAAATGTTTCTGTGAGTTTAGATAAATAAAACCTTAATTTTTTAAGTTTTTTTACGATTTCATTTTTTGAAAATTTGAATTACGATACCCGCATGAATAAAGGCTTGTGTTTCTATATATAGAAAAAATTAAGTTTCTTTTTCAATCAATAGTTACACACTCAACTATTGAAAATCTTGACTTATAAATTTGTTTCTAAAGTAAATTAAGTATGGGTACTATGAAATGAGATCTAAATGAGGCATTAGAGGGAAAGAGTTTAGAAGAATGAACTAGTGAGCTGGAGAGACTTCAAGCTGAAATTCTCAAAAAATATTCTGCAGATCTCTTTAAGAACCTAAATGAATTAATAGAGTTCCACAGACTATTTAGAGAGTTAGATATTGTCTCCAGCAGAATAGGAAGTTATCTAAGCAATAACAAAAACACTGACTTAACTAATCCAGAGTGATTCATAAAAGAACAAGAGTTTGTATACAAAACAATCCCCTTTAGTCAAGCACTTTCAAGCTTTCAAAACTATGCAATTCAAAATAAAAAGACAATTCTCTCTTTCTACTCAGATCCTAAGTTTGCCCATTTAAAAAGAGAGTATGAATCCCTCTTTAGATATCAATCTAGAAGACTACCAGCTATAGTAGCTAAGTATGAAGCTACCAAAGCCCCCCTCTCCTCAGCCTTCTATGAGATATTCAATATTCTCTCAGAAAAAGATTTCTTACTAAAAGATATTCCTGATTCAGAGGGAAATACCTTTACTATAGGGAATTATGCAGAATACATTAAACACATGAAAAAAGAAGATTCAATCTTCAGAAAGAACCTATTTACTAGTTATGTAGAGTTTTTAGATCAAAAGAAAGAAAGTCTACATAAACTACTGTATTACCAATTCCTTGCTTGAAATATAGGTTCTAAGAATATCTCTTTTAAAGATGGATATACAGAAAGTGCTTTATATGCAGATGAAGTTCCTAATAAGTTATTACTCAATCTTTATAAATATATGAAAGAATTTCAACCTGATATACAAAAGTTCAGAAATATCAGAAGAGCAGTAATAGAGAAAGTTTGAAATCTAGATAAGTTTCAAGAGTGAGATGGTTATCTAGAGTTAAAAGCTCCTTCTGGAAAACAACTCACTTTCGAGATAGAAGAGACTAAGAACATAGTCTTAACTGCTTTGAAGGTACTAGGCCCTAGATATATTGACTCTTTAAATCTAATGTTCAACAGTAATTGAATAGATTGAATGCCTAACCCGCCACATAAGATAAGCGGAGCTTACTTTACTGGAGGAGCATATAGATTAAAAGGGAAGTATGTCTTACTTAACTACAATGGTTACTTTGATGATCTATTAACTGTTGCACATGAACTAGGACATGCAGTTCATGATATTGAAATAGATAAGACAGATACCTATTACTACTCTCCTACTATCTTTGTTGCAGAGATTCCTTCTATCTTGAATGAGATACTAGTTCAATATCACTTACTAGAGAAATACAAGAAAGAAGGAGATAAGTTCAAACAGTTCTATATCCTAGATCATTTACTAAGTACCTTTGTAAGTACTTCTTCAGTACAACTAGGTTACAGTGAGTGAGAATATAACTTTAATGAGAGAATAGCCAAGAATCAATATTGAGAGCTAGAAGAGTCTGCACAAGCATACTCTGAGATAGTTAAGAGTTATGTGGGAGAAAGTCCAACTGAACATCCTGAATTAAGAAGAAAGTCACTCTATAGAATATTCTCTATTCCTCACTTTTATAGTGGAATACTCTATGTATACAAATATGCAGTAGGGATGTTAACTTCTGTATTGTTAGCAGAAAGAATAATGAATGAGTCAGAAAGAGAGAAAGCTCTTTCAGATTATTTCAATTTCTTATCCGCTGGAGATTCTCTTTCTAATCTAGAGTTATTAAAGTCTCTCTCTGTCAACTTCTTAATTGCCGCTGATTACAGAAGAATTCACCAAATCTTTAAGAAGTGATTAAGTGAATATGAAAGACTAGGACAAGAACTATATGGGGTGCAGAGTAGAATTTCTTACACCTACACTTGCAAGACATAGAAGGGAAGAAAGAAAAAGAAGAAAGTTTCGATCATCGAACTTTCGGAACAGAGCAAGATTGGTTTTTCTCTAATACTGCTCCAGGCTTTCTCTCTTGAGGGCCACAAGGTTACAGACTTAAAGAGTTAATAAGAAACTATATAAATGCCTTCCAGAGAGAGGTCTGTGGAATCCAACTAGTTAAAACCCCTGTATTAGCCAAGAAAGAATTATTTCTTAAGACTGGTCACTTACCTCTTTACTCTGAGAATATCTTCTCAGAGATAAAGAAAGATGAAGAGGAGTTAATACTAAGACCTATGACTTGTCCACACCACATCCTACTAGCCAAAGAACTAATTACTAGTAAGTCTCAACTACCTTACTTTATGGGAGAAAACTCTTTGTTACACAGAGATGAATACTCTGGCGGGTTACTAGGTTTAAAGAGAGTTAGAGCTATGGAATTAATAGATACTCATATCTTTTTACTCCCAGAGCAAGCTGGAGAGTTAATTCCTAAAGTACTCTCTTGAATCTGAAAGTTACTAAAGAAGTTTGAGATTGAACTAAAAGAGATAGTCTTAGCAACTAAGGCTACACAAAATAAGTACATCTCTGGAGAAGAAGAATGAGAACAAGTAGAGAGTTTGTTATTCAATTCAACCAACAGTTGAGCTAAAGAGAATAATCTCTCTAGTCTACTAGTTAAAAGAGCTGGAGATGCAGCTTTCTATGGTCCAAAGATTGACTTTAATGCTGTAGATAAGCAAAATCAAACCTACACAATCTCGACTCTACAACTAGATTGCTTTATGACTAAGAGATTAGAGTTTGAGTTAGATTCTCTAAATCCTTGAATTATTCACTTAGGACTAATTGGCACTCTAGAGAGATTTATTGCCTATCTAATTGAGAGATATCAAGGTAAGTTACCTTTTTGACTCTGTCCTACTCAAATCTCAATTATTCCTATAGATGTTGAGAAGTTCGAAGTAGCCTCTCAAGCACTCTCAGAGAAACTCTCAAAAGAAGGATTTAGAGCTCAAGTAGTACTAGGAAAAGAGAGATTTACTAAGAAGTTATTACTTTCTAGTAAGGCTAAGATTCCCTTCCAAATACTAATTGGAGAGAAGGAAGCCCAATCACTTGAGAGTCTTCAAGTTAGACAATTAGGAATTAAAGAGCCTAAGCACTTTAAGCTCCAAGAGTTTATTGATTACCTTAAAGAGTTAAATTCTGAAGCTCAACTTTAATTTGTGGGACTTGAACAAGAAAAAATAATAGCTTTTGAGTTAGATTTCTTTCAACTCAAACAAGACTACTCAGAACAAGAGTTAACTAAACTCTTTAGCTTATTCAAAGAATTAAGTATTTACAATAACTTATTTTTGTTTACTCACAACTCTTTAGAGCTAGCTAGTAGTTGTATAAGAGAACAGAAATTAAATCTAGGTTATTTAATTTCCAACTCTGGCTCTTGTGTATACAACCTAACTACAACTAAGAGAGAGAAGGAACACTTTCTTGAAAGAAGAGCATTAGAGCTTATATCTAGATTTGGTTTCTTTAATAATCAAATATTTGTTATTCACTGTTCTAATAACTCTTTTATTTTCGGATTAGATTACTTAGCCCCAAAGAGAAAAAAGAGATACTCCAATCTAACTCAGTTAAATAGCCTACCAGAGATTAAAGAGGTTTTAGAAGGTAATTCTGTTTACAGTCTAGAAGTATGGTTTGAAGAGAGTAACTCTAGCTTAAGAAGTGCAAAGATACAGGATTTCTTGAATAAGTTATTGGAATTTCAATTAGAGCTCAATTACTTAGTTATTGATCCAACCATATATTTATTCCCGAAAAATAACTCTAACTATCAAGTACTAAGAGAGATTTTGGAGTGTTCGGAAAAAGAGATAAAGAGTAACTTGATTTATTCTTCACTTGCAACTCCTAATTTTGAGTTAGCTAAGCATTCTCACTTTTGATTCTCTTTTTCTGAGTTCTCTGAATTAATCTCTAGAGAGCTACCAGAGAGTCAGGTAGTCTTTTTTGACAAGAATAGCAAGACTTGAGTTGAGTGGTGAGAGGAACACAACTATCTTTGAAAAGAGAATCTTTTTAAGCTAGACTGAATCTCTAGAAAGATAAAAAAGACAGAGATAGTAAGAGAAGAAGGAAAAGACTATTGCTTCGAGTTAGATCTTTCTAATGGCTTATTACAATCAAGAGCAATTAATGCAAAGTTAAATACTTGGGGAAAGATTCAGAAGAAGATATTTGGGGAGTCAAAAGAGAGTCTAGTAACTTTGTTTTTATGACCAGAGCAATTAAATAGCTTATTAGCCCCTAAAGTTCTTAAAATCAATCTCAATTAGTCTGCAATAGACTTAAATTAATCGGGAGGGGCGTTTCTGTAACCTTGGTAGTTCAACCTAAGAAAGATACAAGAGTTTTTAGACTAGTTGCCTCAAAAATCATCGACTGTGAGATAAAACATTTAGATTATCGAATAGATTATGAAAATGCAAGTGCACAATTTTTTGTAGATCCCAAAAAAGTTAAGACCAAAGAGTTTCTACCAGCCTTAAGAGGTTGTTTGGAGTCTGCTTATTCTTGGGATATTGACTATCTTTCTTTTGTAGAGGCCACGAAGACAGGACTAAAGTCTTTTGAGCTTGAACTTTGTCTAAGAGGATTAATTGATTCAATTCTTAGAACTCCTAAGAAATATCTGCATGCAAAAAAACAAAAACCAAAAAAAACTTGCAGACAGATTCAATTAATTGGCTTAAAGAGTGCATCAAAAGAAATCACTAATATCTTGAGTTGTGAGAATCAGATCAAAGATTGAAGTGAACTACCACCTAATATCCTTGATGCGGAAAAGTTTGTTGCTGAGATTATCTCTTGCTCAAGAGAGCTAAATATAGACTATGAAGTACTTAATTGAGATGAACTTAATCTAAAAGGTTTCAATTTAACCTGTGCAGTAGGACAAAACAAGAGAAACTCTTATTTAGTCACTCTCAGAGAAAGTAAGGAGAGGAGAGAAAAAAAGAAAGACAGAAAGAGAATAGTAATTATTGGTAAAGGCATTTGTTTTGATACTGGTGGATTAAGTATTAAGACTGGTGGAAATATGGTTGGAATGAAATTTGATATGACTGGGGCAGGATTGGTTGCAGCCATTTTCTTCGCTTTAGCTAAAAATAAGTTCTCAGATAAGCACGAAGTAATAGCTGTATTGCCTATCTCAGAAAATCTAATAGGTTCTGACTCTATTAAGGTAGACAGCGTTATTCAATCTTATGGAGGTAAGTTCATTGAGATCTCTAATACTGATGCGGAAGGTAGGTTGTTGTTGGCAGAGGCAATCTCTTATGCTGCAAAAGATCTAGAAGCTTCTGAAATTATTACTGTTGCAACTCTTACAGGGGCTGTAGGATATGCACTAGGAAAGAAATATGCAGGAGCATGATCTAGTTCAGAAGAGAACTGAAAAAGATTTAATTTTCTTGCTGACTATACAGGTGAACATGTTTGAAGACTCCCATTAGATAAGTACTACCTAGAAAAACTAAAGAGTAGCATTGCAGAACTAAAGAACTCTGCAACAACAGGAGTTGGAGGAGCCTCTCGAGCAGCAACATTCCTTGCTGAATTTAGAGATAACAAAGACTTTATTCACCTAGACATAGCTAATGTATCTAGCTCAAGCGGTAATAGCTGTGTGGCTTTAGCCCCTCTTTTTAAAACTATTTATTTCTATCTAAAAGGAGAAAGAAGTTCAGTAAAGTAGCGCAGTCAACTCAAGTAGGCTCTCTTCTAGAGGCCTATAAGAGCCTATAGTGCTTGACTGTTATGTTCGGGATGGGAATAAGTATTTCCACCATAGTATCCTGACTGCGCAAGGAACAATTTTAGGAATAACAAAACCTAATCAAAAGTAAATCCTTTAAACAAAAGATTCTAACTAAATCTTTCACATAATTAGTACTACTTAGCTGAATACATTACTGTACTTACACTTGTAGCCTATCAAGGTAGTAGTCTTCTACCATGTTTATGCCCGCACTTTCAGCGCGGACGGGAAAGTTTTTTGAGGCTAGTTTCACACTTAGATGCTTTCAGCGTTTATCTAATCCACACTTATCTATTCAGCAATGCCACTGGCGTGACAACTGATACAACAGCGGTGTGTTCATTCCGGTCCTCTCGTACTAGGAATGAATCCCCTCAACTTTCCTACAGCCACTACAGATAGGGACCAACCTGTCTCACGACGGTTTGAACCCAACTCACGTATCTTTTTAATCGGCGAACAGCCGAACCCTTGGGAGCTGCTTCACCCCCAGGATAAGATGAGTCGACATCGAGGTAGCAAACAATCTCGTCGATATGAACTCTTGGAGATTATTACCCTGTTATCCCTAGAGTAGCTTTTATCCGTTGAGCGATGGCCCTTCCATTCAGAACCACCGGATCACTATAGCCTAATTTCTTACTTGGTCGACTTGTCTGTCTCACAATCAAGCACACATATAGTATTACCCTTACTGTACGATTTCCATGCGTACTAAGTGTACCTTTGCGCGCCTCCGTTACTTTTTAGGAGGCAACCGCCCCAGTCAAACTGCCCACCTAACACTGTCCATACTCCGGATACACGGAGATATGTAAGTAAAAACTTATTGAAATTGTGGTATTCCACTGTTGGCTCCAACAGCGCTAGCGCGCCATCTTCCCAGCCTCCCACATATTCTCTAATAACAACAAATCTTCACAATATCAAGTTACAGTAAAGCTTCATAGGGTCTTTCCGTCCCATAGCGGCAAGAGAGTGTCTTCACTCTCACCAGGATTTCACCGAGCCTACAGTCGAGACAGTTAAGAGCTGGTTACACCATTCAAGCGGGACAGAATTTACCTGACAAGGAATTTCGCTACCTTAGGACCGTTATAGTTACGGCCGCCGTTCACCAGGGCTTAAGTTAAAAGCTTCAGCTAGCAAGCTAGCCTGACCTCCTTCTTTGACCTTCTGGCACCGGGCAGGTGTCGCCACATATACTTCATGTTTGAATTTTGCATATAGCTGTGTTTTTGTTAAACAGTCCGCCCTCATTCTTTACTGTGACCCTCATTCCATGAGGGCACTCTTTCTCCCGAAGTTACAGAGTTATTTTGCAGAGTTCCTTAACTGTAGTTAGCTCGCTAGCCTTAGGATATTCTCCTTGATCACGTGTGTTCGTTATCGGTACGAGTACCTTGTATATATTCCTAGAGTCTTTTCTGGAGAACGTGATTAAGTCTGGCTCTCTCAGCCATCGCTGACTGAGATCGTATTCGATTCTCACTCTTGTGTTGAGTTGATTTTCATGCCCAACAAGCTCGAAATCTTAAAAGGAAATCCAATAATCCTCCCAGTTTAACCTATTCTGTCAACCCATCGAATATACAAGGTAGTATGGGAATATTAACCCATTGTCCATCAGCTACGCCTTTCGGCCTCACCTTAGGATCGACTAACCTGAGGAGGACGAACCTAGCCCCAGAAACCTTGATCAATCGGCTAAAAAGATTCTCACTTTCATTCGTTACTCACGCCGGAATTCTTACTTGTATAGAGTCCACCCGTGCTCACGCTCAGGCTTCAATCCCTATACAACATTTGTCTACCATTAATGAACTTCTAGTTCAAAAATCCAAAAATTCGGTATTAAGCTTAGACCCGTTGTACTTGCGGCGCCAAAAAACTAGACTAGTGAGCTGTTACGCACTCTTTAAATGATGGCTGCTTCTAAGCCAACATCCTAGTTGTTTATGAATTTTGACTTCCTTTTCCACTTAGCTTAATTTAGGGACCTTATTTGTTGGTCTGGGCTCTTTCCCTCACGACTATAAAGCTTATCCCAAATAGTCTCACTGCCAAGGTAAGACAGCTGGAATTCAGAGTTTGATTCTATTTGGTACAGCGCGAACCGCCCTTATAGATTCAGTGCTTTACCTCCAACTGCAAATTTACTTGACGCTAGTCCTAAAACTATATCGACAAAAACCAGCTATCAGGGAACTCGATTGGAATTTCACCTCTAGCCACAAGTCATCCGCTATCATTTCAACGACAGTCGGTTCAGTCCTTCATCTGATGTTATTCAAATTTCAACCTGCTCATGGCTAGCTCGTCCCCTTTCGGGTCTATTGCAACCTACTAAAACGCCCTATTAAGACTCGCTTTCGCTCCAGCTCCACTGTTCCACAGTTTAACTTTGCAACTTGCAATAACTCTCCGGCTCATACTTCAAAACGCACGCCATTACGCTTTAATCGCGCTCTGACACTTTGTAGGCTAGTAATTTCATGTTCTATTTCACTCCCATATCTGGGTTCTTTTCACCTTTCCTTCACAGTACTTGTTCACTATCGGTAAATGATTAGTATTTAGGCTTACCCGATGGTCCGGGCAGATTCAAACAGGGTTCACATGTCCCGCCCTACTCAGGATACCTTTGGTTCTCCTTGCATTTCGCATACGGGGCTTTCACCCTTTATAGCACTACATTCCAATAAATTTCTGCTATGCGCGGAGATACCGTATAAGGTCCTACAACCCCAGCTCAATTCTATTGTGCTGGTTTAGCCTCTTCCCCTTCCGCTCACCACTACTGAGGGAATCACTTCGTTTTCTTTTCCTTTGGCTACTGAGATGTTTCACTTCGCCAAGTTCGCCTTATTACCCTATGGATTCAGGTAATAATAGTAGAAAGATTAGTTTCTACTGTATTTCTACATTCGGAGATTACCGGATCAAGGTCTCTTATCGACTACCCGATACTTATCGCAGATTAGCACGTCCTTCATCGCCTATCATTTCCAAGGAATCCGTTACTAGCCCTTAGTAATTTAACTAAGAATCTTTTGTTTACTTACTTCTGTTTTCTTACTCGGTCTTGTTATTTCCTAGAAATTGTCAAATATCTAGCACATCTTAAATAGTTGTATTAGTTAAGATCAGTGCACATAACTAGTCTCAGCAAGGAGAGAAAAATCTCTAATTGCTAGAAACACTCAGATAGAAATTTTAAATACTTGTTAAATTTTTTAGTTATTTTTGTTTAGGACTTTTAACACAGACTTAAACTCTCCCAACTAATTCTTAATAAAAATTCATACTTTTTGTCATTTTTTGTCAATAAATGTATAAGACATAAGTTTGAGTTATGGCCTTGAAGAAAAGAAGTGGTCAGGAAGGTTTTCTTGTAACTGACATTTCTCCTTTATTTTCGGAAGAGGGAGAGAAAGCAATTAATGAATGTTTTAGGGAAGAAATGGCAAAAGCAGATAGAGTGGAAATATCTGTAGCTTTTTGTGCAGGTGATTCCCTTCAAGAAGTGGATGACTCGGTGAAGAAAGAGAAAATTCAAAACATTTGTTTAATTCTTGGAATGTACTACTTTATTGGGTTGAATCCGAAATTGCATACAGTGGTTGTGAAAATGAATGACGAGTGAAAGAAGAAGGGAATAGGGGAAAAAAGGTTAGTAAATTATTTTCCACACCATGGAAAGCTTTATTGCTTTTATAAGAATGATCGGCTCTTTTCGGCAATAATAGGTTCTCCTAATTTAAGTTTTTTGAAAAAACCAAGACAATATGAGATAGCACAACTAGTTCATGAGCATTCTTGACTTATGAATTATCAAAAACATATAAAGAAATTGAAATCATATAGATTCTCAAAAAATGTAGCTGATTTAGAACAATATAAATCTATTGATACTAAGGAAATCATTGTCAATGGAAAGGCAAAGGAGATAACTAAAATCACTTACACTAAAAAATTACTAGCTCGATGATAAATCTTGAAGAATTAGAAAGATTAGAAAAATCTGAAATTCTTCGAACTATTGTTTTTCCTTTAATTGTCCCAACAGAGGAAGAAATTCTTGACAAAAAATTAGATCTATCCTTTTCGCCCTTAAATGCTTGCTATAGTAAGCCTGCAATTAATGAAAAAAATGGTAAACAGCAAAGTTGATGGGAAGTTAGATTAACCATAGAAGGTGAAAACAATCTTCCTGCCAGAAAAGATTGGTTTTATTTAGTGACATGCTGTGGACGCATGTACAAAGCTTGCTTTTCGGGTAGAGGTAAGCAAGTTAAGTGGCTAAATACTTTTGAAGATGCAGATGCAATAGGTGATTGAATCAAAACCATATTAGTTGAATGAGAATTGATTGAGGGGTTTTGAACCCCTAACGAGGATGAAGATGGAACCGGAATAATTACTAAAGAAGTATTAGAACGTTATGGTGGAGATCAAATATACCTCAAGAAAACTATTCAAACTAAAAAAGATGAAAACGGAATTGAAAGAGATGTTTGGTTAATTATCTTTCCTTGTGGCTTTGAACTTGAACATGGATATTATTAGTAAGTTATCTTTCTAAAGAAACAAATTCTCTTTATTTCTCTAAGTTTGATAAAGTAAAAGATTTAATTAAAGGTATTACTGATAGAAAAATAAAGTTTAATAAGTTAATACTAACTGTGAAATTAAATTATTAATTTTCTATGTTAGTTCAAGCTTCCTTGCAACCTATTCCTTTAGATACTCAGAGTTTCTCTTTACCTGTCACTGAGACTTACAATTCAGAGGCATATGCTGGACCTCCAATTACTTTAAGAGCTAGTCACAATGACTTAAAGAAGTATTACTTAAAGCTAAAGAGAAATTTAACTTTCTCTATAATATTTGCCCAACTATTTCTTATGGGATTTGCATGGTTCACTTTCAACACTATTTATGGGATATGAAAGGATCAGAATGGTGGTTCTTGAATAGTAGATATGAAATTTCCTGCAACCATTAAAGGTGGAAGTTTATGAGCTCAAATTCCTACCACAACTGGTCTAGGTGCACTCCTTTGAGGTTGTGTAACCAATGTAGGTAGATTAGTAAAGAAGAGAAAACAAGTCAAGTGGGAGTGTGAACTTTGTCAATCTGGGAGACATCCTTCCACTTTAACTCCGGGACTTTGTCAAAGTATTTTCTCTCTATTCGGCTGAAGAATTAATTGTTACTGAACGGGCTTTACTATCTCTGGACTTGCAGTGATTGCAGCGGTTTATACATATTTAGTTAAAGGATTTGGGGGTACAGGATCAGAAGGTTGAAAAGTAGTATGAGAGAACCTTTATAAGAAATTGTTTGAATGAAATGATGGTAAAGAAGACAAAGCACTTAGGGTAACCCTTGGTGTATTTGTATTTGGACTAGTAATTATCTTTGTTTCTAACTTCTTAAGTAGACAACTAATTAAGAGATCTTTGAGTGTATTTAAGACTGATGAGTCAAATATGCACCCAGAACTGAAAGAAAAGGTATTCAGGTTGAATAAGAGAAATAAGATCATCAGCACTATTATCCTATGTGTTCTGGGATTAGGAATATTCATTATCTTTAAGAGATTGATAATTGCAGTTTTCAATAGAAGCTTCAATGTTTCTAGATGGTAGGGAATAAACAGAGTTAATTAGGGGGGGCTAAAAAAATTTCAAAATAAAGTAACTGAATTTATATCTATCTAGAAAAGAAACTTAAAACCCTTCTATCTCCGTTCCTTAACTGAGTGTTATTTAACTAATAAAGAATTTCAAGTAGTATTAACACTCAACTTAAAAGGTAACTTTATTCCATCATCTGTAACAAATTCTCCATTCTTTATTTGTGTTTTTGAGGGGTCTCAAATGTAGTAATTTCTGTTAGAGGATAAAGGAATATCTATCACTTTTTCTCCTACACTCTGCCCCTTAAGAGCTCTAATATCTTTCTGTTTATTGTTGCCTGTCAATTCTTCTCTCTTTTTAACTCCCTTCACCAAGATAGTTCCTCATCTTTCTTGTTCTTTCGTCCATTCCCCTCCCATTCCATTTTTGCTGAAGATTAGATCGTGAACAACGAAGAATCCTTTAACATTTTTAGATTTTTCTATGTCAGTTCAAACTTTTCTAACCACCTCCCCAGCGCCCTCTTTGCCAGATAAATATAGATAACCAGTTCTAGATCATTTATTTTCATTACCATTTGTCGCTTCTTTTTTTTGCCCTCAAACCACACCTAGACTTTTGCCTTTCGGAGTCAGTTGCATAATTGAAGCACTTGAATTACTATCTTCTTTGACTAACCTTTTCTTTATAAAAGAAGGGGGATTTTCTTCGCCGTATGACTTGAAAAAGACTTTGTCGCAAGAACCATCAAGAATTGCACCGGCTTCTTCTTTTTTGCTACATTTTGTATTGATACCATTGTGCCCAAACTGAACTAAACTTACCAACCCAGTAACCTCTATTTCTCGAGAATCCTTATTACTTCCTACAAGAAGAAACTTTTTCGGAGTTAATCCCTTTTGTTCTTTGTTGGCTGAATCTCCAATAATTGTCCTACTGCCTACTTTTTCTACTAAAAATAGTTGACCTTCCGGATCTTCTTGTTTTTTGTCCTCTAAACCTCTCTTTACTTTACTTGAAGATTTGTCTTCTTTAAAAAAATCTGTTCCTTTAACTCTTGCAATATAACCAAAAGAGTATTCAGTATTTTTTTCAAAGCCCCCCCCAGCCATCTAGAGTTAAAGAGAGGTGTAACCAATCCACTTTCTCAATTAACACCTGAAACAGTTGAATTGAATTGCCACTCTCTTTCTGCATCCCCCTTCAACCCAAAGAATGAAAAAACACCTCCTAGACTTCCAGTAATGGTTAATCCTTTACCGAGAGTGATTGGCCCCTTGAGCAAACTAATCACAAGTATTTGATATTAAATTCTGAAAATTTTAAGTAGGTAACTGTAAACGTATTTTTTAAATGGGATCGGAAAAGATTGCTGGTGTTTTAGGAGATTTTGTTACTTTAGTTTCCAGAAAGAATAAGAATTTAGAAGTTACTAAATTGGTGGGGGTCAGCGCAGATAGAGCAGTCATTCCTTCTCCGTTGCAGGGTAGAAACACCAATTTAAAAATTTGTCAAATTATTGAAGTTGGTGATTTTGTAGTTCGTTTGATGGATATTGAAAAAACAAAAAAATTAGCTATTTTTTTGTATGAGGGAAAAGAAAGAGTTGCTGTATCTTCGCAATATCACGTCTTTCGAGTCACCAGCTCTCTGTTGAATAATCACTATTTAATGCTTATTTTTAAAAAGACTGTCACAGATTTAAAGCTTTTATATCGCTGTTTCGGAGGCATCAGAGGTGAGTTGGCCTGAAAGGATTTTGTCAAATTTTCTTTTTTATTTCCAGACATAAAGGTTCAGGAGAGAATAGTTGATAGATATCAAACAGTAACTAAATATATAGAAGTTAAGAAAAGAATTAATGAATTACTTGAAAGAAAGATGAAAGCTTACTTCCATATATTGTTTGATGATTTAAAGGATTGTGAGATTAAGAGTTTTGGTGAGCTGTTCACAATCATTCGAGGGGGAAGACCTCCTAGATCAAACAGGTGATTGGAGGAGCTTTATTTTTGTAAAGAGGGAGGAATTCCTTGATTAAAAGTTGGAGATATCTCTCAAGAATATAAATTTGTTAATTCATCCGAAGAACAATTAACTGAAGAAGGATTTAAGAAGGGGCGATGTACTTTGATCGGGGGGGGCACATCATTTTCATACATCACGCACACGAACAACAAATTAAAAACATCACCATTAATTCAGCAAAATTGTGTTTCACCGGAGAAATCATGGGACTTAAGCCAAAAGAAAATGTTGGACTTCCTTTTCTTTTTTATTCTCTGAAACAAAATGTTGAAGTTTTATTGAGAAAATGTACAGCCTCTACAAAAACTGAAACCATTAGAAGAAGTGCATTACTTGAATATCCTATTCAGTTTCCTACGCAAACCCTTATAGATAAATTCAATAATTTCTGTGAGCCTATTTTTGAGTTACAAAAAAGTAATGAACAGATTATTCAGAAACTTATGAGATTACAAAAATGTTGAGTGGAAAGTTTAGATTAACTATTTTTAGCTGTTACATGGGGTTTTTATTGTGGTTTCTAAGTAATAAAAAATTAAAAATTCATTATTTTTGTCATTTTTAGTTAATAGACATATAAAGAATTATTTGTTCGGGGGGGGGAGTTATTCTCTGTGGAAGAAAATACTTTTCTAGTTACTTATATTGACAGTGAGTTTGCGGAAGAAGGGGAAAGAGCGATTGATGAATGTTTTAGAGAGGAAATGGCAAAAATAGATAGAGTTGAGATGTTTGTGGCATATTGTGGCTACAACTCTCTACAAGAAATAGACAGATTAGTAAAGAAAGGAAATATTAAATAAATTTGTTTAATTCTTGGAATGTATTACTTTATTGGTCTTCAAGCGACGTTTTATAAATTGGTTATGCAAATTCACACAAAGTGACAAAAGAAAAGAGTAGGAGAAATAAGACTAGTGGATTTTTTTAAATATCACGACAAACTTTATTGTTTTTATAAAGATGGGGGAATCTTTGCGACAATAATTGGATCTCCTAACTTAAGCTTCTTAACCAAAAATAATAAAAAGCAAAAGCCTAGACAACATGAATCAGGGGAGCTAATTAACAAGCCCTCTTCTTTGAAACGCCATCAAAGACATGTGGAAAAGTTGAGATCAGATAGATTCTCAAAGAATATGACTTTTCTAGAAGGGTATAAAAATGTTGTTGTTATAGAAGAGGTAGATAAAGAAAAGAGAATAGTCAAAAAAACTAAAATTACTTACACCAAAAATTACTAAAACCATGATAAATCTTGAAGAATTAAAGCAATCTGAAGTTTTAAGAACTATTACTATTCCTCTGATTGTGCTGACAGAGCAAGAAATTACTGACAATGAAGATTTAGATTTATCTTTCTCCCCTCTGAACGCTTGTTATAGCAAGCCAATTATCGATGAAAAGACTGGAAAGAAGCAAAGTTGGTTTGAAGTTAGATTAACTATCGAAGGAGAAGTAGATTTGCTCTCTAGGAAAAATTGATTCTATTTAATGACAGACAATGGATGATTAGGTAAAGCTTGTTTTTCTGGTAGAGGGAAGCAAGTTAAGTGGTTGAATACTTTTCAAAATATAGGAATGATTGGTGGCTGAATCAAAACTAAATTGGTTGACTTGGACTTAGTTGAAGAGTATTGATATCCGTATGAAGATAAAGAGAAATATGGAATAGTCACTAAAGAAGTCTTAGAAGATTATGGCGGAGAAACAATATACCTTAAGAAAACTACTAAGACACATAAAGATGAAAAGGGAATTGACAGAGATGTTTGATTGATATCTTTCCCCTTTTCGCTTGATTACAAATAATCAAAACTTTAGGGATCGATAATTAATTTCTGTTCTTTTTAAAGAAAGGTAATTATTTACTTACTTGATTATTGAATAAAAGGTAGAAAGGACCACATTCCTTATCTTTTTTCACCACTTTAACAACTGTTAGAGCTTTTTGACCTATTGTTTTAACTTCGTCTCCTCAATCACCAATGACAGTCTCCTCAGTAAATGAATATCCTTTGAAGGTAGTTCTATAATTAGCCTCCCCCACAAGACCTCCTTCTACATCGTCTGCATTTAGTGTTTCCGTTGTAATAGAAATATTCGCACCACTTGTAAATTCATCAACTAGCATATTGCTCGGAAAGAAACCTGTTCAATTATTTAGTTTTTCACCGGTCTTGTTACAGGAAATCGCAATGTAACTGTTTTCTTGTTTTGATAAGCCAGTAAGAATATCTTTTACTGATTCTTCATCTACTATTACACAATTACCTTCTCGCGGAGAGGAGACAGGTGAAGCTAATGAACTACTTTCTTGAGAAGATGTTGTAACTGTACTGTTACTTCCCTCAATTGTTAAATATCCAGTTTGTCAAAGAGTTAAAGGGGTAGCTACAGCACCACCAACGCCAACAACCCCAAGAGAAGAAATCAGAATCTTCAATCCTGCCGTCAAAATATTAAAAAGCTACTTAAAAACTATTAATTTAATTACTTAAAAAACTAATTAAAAAATTGCAAAGTTGTAGTAGAAAGCCTTGTTGTTACTGCTGTCAACTAATTCACATCTAAGATCATCTCCACCTAGCATTTTGGTTTCAATTTGACACTTGTCAGAAAGATTTACATTATTAAAGTAAGTTCATCCACCTTTTTCTTCACCCTTTGCAACACTTATAGAGATTCTGCCACTACCATCTTTAAAGTTAAAAAACACTTGCCCATCATCACTATATTCAGCAGTAGTAATTTCTTTAAGAGAACCTCTTCCCATTTCTTTTACAGAATCTCTCGCGCCTAGGTAGTAAAAACTAGTCTTTTCATTTTTATCTTTCTTATTTTTCTTGCAAGCATATAATGCATGGAAGTCATCTCTTGAACCTGCAGGATTTTGAACTAATTGACAATTCTTATCATCTAATTCCTTAAATACTGCTGAGAAATTACTATTTTCTTGATACTTAGCTCGTTCTCTTCTTCCAGTTTCTACTAATGAACCAACCAGTCTATTAATAGTTCCACCAAGTGCTTGTGCAGATTCTCTTGCACTTTCTTGTAGATTTTTAGAGGAACCAGATTGTGACATTGCAACTGGAAGAACAACCCCTCCCCCAATAGTTGCAGCTCCTAATAAAGCTTTAACAATAAACAACATATCTAATATCTATAAATTAATAATCTAGATTTTATCTCTTTTTCAAAATCAAGAATTATTTGATTAGTAAGGAATTTCAATTAGTGTCGAACTTCAATTTAAAAGGTAACTTTATTCCATCATCTGTAACAAATTCTCCATTCTTTATTTGTGTTTTAGAAGGATCTCAAATGTAATAGTCTCTGCCGGAAGAAAGAGGAATATCTACTACTTTTAAACAACCGTTTTGTTGCGAACTAGTTTTTTTACAACTCGCAACCTTCGCTTCTGATCCGAGAATAGTTCCATTTGCCTCATACTTTCTTCTTCATTCTCTATTTAGACCTGTTTCACTGAAAACTAGATCGTGAACCACAAAGAATCCTTTTGCGGTTGTGGTATTGCCTAAAGAAGTTCATATACGTTGTTTTGTTGTTGATCCTGACCCTCGAGACTTATTCCCATATAAAAATCCCGTTCTGGATCATTTTGCAGTTCCGGAATCGCCATTAGAACTCTTTTTTTGCAAACGAGATCCCCAAACAATTCCTAATGTACCTTTTTCTTGAGATAGACCAATAATTGATACATCTCTTGTTCCATCTTTACTTTTCAATCCTGTCTTTATAAATGTGGGAGGAGTGTTTCCCTCTTCACCACTATATTCTTTGAAGAGTGCTTGGTCACAGTGACCATTTTGAATGGTCCTGCTTTCGTCATTTTTGATTGTGCATTTTACGTTTATTCCATTGTGCTTATGTTGAATTAAGCTAACTAAGCCTGTTACTTCAACTTCTTTAGTTTGTCTATTGCTTCCTATAAGCAAAAACTTTTTCGGAGTTAACCCCTTTTGTTCTTTGTTGTTAGTTGAATCTCCAATAATTGTCTTATTGCCTACTTTTTCTACTAAAAATAGTTGGCCTTCTGGATCTTCTTGTTTTTCGCCCTCTAAACCTCTCTTTACTCTACTTAAAGATTTATCTTCTTTGAAAAAATTTGTGTTTTTAACTCTTGCAATATAACCAAAAGAGTATTCAGTCTTTTTTTCAAAGCCCCCCCCAGCCACGAAGAATTAAATAGTGGAGTAACAAGACCAGCACTTCAATCTGTGTTTGTAACTTTCGAAGTTACTTCAAATATTCTTTCTGAATTTTTATTAAGTCCAAAGAATGAAAAAATACCTCCTAAGCTACCTGTAATTGTTAACCCCTTCCCAAGAATTGAATTTCTTAATAATCCAAACAAGGTTTAGAAAAGTTACAAATTCCAAGAATTTTAAATTGACTGAATTCGCGAAACAATAAATGAAAAAAGTGATAAATGATTGTTAAATTCTTTGCAATCCCTTAAAGTCAATTTGATATGTTATTTCCATTATTCAAAACATTAGTAACGGGAATCTTTCCTTTTGTCGCCACCGCGACTGTTTCCGCTTTAGTGATTCCTTATTCTCTGAAGCAACAAAACAACAAATTAACTAATCAAGAAGGTTCTAATGCTCCCGCAGAAGGTTCTAGAGTTGCTACCCCTTCAACACAGTTACAAAAAGATAATCAATTTGATAATTGTTTAGATCGAAATTTAAAAGTAAAAGTGCAGAATAGTCGCGGAGAAGAGAAGATTATTTTGTTAACTGAAAGAGGAAGTGCAGAGTATCCTAGCTCTGAATGAACTGTAAAAGAAGCAATCTATACTTCTGGTCAATGCAATAGAGCTGTTTAGATTTGTGACAAGAATAAATTAGATATCAAAGAATCTAAGTAATATATTCGATTTGCATTTACAAACAAAACAACAGTGCTGTTAGGACTAAAGTCTGCTTTAGCAATTGGAATAGTTACTTTAGTTGGAATAGTTTCTCCACACGCTTATTTCGCTTTTAGAGTTCGATGCTATCCAATGAGCTCAGATGTTCTGCTGAGAGAAAAGTTAAGTGTTGCAGAGCCAATATTGAAATGCGCTGATTGAGAAAGAGATTACTCAGTATTTTTAGCTATTAAGAATGGCTCTGATTCTAGAAATCAAAATGTTCCTTTTCTGAAGGTAGTGGATAACAAAACTAAAGAAACAAAATGAGAAGGATCGAACAATTCTGGTACAAACCATTGACAAGATTGAGCAATAGAAATATTTCAAGATAACAATGATCACAAAAAGGAAAAAACTTCGATAAGAGTTTTGAAGAGTGGAAATAAGTGACAAAAATGACATACAGTATCCGTTCTTTGTCAAACTACTCAATTACAACTAAAGAAGAGCAGAGAAGGTATTGCTGGATGTGCAGGACATTACTTATTGGGAACAAAAATGAAACTTAGTGTTAGTGGAGGCAACATATCACTATCTCAAAGTAGCAAGTTTGATTGAAAAGAAGAATTTAAGAAAAGTCCTGTGTTTTGCAATGCTTAACCAAAACCTGTAACAGAGAGAACTAAATTAAAAGAAAACAATTAAATTAAATAAATAGTTTTTTCAAAAAATAAACTATGCGGGGAGGGGCGGTAGCTAAGTTAGTTACATTTACCGGTTCTGCTGTATTAGTTGGTGGTCCAGTAGTAGGTACTCTTTATTTCTTACTCCCTTCTACTTCCGTATCTGGTGGCGGTAAGGCAAGTAATCCGAGATTTGTAATGGCAAAAACAAGTAACACTGGCTCAGAACTGAGCTTCGCTTATGATAGTTTCTTCAAGGGGGCGGGGCAAGTTGGTAAGCCTGTTACCTTTAAAGACGCAAATATTAGTTTTGATGGTTACAAGTTAAAGGAAGGAGATATATTATGTAGTCCAAAACAAGATGGAAAGTTCTATGTATTAAAGGAAGTATCAAATAGACAAGCTAGTCTTCCACAATACAAAATTCAAGGATATGAACACGCTGGAACAATTCCAAGTTGTAATTGACATCATTTTCCAGAACACATCAGAAAAGATGAAAGTAAAACCATTGCATTAAAAGGTCTTAACCACTATCAAGCTAGAAATTCATATTCAGCAGGAATAGATACCATCTACGTCTCTAGTTGTGTTTTTGAAGCAACAAAACAAGAAACTAACACAAATAAATGAGGTATTAATTGGGATAAATGTAAGCTGAAGGAGGGGGGCGGAAGACTTGTCCCTAAGTCTCAAATAGATGCAAGATACGAAATTAAATAATCTTTAATAACTGGAAGGGCCCTTAATTATTAGTAAAGTTAATCAACGGAAAAGTAGATTTAGTTAAAAAGTTTCATTATTCTTCTGCCAGCTTAGATCGAACACTTATACATATAGAGGTTTCTCCTTCTTTTCGAAAAGAACTGGGGTTAGAGCACGGATCTTGTTGTGTTTTTAATTGTTCCCTTTCTTTAAAGTTTTTGATTGCACGAGCAGGCATAAATAACAATTCTGCAAAAATTGATCCAAAATATGAAGAAAAATCTTTCAAGCCTGTATTTTTAGTTACATGATCAAAGAAACCTAATGAGTATTTTCAGGCTAAAGCAAGTTTTGATCTTGCCTGCCCATCTGCAATAATGCTCATTCAACCTGCAATTATTCAAGGAGAATTAGAAATCACTCCTTTAAAAAACTTATAATTTCAGAACTGTTTAAGGACTCCTCAGACCGAATTCCTTTTATCTTTGTCTTTCGCTCACGCGTAAGCATTTTTAACAAATGGAGTTATGTATCCACTTCATGCCTCTTTGCTTTGTTCGGTTACTCATTGGATAGGAGAGATTTTTCCTTCAGTTCCCGTAGGACCAGCTTGAGCGACCGTATCTCTAGCTCCAAATCTACTAAAGAGCTGTGAAAGTTGTTCAGAAAAACCACTACTTACTGAGGTATGAATTAATCCTGAAAAAGTAGATAATCCCAGTAAACCTATACAACCAAGTGCAATTCTGTTTTTAAGAAGAGGACTTTCTAGTATTTGCACTAACTAATATAAATAAAGTTTTTAATTTAAGTTTTTCTTTTTATTCCTTTTCTTTTAGTTCTCAGTTTGTTCTTTATATCAATTGCAAGAATGGGTTAGCCAAACTATCTCTCTAGGCTAGCGTGCGCCCCCCCCCGGTCAAAAAAATTCAAGAGAGAAGATCATGAAGTTGTGCTAGATTTTCCTTTATTTTCAATTGTTGACTTAACTTTTCAATACAAGAAGAATAATCATATTTTTTCTAATGTGTCCCCTTGAACGTCTAGATATTCCTTAACGGTATTAGTAGTTAATGTATAGATTCCATTTCCTGAACTAGATGAACTTCCAGAGCCTCCTCCGCCCCCACCACTTCCACCATTACTACCTCAACTCTTGCCATTAATTCTATTAACATAGTCAGATAATCTTTGAAACTTACCTGTAACTTTTGTCGGATTTTCTAGTCAGTTAAAAAGTAGAAAGTTAAATACATTTTGTTCCACTTCAAGCCCTTTTACTTTTTCTGTTCTCAATAGAAACTTCCCAGCCTTTAGAGTATTTTGTATTTTGTCCGATTTAAACAAATCTATAAAAGTTTTTCTGTTTTGTCCTCCCGCCAAAAAGAAAGAAAGCGTATTGTAAATCTTGGTGTGAAGATTTTGAAACAACATTGTGTAAATTTCCCGATTAACTAAAGAACCAAAGAAAGTCTTTAGACCAGTTCATCAGTTTGTATAAGTTTTGTGAATTCGCGTGAAAGCTACTGCAGTCGGTTTAATAGCTAAATCAAAAACACTTTTTCCTGTTTCAGCAACTCATTTTCAAGCCACCACAAGTCCATTTTCTCGATCTGAAACAGTAGAACCAGCAGATCCACTGCCCCCCCCCAGCAAAAACTCCTGAAATCTTTTGACTTAATGAATTAAATCAATTTCCCTTACTATCCCCTACAGCAACTCCAGCAACCGATGCTGAACCTAATAACAACACACAACCATAAGCTATTTTGGTTTTGTGAATTGAACCTCCAACCAAAGAAAACAATATTTATTAGTCGTTTATTTAGATTATTTAACTTGTCAGGTTACTTTCTAAAAAAGATTTTGACAAGAAAGACTCTAAGATTTACAACCATTAAAGCTTATTGAATGCTAGATCAAAAATAAAATCAATTAGTTTTGTTCATTAACCCTTTAAATCTATTAGAGACTACTGAAACAAAGAATTCAAATAAATAATTAGATTTAGCTAATGAGCTTGAAAGACTTTATTAGTGGTTTACTTCAAATTGGGGGGGGCAGTTCATTGATTTTGTTTGAAGATGATATGCATAAATATATTGGAAAAGGGATTGGTTCGGGAGTTGCAATACTTGCTGGTTTAGGTGCCGCTTTAGCTCAGGGGTATATCGGAGGAAAGGCTGTAGAGTCACTGGCTAGAAACCCAGAAGTAGAGGCCTTGATTTTCAAACAATTTATAGTAGGAGCTGCTGTTTGTGAATCAGTAGCAATTTATGGATTAATTGTGGCTATCTTAATAATGTTTGCTGTTAATGGAAAATAACTTAAATTTAAGGCTTTAAAAAAATCTAGGTAATCGGATTAATAATTCCTAAGCGCGGAAACTAAATCCATTAAGTCAAAGACTATAACAGTTAATAAACCTTAAATAATTACTAAAGGATTAAATCCTTCAGCTCACTTTAAGCCTGTGTTATGCCCCACTGCCTCGCTAATCACTTTATCTTCAATTTTTATTGAGCAACCTTTAATTCCCTTGTAATTTTTTGTATCGCAGTTATCCAAAGAAAAAGTAATTTGTGAGAGATGTGCGGATTTTTGTGTCCCAGTCAAATCACTAAATGTAAATATCTTTCTGTTGATATCACACCTTATAATGAGCCCCCAAGAGCTAGACTCTTCACCACCCCCTGCCTCTCCTAGTCAACTATTTCCAGAGCTTGCGCTGACTGTTAAAGAGAATCGGGAGTCTTTATTTTCATTTTCAATTGTTTGGTGTAAATCTTCAGAGTTTTTATATGTTATTGAAGTCTCAGGATTTGTACCAACGAATTTTTGATAATTCCCCTTGCCAATTAATTTAAGTTTGACGTTGTTTTTTGCTTGAGGGACATTTTCATCAAATGTCAAGTAAACATGCAAATCTGAGTAAATTCATCTGTTTCCTGCCCCCTTTTGGTCATCTTCTCTTCTTTGTGTGCAAGTAGTTAAATAGAACTCCCTTTTAGATCCCACTCTTCACACATATTCAGGATCTCAATCTTGACCAGAAAGAGAAGTACAGCCTATTACACTACCAACACCACCAACAGCAGTAATTAAAAGAAACTTAGCACCTAGCATGACAGTAACTTTTAACTATATTTTTTCACAAAGACAAATAATCTTTAAGGCTTTAATAATTCTTAAGAGTGAAACTAAATCTATTAAGTTAAAGACTGATAACAGTTAATAAACCTTAAATAATTACTAAAGGTTTAAAGTTATCTGCTCACTTTATCGGCTTTTTGCCTGATTCGCTAGTTTCTATTTTTATTGAATAAATTTCGCGACCCTTGTATTTTTCTTTTAATTCAGCATTTTCGCTCCCCTCATCCTTTGTTAATTTAAAAGTCACTTTATCTAATCTATAATGTTCATCCTGTCGCAATTCACTCAAATCAAAAAATTGTTTTTTACACTGTATGGTGTCTCCAAAAAATTGACTGTCCTCTCCTGCACTAGCTTCGCCTAGCACAATTCCTACTGATCATTTTCAAAATGCATACTCAGAGGAGTCATGGCCTGTTGAAGTGCCTAAACGCGCATCTTCCCCACTTAATGTGTTTTGCAAACTCTTATCACCATATCTTGCATAGTTGATAATTTCTCCTTTTTCAATTTTTTTACCACCATACCCTTCAGCCCATAATTCAAGTTTGGTATCTTGTTTTATACCATCATTTATCGACTCTTTAACAGTTAAATAAATTCGTAAATCTGATTTAACTCATTTATTTTGTTTGTCTGTCGGATTATTGAAACAGTTGGATAGGTAGAACTTATTATTAGTTCCTATTCTTCACAAGTGCGGAGGATCTCAATCTTGACCAGAAAGAGAAGTACAGCCTATTACACTACCGACACCACCAATAGTAGTAATTAAAAGAAACTTAGCACCTAGCATGACAGTAACTTTTAACTATATTTTTTCACAAAGACAAATAATCTTCTAATATTTTTGTCTCCCTAATTAATTGCCTGAAAACTTAAAATCTTTTCCCCCGCAATCCCGATCAATAAAGGACTTCAGAGTTAAAAAAAGAAACTCAGACAATTTAAATAAAATACTTAATTGAAATTAAGAGTCTAACCAGTTAGTCTTATGTCAAAAGTTAAGTTCAGTAGAGAAAAGGAACACATTAATGTAGGTACTATTGGTCACATTGACCATGGTAAGACTACATTAACTGCAGCTATCTGTACTTATTGTGCAAAGTTAGGACTTGGAGAAGCTAGAGACTATGCCTCTATTGACAGAGCTCCAGAGGAAAGAGAAAGAGGAATCACCATTAACACTACTCACGTAGAGTATGAAACAAAAACAAGACACTATGCTCACGTTGACTGTCCAGGTCACTCTGACTACATTAAGAACATGATTATTGGAGCTGCACAAGTAGATGGCGCTATTCTTGTTGTTTCTGCAACTGATGGACCCATGCCTCAAACAAGAGAACACATTCTTTTAGCAAAGCAAGTAGGTGTTCAAAAGATAGTTGTTTTCTTAAACAAATGTGATACCTTCACAGACCCAGAAATGTTAGATCTTGTTGAAATGGAAATCAAAGAACTATTAACTTCTTATGACTACGATGGAGACAATACTCCTGTTATTAGAGGATCAGCTCTTAAAGCTCTTGAAGGAGATGCTGAATTTGAAAAGGGAATTCAAGCTTTACTAGACCAACTAGATACTTATATTCCAGTTCCAACCAGAGATATTGATAAGCCATTCTTACTCTCAATAGAAGATGTTCTAACCATTACTGGTAGAGGAACTGTAGTTACTGGTAGATGTGAAAGAGGTAAGTTAAAGGTAGGTGAAGAAGTTGAGATAGTTGGATTTGGAGATACCTCTAAAGCAGTTGTAACTGGAATTGAAATGTTTAGAAAGCCACTAGAAGAAGTACTACCAGGAGACAATGCTGGTATTCTACTTAGAGGGGTGGAAAAGAATGAAGTAACTAGAGGTCAAGTTCTTGCAAAGCCTAAATCTATTACTCCCCACTCCAAGTTCAAAGCAGAAGTTTATGCCTTGAAGAAAGAAGAAGGGGGAAGACATACTGCTTTCGGACAAGGATACAAGCCTCAGTTCTATTTCAGAACCACTGATGTTACTGGAGAGATTTCACTACCAGAAGGAGTTGAAATGGTTCTTCCGGGAGACCACTCTCCAATTATTGTTTCTTTAATTAGTGCTGTAGCTGTTGAACAAGGATTTAAGTTCTCAATTAGAGAAGGAGGTAAGACTATAGGAGCTGGAACAGTAACTGAGATTATTGAATAGTTTTTAGTTTCTTTTTTAAGAAAAAAGAATCCTTAAACAAACTTTGGTAAGTTAAATATTGAAATAACTATTCCAACTGATTTATATAGAGAAACCGATACTTAAAATTTCAGTAAAAATTTAGGATTTTAGCCTTGTCTCTTATTTCTATTCTTGTTAAAGGTTTCTCTGGATTAGGAGTAGCTTCTACTGTACCACTATCATTTGCTTTTCATAACGAAACAATTAACTTTAAGTCTTGAGTTAGAAAAGCCCCCCCCGAAGTAGTTAAGCCAGTACAGCCATCAAATAATCAAATGGAAGAGATGGCAGAAATTGTTAAGCAAGAATTAGGGTTAGATTCTCATCAAGTAGAAGTAGGTTGCTTTGCAGTAAATGGAAAAAGAATGACCTTAACTAGACCAGCATTATATGTTTGTGCTGATCTCGCTTCATCTAATCCAGCGGCCTTCTGATTCCATTACAACTGAAGCAACAAACCAAAGACAGCAAAAAGAGTAAACCAAGTTACAAGCATGTCTTATAAAGGAAGTAGAAATGTAATAATTCAATTCAAGGATGGAAACAACGGAAAACTATCACTTCTTATTGAAATTCCCGATTGATTGAGTGGCTGAAAAAATCAATCATTTGTTCCAAAAATGAGTTGTAATTTCACAAAAGGCTCCAATGATTCTTACACCCTAACTTGCCCTCCAAGCGGACAAGAACCTTTCACCCAAAAAATAAATAAACATGATTTCCACAGACCAACAACTCTCTCCCTCTCTTAACCCCCTAGACTCAAATAATTAAAATATTTGGAGTCTAGATTAGCAATTAGATATGTATAAGTTGTTTAGTGTATTGATATGTCATTCTCAGTCAAGAAATTAGTTAGTCTCTTAACGGCTTTAGTATCCACTATTGCACCAGTTATTTCTACATTAATTAATAACTATTTCTCTAACTCTTCAGACTTAAAAGTATCTTTTTATTTGAATCCAATGGAATCAAACATTAACTCTAATCCAATGAGAAAAAAGAGAGAAACTAAAGATTACACAAAAGTATTACAAGCAAAGATAGAAAAAGAGTTGTTTGGAGAATCTAGGGGAAAAGTGAGACGGAAAAGAGAAGTAAAGGATTGGAGTCCTTACTCTTTAGATCTTCCTCCACCCACAAAACAAAAACAAGATGCTGAGTGTAAGTTAGTTACTACTTCAACCCAAAAGAAGATGTTTAAGTGTACTGGACCCAAAGAAGGACCGCTCTCCTCTATGATCTTTGATTTCACAACTAAATAGTTTTGTAAAGTACTCTTAAACTTTTACTAAAGCTTATGATGTTACCTATTAAGTATTTTTTCCCTATGATAATATCTGGCTTTGCTGGTGTTTTTGCAGCACAACAATTAAGTAAAAAACCACTTATTGCTTATTCAGCAGACAAGATAGAAATTGATGAGTCAGTCCAAGTAAATTATGTTGATTAGTTTTGTATTCTTGGAACTTAGATAAGCAATAGTTAGTTTTTCCTTAAATCTTTAATACACGGGATAGGAAGTTGCGCAAAATCTATAGGGAAGTAGTGTTCTACATCACTACACTTTACTGTCCCACTTTCTGTTTGAGTAAAACCTAACACTCCAGCATTTTTAATTAAATATCCAATCTCAATTCCATATTGCCTTTTCATCCATTTTTCCCAATTTACCACTTCATCACTAACTTCCCGCTTTTCAGCCCTCTTTTCTCCACCACCTTTCCTCCATTCCCCAACAATCCAAAAGCTAAATACAAAATTATTGATTTGTTTGCTGGGATAGAGGAAACTAGACTAGGCTTTCACTTAACAGGTCAATGTCAAACAGTATTTAGTAGTGAAATAGATAAATTTGCAAAATAGACTTATTTTGCAAACTTTGGAGAAGAGCCAAGTGGAGATATTCAAAACATTGACTCTTCTGTAATTCCTAATCACGATATCCTAGTAGCAGGATTCCCCTGTCAAGCATTTAGTCAAGCTGGTCAAAAACAAGGCTTTCAAGATCAAAGAGGTTCTATCTTCTTTGAGATAGTAAGAGCACTAAGAGATAAAAAGCCTAAGGCTTTTTTACTAGAGAATGTAAAGAATTTAAGAAATCACAATAAAGGTCAAACACTAAAGACCATTATTCAACACCTAGAAGACTTAAACTATCACACTTATGTCTTTCTCTTTAATTCCAAAGACTTTGGAGTCCCACAAAAGAGAGAAAGAAAAAGAATACTTTAGAAGGTAAAGGTTTGGCTTCTCTTTATTTGATGTAGATAGTGAATATACCAATACTATCTCTGCTAGGTATTACAAAGATGGGAGTGAGATACTCATTAAACAAGAAGGAAAGAATCCAAGAAAGTTAACACCTAGAGAAGCTGCTAATCTACAGGGATTTCCTTCTAACTTCTTAATTCCTGTTAGTGATACTCAAGCCTATAAACAATTTGGTAACTTTGTAGCTGTTCCAGTTATTAGAGAGATTGCACAGGAGATATTAAAGATATTGTCTTAAAGGTTAGTTAGGCTCTCTATATCAACAGGATTAGGATTTCTGTAGTCTTCAACTATTCTTCCTGAATCAATTCTTATTACTCTATCAGTAATAGTTGCTATTGCTGGGTTGTGAGTAATCATAATGATTGTGGTCTTTGCATACTTATTAATTAACTTAAAGAATTGAAGAATGATCTTAGCAGTGGCATGGTCTAGGGCTCCAGTGGCCTCATCTGCAAAGAGAATAGAAGGTCTTTTAATTAAAGATCTAGCAATAGATACTCTTTGTTGTTGTCCCCCAGATAGTTGATTAGGATATTTATTTTCATGAGGGAGTAATCCAAAGATATTAAGTAAATAAGAGATATCACTACAATCTGGAGCTAAAAAGATAGTCTTAATGACTTCTTTAATAGCAGTTAGGTAGTTACATCCCTTTACTCTAAAAGACTTAAATCTTTTGAATAAAGAGACTAGAGTCTCTCTAAAATTCTTCATTTTTTCTCTTAGAGCTGTAGAAAGTTCTATATTCCCTCTAGCCGTTAGATAAGGAATTAAAGCATAGTTTTGAAAGATATATCCTATCTTTTCTCTTCTGAAGGCTGTCAGCTCATGATCTGAAAAGAATGAAGTATTACATTTATCTATTACCATAGAGCCTGAAGTTGGGATATCAATCCCAGCCAATAAGTTAATAAGAGTGGTCTTTCCTGATCCAGAGGGACCAAGAATAGAGATAAATTCACCCTTATTAATACTTAGGTTGATATCCTTTAGAGCTAAGAAATTCCCGAATTTCTTATTTACATCCTTTAAGTGAATGAATGGAAGATTTTCATTCTCTTTTTCTAGCTTCTCTAATTCTTTCTTAGAGATCTTTTGTGGTTTTGTTCTTCTCTTTTGAAGCTTTTGTTTTGCAGGCTGAACAGCTTTCAAAGAGGCTTGAAGTTGTATAAAGATATTTCTTAAACAAGGTAGGATAAAAGGATTTCCTGCAAAGAACTCCTTTAGATATCTTCTATAAATCCAAATAGAAGCAAAGAAAGAAAGAAGATTGAATCAAAAGGTTATATGACCTTGAGGGGTGAATGGAAGACTTTCTGTTTTCCCTTCTTGTTTTGGACTACTCTCCCCAAATAACAAGTGATAAGCTTTAATATTTTCAGTTGTATTCCCATAAAACCCTTTACCAAAGATCATTACAGAGGCAAAAGAAGTTCAAGCTATATTAGCTAATTGCAAAAATGCAAGCTTGTAAGTTCTTTTCATAAATCTCTTATTTTTTTCCATAAGTATTCCTATTCTGTTTCTGGACAACATGCTCTCAATTTCAACAAAGAAATCCTTCAGAATAAATAAGAGATAAATACCTAGTACTAAAAGGAATACAGCTAAAGAGATAAAGTAATAGGCATCATTGTGTCATCCAGGTTGTTCTAATTTATAGCTATTGCTAATAGAAGGTAGATTGTGTCTTCTAAATACATATGAAAAGGCTGTCTCAAAAATAATTACTAGACTGTGTGGATGGACTATAGGTACTGAGCTAGTTGGAAATAACATAGAAGTCACAATTCAAAAGCCTCATATAAAGAAAGACCAAAAGAAAACATTAATTAGAAAGTTGTAGTTAGTGAGCCAGTACTTAAGAGGAAAGTCACTTCTAAATCTAGCTCTCTTTAACTCAAACTGCTTTAGTGAATCTACTAGAGCTGCTTGATTAGGAACTCTAACCTCTCTTATTGGTCTAGACTTTCTATTCTCAAAGGTTCTTCTTCCAAATAACTGAACTCTAGTACTAAAAAACATCTAACTGTGTCAGTCTATTTGATTAGGATGCATAGGCATTTGAGAGACTGTAGAGACTATCATTCCCTTATCTATTCTTATTACCTTATGTGCTATCTTTGCAATTAATCTATTGTGAGTAATCAATAAGATAGTTGTTCCATATCTCTTATTGATATCTACAAAGATATTCAGAATGTCTCTACAAGTATCAGCATCAACAGCTCCTGTAGGCTCATCAGCAAAGATTAGTTCTGGGTTTTTTGCTAGAGCTCTAGCAATAGATACTCTTTGTTGTTGTCCCCCAGAAAGAGCTTTTGGTACCTTAGAGAGTTGAGCAGAAATCTTTAGATGTTCTGCTATTTGGTCTATATCTAGTCTCTTTCTAACATTGGTTTGAATTCTTTGACCAACTTGTATATTCTCTCTAACAGTTAGTTCAGGAATTAAGGCATAGTTCTGGAAGATAATAGAGAGATACTTAGCTCTAAATCAAGTCATTTGTTGTTGATCCATAGTTATTAAAGAGTGAGAAAAGACTATAGACTCTCCATTAGAAGCTCTTTCCATTCCGGAAAGAATATTTAGTAAAGTAGTCTTTCCAGAACCAGATTCTCCCAGAATAACTACTAACTCTCCATATTTAACACTTAGATTGAGATTCTTAAGTACTCTGGTATATTCTCCGGTCTTTGTATTTACATATCACTTTTCTAAGTTTTTGCACTCAATAACATAGTTAGGTCTATTCTCGCTCACAATAGAACCTTTGTGAGCTTTATTTAACTTAGAAACTCTACTAACAGTTTGCTTAGTAAAGTTCTTTTTTAGTTGTTTGAATTCTTTATTTTCTTTCTCATTTCAGTCATCATAACTAAGTGGTTTTAGCTCTTCTCATCTCTTACATTGACAGCCTGCACAACAACTCCCTGAGTGTTTAAAGAGTTTGTGAACTAACTGAGAAAGAATAAGAGCTTCTAGTTATTTTCTGAATCATATATTCCTTTGAAGTAGTCAATAATCTCTTGATAGTTAAAGGTACTTGATTTAGGAAGAAAGATACTGGGAATCAAAGGAGTTACAAGAGGTTTTGAAGGCTTGTGTTTCTTAGTTAAGAACTTTTGATATCTCTTATACTCCTTTCTCTTGTAACCTACTAAGGTTGCAGGATTAGTATCTAAAGGTTCTTCAATAAAGTTAAGTATCTTCTGATGAGTATCTTCTGTGATTCAAAAGAGACTCTTGTATCTCTCAGCTATATCTAGAACTATTTCACTGCACTTATTGAATAGTTGTGATTTCAAGAAAACAACTCTTGTAAAGGTTTCCTGCACTCTTTTATTAGATTGCAGTGCAACTGGAACATTATTTTGCTCAAAAGCAACCGCGAAGGGTGCTTTTAATTTAGTTCCTAGATAGTTGTTATATTTCAGCTAAGTTACTCTACTCTATAACTCTTTCTCCTAATAAAGATAAGTTATTGCAATTTAACTGTATCTCTTGATTCTTAATATAGTAAAAGTTTTCTACTATATTGAATGCATGATCCAAAAATCTATCTGTCTTCACTATTATGTGTTGCAATAGCTTAGAAGTAGTTAGTAATTCTTCCATTAATTCCAATTGAGCTAAGTCACTCATTGGTTTAGTTGTAACACTTTGAAGAACATTACTTCCTCACACATAAAGTAATTCTTTATTTAGTTGTTTAGAAAGAGAGAATATCTTTTCTTGTAAGTCAGCCTTTTCAACTAGTATCTTTTGAAAGACTTCTTGGTGTATCTTCCCCTCAGAGTCTCTAAATAAAAAATAGATATTTTGAAAGTAACTAAGTATTAACTTTCAAAGCTCTGAATTCAAAACAATATCTTTTAATTTCTTTTCTTCATCTTGGAGTGCTATCTTTGAGATTGAATAGAGATAATCACAACATCTCTCTAAATCCTTAATAGAAAGTAATACAGCTAGAAAGAATCTGAGTTTGGTATTAGATGGTGTGTTTTTAGTACAGTGTCACTCTAAATCTAATAAGTGCTTGCAGTAATAGTTATTAGATTTAGCTTCTATTTTCTCTATATCATCTCACTCCAATTCTCCTTCCCAAAAAGAGAGAGAGCTCTTTATGAAGCTATTAACTAATCTGAGATAGTCTAAGAAATTTGAATAACATTCTTTAATTGATAACTCTAGTAACTCCTTATTAATTGGCATAACTCCTCACAGAACTCAATTTTATTTTTCAGTCTTTTCTATCCAAATATTTAAGTTTAAAGAAAGTAATTCTTTTTTTCTTAACTCCAATTGTTCATCTCTAAAGACTAAGAATTCTCCCACATTTATCTCTTGAGTTTCAAAGATATGAACTAAGCTATATATCTTTGAAGCCTTTCAGCTAGGCATATATCTCTCCTCTAAAGGTATTTCCTTGAATGTGATTTCCTTACCTAACAACTGAGAGACTAACTCTGAAACTAATTTCTTTAGAGAAAAGAGGTTATAAGAATTCTCCTCTTTTTTTACAAAGTTAGTTATTACAGCTAAACCTAACTTTCAAACACTAGTTCAAGGGCAATAAGAGAGTTCAAATATTGGATATAACTCATTAGATTGATTTAGGTTTTCTAGTAGTACCTTAGTTAAAGAGAGATGTAAGTTATCTCTTAAGCTAACTTCTTTATTACTAGTTAGTACTATAGAAGGACTTTTGAAGTTTGACTCTCTTTCTGTGAACTTAACAGAGTTACATTCAACAAACCCTTTCTCTCTTAAGTAAGTTCTTAATTGAGTTAGTAACTTAGTTAGTTGTCTTGTTTCTGAAGCTAGCTCAACTGAATTACATTCCCTTAAAGAATTATCTGAACTACTAGAACCTAGTTTTTTAGGGGATTGATCTAGAGGAATCAACTTAACTAATAATTCAGAGATTGGAGGAAGAGTGTTTGTAGAGTATCAAGGAGGTCAAAATACCTCTCACTCATCTTTTTTTTTGACTGAAAAACTTGAAAGTTTAAGAGTGAAATGAGATTGAGAGAGTCTCTTAACTACCTTTTCTTCTCAGTCTTCTTTTAGTTCAGAAAAGATAGGTAATAGCTTTCTTAGCTTAATTTGAGTAGTTAATTTTGATCTAGGCTTAGAGCCTGCAGGGGTAAAGATGTAATTTTGATACTCTCCGAATAAGTAAGGTAGCAAGAGAGTGAGCTTCTCTTTATAAGAAGGAGCTGTTTTTAGTTGTAGAACTTGCAGGAATATAGAGACTAATAGGTTACTAGAAGAGCTCTCTGGAAATAGCTCTTCTATTGTTTGATTCTCAAATTTCTTAGGAACTATATTAGCTGGCAAAGATAGTTCTTGTGAAACTGCTCAACTAGTAGAAAAATCACAATATTTATATATTTGCTTTAATCTATAGAACTTAGTTGGGAAAAAGAAATTGAATTCCAATCACTCTTTGAAGTGAGGGTCTGTAGAGTCAATAGAGATAGGAGTTACTTTCGGGGATCTAGAACCTTTCTCCCTAAAGATATCTGAGAAAGCAAGAAATTCTCTATCTTCAATAACAGAGCCATCTGGTATTGACTGTTTAGAGATAAAAACAACTTTGTTTATATCTAGCTCAGATAGATTGGAGTAGGTATAAAAGATATTGCCCGTTCTGAGACTACACAATTCATATCTATATTTCTGTTCATCTGCAAGAGAAGCACTTAATACCTTTATGGGATGTGGAGACTTTATTGGAGACTCTCAACTTTCAACTATCTCTAGTTGAATACTAGTTAAATAAGCCTCTAATTCTTCTAGATTAGCTTTTTTTAAGTCAGGAAGAAAGAAGTGTAAGAGACTATCGGAGAGAAGCACTAAGACATAGGAGTTACTAAATTAGAGAGATTATTTCTATATAACTCTCTAACATCTTTAACTCCATACTTTAGGATAGTTAATCTCTCTATTCCTATTCCTAAAGCTATTGCAACATAACTAGAGTGTGTTTTATCTAAGATCTCTTGTCTTAAAAAACCACACCCTAAGAGTTCTATTCAACCAGTACCTTTACAAAGAGAACAATCCTTAGACTTTTTGCAGTTACACTCTAGATCCACTTCATAAGAGGGAGAGGTAAAAGGGAAATAAGAAGGTCTTAGTCTGTAGTTAGATTTAATCTCAGAGTCTTTCCCAAACAATAGAGAGCTTATAAGCTTCTCTATTAACTCTCTTAGATTAGTTAGATCTAACTTCTTATCTACTCACACTAAATCTAGTTGGTTGAATTGAGATAAGTGTGTAGAGTCATTATCTTCTTTTCTGTATACATTTCCCATAGAGGCTCCTAAGAACTTTTTACTCTTGTATTTTCTTAGTAGCTTTAAGGTACTAGTAGTTGTGTGAGTTCTAAGCATTAAAGGTTCAGAACTTAAGAATCTATATCTATGAAATCAAGAACCTGATTGAGCTTTAGAGAGAAAGTAACTATCGCTTTCTGCTCTTGCTGGATGTGACTCTGGAATTAATAAACGATCAAAGTTCTCTTTTACTTGAACTATTTCACTGGTTTCAAAAAAATAAAAGTTATTACTTTCTAGGAATTGGTAGACACTTTCAAAGACTTCAGAGAGTAAGTTTCTAGAAGAATAGTTAGCTTTAAACTCAGTTGTTTCTTCTCCCCCTCTAACCTCAAAGAAGGGAGTATTTCAGCTAGAAAAATCTAGCTTTCTAGCCTCATAGAGTGTTTGTGACTTTTCTGTTAACTCTTTGAGCTTTAATCCTAACTCTTTCTTTTCTTCTTTAGAGTTAGTTTTCTTTATTTGCTCTCTTATTGGAAGAGTGTGTTGAGCTCTTCAGGCTTTGAATACAGAGTCTAGTTCCTCTCTAGAGGAAGACTCTTTGAACTTAAGCTCTAGTTCTTTAAGTATTTCTAATTCAGTCATAAAGCTCTTTTGCTCTATTTAATTGCTCTCAAGGTAAGTCAGTATTGAGTCCGAAGTGGGACTTTTCTGCTAACTCCGAAAAAGAGAACTCAAATGAATTGAAGTAATTAAAGATCTCTTTAACTTTGGTTGGGAAGCAAGACTGAATTAAATCAGTTAGCTTTTCTGGTTTAAATTTAAGCCCTTTGGAGTGAGTTAGTGTATAAGACAGTGCTTCTGGTTGACCAATTGCATACACAATCTTCAGCTCTAATTCTTGTGCTAATCCCACAGCAACAATATTCTTTGTCACTCAACGAGCATAGTATGCTCCTAGTCTGTCTATCTTAGTTAGATCTTTTCCACTAAGCCCTCCACCACCATGGTGAGCTACTGGACCAAAAGAATCAGCTATTTGTTTTCTATTAGTTAGACCACTATCAGCCTCTAATCCTCCAATAAGAAAACTACCTGAAGGATTAATAAGTCAAGCGGTATTGGAGTCATAAGAGATATTTAGTTCTTCTAGTATTGGGAAGATAACTCTTAACTTTAGTTCTGTTTCTATTTGTGATTGTGGAACTAAATCTAAGTGTTGAATAGAGAAAACTAGTGTATTAAGTCTTGCAGATTGGAATCTATCTGTATCACTATAAGTTAGCTCTAGTTGAGCTAAAACCTTAAAGTCTTCTTTGGCTCATCAGAGAGTTTCATCTTCTCTTAGCTCTAATGTTTTTAGAGCTAATTTCTTAACTAATAGATGTTCTAAAGGGAGTAACTCTTTGGATTCCTTGGTAGCAAAACCAAAGACTATCCCTTGGTCATTACTAAAGTTACAACCAGTAACTAATTGAGAAAGCTCTTTAGATTGCTCTTTGTAGTCCAGTAGTATCTCAAACTTATCTGGTTCATATCCAGATAGATAAAGTATCTTTTTAGCTATCTCTTCGAAACTAACTTCTGAATGAGAACTACCCTCTCCAGCAATTAATACTTTCTTATTACTTACTAATACCTCCGCAGAGAGTCTTGTCTTTTCTCTTCCTAGTTTCTCTATAAGTGCATCTAAGATACTATCTGCTATTAAATCAGCTATCTTATCTGGATGTCCTCTACCTACTGTTTCTGCACTTCTTAGTAACTTAGGCATTAAATTAATAAGCTAGCCCTATAGGCTATCATAGCCCCATTATCTTCAGAGTATCTTTCATCCACAAAATAAAGCTTTATTCCCTCTGAGGATAATTTATTAGTTAAATGCTCTTTTAATACTAAGTTCCTACTAACTCCCCCAGAACAATATATCTCTGATATTTTGTATTTTTTAGCTCAATACTTTAGTTTCAAGTAGAGAATAAGTAGTGTCTCTTCTTGAAAAGAAGTACTTAAGATCTCTTTCTTTTCTTCTAGAGAGTAAGAAGGAATTCCCTCTAATTTTTTTCAGATCCTAGAGGCAGAAGTAATTAGTCCTGAAAAGTTCAAACTCAGCTTGGAGATATTTCTACTTCTATTAGTTAGATAAAAACCTTCTAGATTTAATTCCTTTCTATAGTATTTCTCTAGTTGAGGCCCCCCTGGATATTCAAAACCCATTATCCTAGCTATTTTGTCAAAGGCCTCTCCTACAGCACAATCTTGACTTCTCTCTAACTCCTCTATATTCTCTTTGTCTCTTAGAAGAAAGATAATAGTGTTTTTTCCAGAGATCAATAGCGCTAAAGAAGGAAACTTTATCTCTCTACTTAGCCCTATAGAGAATACATGTGCCTCTAAGTGATCTATAGGCACTAATTCTTTTTTCAAAGAGATAGCTAAAGTAGTGGCTATCATCTTTCCTACCAAAAGAGAAGAATCTAGACCTGGAAGAGCAGAATAGGCTATATGACTAATATCTGAGAGTTGTAGTTTGGTCTTTATTAAACAAGCCTCTATGAGTCTTACTAGGTGTTTTTGGTGAGCTCTTGCAGCTATTTCTGGAACTATTCCTCCATATTGTGTGTGTTCTTTACTGGAAGAATAGTGAGCTTCTCCTAGTATTCTTTTCTGAGTAACTGAATAGATAGCTATTGAGCTATCATCACAAGTACATTCAATTCCCAGTATTAGTTTTTCTATGACCTAGAAACCATTCTTTCATCTCTCGAAAGCCATAGTTAGATTTAAGTTTTGAGCATCTGATAGTCCTCTTTCAAAGACTATGGAGATATTACATTGTTGACTTTCAGGTGATCTTTTAACTCTTGTTTGTGTTTGCTTCTCTAAGCATTCTTCTATGTCCGGATTACCATAGAGGAATTCTTTTTCTTTTTTGTAGAATTCTTCACCGTTTGAACTAGAACCACCGCCCCCTCCACCTTCACTGGTTCGCAATTTTCCTTTAATTCATTGATTGAAAGTTTTTAGTGCGGGAGTATACAAAATCTCCTTGTAGTTTTTAATTAGTCATCCAGCTTTTTTATTTTTAGCTTCTTCTCGTGGAACTTCCCGTTCCTCCTCTTGCCCCTCCTCATCATCAGCCTCTAATGTCTTTTGTACTTGCAGTTCGTTTAATTTGTCTAAATCTCCGAAAGATATTTTTTCAAGGAATTTATATATTGTGTCAAGCTTCTCTTCGCTCGCCTTTGCAGAGATAGCAATACTATCTAGCAATCAAAGAGCTGGATTTAGTGGAACAATATGGATTTGTTTTTCTTCGCTATCACTCTCTTCTTCCTCCTCTTCTTTTTCATCTTCATCCTCAGAATCCTCTTGTGTTAGTGTATGAGCATATAGTGCATCTCCATTGTAAAAGAAAACCCCATTTAAAGTTCCGTCATTTAATGCATCAGAAAGTACAACTGAATCGGGACTGAAGAATATAGGTCTAGAGCCCATTTCCCCTCCCTTTTTAATCCCAGCAGCATTTATTTTCATGAAAGAATCAAAGAACTCTTTTTCTGATTTCTTATTTTCTTTATCTTTGAATAAATTTGTTATTTCTGTCACTTCCCCTTCTTGACTGTCTTGACTACTTAATTTAGAAAGAGAAAAAAGAGTTAATTCATCCTCGACCATTCCTAGTCTGGGTCTGTCGCCTTGTGTTTTAAATCTTTCGTCTTGAGTTATTTTTTGAATTAACTCTTTTCAGCCCATGGGTTTCATTGTCGTGCTGTTACTTTCTTCAGACGCGCCATCTCCATTCCCTAACTTTTTATCCCCGCTATATGCAAAAGCTAAATAACTTAAAAAGTATGGAACTCCGTGTGTTGCTAGTTTGTTGTTTTTACTAAAGAATTCCTTAATTACTGGGGAATATAGTTCCCCCAGCTTTGTAACTAATTGTCCGTTTTCTTGCCCGACTCGATTTTCTACATTCAGACCTAATTTACTTTTGACTTCACCATTAAATCTCTTTCAATCAATTTGACGCACTAACCCCTTATCTATAGCTTCTTCGAGAGTAGAAGAGCTTAAAACAGCTAAATCAAAGGCTCCAGAGGCAAAACCATTGAATACTTCCTTGTCATTCTCGAAATAAATGGTTTTTAAGTTGTAATCGTTGTAAGCTTCATCAGCAATAGTGTCTAGGATATAAGACTGATAAGTAGCTAATACTAATTCATTACTTAAGTTAGTATTAGTAGTTACTACAGATACTGGTATTACTAATGAAGCTGAAGAAGGTAATAGAAAGAACTTAGTAAAGAAACCCAATTTCTATTAATAAATAGAAATTATTGAAAAATAAAATAACAAATTAATAAGAATATTAGGGGAAAGGGGATTTATTGTTAGTAAGGTCAAATATTGATTGGTTTATTAAAGGGTCCAATAAGTGTAGGAAAAGGATTAGTAGCTACTGGTAGTTTAGGAGGTATTTGTTCATTCTTCACTCCCATAGATTCTCTATTGGATGTAGCTAGAAAGATACAAATCTCTGTAACTGAGGAGTGAAATGATTGAGGTAAAGGGTTTATTCTTCCATCATTTGACTCAGGATGACTGGGGGGGGCATTTGAAAAACAAACTAAGTATTCTTATGGGTATGTTGTAAGAGCAGTTGATTCTGGTGCAAGCTTTACTAAAGATAACAAGAGAGTCAAAGATTTAAGTCCTAAAGATCCCGAGGGAAAGCTTTGATTAATAGAAAAGGTAGGGAGTGAAGGAATTATTAAATCAACTGAAGCAGAGGAACAAATTGGATTAACTCCTAAAAAGTTTGTTCTTATAGGAAGTAATAGAAGAACAGGAGAAGTTGAATTGACTGGCCTAGTTAGTTTAATTCAATACAAACACCTAGGTATTAAAGAAAAATGCGGAATAGAAGAAGAGAAAGGAGCAATTCAAAATGGATGGTGTGATAATAGTATTTTTAAAACTTATAAGAGTTCTGAAGAAAGACCTAAATTTATAGGAACTAAATTAAAAAATCCAATCACTGATGAGGCTGTTACATATATGGGACTAAATCTAAAAAGTGGAAATTTAGGTATTATTTGAGGATCTAAGGGAATTGGTACAAGTAAACAAACCAGAAAATGGTCTAGAACTGGCTATCTGTATATAAATTCAACTAACAGTAAAAAGAAAAAGGCTTGGACAAGACTTGATAAAAATGGCACTGCTGGATTTTTTGTAGTTCACGACTTAAAGTTCATCCGAGAAACACTAAAGGACGATTGAAGATATAGATATGAAAAATATGGGACTATTCTGGGAGGAAAAGAAAGACCAGCCTCTTATTGCAAAGCAAAAAGTAGTAGTAAAGAATGTGGAAAAGTAATTGATATTCCTCTTTCTTCAAACAGAAACTACTATATATGAGATCCAACTAAGACAAAAATAAAAGGTAAAAAGATGTACACAGAAAGTAATTCAATATTGCCTTGAAAAATAAATTCTGAGTTAACTTTCACTTCAGAACAGGTTGGTTAAGGAAAAGAATGTATAATTTAAATCAACTACTCAAATAAAAAGATATGGTTTTCCTTCTTAAAGCACTATTAGGAATTGGTGCAGTTGGAGGAGGTGTTGTCGCTCCTATTGCACTTTCTCAACAAACCAACACTGCTATAGAAAGAAAAGAAGGAAGTATCGCACAAGAGCTTGGTTCTACTTTTGGAAAGACAATTTCTAATTTTGGAAATGCTTTATTTGAAGTAAGAGCTAGAGAAGCTTCTCATCAAAAAATTAGTAAGGCTTTAGGTCAAGTTGCTAATTGCAAATTACTTCAAAATCCTGAAAATCCAGAATATTGACTAAATGCTCTTTATGCTTGCAATGAAAATAGCAAAGGAGAAGTGGAATTTAAGTATGTAAGTGCAAGAAATGATTTTGTTTCTAGAGCTGAAGATGGTTTTGTAAAGAAAGTTTCAAGAGTTAATTACGTAGAAGAAGGTGTTGATAGTTCAAAAACTGCTAAGTTGGAATTAACTTTGGAAGATGGATCAAGAAAAGATTGAAAAGTAGCTGTTGGTAGTGGATGAAAGCATTTCAGCAATGTGAATCTAAGTAAGCAATGCACAATTAGTTCTAAAGGGGCAGGAGGAAATGATCTTAGATGTGTATTACAAGGATGAGAAGGAAAAGAAAATAGTCACTCTGTTTATCGATTTTCAATCTTTTAGTTAGACTCCTTTTACTTTAGAGTAGGACATAAAGTAACTCAAAATCAAGAGTGTCTTTTCTCACTCTCCTAGCTAAAGTTGTTTCTGTAGTTGTAGTTACAGGAACTGCCATTGCTACTCCTTTAGCTCTGAATGCAAGAAAATCTTCTTCTACAACAACTCAAACTCCTTTAACTTCAACACCAACAACAACACCAGTAGTAAATTATGAAGATTTAAGTGTGCAAGGAATGGCAAGTAGAGGTGAGTGTTGAGAAATTCCAATAACTCCTCAAGATTTCCTTAAGTTTTTAGTTTGCGCTAACCAAGACAAATACTATTTGTATGATTCCAGTAATTCAGATAACAACAAAGCTTTCACAAAAATCAAACAAATATCAGGCCCAACAAATAAACAAATAACCATTACTTTAGATGGAGAAGAAGAAACTAAGACTTTGACTCTTTTAAGTGAGCAACTAAAGAACAGCCCAGAAAATCTAGATTTCTATAATAACTGTAATACTGGGACAGCAGATCAAGGAATGATACTTTCTTGCAGTACCAACTCTCCAAAATCTTGAAATGGCTTTATTGAATTAACTAATTTTCAATTAAATAAGTAACAGTTAATTAGACCCTAAATAATCACTATAGGTTTAAAGCCATTTGCTCACTGTAATTTATTAGTGCCTCCCTGAGTTTCTATTTTTATTGAATAAACTTTTTGACCCTTACTTGTGTATTTATTTTTTAATTGACCATCAACATCACTTTCTAATTTAAAAGTAACTTTGTTTAATGGAAGTGTTATCATTCCATCTTCACTACCAGACAAATCAAAAATTTTACTGTGACAATCTATGTTAGATCCAAATATTTCACTGTCCTCGCCCCCACCAGTTTCTCCTAGTTGAATTCGAGTTTGCTTTCTTATTTCATAATCGGTCGAAGTTCCTCCTGTGCCTCTTACCGAACCTTGCAAACTCTTGTCGGTGTATTGTGTAGGAACATGAAGTTTCGTTCCTTTCATTTTTTTAAAATATCCTTGGGCCCGCAATTCAAGCTCGGCATTTTCTTGTATATCACTTACTGAGTCCTTAACAGTTAGATAGATTCATAAATCTGAATAAGTTGTTTGACCGTCTCTGTCGTATGGATTATTAAAACAAGAAGATAAATAGAACTTACTGCCAGACTTTATTCTTCATATATTTGGAGGGTCTCAGTTTGGAGTAGAAAAAGAAGCTCACCCAACTACACTACCAGCCCCAACAATAGAAGTTACAAGAAACTTTGCACCTAAACCTATCAAGTTAAGAGTTTTTGATTGTTAATTCCGCGAAGATCTTTGTCTCCGTCTATATTTCTAAGATTAATATTTTCTTCGCCCAGTACCCCACAACTAAATAAAAATATGTTTTCTTAATAACTTTAGAAAGCCGTATATATTACTTTAGGTTTTTCATTTGTGTTTCACTTGAGATTGCTATTTTCTTTTAGTTCAATATCACATTCAATTCTCCCAATCCCTCTTTTGCAGTTTCCTTTACTTTGTTCAGTAAACATACCATAAATACTGTCCTCATTAATTCAAATATCACCAGTTTCAGTTTCATTTGCAAGACTCGAAATGATTGATTCGGTGCATTCTAAGCCAACAAAGGAAGTTGTTCCTGAACTTCCTTTTGGTTTCAGATACATCTTTCCAGCTCCATCTTTGTTGTATTCGATAAAAAATTTATTTTTCTCTTTACTTAATACCTTTTCCCCTTTTTCCCCTCCAACAATCTTTAAAAGAATTGAATTATCAGATTTATCCATGCCCCCTCCCGAGTCACTCAAGTGCAGATAAAAGCCTAGACTTTTCTGAGTTCCATTCTTGCACTTAAGTACAGGAGTTTTTAAACTAAGATCTCTTCTTCACATCTTTTTAAAGAAAGTTCCAGTATATGAGAGATAAGATACGGGAGATACAAGTCCTGCAATACTTATTCCAGAAAAAGTCAAAAAAGATATTGACTTTAAAAACATAAAAAAATCAATTAAAGTTTAGATTCTTTTTTGCTTAATTGTGTAAGGATTAAAGTGGTGAAAATGAATATGCACACTTAGTCTAATTACAAAAAATAAGAATTCTTTTTGAAGAAAATAAAAGACAAGAGTTTAACGGCCTTTCTCCTTTCTCCAAAAGAGTAAGAAATGTTATATAAGTTGATGATGATAGGAAGTATGGCCTCTCTTGGACCTTGAGGTGGAAGCATTGCTTACTTTATTGGCCCCCCCCTCTGGATTAGGGATATTGCTCAATTAAAAGCAACAAGAGATTGCTATGTCGCGCTTGACGCTAGAGTTACTAACAATAAGTTGCTCGCTTGCGGTTGAAAATCGGATAATTCAACACTTCACTTCTATTTGTATTCCGCTACCCCCAGTACATCAATTTCTTTGGTGAAAACTTTGGAAGTTAAACCTATAGATGAAGATCTAAGAAACTCAGAAAGGGATTTTTCTGTCAAATTCTTATTTGGTGGTCGTGCCGCTTTGAAAGTAAATAGATGAACTCTGGAAAGTAATCCATGAGTAAAAGAAGGAGGAAAGATTTTTGATCTAACTGGTTTCTGCAAAACAACCAAACTTTCTACTTTTCAGGGTTCACAAGCAAAATCTTTGGTTTGTGTTTGAGGAGAACAGAGCGGTCAACAAGAAACTTGACCTGCACTTACTTAAACAAGCAGTACATTTGATAAATAGATCTAGAATAATTAATCTTTAAATAACCTGTGGCAACTATAGCTTATATGCTCTTTGGTAGCGCAGCCGCTATGGTACCTACTGTGAGTAGTATGTCCTACTTCGTTGCCCCCCCCCTTGGTTCAAAATCTTCACAGAACTCTTTCTAAGACAACTACCAATTTAAGTAAAGAAGGTATACAGTGTTTTCAGGTTATTTCAGGAAATGAGGTTGAGAAGGAAGATGAAGCCTCTAACACGCAACGATCGAGAGGAACCTCGGCATATGTACTGACTTGTTTAAAAAAACAATCAAGTAGTACAGTAGGACAGAGTGTAGCGATTGAAGATGATTTTGATTTTTACTACTACAACTCTAAAGAATTTAGTGATCATATCTTCCCCATCAGCACAGTGCAAATGAGTGTTTATGGGGATGGAGTAATAACTATTAAGTTATTTTGAAAAAACTTTGGTTTTTTCGAAAACAGAGTCACCATGAGAGGGAATAGAGATATTGAGAAAATTCCTTGAGTTAATAAGGAAGGAGAAGAAGTCCCTTTTGCAACTTTCTTGCTAAAAGATAAAAATGAAAAATTTTGTCAAAAAACTGAATTAACAAGTTGAAATTTAGGTGCTTATGGTAATCAATCACACATACAGTGTTCTTTGGGAGAAGGGCAGCCGCCTCTTATATGACGTGAATTTAAATTTACTAACCAAGCCTCAAGACAGTAAAAACTTATTGTTTTTTCAGGGGACATTCAAAACCCTCAATAAACGCCACAAAAACTAGTAACTTAGGTTAACTCTCTTACAAAGTACTTTTCCAAGTGATATAAATCAATAATCAAAGAGAATTATTAAATAGAGTTTTTAATATTTACCAAAAGCTTGATTATCAACAACAATTAATTTGTAAGAATAATATGGAGTCACTTAGTTAAATAATGTTTTCCATCTTTCTTACAAAATCTTGTTTTGGTGCGTTAACAGTCGGAACGACAATAGCTTTACCAATACTTCTCACTCAGGGGGTATCGGGGGGGGGCTGTTGTATCTCAAAACTCTTTAGAACAAGCCGCCTCTCAATCTAGACTACAGACCACAAGAAACACTAATCAAGTAGAAAGAGAGGCCACCCCAAAAGAACAAATAGAAAAAGATTTAGCATTTGATGAGTGTCAAAGAGAAAATCTTAAGTTTCTAATTAATGATGGCAACGGTGGAACTGAGTGGGTAAATAGTAAAGAATATAGCCCTTCTAAATATGGATCTTTCTTGGAGTTTTCTTATGATGAAAACCTGTGTAGCAGAGAAGTTACTAAAAAATAAGTGCTAGTAACCACTTTAGCTAAATTAGGTGCTGGTATTTTAGTGGCTGGAGCGGCATCTACTGTTGTGGCTGTCCCAACAATTTTATCTACTTCAAGCACATCTGAAACAATTAAGTATTCTTCTATAAGCGATTACGAAAAATTCTGTAGAGAGTTTCAACAAGAGTTGACTGCCATTGACTCTGATGGCGTCTCAAGAGAGGGAGAAGGCGCAAAAGCAAAATTAATTGTTTGTCCGGTTGATAAGAATTCAAGCCAAGCTGTGTTTTATCTATATGACTTAAAAGAAATACCTCATAAGGAAGTAGATGAGCTTGTTTATTCCATAGATTCCGCGGGAAAAGTTACATTCACTCTCTTTAATAACAACACTCAAAAAACAAAGGAAACTTATAGAGCATATCTAGCAACTTGAAATAATTACAGTGGATTTAGCTTGAAACAAAATTGTCAAGTTGAATGAGGTAATGTAGAAGACGGAGAAAGCAAAGAAATTACTTGTAAGACTTCCTCTAAAAATTCAAATCCAAAAGCATTCTTAAGAGTTTTAAATAATTCAAAAAAATAACGAACCTTTAAGACTTCTTTTAACTAATTAAGTTCCTAGAATAACTAACTATTTACTGAAACCTTTTTGTCAAGCGGTTAAAGGAATCCCCTTGGTCTCATCAGCAGAAGAATCATTTCCGCAAGTGAGTACATATTTTGAAGTATCAGAGCCCACTTGAAAGACTGCACATTCCCTCGGAGTTAATAAATTTATCGAATCATTTGAAATTCCACCCCATTCATCCCCAGTAGCTGTAAAGGTATATTCAGATGAGTAATCAGATTTTTGAGTTAAGCTGGCAGTAAGCTGTTTAGCTGTCGGATTTCACAAAAGACTTTTATCTATCTCTACAGGATTACTTGGTTTGCTTTTGTCATATATATGAAAGATACTGTCATATTCCTCTTCATTAGAGTCAGCATCTTCTCTAATTTTTTTGTCTTCATAGCAAGTTAATAATTCAACACCATCACTGGATCTCGCAGGAATAATAAAGCACTTTTTATCAAAACTTTCAGTTACTACTACAGAAGGATTAGAGGTTTCACCTGTCAATGAAGAAGATCGACTTAAAGTTTCTTCAGTAGCTTGCACTCTTTGAACCCCTGCACCCTCTCTCTCAGAACCAGTATCAGAAACAACATTACTTGTAACTGGCTCAGAAGAAACCCCAGAACTTCTCTTCAGAAGAATTGGAGTAGCTACAGAAACTCCAGTAACTGTCGCAACCACCCCAACTTTTAAAGCCAGAATACCTACAGACATTATGGAAACTACTTATTAAATATATCTATTTAAGAATAAACGAGAGAGAAAGGGAAAGAAATGTAGATTAATTGATAAGGAAATTTAGAAAGATTAAAGTAGTTGTTACTTAATTAGGCTGATAGTGTAGGGAAGAGAGAAGCTCACATTTCAAGGTAGTTTGTGACCTTCTTTAGTCTTTAATGTCCCCTCTTTTATCTCTGTATAGCTAGGATCTCAGAGATAGTATTGTCTGTTCTTGTTTAGAGGGACTTTTGATTCCTTGCCTTGATTGGTCGCCCCTAACTCTATTAAGCTTTTGAAATTTTTACCTTTGTTTGCCATCTCTTCTCACTTACTCTTTAACGTTCCATTCATAAACATAAAATCATGAACTACCACATAAGGTCTGTTGTCACTTCTGGGTTTCCCAGTGTAAAGATTTTCATGTTTGCTTGTTTTACTATTTCACACTTTTATTGGAGCACTTCTCGATAATTTGGTTACATTTTTGCCATCATTTATTTGTCTTTTTCCGAAAGTAGCAGTTAATGTCAGACCTCTTTCAAAACCTAAAACTGCAACTCGTTTATCTTCTTTGTTTTTTAATTCAGTTTCAATAAGGCCCGGTTGATTCTCTAAAGATTCAAACTCCTTAAAAAAAACTTTATCGTCACAGTAACCATTTTGTATTGTGGTTGGACCATGATCGTCTGTGCATTTAGCTTTTATTCCCCTATGCTTATCTTTCACTAAAGAAACTAGACCTGTAACTTCAACATCTTTAGTGTTTACATTGACTCCCATTAAAAGGAATTTTTTGGGAGTTAAACCATTACGTGATTGCGTATCAGTCTCTTTTGAAAATTGTCTATCTCCCACTTGTTCAACTAATCTAAGCTCTCCTTCTGCATCTTTTAAGTTTCTCTTTACTCTCTTGCTTTTTTCTGTGTGATCGAAGTAGTTTGTTTCTTTCGCTCTTGCTACATAACCATATGAATAATTAGTTGGTTTGTCAAATGCATTGGATAATCATCTGGAATTGAAAACTGGAGAAATGTAACCTGTTTGTCAGTTAGTCCCTACTTCGTTATTTGTTACTTCTATTAATCTATCTGACTGCCCCCCCCGAGCGTTAAGTAATTAGAACTAAATAAGAAAGAAGGGCCGCCTAGACTACCTAAAGTAATTAATCCTTTACCTAAAGTTAGAGCTCTGAACAACCCTTAGAAAGGAAAATAATCTGTGATAATTTCTAAGGATTTTAAGTGTATATAGGTGAAAAAACTAAATAAGTGAAGAAAAGAAAGTTAAATAACAAACATTAATTATTTGAGTTTTTCAAACTTTCCAATCTCTATCTCGAGATTGAATTAGAAGTAATTAGCTTATTTAGAAGAATTGGAAAAGTTACAGATACTGGAAATATCTATCTAAGGATCAAAAAGATAGCAAGGAAAAGAAACTATTCACACATCTCTTTCAATCCCTTTTTCATCTTTGAGTTTCTTAGCAGTTTTCTTAAGATATATTTCTTCTCTGCCGTAGATCTCTAACATTTCTTTAGTAATTACTCCAGTTTTTCTTGTATCTTCATATGGATATCAAAATTCTTCTATTAAGTCTCATCCAGCTAGTATATCTTTGATTCAATTGCCTATCACGATTTCATTTGTAAAAGTATTTAGCCACTTAACTTTCTTTCCTCTTCCTGAAAAGCAAGCTTTTTCTAATCGTCCTTCACCAGCAACTAAATAAAACCAATTTTTTCTAGAGGGCAAATTTTTTTCTCCCTCTATGGTAAATTTCACTTCCCATCAACTTTGTTTTTTTCCAGTCTTTTCATTAATGATTGGTTTGCTGTAACAAGCATTTAGAGGTGAGAAGGATAAATCTAAATTAGCGTTGTCAGCCATTTCTTGTTCTGTTGGGACAACTAAAGGAATAGTAATAGTTCTTAAAATCTCAGATTTTTCTAGTTCCTCAAGATTTATCATCTCTAGTAATTTTTTGTGTAGGTAATTTTAGTTTTTGTAACTTTCTTTCCCTCTCGGTTCATTTCCTCGATGGTGTTGACAATTTTATATCTCTCTAAAAAAGATACAGTTTTTGATAACCTATCTGACTGCAGCTGTTTTATGTGGTTTTTATGATTTCTTAGTAAACGGGGCTCTTTAGTTAGTTGCCCAATTTCATATTGTCTAGGTTTTTTCATTTTCTTTGTAATTAAAAAACTTAAGTTAGCTGAACCTATTATTGAAGAAAAGATTTTCCCATCTTTATAAAAACAATAAAGTTTTCCGTGATGTGGAAAAAAATCCACCAGCCTTATTTCCCCCAACCCCATCTTTTGTCACTTTGTGTGAATTTGTATAACCAATGTATACAGCGATTTTCGGAATCCAATAAAGAAGTACACTCCCAGAATTAAACAAATACTTTTAATATCCCCGGACTCTACTCATTCATTTATTTCTGTGATGGAATCTCCGGAACAATAAGCAACAAATATTTCAACCCTATCTGCTTTTTTGATCTCTTCTTTAAAGCAATCATTGACTGTCTTTTCTCCTTTTTCAGGAAGTAAAGGAGGAATTTGTGTGACAAGAAAATTCTCTTCCAACTCTTCTCCTTTTCCCAATCTCATAAATTAATAACTTTCTCACCCCTTTTATTAGTGAAAAATGGAAAAAAGATGAATTTTTAGTTATTCCCTCAACTTAGTAAAGACTCATAACTTAGAACTTCTAGAGGCTCAGTTAAGTTCTATTTCCTCTCTACTAGGAAGAATTGGAGAGTCTGGATGTAATTGAAATAAGGGAGGGATAGTCTCCCCTAAGTCAGGAATCTTAATTGGATAAGAATACTTTCTCTTTCAGTCTTCTATCAGTTCATCCTCTAGAGATTGAAAGGTAATAATGAGGAGTTTTCCACCTACCTCTAGAATATCCTTTACTTTTTCTAGAGTTTGCTTTAAGTTATCTAACTCATTATTAGCTTCTATTCTCAAAGCTTGAAAGAGTAACTTAATTTGGTTCTTGTTATATCTAGTTTTCTGAAAGAGCCTGTTATTAGTAATAATTGCCTTTAATTGTTCGATATTAGTAATAGGCTCTTTCTTTCTCTCTTTGAGTATTGCTTGAGCTAAATCTTTAGATTCTCTGAGATTCCCGTAGTGTTTGAATATTCAGTTGAGTTTGTGTTCTGGATATTCATTTAGTATTTCATAGACACTCTTTCCATCTAGACCATATCTGAGCTCTAAAGAAGAGGAGGTGGAATTATAGCTAAAAGATCTACTAGGATCTTGTAGTTGTGCAGTTGAAAATCCTAGATCTAAGAGTATTCCAGAGACTTTAGGAAGTTTATTTTTTACTCAATAACTATACAGAGAGCTGTAGTTAATATTCTCAAACTTGAATCTAGAGTCTCTCCCTTCTAGTTCTGAACCGCATTCAACACAACTAGGATCTATATCAATTCCTAGTAAAGAGCCTTTAGAGTCAAGTAATTCCAATAAAGCCTTTGAGTGACCTCCTTGCCCAAAAGTACAGTCTATATAGAACCCTGACTTAGAACTTACTCAGTGAGTTAAAACCTCTTCCTTTAAGACAGGAAAGTGAACAACCTCCTTTTCAGTCAATCTCTCTAAGGTAGTCTCATTCCCACTCCTGAAGGAGTAGGAAATAAAGACTTAACTAAAGCTCCTCTGGTTTTGTATCCTTAGGCATTTGCTTTGCCTTTCAACTCTCAAATAATCTCTTAGATCAAATCTCTATATAGTCTCCAGTACCTACAAGATATAGGAATTGATCCTTTAGAGCTAACATAGATAGCAAATCTTCTGAGATAGTTATTCTGGATTTTGGGTCTATTTCAAAAGTTCTTGCAGCTCCAATAAATAATCTCTTAACTATTTGTCTTTCTTTCTCAGTGGCGCAATTCTCTACTCTATTACTAGAAAATCACTGAAAGAAACCTGGAGTTCACATAACCAAACAACCCACTTCATTCTTAGTAATAATTACTCTATCTCCCAGTAAGTGTCTTCAAGCTAAAGGGATAGTTACTCTATTCTTGTCATCAATTCTTTCTACGAAGGTACCAGAAAAGAAATATCTATAGATTGGATTACCTTTAGTTGGAACCGCCTTGTCTTCTTTTTTGAGTAACATAGATACTTTTATTTAAAGAACTAAGAAAGTTTCTTTACTTCAGTAATCTCAAGTAAAGTATGTTTTGCTCTGAATCCCATTCTCTTTCTATGTCTCTTCTGAGAAATTAAATGCAAGATGTGTAACTTCTTATTTTTAATTTGTTTTATTACCTTACATTTAACTTCTAAGTTAGGAATATAAGGCTTCCCTATTTTCTTTTTATAGAGTAATACATTAGAGAAACTAAGTTCATCACCTACATTAGTATCTCTAAGAAAATCAGACACTATCTTATCTCCTATATTACAAAGATATTGTTTGTTCTTAATCTCAAAACATAATTCCATTTTCTTACTCATTATTTAAGGTTAAAGATTATTCAAACACAAATGACTCAGATGTCTGACTATCATATTCATTCAATTTATCTAGAGTCTCTAAGTCTTTCTTATCTAATTTAATGTCTCTAGCTTTAATTAGCTCTCCTATTTCTTCTTCAGAGCTAGGAACAACAATAGGAGTGATCTCATGATTCACTAGATAAGCAGCTAATAAGGTCTTAAGAGAGACTTCATACTTTTTCGCCATATCTAGTAATACAGTATTCTTTTCATTCTTAGCATAGTTACCAAAAGGAGTGTGTCCATGTAACTCAATATTGTTTTCTTTACAATAGTGAATTCTGTCTCATCTCATATTGTTCACAGAACACTCATATTGAACAACATCTGGCAATACCCCAGTTTGTTGGTGAAACCAAACAATCATATCTTTATCAAAGTTACACAACCCTATTCTCTTGGTTAAAGAGTTATTCTTACAGGAAACTAGTTGTTTGTAAGCAGATAGGTTCTGCTCCATATTATTAGAAGGTCTGTGTAGGAAATAAGTATGCATAATAGTGTCTGCACCTATTTTGCTTAAAGAGAACTTAAGAGATTTAATAATTCCTCCAGTGAATTGAGAAGGTCAAACCTTAGATTGAAAGTAGGGAATAAATTCAAACTTACTTTCTGATCTTTTTAGACTCTTAAGTGCTAGCCCAATAATAGCTTCATTACCATACTTTCAACCGCAGTCCACAAAGTCATAGTTGTGTTCATTAGCAGCTTTTAGATAAGGAGCTAATATCTCAATAATTCTCAGAGACTCAGTACCAAAACCAACCTTTGGAGTGTATTTGGTATTTGCAGACATTATCTCTTAGTGAATTGAGGAGATCTTCTAGCTTTGTATTTACCTATTTTCTTTCTTTCCTTAACTCTGTGATCTTGAGTTAGTAACTTTGCTTTCTTAAGAGAGCTTCTCATTTCAGGATAGTACTTTAATAGAGCTCTAGCAATAGCTAATACAATAGCTTGAGCTTGTGCACTATTCCCTCCACCCTTAGGAAATGCCTTTACAGAATACTTTTCTCCTAGTAATCTAGCAGGAAGGAATGAGAAAGGACTTAAGAGAATAGGAGTAAGGTATTCATTTTTAAAGTAATCCACAGGACTACTTATCTTGTATTCTCCATCTCTCTTGGTATATATAAGTAATTCATGTTCTTGTTTGCTTTCTGATTTAGGTAATTGAGTGAGAATAATATTTACTCTACTCTTTTTTCTCTTAGAGAATGCTCTAACTTCTGTATTCATTAGAGAGAAAGATTTATTTTATTTTCAATCGATTAAACTTAGTTTTTCAATTGTGACAAGCAAAAAGTCACTAATTAAATAAACAGAACACCACTTTTAATTTTATTTTTCAGAATTAAACTTAAAATTTTGTCTTTTGTTCCTTAATTTTAAAGGAGCACTGAGTGTTCACAATTTCTGCTTAGATTTTTAGCAATCAAAGCCTTAATCTGCTAAAATGAGTAGAAAGTTCTTACAAGACAGCTGTTAATGACTGATAGTTCCAATCTACAAGCATTCAACAATGCCTTACCACTTTTAATTTCTAGAAATCTAGTAGTATTCCCCTTTACCAAGAGTGTTATTGAGGTTGGTAGAGAATGTTCTCTAGCTTCTATTAAGTATTCACTCTCTGAATGTAAGGGAGAGCTAATAATACTAGCACAAAAAGACTATGATATTGATTTCCCCTTACCAGTAGATCTATATAGAGTTGGAACACTTTCAAAGGTTAGTGTGCTTAAAGAACACAAAGATGGTTCTTTAACAGTTAAGGTAGAGGGGCTTCAAAGAGTAAAGATTGATCACCCAAAGATCACCAGAAAAACAGGATATGAAATACTTGGTTCTATGTGATTTGCTAACTATGAATTACTTAAGGAAAGAAATACCTCTTTCCTGAAAAACAAATCAGATATAGAACAACTATTTAAGTACTTTGAAGAGCTGTTTGATGTAAAAGGAAGTGATTACGAAGAGATCAAACAACTATTTACAGCAGAAAAAACAGAAGGATCTAATAAAGACTCCTGTTGTAAGTTAATAGATAAATTATGTAGTTTTTGACCACAAGGAGAAAGAGATGGAGTAGAGATTAAGCAAAAGTGACTAGAAGAGTTAAGTGTTTCCAGAAGAATAACTCTGATGCTAGATTATGAATATTTATCAGAGGCAGAGAAAGATGAAATTAATAGCTCTATCTCTAAGAAGGTAAATAGAAATATCTCTAAGCAACAGAGAGAGTTCTATCTTAGAGAGAGAATAAAGGTTATTAAGGAAGAGTTAGGAGAAGGTATCTCTAGAGATGGAGAGCTACAAAAGTTCAGAGATTGATTAAAGAAAGAGAAAGCCCCAGAACACATTAAAGAGAGAGTAAAGGAAGAGATAAAGAAATTAGAGTATTCAAGTGTTATTTCCTCCAATGAAAGTTTGATTACTCACACTTACTTAACTTGACTAATCTCTCTTCCTTGAGATAAGAGCTCTAAAGACCAAAAGGTTATCTCAAAAGTTCAAAAAGAATTGGATAAGAACCACTATGGATTAGATAAAGCTAAAGAGAGAATATTAGAGTTTGTGGCTGTACAGAAGAAAACTAAGAATCTTCATGGAACAATTATTTGCTTATCTGGACCTCCAGGAGTAGGTAAGACCTCTTTAGCTCAATCTATAGCTAAAGGACTTAAGAGAGAGTGTGTAAAGATCTCACTAGGAGGTTTAAGTGATGAAGCTGAGATAAGAGGTCACAGAAAAACTTATATTGGAGCTATGCCTGGAAGAATTATTAAGGGATTAAAGCAAGCAAAGGTAAATAATCCTGTATTAATACTTGATGAGATAGACAAGATAGTAAGTAGTGGACATGGAGATCCTCTATCAGCCTTACTAGAGGTATTAGATCCTAAGCAAAACGATAAGTTTGTAGATAACTACATAGAAGAAGAGGTAGATCTCTCAAAGATTATGTTCATAGCTACAGCTAACTATGAAGATAATATCCCTGAGGCTTTGTTAGATAGATTAGAGATTATTAGACTAACCTCCTACACAGAAAAAGAGAAATTAGCTATTGCAAAGAATGGACTAATTAATGAGGTATTAGAAGAACATGGATTAAAGGAAGAGGAGCTTATCTTCTCAGATGAAGCAATTACCTACATCATTCAGAGATATACAAGAGAGGCTGGAGTTAGAAATCTAAGACAGTGTTTATCTCAAATAGCTAGAAAGTTCATTCAAAGACAAGAGTTAGATAAAGAGTTAAAGGAATTGAAGGTTGAAGTTGAGGTAGTTAGAGAGTATCTTTCAAAGGAAAAATATGAACACACAGTTAAGGACGAACTCTCAATACCTGGAGTGGTTAATGGAATGGCCTATACAGAATATGGGGGAGATCTTCTTCCTGTAGAAATTAATTACTACTCTGGAAAAGGTAACTTAATACTTACTGGAAATCTAAGAGATACTATGAAAGAATCCGCTAGTGTTGCACTCTCTTACATAAAAGCCAATGAAAGTGAATTTAAGTTAGGAGACACTAAGTGATCTGATATAGATATCAACTTACATGTACCAACTGGAGGAGTTCCAAAAGATGGTCCTTCAGCAGGTATTACCATTACTACAGCTATTTTGTCTGCCTTTAGAAAGGTACCTATTCCAAGCAATATAGCTATGACTGGGGAGATGACTCTTAGAGGTAAGGTATTACCAATAGGAGGGCTTAAGGAAAAAGTTATCTCTGCTGTTAGAGGGGGAGTGGATACTATCTTTTATCCAAAAGAAAGTGAAAGACATCTAGAAGATATTCCAGAAGAGATACTAAGTAAGATCCGACTAAAACCTATAAGACATTATTCAGAGTTATATAAGGAATTGTTTTCTAATAAATAGGTTTTTAGAATATTAGAAAACAATGTTCATTGCAAGAGTACTTTTTACTGGAATTGCTAGTTCAGTAGGAATAGGTGGTTTAGTTCCTCTATCTTCTCTTGTGGGGGGGGCGATCCAACAGCCTGAATAGTTAATTCTAGAGATTCTTTTCCTTTATTCACTTGTTCAAACAATAGTCATAATATAAAGATCTCTTTAACTCCCAAGGGCGGCAAAAACAATTTAACAACTGGAAAAGAAATTGTTTTTAAGGGATATGACGAAAAGAATAAAAGATCAGTTGAGTTGTATGATAGAGATTTTGCTGGATTATCACCATTTGAATTAATCATTTTTCAATCTGGCACAAGCAAGTTAACTGAAGCAGGATCGGGAATGGACAGTTACAAATATGGCGGAGATCTTTATTGTGAAGGAAATGTGTTTAAGGTTGAAACTTACAACCAAAATTTTGGGGAAGATAAACAATGATCAAAAGGATTTGAAAAAATCAATTTGACTTTAGGTCAATGTGACAGTAAAAATGGAAGACAAGAATGTTCTATTGTGTTTGGAGGAGATGTTGGTCTTAAGTGAAAAGAAGAATTTAAGCCAAGAGTAATTATTTAGTTCAAATTAATCGTTACAGGTAGATATGCTTATTCCAAAGGTTTTTTTCCTTGGTTTAGCAAGTTCAGTAGGGATAGGTAGTCTGGTGCCATTATCTTCTCTTACGGCGAAGGGAGATGATCCAACAGCCTGAATAGTTAATTCTAGAGATTCTTTTCCTTTATTTACTTGTTCAAGCGATAGCGGTAGTCATAAGATAAAGATTTCTTTAAAGTTCGAAAACAATTCCGCAGGAACAAATAATAAAAAGATTATTTTTGAAGGCTATGATGAGATTCAACGAAAATCATTTGGTCTATATGACACAGAACAAGCAAATTTAGCTCCCGTTAAATTAATCATTTATGGAACAGGTACTGTAAAGTTGGTTGACGCAGGATCAGGAATGGATAGCTATCAACTTCCCTCAAGTGGGCTGTCTTGTAAACCAAATATTTTTGAAGTTACCAAGTACAACGGAAATTACGGGCATGAACTTAGCGATAAGCAATGGGAAAAAGAATTCAAAGATATCGCACTTACTTTAGGTGATTGTGTTGATAAAGATGGAAGCAAAGAATGTCTAATAAATATTGGAGATCAAGTTGGATTGAAGTGAAAAACAGAATTTACACCAAAAGCAATTATTTAATTTCAGAGAAGCAGTTACTGAATTAAAGTCCACAAACACTAAAGATATATAGTACTTTTCTAGAATTCAAATAAACAGTTAAATAGGGATGTTGATTCCTAAATTATTTCTTGGATTAGCCAGTACAGCGGGAATAGGTGGTTTAGTCTCCTTGTCTTCGATTGCAGGGGGGGGAGACGATCGCAATATCTGAAGAGTAAATTCTCAAACATCTTTTCCACTATTTACTTGTAGCCTCTCTGGTTCTAAAATATCTGTTTCCCTAAAACTTAAGGAAGGCATAGGTCAATTACAAGACAATAAGCAGGTAGAATTTTGAGGCGACGGAAACGCAGAAGGAGAAACAATAAATTCAGTTAATTTAAGTAGTTCTGCAACTACAAATTTAAAAGAATATAAGTTAACTATTTTTAAAACATCTGGAAGAAGCAAGTTAGAAGTAAAAACAGATAGAGGCAGTAGCTTAAGTGAGACTCTCTGGTGTGATACCAATGTTTTTAAAGTTACAAAAGAGACAATAACATCAGGAATTTCTCAGGCATGAGAGAATGGATTTGATCAAATCAAGCTGACTCTAAGTGATTGCGATGGAAATGGAAGAAGAGGGTGTTCAATAAAGATTGGTGATCAAGTTGGCTTGGAGTGAGCAAATGACTTTAAACCAAAAGTAATTATTTAGTTGCAGAGAGCTCCAATAACAGTTACAGTAGCTCATAAAATCCAAAGGTTAAAAAAATGCTTGTAGGATTTAAGCTCGCTTCTTTATTTACTCTTGGAGTTGCATTAAGTGGAGCTGTAGCCCTTTCTTCCAAAAAAGGATGTACTTTTCTTAAGGATCAAGAGAACTTAACAAAAACAGTTGAATATGAATATCCATTATTTAGCTGTTCACACAACAAACAAGAAAAGTATCGTTTTTATTTGGTATTAAAAAGTACTCCTCAATCTTCAGGAAAACCTGAACACAAAGTATTCTTAGAAGGTTATGATGTCAAGAAAGGTGAAAAAATGAACTTTCAAGAAAAGATAGAAGGAACTCCAAACTATCAATGACAACTTCAAGTGTTCAGCGACAAAATAAAGATCTCAACACTTACTGGGGCGGAAGGAAATTTGTATGGCTCTGAAGATGCTTATTGCAATCTAGGTGAATTGCAAGTTACTGAGAAAGACAGCTCTTGAGATAGAACGGGAATATTATGAGAAAAAGCAATTAAGAATATAGAGTTTGAGTTAAAGGGTTGTGAAAAGGGAATAGTCGGAGAGAGTTGCGAAATTCAAATTAAAGAAGGAGTTAAGTTAAAGTGAGGGGTACCATTAAAGCCTAAAGAAATCTTTTGCTCTTCTCGAATTTAGTAATTAATACACCTAAAATTGAAAAATAATGTTCATAGCAAGAGTACTTTTTACTGGAATTGCTAGTTCAGTAGGAATAGGTGGTTTAGTTCCTCTATCTTCTCTTATAGCGGGGGGGGCGATCCAACAGTTTGAATAGTTAAATCTAAAGATTCTTTTCCTTTATTCACTTGTTCAAACAATAGTCATAATATAAAGGTTTCTTTAGCTTTTAAGGAAAATACACATGATTTAAGCGAGAGAAAAGAAATTGTTTTTAAGGGCCATAACGAAAATAGCAAAGAAGAGATTAGTTTACATGATGATGACCAAGCTGGAGTAGCGCCATTTAGATTAACTATTTTTGGAACAGGAACAGTTAGGTTGGATGAAACAGGAAATTGAGAATATAGCCACAAATATGGTGGAAATCTTATTTGCGATAGAAATGTTTTTCATGTAACCAAATTTCAAGATTATGGAGGCGAACAGCAATGAGAAAAAGAATTTAAGGCAATTTCACTTTCTTTAGTTGGCTGTGAGGATAAAAGTGGAAGGAAAGAATGTTCTATAAATATCGGAAGTGGAGTTGATCTAGAGTGAAAAAATGACTTTAAACCAAAAGTAATTATTTAACTATTGTGAATTATTTAAATTTCTTTTGTTAGGTCTAAAGTTACTTTTTGCAGGTACTGCTGGATTAATAGGCAGTTGTATTTACTCTGCCTCTATGCCTGTAATAAACAATTCTCTTAAGCCAATCTCTTTTTGAGAAATAGGAGAGAACGATGTCTTTCCTTTATTTACCTGTAGAGGTGGAGGCAATCATTATCAACTCGGACTAGCTTTTAAAAAAGAAGAGGGGGCGACAAAAAAGAAGAAAGAGAGACTTTATTTAAGGGGTTGAGATTTTAAAAACAATAAAGAGCTTGATTGGAATGAACTGGTAGGGTCAAACAACTACGATAAATTTTGACAGTTGCAAGTATATTCCACTGGTGCAACAAAATTAGAAACATTATCTGGAGCTGAAGGACATTTATATAGTCAACATGATGCGCCTTGTGAAGGCAATAAATGGAGAGTTACTAAACCAACATATACGAGTGGAACAGAATGAACTAATAGTGTTTCAAAGATTACATTAGAAGCAAAAGATTGCAATGATGATCTTACCAATGAAGGTTGCAAAATAACTATTAATTCAGATGTTGGACTTCAATGAAACCCTGAATTAGAAAAACAACTAACTTTTAGTAAAGCAAGCGGTAGATAGAAAGCTTATTTAGAATAGAGAAATAAGTTTCCAATAATTTATGCTAGTTGCAAGAGTACTTTTTACTGGACTTGCTAGTGCAGTAGGAATAGGCGGTGTAGTTTCTGTGTCTTCTTCTGTGTCTGGGGGGGGCGATCCAACAGTTTGAAAAGTAGACTCTTCAAACTCCCCTTTCCCCCTGTTTTCTTGTAGTAACTACAAAAGTCAGATATTAATTTCCCTGAAATTTGAAGAAACTCCATTGACTCCACCCACAAATGGTAAGAAAATAAAATTCCACGGTAGCGAAAAATACACCGGCGAAGAAATTAGTTTATATGGTAGTTCTTCAGGTGCAGACAACACACAACCATACAAATTAACTGTTTTTAAGGACGGAAGTGGTAATGGCAAATTAACAACAGATAATTTTGAAATTAATAAAAAATATGGTACAGATCTTTGATGTTACCCTACCTCCTTTAAAGTAACATCTGACACTTCCGACTCCTCTAACAATTCTCCTAAAACATTTGAAAGTATCTCTTTAACTCTTGAAAGTTGTGCTCCGCGAGGAGAAGGCAAAAAGCAAGAGTGTTCAATAAAAATCGAAGGGAGTTCCGGGTTTAGCTGAAGAGATGACTTTAAGCCAAAGGTGATTATTTAGTTGCAGAGAATTAGTTACTGAATTACAGCCCATAAGCACTAAATATATATTTAGACTTCTCTAGAATTCAAGTAAATAGTTAGATAATATGTTGATTCCTAAATTATTTCTTGGATTAGTTAGCGTAACCGGAATAAGTGGTTTGGTCTCATTATCTTCCGTCGCGGGGGGGATACTCGGGATATTTGAAGAGTAAGCACTAATCCAACTTTTCCTTTATTTACCTGTAAGCAAGGTTCAGTAAAGGTTTGAATTTCACTGGAATTAAAAAATAAAGAAAGTCCGCTCAAGTTATCGAATAACGGCGAGATTATCCTTGTTGGGCGCGAAAATAACTCAGAAGAACAAACAATAAGCTCAAGAGTTGCTGGATCTTCAAATACAAAAAAATACAAATTAAGTGTTTTTTCTTCGGGAAGCAGTAATTTAGAAGTAAAAGAGAATAGTAGCGACTATGGCACGGTAATCTGATGTAGTACCAATGTTTTTAAAGTTACAGGAGAAATGAGTCGAGTTTCGGGTAGCAATTCTACATCCTGATCAAAGAATTTTGATCAAATCAAAATGAATCTAAATGATTGCGATAAAAACGGCAGAAAAGAATGTTCTATAAATATCGGTAGTGATGTTGGACTTAAGTGAAAAGATGATTTCCAACCAAAAGTAATTATTTAACCCAAAAAGAGATATATAGTACTTTTCTAGAATTCAAGTAAATAGTTAGATAATATGTTGATTCCTAAATTATTTCTTGGATTAGTTGGTTCGGCAGGGATTGGGGGTGTAGTCTCACTATCTTCTATTGCGGGGGGGGCGACGCCCGCAATGTCTGAAGAGTAAATTCTCAAACATCTTTTCCACTATTTACTTGTAGCCTCTCTGGTTCTAAAATATCTGTTTCCCTAAAACTTAAGGAAGGCATAGGTCAATTACAAGACAATAAGCAGGTAGAATTTTGAGGTGATGGAAAAATCGGCCCAATCAACTTAAGTGAGACTAGCCCTTCAAGCCAAAAAACATATAAATTAACAGTTTTTAAATCTCGTGGAAAAAGTCAGTTAGAAGTAGGGGGAGATGGCAGTAGTGGCTTAGGCGAGACTCTTTGATGCGATACTAATGTTTTTAAAGTTATAGAAGGGCGAGCAACAACAATTCATGGAAGCGCCTCTCAAGGTATATTAAAAGAACTAAAAGATATTTCACTTACTTTAGAAGAAGGTTGCTCAAAAGATAACAAAAAAGAATGCTCAATAAAGGTTGGTGATCAAGTTGGCTTGGAATGGGCAGATGACTTTAAACCAAAAGTAATTCTTTAGAGTATTAGATAGCAAAAAAATTTAATTAATACTTACAAGAATTAGTAACTATATAACAACTGAAAACTTTAAATATATGCTTATTTTTCTAGAATTCAAGTAAATAGTTAGATAATATGTTGATTCCTAAATTATTTCTTGGATTAGCCAGTACAGCGGGAATAGGTGGCTTAGTCTCTCTATCTTCTCTTGCGGGGGGGGGATACTCGGGATATTTGAAGAGTAAGCACTAATCCAACTTTTCCTTTATTTACCTGTAGAGCTTCTGGTTCAGAGATATCTATTTATCTGAAACTCAAAAATGGTGTAAGTCATTTACGAGATAGTCAGCAAATAGAATTTTGAGGCGACGAAAACACAAGAGAAGGGGCAGCCGGCCTAATTAATTTAAGTGACATTAGTACCTCAAATCAAAAAACATATAAATTAACAGTTTTTGATCCCAGCGGAAACAGCAGGCTAGAAGTAGGAACAGATAGTAGCAGTAGCTTATACGAGACTCTTACTTGCAAACCTCTCGTCTTTAAAGTTACAGAAGGACAAGCACAAGCAATTTCATCAAGCTCCTCTAAAGGTGTATCGAAAGAACTAAAAAACATCCCACTTACTTTAGAAAACTGTGATACGAATGATAGCAGAAAACCATGTTCAATAAAGATTGGAGGAGATGTAGGACTTAGTTGAAGAGATGACTTTATTCCAAAAGTATTTCTTTAATAAATAGTTAGGATACTAAAGAGCTAACTCCAACCCAAGATAATTGAGCAAAATAATAAGCCATGTTCTGTTTTTATCTAGAGTTAGATAAAAGTAGGTAATTAATCTAATCAATTTGATTCCTAAGCTTCGTTCACTTCCTTAGCTCAAGTTCCCTTACCAATATTTAGGTTTCTTGCTTGAGGGGTTTGCCTCGTTTCACACTCTATATTTCTATAGAGCTCGTCTCTGTGGCACTTTACAGAGAATTACTCTTGTAAGTTATTCACTTATTTAGAAAGGTTCTCCGCCATCAACTAGTCTATTACTAGCCGTTAAGTTTTATTTTTTATGTACTTACACAAACACTACAGTCATCTCAGACTATGCAAGCATGGACTTTCCTCTCACTTAACTAAACTACAATAAGATAGTTAGTTAAGAAGCTACCTACCACTTCACTCAAATATCTATATAAAGGGTTAAGGTTAACCCTCAGTATCCCATAAATATTTAAACCATGAGTGTTAGAAAATATCACTCTATTAAGTCTGAGCAAGTAAAAGAGCTTTCTCAAAAGTTAAAGTCTTCTAACTCCTTTGCAAGTCTTAACTACAGCACACTAGGAGTCAAATCTTCCCACTGACTAAGAAAAGAGGTAAAGAAGTTTGATGGAGAGATTAAGTTTGTCTCCAATAATGTACTAAGAAGAGCACTTAGTACTGTTGTTGACTCTCCTATTAAGTTAAGTGGACAGAATCTAGTCTTAATAGTTAATTCAGAGAAGATTGCTCCTTTAAAGCTATTTGGAGAGTTAGTTAGGAAATACAAGTTACTAAAAATAGGAGTTGTTTATTGTGATAAGCAACTACTAACTGAAGAACAAAAAGAGTATCTTCCTTCTTGATCAGAGAAAGAAGATGCATATGCTAAATTAGCCTATTTACTGCTTTCTCCTATACTTTCTTTGTTATTCTTATTGAAGAGTATCTCCGAGAAACAATAAAATTTATTTTCAGTATTAACTTTTTATTTGTATGTCAGAAGAAAGTAAGTCTAATCTAACTGAAAAAACTCAAAACTTAATAGAACAAATTAAGGGGTTTACTGTATTAGAACTAAATGAATTAATTAGAGGTCTAGAAAGTGAATTTAAGGTTAGTGCAGCTAATTTCTCTGCAGGACCAGCAACTGCTAAGTCAGATGATTCAGCTGAAGACAAAGCAGATGTAAATAAAGACCTACACTTAGTTTCTGCAGGAGGTAACAAGATTGGAGTTATTAAGTTAGTTAGAGAGTTAACCGCTTTAGGACTAATGGAAGCTAAGAAGATAGTTGATAGTGCACCTGGATTAGTGAAAGCAGATATTCCTGCTTCACAATTTGATGAACTAAAAGCTAAGTTTGAAGCTGTGGGGGCTAGTGTGGAATTTAAATTGCCATCCTAGTTCTTTAAGAGTCTTACAAGAGATATATTGGTGCCGAATAAGTGAATCGAACACTTCTCAGCTCATTACCATTGAGCCGTTTTACCACTAAACTAATCCGGCTTAGCTACCAATTTCAATAATACTTTATGCCTACTACTCTAAAGATCAAACTAATCTCTTTTGACTACAGACTATTAGATCAATGAGTAAAGAAGATAGTAGAGTTAGCTTTAAAGTATGACTCTACTATTAAAGGTCCTATTCCTTTACCTACTAAGACTAAGTTGTATACAGTCTTAAAGTCTCCACACGTTAATAAGCCTTCTATGGAACACTTTCAAAAGAAAGAACACAGAAGACTTATTTTGATCTCTGAGTATGACAATAGACTATTCTCTTACTTTCAAAGAATGAGTCTTCCAGCCTCTCTAGACTTAAGACTCTCTTTAATTAGTAGTTAGTTGAATAGACAATGTACAGAGAAGTTATATGTCAAAAGATTGGGATGAGTAGTATCTTTAGTGAGTCTGGAAGTAACTTACCTGTAACTTTCTTAAAACCTGTAGCTTTACAGGTTTTAGAGATAAAGACTAAAGATAAATTCGGATACAACTCTTTAGTAGTTGGAGTAGGAGAAGAGTGTCCAGCTAAAAAGTTAATTAAACCAGTACAGGGTCAATTCACAAAACACTCTCTTCCACTAAGAAGAAAGATTACTGAACTTAAGTGAGATGGAGAAAAAGAATATAAGGTAGGAGAGTTTGTAGAGTTCCAAAATCTTTTTCAAGAGGGAGAAAAGATTAAGGTACAGGGAATTTCTAGAGGTATGGGTTTCACTGGAGCAATTAAGAGATGGAACTTTGCCACTAGCCCAAAGACTCACGGAGCAGGTTATCCCCACAGATTCCAAGGATCTCTAGAAACAGGGAGAGGAGGTAGATCTCCGCAAAAAGTGTGAAAAGGAAAGAAGATGTCAGGACATATGGGTAATGAAACTTGCACTATAAGAAATCTAAGAATTCTCTATATAGATACAGAGAAATCTCTAATAGCTATTAAAGGATCTATACCCGGAAGAAAGAAATCTTTAGTGAGAGTTAGATCTCTACACAAAGCAAAAGCTATAGTTCCAGAGAAGCTATTAGTTAAGAACACTAAATAATGTCTACAACTCCCTCAGTTGATATCTATCTACTGGATGGTTCAGTAGATCAATCACTTGCTCTTTCAGAACTTGTATCTACTTGAAGTGCAGAGTTCTACTATCCAGATGCAATCTTTCAAACAGTTGTAAGTGAAGCCTCTTCCAGTAGATTAGCTAGACCACACACCAAGACTAAAGGGGAAGTCTCTGGTGGCGGTAAGAAACCTTATAGACAAAAACATACTGGTAGAGCTAGACAAGGTTCTAGAAGAAATCCACAGTTTGTAGGTGGTGGTACCACCTTTGGACCTAGAAATAATGTCAACCACTACAAAAAGGTAAATAAAAGAGTTAAAGCTTTAGCTGTTAGATCTTGTTGAACAGATGCATTCAACAACAGTAAGGTAATAGCTATCTCAGAAAAGAAATTAGAGAGCCATCCAGAAAATAAAACAAAGATTGTTTATTCATTTTTCTCCTCAGTAGGTACTTCTAAAAAGATAGAGAAATTTAAGTCTAAAAAGTTATTGTTATTAGTTAAAGATAAAACAGAACAACTAGCTCTAGGAGCTAGAAATATTAATAACTTAGAGGTTGCAAGAGTCTCTGCTTTATCTATTAGACAACTAATGAAAGCTGATCTAATAGCTTTTAGCAGTGATGGATTTCAATCTTTTAGAGAAAACTATCTCTCCAAATGGAGTTAATAGACGTAATAAGAGAACCCTATCTAAATAAGAAGAGAGGTTCTCCCTCTACTAATAAGTTTGTTTTGACTTTCTTAGTAGATAGAAAGGCTAATAAGGTAATGATTAAGAAAGCCTTTCAATCTTTCTTTGGAGTAAAAGCTTTAGCAGTTAATACCTTAGTAAAGAAGCCTAAGCCTGCAAGAATGACTCAAAAGAGTAGAAAGAACTTTACTAAAGCTAAGAAGATAGCTTATGTATCACTCTTAAGAGAGGACTTCTTGAATCTAAAGAGATCACTAGAGGGAGATACAGAATTACTAGAAAAAGAACTGGAGGAGGCTATGAAGGAAGCTGAAGCTCAATCTTCAGAACCTAAGAGTGTTGATGTTCAAGAAGAAATTAAAGAAGTAGTGGAAGAATCTGTTGAAGAAGTTAAGACTGAAGGGGAAACTGAAACAATAGTAGAAGAAGAAATCAAGGTAGAGGACAAAGAAGAAACTGTTGTTGAGGAAATCAAAGAAGAAAAGATTGAAGAAGAACAACCAGTAGTTGAAGAGAAGGCAGAAGAGCCTAAAGAATAATTCTTAAACTAACTAAGAAATGATTAAGAAAATAGTTTCTTCTTTACTGCTTGGAGGCTCTATTGGTTCTGGTCCCTATTTAATTGCAACTCAATTACCTGCGCCAGCTCTTGTTAAAGAAAAGAACGAAACAATAGGTTTTGGAGAGACTTGCTTACTAAGTCAAGAGACCTGTGACTTTATGAATGTAAAGGAATTTAAGCAAGATGAAGAGTCAGATGGAGAGGAACCGAAAGAAACCAAATATGTTAAAGGGCAGGTGCTTGAAAGACTAAAACAACAATGAAAAGAATTTTTAAAGAAGAAAGATAACGACTACTGTGGATTTGGTTTCTTTGAGCCAGCATTTGAAGCGAACGCAGAAAGTGTGTCATCTGATAGTCAAGGTCGAGTAAATATAAACAATCTAGAAAACTGCTACAAACACTTAGTTGAGGCATTAAAAAAGGAAGCAAAATAATAAAATGCCCATCAAGCAAACAATTCCAAGAAGCTCAGGAAAAAGAGTTATCTTAACTATTGACTACAACAAGTGTTTAACTCCAAACTATAAGCCATATAAACCTTTATTAACTCCACTAAAGAAACATGGAGGAAGAAATAATACAGGAAAGATTACTGTAAGACACAGAGGGGGAGAGAACAAAAGAAAGTACAGAATCATAGATCTAAAGAGAGATAAGTTAGATATATTAGGTAGAGTAGCTACAGTTGAGTATGATCCCAATAGAACTTGCTTTATCTCTTTAGTTCACTATGCAGATGGAGAAAAGAGATATATATTAGCTCCAGAAGGTATTAAAGAAGGGGATAGAGTTCTATCTAGCAATAGTAGAACTAGCTTAAAGATAGGAGACTCTATGCCTATAGGTATAATCCCTGAAGGTATGATGGTACACAATGTAGAGATAAAACCCGGAGAAGGGGGTAAGATGGTTAGATCTGCAGGAGCTCAAGCTCAAATACTAGGAAAAGACTTAACTGGTAAATATACCATTATTAAGTTACCTTCTAAGGAAATAAGAAAGGTTATTAATGAAGCAAGAGCTACTCTTGGACAACTCTCAGCTATTGATCACAACTTAGTAAGACTAGGAAAAGCAGGTTCTAATAGAAAGCTAGGAGTTAGACCGACTGTTAGAGGTGTAGCAATGAACCCTAATGATCACATACATGGGGGAGGAGAAGGAAGATGTTCTATTGGTAGAGATGCTCCTAGAACTCCTTGGGGAAAGAGACACTTAGGAGTTAAGACTAGATCAAAAAAGAGATACTCTAATAGATTTATTGTTCAGTCTAGAAATGCTAAGAAATAATGAGTAGAAGCTCTAAGAAAGGGTTATATGTTTCTCCTAGCTTACTTAAGAAAGCTATTAAGATGCAACAACAAGAAAAAAAGAAAGCAATTAAGACTTGATCAAGAAATAGTGCTATCTATCCAGAGTTTCTATCTCTTACTTTCTTAGTTCACAATGGTAGAAACTTTGTACCAGTTCAATGCAATGAATATATGTTGGGACATAAATTAGGAGAGTTTGCGCCCACTAGAGTCTTTAAACAACACACTCTAGCTAAGACTAAGAAATAGTTATGCAACAACAAGTAAAAGTCAGACATAGAAATCTAAGAGTTTCTCCTTCTAAGGCAATACATGTTTGCAGACTAATACATAGAAAACCTTTAGCAGAAGCCTATAAGATACTTCACTCTATAGATAAGCAAAAGGTTACAAAGATGCTATTTAAGTTATTACTAGAAGCTGCTGCTAATGCAGTTAATAACTTTGCTATGAGTGGAGATAGTCTTAGAGTAGAAGAATGTACTGCCACTAAAGGTACTATGTTAAAGAGAACCTTTTATAGAGCAAAGGGAAGAACAGACTTAAGAGTTCGAAGACTAACTAATCTCTCTGTAACCTTAGTAGAAGAAACTAAAGGAAAGAGTAAGACTCCTAAGAAGGATAAAGTCTCTTCAGCTAAAGTAAAAGAGGGAGCTGAATTAAGTACTAAAAAGATAGAAGAGTATATGAAGGAAGAAGAAAAAGGAGGTATTTAGCTATGGGTCAAAAGTGTAATCCAAACTCAGTAAGACTAGGTTTCAATAAGAACTGAAACTCTAGATGAAATGCTCCAGATAAAAAGAGTGCAGCTAAGTGAATACTAGAAGATGAAAAGATAAGGAAGTTCATAGAAAAAGAATGCAGAGATGGAGTACTAGCTCAAGTAGAGATAGATAGATTTATAGATCCAAATGGAGTTTGAACTATAAGAGTCACAGCTCACTTAATAGAAATAGGACTCTATAACCTACCAGAAGAAAAGGAAAGACTAGAGAGATTACTGAGAAAACTAACTTATAGAAAGTGAGAGATCATACTAGAGTTCTTAGAGTTAAAGAATCCCGGAGTTAGTGCAATAGTTATTGCGAATGAAGTAGTTGAACAACTAGAAGACAGAGCTCCTATTAGATTAACTATGAAGAGAACTATTAAGAAAGCTATGTTCTCTGGGGCTAGAGGTATCAGAATTAAAATCTCTGGGAGAATTAATGGGGCTGATATGGCTAGATCTGAGAGTTGTACAGAGGGAGAAATACCTTGTTCTACTCTAAGAGCTAATATAGAGTACTACTATAAGATAGCTAGAACTACTTACGGAGTACTAGGAGTTAAGGTATGAATTAATAGAGGGCTATACTTCGGAAATTACTTTACTCCTATGCCAGAAAAAGTAAGAGTATATAGAGATGAAACTGGTAGATATCTAATTTCTCAGGGAAATTAAGATGTTTAGCTCAGATGATGGTTATAGATTGATTCAGAAAGGGGATAAGGAACACTCTCAACTAAGAAGAGCAATAAAGGATAGATTAGAAGAGTATGGTTGGAGTTTCACTCTTGAAGAAGTAGAGGCTATGATGGAAGGGAGAGAGTACTGACCTGCAGGAACTACAGATGTTGTAGATGACTTGTTTGAAGAAATTAATGCTGGAAAATATAAACTAACTTAGATTGTCTAGACTATGCACCCAAAGAAAACTAAGTGGAGAAAGCCACATAAAGTAAGCTACGAAGGAAAAGCTAAGGGAAATAAATATCTTTCATTTGGTTCTGCTGGATTAAGAGCCCTAGAAGGAGCTTGAATCACTGAAAGACAATTAGAGGCTGCTAGAATTGCTATCTCCAAGAGACTTGGTAAGACCGGCAAAATGTGAATTAGAGTCTTTCCACATCTTTCTTTAACTAAAAAACCTCTAGAAGTTCGGATGGGTTCAGGAAAGGGAGCTCCAGATCACTATGTAGCTACAGTTAAGATAGGAACTATCTTATTTGAGGTAGAGGGATTAGATAGAGAGACAGTTTCCAGTACCTTTTATAAGGCGGGAGCTAAGCTTCCTATAAAAACAGAGGTTATATTCAAGGAACTTCCTAGATAATGCTTACAGAACTAAGAGCTTTAGAAACTGAAAAGCTAAAGGAGATGCTATTTAAATTGAAAATTAAGTTAGTTGAGTATAGATTCCAACTATCTCAAGGAGCTCTTAGAAATACCAGCTTAATAGGAATTACTAAGAGAACAATAGCTCAATTAATGACCATTCTTACAGAGAGAAAGGAACAATTCAGCAACAAAGACCTAGCTCACTATATTGCTATAGAGGAAGCTAAGGAGAAGGAGATGCTAAAGAATACCAATAAATAATGGATACAAAGAAGATAGTTAAAGGTAAGGTTTTAGTTGGTCAAGTAGTGGCCACTAGACCAAAAACAGCAGTGGTTAGAGTAAGAAGACTCTATAGAGTACCAAAATATGGAACTCTAAAGATTAGATATAAAAAGATGCATGTACATGATGAACACAACTCTGTTAAGTTAGGAGAGACTGTGAGTATAGTTAGTTCTAGAGCCTATTCAGCCCTGAAGAGATGAGTTTTACTCTCAGATGTAGAGATAAAGCTAGCTAAATAAGACTATGATTCAAGCTCTATCTAGACTTAATGTAGCTGATAACACTGGAGCTAAAGAGGTTGGTGTTATCAAGGTATATGGAGGAAGTAGAAGAAGATATGCTGAGATAGGAGATGTTGTATTAGTTTCTGTTAAGAAACTATCTACATTCTCAGGAGTAAAGAAGGGAGATATGTTTAAGGCTTTAATAGTTAGAACTAAGTCAAAGCTTAGAAGAAAGTCAGGTGCAACTATCTCCTTTGATGAGAATGCATGTGTATTACTAAAGAATGATGGTTCTATTCTAGGTTCTAGAGTATTTGGTCCCCTAACTAGAGAGCTAAAGGAAAAGGGTTATAGCAAGTTAGTTTCTATTGCAGAGTTTGTACTCTAGTATGAACAGACTTAGAAAGGGAGATCAAGTAAGAGTTACTAGAGGTGCCTTGAAGGGTAAAGAGGGAAAGATAAAGGAGATACTACTTGGTAAAGAGAGAGCTTTAGTGGAAGGGGTAGGGAAATATCAATGTTATCAAAAGGGAAGAGGAATGGTCGAAAGAGAAAGAGAGATTCATCTTTCTAATCTTGCTTTAATAACAAACGATAAAAAGAAAGAGATATACAAAGTCTCTTTTGTTATCAAAGAGGGTAAGAAGGAAAGAGTGCCTAGAGAATCTACTAAGGAAGAAAAGAGTTAGAGATGGGTAATCTAAATTGACCTCTTAAAGAGAAATACCAAAAAGAGATAGTTGGGAACTTAATGAAGAAATTTGAGTTTAGCTCTCCTATGCAAGTACCCAGACTACAAAAGGTAGTTATTAATGTAGGTTGTGGAGATGGAGCTAAAGAGAAACAATTTATAGAGTCTTCTGCTAAGGAGTTAGAGTTAATTACTGCTCAGAAGCCTTTAATTACCTTTTCAAAAGCCTCTATTGCTGAATTTAAGTTAAGAGAGGGACAACCAATAGGACTTAAATTAACTCTTAGAAATGATAGAATGTGATCTTTTGTAGAGAAGTTATTTAAGGTTGCGCTACCTAGATCAAGAGACTTTAAGGGTATTAAGTTAAAGTCTGTGGATCACAAGGGAAATCTCAATATAGGTATTAAGGAACAGATAATATTCACAGAACTAAACTATGATAAGGTTAAAAAGTTACGAGGGATGAATATTAGCTTAGTGTGCTCTTCAGGAAATAGAGAAGCTTCTATTGCTTTATTTACTGAGTTAGGTTGTCCTTTTGCTAAGAACTAATGGCTAGAAAGGCATTAATACTTAAACAACAAAAGGTTCCTAAGTTTAGTACTAGAGCCTACACTAGATGTGGTAGATGTGGAAGATCTAGAGCTGTATTTAGAGACTATATGCTTTGTAGACTATGTTTCAGAGAGCTAGCTAGTTGGGGTTATATTCCAGGAGTTATGAAAGCCTCATGGTAACTGATTTAGTAGCTGATGGTTTAAACCAACTTAAGTTAGGAGCGAGAGCTAAGAAAAAAGAAGTTAGTTTTTGATCCTCTAAGTTACTAGAAGAGATACTAAGAGTTATAGAAGCTGAGGGCTATATAAGAGGTTTTGTAACTAGTATTGAAAACAATAAGAGAAGAAGTACTGTCTTTCTGAAATACAAAGAGGGAATGTCTGCTTTTGCAGGTATTAAGAAGATAACAGTTCCTAGTAGAACAGTGAGCTCTTCTCATAAGAAATTACCTATTCTTATGTCTGGACTAGGTACAGTTATTCTTACTACTCCTCAAGGGGTTATGGGAGAGAAAGAGGCAAGAGAAAAAGGATTAGGAGGAATTATCTTAGCTTACATTTGATAGTCTGGGACAATTTCTCGAATAGGAAATAGAAAGCTGAATCTCCCCCCTGAGGTTAAGTTTGAGTGTACTGAAGAGGCTTTAGTTTTCTCAAAGGGAGATAAAACAAGAACTATTCCCTACGATCCACTAGTTGTAAAGGTAAAGTTAGAAGATTCCTGTCTAACCTTTGAAAGAGCTAATAGTTCTAAGTTTTCTAATATGATGCAGGGAACTTTGAATTCTCTTTCAGAAGGAGCAATTATAGGTTTAGTTAAGGGCTTTCAAAAGAAATTAATTATTGATGGAGCTGGATATAAAGCTACTAGAAAAGATCAAACCTTAACACTAGCATTAGGTTACTCTAAGGAGATTCACCTAAGAATACCTGAAGATATAGAGATGGAATTAAGTTCTAGTGGTAAAGATATAACTCTTAAGTCTCACAATAAGGAAGTATTGGGAGAGTTTGCGGCTTTAATAAAAAAACAAAGACCAGTAGAACCTTATAAATTAAAGGGAATTAGAATAGAAGGAGATATAGTAGTGAGAAAGGCAGGTAAAAGTGCTGAGAAGTCTAAGAAATAGAATCCACCATTTCTAGAGATAGTCTTTCAGAACTAAATAAGAGAAGGGCTCGAAGAGCCAAGCGAGTCTCTTCTAGGGCAAAGGATGGGAGAAAACACATTCTTAGAGTCAAGAAGACTAACTTACATCTCTATCTATTAGTTAGAGATTGGGCTAGTGGTAGGATGTTATTCTCTTGTTCTTCTCTTCAACTAGGTATAAAGAAAGGAGGAGATGAAAACCTAACTAAGATTACTAACTCTCTGCTAAAGAGATTGAAAGAAGAGAATATCTCTTCTTTAAGTCTAGATAGGGGTTATCACTCTTACACTGGAACTTTAGCTAAAGTTAGAGAGAAGTTAATAGAAGGAGGAATACAAATCTAATATGAGTTATCCAACAGATGAAAAACCAGTAGGTTTTTATTACGAATATAGAAAGTTCAGTAAGAGTACAGAAACAAAACCTTCGGAGGAGCAGGCAAAGAAAAAAGAAGACAAGAAGTATAGCTCTTACTTAAATGAGTTCGAAGAGAAATTAATTAAGGTAAAAAGAGTTTCAAAGACCACTAGAGGAGGAAGACAAAGTAGAGTTTGAGTGCTAGTAGCTGCAGGAAATAAAAGAGGCAAGGTTGGATTTGCTATAGGAAAGTCTAAGGAATATTCAGTTGCTTTTAGTAAAGCAGCTAGAAAGGCTATTAAGACTGCTGTGCAAGTACCTATGAATAGTAGAGGAACTATCTACCATGAATTCTTAGGAAAACACAATGCCTCTAAGGTATTACTAAAACCAGCAAAGGAAGGTACTGGAATAATAGCAGGAGGTTCTATTAAAAAGCTATTGTTGTTAGCTGGTTACAAAGACCTATACTCTAAGAATCTAGGAGCTAATAATCCAATTAATATGTTGAGAGCTACTATGAATGCTTTACTCTCTCAAAGATCCCCTAGATTAGTAGCTAAGTTAAGAGATAAGACTTTTGAAGAATTATTCAGACTACCTCCTAAGGTACTTGAGGAGTTTGCAGAAGGAGAAGAACTAGTAGCTCAATAAGATGGAACTCTCTAATCTTCACTACACTCCAGGCTCTAGAGGTCAAAGAAGAAAAAGAGTAGGGAGAGGTTTTGGAAGCGGGATTGGAGGAAGATCTACTAGGGGAACAAAGGGTCAAAATGCAAGAAAGTCAGGTACTGTTAGATTAGGTTTTGAAGGAGGTCAAATGCCTCTCTTCAGAAAGATAGGTAAATATGGTTTCAATCACAGAGCTTTTAGAGAAGAGGTAAAGACTATCTCTCTTAAGAGATTTGAATTTTTCCCTGAGACAAAAGAGTTTGACTTTGTGCAGATGAGAAAGTTAAGACTGCTTAAGGCTAGAGACACAAATGTAAAGATAATTGGAAATAGTTGCTCTCTTACAGGTATAAAGATCTCTGCACACTCTTTTTCTAAGGGAGTTATAGAGTGAGCTAATCAAAGTGGAAGTACCTTAATTACCTTAGAGAAAGGTCAATTAGTAGAGTGCTAATTTAAAACACTCTTTAGGAATGGGGCTTTTCCCGGCCCATTCCTTTTTTACCAAAAACAGAGGGACTATTATCTCTCTTTTGGCTACTTGTGCAATTCTATTTCTATTCCAAGTAGGTTCTCACATAACAGCACCACTTATTAATCCCAATAGATCTACTTCTTTTTCTGGATTAGCCCAATTACTTAACTTATTTGGGGGAGGGGGATTTAAGAGAGCAAGTATCTTCTCTGTAGGGATCTCACCCTACATTACTGCTCAGATCATTATTCAGATAATGTCCAATGACTTAGTTAAGAAATTAACAGAGTTAAGAAAAGCAGGTGAGTTAGGAAGAGCAAAGATAGAGCTCTATACCAGACTTTTAACTTTACCCTTTGCTGTTATTACCTCTATTGGAACTCTCTATCTACTGAATAATGAAGGAGTTAGCTTTATTCACTTATGAACTCCTGAAGCTAAAGATCCCACTCTACAAAAGGTTGATAACCCAATGGGGAATATGGGAAATTCACCATTTGTACCTTTTAGTCAATTACATACCTTTCAAAGAGCTTTGATGGTTTTGTTCTTTGTTTCAGGAACTTATATAGCTCTATTCCTTTCAGATCTCATCTCTAAGAAGGGATTAGGAAATGGAATTTCCTTACTTATTGTTTCAGGGATTATCTCCTCTATTCCTGAAAACTTCTATGCTTCCTATAACTATCTAGCTACTTTGGAGGGAGGGGCTGGAAGTGTTAAGTCACTAGTTAATGTCTTTAAGTTCATAATCTATCTCTTCTTTTATGTAATGGTCATTGCATTAATGGTTTTCATTAATGGCTCTACTAGAAAACTACCTATACAACAAACAGGAGCTGGATTAATTCTTGATAAGAGAAAGTTAGGCTATCTTCCTATCAAGATTATGCCTGTAGGTATTATGCCTGTTGTGTTTGCAGGTTCTATGATGATCTTTCCTGTAGGTATTGCAGAACTAACTAAGTCTGCTTCACCCAGCTTTAATGCTTTTATTCAGGACTATATCTCCTTTAGTAGCCCTACAGGATTAATGATTTACTTTGGGTTAATTGTTTTGTTCTCTTTCTTGTATTGTCAAGTTCAATTCAATACAGATGAGATGTGTAGATCCTTTCAGAAGTCTTCACAGTTTATACCTGGAGTGATGATAGGTCAAGAAACTCACAACTATCTAAGAATGGTTTTGAATAAGATCAACTGACTTGGAGCTCCCTTCCTAGGACTAGTAACTATTATGCCTAACTTACTAAATATCTGAACTGGAATGCCCTCTCAGGTTGCATTCGGAGGAACAGGTATTCTCTTACTAGTCTCTACAGCCTTAAATCTCTATGAAGAGCTAACTTCTTCAAGAATTATCTCAAAGTACAAAGCAGAACAAGAACATGAGCTAAGCTCTTTGGAAGCAAGACTACACAATCCAGAGAGAGAACATTCTCCTTACTTACTTTGATAAATTCAATAAGGTGAGAAGAGAAGTTTGTTTAGTTGTTTTTCTTGCTCCACCGGGCTCTGGTAAGGGAACTCTTTCTGCACTGCTAGCTGAAAGAAATAACTTCCATATACTGTGTGCAGGAAAGATACTAAGAGCTTTATTTGCGAAGAAAGCAGAAGAAGGTAAAGAGACAGAAGCGCTACAAGGAGTTCATCAAGGTAAATATCTAGGAGATGAGTTAGTTAATAAATATGTAATAGAAGAGTTAAATAGGATCCGTGAAAGCTCTAAAGAAGAGAAACTATTTATCTCCTTAGATGGTTATCCAAGAACTATAGGACAAGCAGAGAGATTAATAGAGTGAGCTAAAGAACAAGAACTATTAGTAGTTAAGATGGAGGGATTAACTGCAGATGATATTTGAGCTAGATTGAGTAAGAGATATCTCTGTGAAGCAGAAGAACATATCTTTAATACTTCAATGGGATTACCAGAGAATATGATATGCCCCAAAGATGGTTCTAGGCTAATAAGAAGAGAGGATGATGCTTCTATTGAGTTAGTTAAGAAGAGATTATTACAACATGAATCTTTAACTAATCCAGTTTGAGAGTATTTTTGCTCTAGGGGAAATAAGACCTTTGTGATAGATAGCAGCTTAAAAATAGAAGAGCTATATAACTCCTTTAAAGAAAAACTCTCACTTTAATGAAGCTCAATTTAAGCGGTAAGAAGGTCAATACTAAGACAGCTGAAGAGATTAAGAATATGAGACTTGGAGGATTAATTTGACAAGCTATTAGAGACCACTTAAGAGATCAAGTAAAGATAGGGATGGAGTTAACTAGAGTAGAAGAAATTGCTAAAGAGCAATTAAAGAGATATGGAGTGAAAGAGTCTTTTAATCAATACCACGAATTCCCTTCAGTAGTTTGTTTATCTCTTAATGAGTGTGTGGTTCACGGTCCCGCCAATAAAGGAGTATTTATCTCTGGGGGAGATAAGTTAACTATTGACTTAGGATTTACCTTCCAAGGACTAAATATAGATGGAGCTTTTAATTTGTACTTTGATCCAATCCAAGAAGAAGGGGGAGATCCAGAAGAGTTTGAAAAAAAAGAGAGAAAGATAGCTGAATATAGATATCTTCATCAACTAACTATGGCTTTGTTTTACGAGTCAATAAGAGAGTTAAAGGAAGATGAACTCTCTGGAAGTATTACAGAGAGAATGGAAACTTTCTTTAATAAGTACTTTCCTAAGAAATACAAATTCTTAGATAAGTTCACTGGACATGGTATTGGATATGAGTTACATGAACATCCACGCATACATAACTTTGGACTAACTAAAGATGAAGGGGAGGTATTACCCCTTCACTCAACTATTTGTATAGAGCCTATGATCATAGAACAAGAGAATGGCTCTTGAGTATTAGGAGATGATGAGTTTGGAGTGTATATAAAGAACAAAGGAGGATTAACTATACACTATGAACACACCATATTGATTAGAGAGAAAGATGTAGAGGTATTAACTGCTAGTATTTGAGAGCTACAAGAGATGAAAGAGGCTTGAGAATTAGTTAAGAAAACTTAATGACTCAAGAGGAAGAGAAGTTCTCTTTAGAGGGAAAGATAGTTAAGATGGTTACTGCAGAACATGTAAAGGTAGAGTTAGTGAATAAGAAGATAGTTGAGTGTCACTTAGCTAAGAGACTAAAGAGATATAGCTCTTACTTCTTGGAGGGAGATAGAGTGATAGTAGAGATGAATCTATATGACTTAAACAAAGGTAAGATAATAGAGAGAATTAAGAAGACACAGCCAGTAACGGGATAAGAGATTGAAGGTAAGAGCATCTGTTAAGAAGATTTGTGAACACTGTAAGGTGATTAGGAGAAAAAACAGAATAAGAGTTATTTGTAAGATAGCTAAGCACAAGCAGAGACAAGGTTAGTTGTGGCTAGAATACTAGGGGTAGTACTGCCAGATAAGAAAGAGTTATTTATTGCTCTTACAAGAATCTATGGAATAGGTATTACTACCTCTGAGAAGATTATTCAGTTCTGAAGTCTGAATAAGATAGTTCCACTATCTAAGTTGACTGACTCTGAGAGAAATTTATTTGAAGAAACTAAGAGAAAAAGAGTATATAAGCTATCTGCAGAGGAAATAGCTTCTCTTTCTCAGGCAATACTAAAGTTACAGTCTACTAGAGATGAAAACTCTAGTGAACTATTGCTAAGAGAGAGACTCTTACTAGAAGGGGATTTAAGAAAGAAAGTGGGAGATGATATCACTAACTTAAAAGAGATAGCTTCTTATGTTGGGCTAAGACATAGAAGAAATTTACCTGTTCATGGTCAAAGAACAAAAACTAATAGTAGAACTAGAAAGGGACCAAGAAAGACTGTGGCTAATAAGAAGATAGAAGGTAAGAAATAGGAATGGCTGTTAAAGATAAGTCAAAGACTAAATCTAAGAAAAAGAAGCTAAATATTTCTAGTGGTATTATGCACATACATACCTCTATTAATAACACCATTATCTCTTTTTCAGATTTAGATGGGAATGTATTACTGCAAGAAAGTGCAGGAACTATAGGATATAAAGGCACTAAGAAAGCAACACCTTATGTAGCAAACTTAGTGGCTACTAAAATAGGAAAGGAGGCAAAAGAACTGGGAGTAAATACTTTGGCAATACACTTAAAGGGAATTGGGAGAGGAAAGGAAATAGCTTTAAGATCTATTATTGGATTAGGATTTGAGATTACTGAATTAGCTGATAAGACTCCTTTACCACATGGAGGTTGCACTCCTAGTAAGAAACCAAGATAGTTAGTTAGATGAGTCTTAGTAGATTTACTTCTTTTCAAATAGAGTCAGAAGTAGTTAATTCAAGTGAGTGTTCAGCAACTGTTACTTTTTATCCACTAGAGAGAGGATTAGGACATACTATTGGAAATACCTTAAGAAGAGTTCTATTAAGCTCTATTCCTTCTCCTGCAGTATTTGCAATTAAGATAGCCTCTTTACCTCATGAGTTCTCAGCTATTACTGGAGTAGCAGAAGATGCTACTCAACTAATCATTGCTGTAAAGAAGTTGGTATTAAGAGTAGATGAAAACATCATAGACTTTGAAGAACTAAAGAGCTCTCCAATTGAAAAGTGACCTTACTTGAAAGTTAGAAAGAGTAAGGTAGGACCAGTTTATGCAAGAGATATTGAATGCTTTGCTGGGATTGAGGTAGTAAACCCAGAGTTAAAGCTTTGTGAAATTACAGAAGAAGGAACTAACTTTGAGTTGGATCTCTTCTGTACTGTAGACAGAGGATATAGAAGTGCTAGTGAAAATAGAGAGTTATTGAATACTCTTTCCTTAATTCCTATTGATACTCTGTTCTCTCCAGTATTACTAGTAGATTGAAAGGTAATGGAAGAAAAGAATACCAAATATGGTTTAAGTGACAAGTTGAAGTTAAGTGTTTCAACTAATGGTTCTATTAAGGCTCTTGATGCAATTTGGTACTCTTCAAAGATACTAGTAAGTATGTTTGAGAAGATAGCTCAAGAACCTGTGAAGCTATTTAAGATAGATGAACTTGATGGAAAGCCTGTACAACAAGTTGCAAGCTCTTCAGCTCAAGGTAAATCAGTTTCAATTTCTTCTTCGCCAATTGAAAGTCTAGAGTTCTCTCAAAGAACCTACAACATCTTGAAGAATGGAGGAATTAATACTATTTCTGAGTTAATCTCTCTTAGTGTTGATCAACTATCAGAACTAAGAAATATAGGTAAGAAAGCTTTAATAGAAGTTCAAACAAAGGTGAAAGAAGCTGGATTTAAGTTCAAAGAAGATAAGTAAAGAGTTAGAAGTAGGAATTAGTTAAGAGCTTTAAGTAATTTTTTAGAAAAGATTCAACCTTTACAAACTATAGTTTCGAGTTTTATTTCTTCTGCTTTATGCTCTCCATTTTTATCACTTAGCCCTCTGTCTCTTATATTGATTTCATCAAATTTACAGTTATTCACCACATAAGTCCCACCTCCGCTCACTTCCACATACTTAACCCGATTTATATTTTGTTCCTCAATATCAAATTTCACATCTTTTCATTTGTTTTTTTCATTCTCCTTCACCCATAAAGGCTCTTCTCTCTTAGACACTTTAAGGTAAGATAGGATCCCATGTTCTACTCTTCTCTCGCTGTTCTAATGACTTCAACTCTGTATTCGTTCTTAGATCCCTTCACGCAAGAAATTATCGGCCCGGAGTTTTTTGAAATAAAGATTTGCGTAAAACGTGCCGTTTCGTGAATATAAAAAGAGCCCTCGAGAGGAAGAAGGAGAAATTTGTTGCAAGGCTTTAGTTTGTCATTAATAAATGGAAAAGTTATAAATTTTAAAAAATAAATTAAATCTGGGTAATAAAAAACTAATATGGATAGTTTTATGAGAGTAATAAGTGGTATATTGTGTGGAGTTGGTGGGGCCGGTGGAATATCGCCCATCGTCTATGCGACAGCCTCCCAATCCTCTTTTGAGACTCTGTGGAGACAAGTAGTAGATGATAGTGGGCCGATAATTTCTTGTGATGACAGTGGTGGTAAGTATCAAGTTACAGTTACGATGGCGAAAAATAATGCAGAAGATATGGGATCCAATCTTACCTTAAAGGTTTCCATGATGAAAACTAGAGGAAATAGTTGACAGGAAGTTTGGAAAAAAGGGGGTGATGCAAGTGGAACAGATGTTTGATCCGAATGAACTTTGAAATTGGAAGGGGGAAAAATTGAAAGAATTCAGTATAAGGAAGTGAGTAGGAGAGGTGATCTGATGGTTCAGAAGTGTGAGTTTAAAAATGGAAGACTCGTTGTTTCGGGTGTGAAAGATGGAAATAAGGATATTAAAGCTGAAGAGATGAAATTAAGAATCGATGACTGTAAAGGTTGAATCTTTTCTAAAAAATGTTCTATTAAACTTAGTTCTGGAGGTGACTTAAGCTGGGGAACCGTCATTGTACCTACCGTTACTTACTACGCTTTCTAAAAAAAGTTAAAAAATTAAGTTTTTTTGGAATTTCAGAATTACAAAAAACTGTGTATTTAGTTAATGGAATATCGATGTACACGGATCACTTGTTCTATATATAAAAAAAGTACTAATTAGAAAAACAATAAAGAAATGATTAGTAACTTAGTTTTTTATTGAAACAAAAAGGAATTAACTCGAAAGGATTGTCACCCCCCCTCCCGTTTCTATACCATATATTTAGTTAAGTATTCTCCTTCGCTCTTTATCTTTCCTAAATTAAAAACTTAATTACCTCTATAGAGAGATTTAAGTAGTATGCTCACTTTCAAAGAAATAGTTGGAAAGATTCTAAATACATGACTTTATAGACCGGACAAAAACCTACTTATTGGTTACCAGAGATTTCTATGAGCTAGTCCGCTCATGTGTGTCTTAAATACAATCACTGTCACTTTATACATGTGTCATGTATTTCCGGATGAAACTGGAGTGAAAAAATTTTTTGGATTTATTGGACCTGAAGCGGGTAGAAGTCAACAAAGTTGACAAAGAGCTTCTTTTGCCGGTTACACAATAATACTTTTGTTTTACGTGTATGTCAACTATCTGTTGGCTTACAAATTCTTTAAGACAGATTATGTGATAACAGGAGGAAATCAAAAAAACACTCACATCAATAAGAGATTAGAAAGATTTTTCTTAGCTAACTTAGCTTTCTCTTCTACTCCTTTAGTTCCTTTCTTAACTACTCTTGGAATTTGGCTAGAGTGAAAGAAGAGTTATGCAAACTATGAAGTAGTGAACATAGGTTTATCTTCAGATGAGGATGCAGACGAAGAAGAAACTACAACTGATGAAGAATTAACAGACTCCGAAACTTAAAAAATAGTTTTTAGTTTCCTCAGTTAGTAAACTGCCCTCACATTTCTTGTTTCTCTCTGCCTTCTGCTTTTCTGTGACACACTAGTGTGCTGGTGTTATAAGTGGAAGAAGTTAATGACTTCAATTCTGTCCTTTCACAAAAATCCTTTAATTCATAATCCTTTCCATCCTTACTAATTCATTGAACACTATCTAAATATGTTGAATATTGCAAGGTTGAATTAGATTTCCAAAAGAATTTGATAGTTACATCTCTGTCATTTCTCCCTCCTTCAACATTTATTAACTTCACAGGTGTAGCAATTTTACCGCCATCAACGACATAGTAATAGAAATTTAGATCATCACTATTACTTGTTCTACAAACTAATAAGTAACTATTTTTTCAATCCTTTTCAGGTGTCCCGCCAACTTTATCCTTTCCAGTTAGTGCAGTAAAGCATTCACTTCCACTCTTTACTTGAGATATATGTCTTGGTAATGTTTTCATAAAAGGAGGGATAATGAAGTATCCGGCACTACCTAGAAAAGGAGCAATAGCTATTGCACTACCAAATACTGCAAGACCTTTATGAATCATTTAGAAATTCTTAAATTCTCTTCATAACTCTCTTTGATTATTTTTATCTGCACCTCATTGACAAATTAAGGTAGTACTATCACCATATCCAAATCTATAGAATGCTAGATTTGTATTCTTACAGAAATCTTTTAGATATGAGTTACTACCATCTCTATTAAGTCAAGAGATTCCATCTGTGTGTCTAGTAACACTTATGGTAGAAGGATTATTTCAATAGAAATTAAGAGTAATACCTCTACCTTTAATTTCTTTTTCTCGAGAGACACTTAAAGACCTAATAGGTATAGCTACCTTACTAGATTTCTGGTAGTAATAGAAAGCTAGATCTTTGTTATTTGTTCTAGATAAACAAGATAGTAAGAAGTGATTAACTTGTTTATCTTTAATAGTTCCTGAGATAACTTCAAAACAACGTCTTTCTTTTATTAATTGATCTATATCTTTTGAGAAAGTACGTTGTAAAGGAGAAATAACAAAATAACCTATACTACCAATAGAAGGAACTAAAGCTATAGAACTACCTATAGTTATTATTCCTTTATTTGTCATTAAATGTCCCCTGAGAAATAATAAGCTTTACTTGGTTATTTACTTATTTGTATTTCTAGGAGATGAATTTAAAATCTAAGAGTTTTTAGATGTTAAAACTTCTTTTCATTGCCACCGGTGGTCTTAGCGGTATAGTAGGTTGAGCTTCTTTTTCTGCCCCAAATTGAGACCCTAAAAATTTATGAAGAATAACAGTTAATAACAAGTTTTATTTATCTTCTTGCTTTAACGATCCAACAGACAAAAAGGAAAAATGAACTAAATCAGATTTATTAATTTATTTGACTCCTAAGAAATCAGTAAGTGTTACAGGGGAAGATATCGAACTTCAATTATGGGGTAAAGGAGATTCTACAAAAATGAAAGATAACCAAGTTCTTTCTCCCGCAAGCTATCACGACAAGGATTTACAAAACACATTAATTAGCGATGACAATCATCATCACCAATCATCCGAATTTTCATTAAAACAAGAATCATATCTTTCGATTGGTGAAAATGTTGTAGGAGAGGATGCTGAAATTTTTGGGATGACAATTAAGTGTAACGATAAAGTTTTTGATTTGACTAAAACGGGAGTGATGGGTAATGGATATAGACAACTCGATTTAAACAAAGTTACTTTTAAATTAACAAACGATGTAGGCGAGGTAAATAATCAATTAAAAGACAAATACAAGGACCATGAAGTTTATTCAATAAAAATAGAAGTTCAAGGAGACACTTCAACACAATTAAAGTGAGCAGATAGTTTTGAAAAACCTATAGTAATTATTCCTTCCGACCAAAGATAATTCTTTCTAGCAAAGTCGCTATTTTCCAGTTACAAAGTCAAATGACGCTCAAGTAAGACTTTTCTGATCATCTTTTAATTGGCAAGTCATTGTTCCTCTTTTACCATAATTTGCACCAAGACCACTAAAATTCAGGATTTCTACTTTAACACTTTGACAGAAAGAATCACTTCTATCTTTTAGTAAGAAAGATGCGAAAGGAACCTCTTCTCCTTCTTTGTTAATTCATGGGAGAGTTTCTATATCTCTATTTCCCCTTATAGTTACTCTATTTTCGAAAAAACCAAAGTTTTTTCAAAATAACTTAATAGTTATTTCTCCATCTCCATAAACACTCATCTTGACAGTACTAATAGGGAAGATATGATCACTAAATTCTTTGGTGTTGTAGTAGTAAAAGTCAAAACCATCTACTGAGATTTGTGTCCCCTTTTCTTTAGAACAAGTTAGAACAAAAGCTGTGTCTCCGCTAGGACGCCTTTTAGGTTCAACTTCTGCCTCTTTGTCAACTTTATGTCCAGAAATTACCTTGAAACACTGAAGACCTTCTTTTATTAGATTTGCAGTTGCCTTAGAAAGAGTTCTGTGAAGATTTTGCACCAAGGGGGGGGCAACAAAATAGGACATACTACTCACAGTAGGTACCATAGCTGCTGTGCTACCAAAAAGCATATAAGCTATGGTTGCCATAGATTATTTAAAGATTAATTGTTTTGTTGCGCCTAAAACGAAATTATTGAGTAAATGCTTGTCAAGTTTCTTGTTGTCCCTCTAACTCTCCTCATTTACAAGTTAGAGCTTTTGTCCCGCTACCAGAAAAGGAGGAAAGGCTTGTAGATTTACAAAAACCAGTTAGATCAAAAATCTTTCCCTCCTGTTCAACTCATTTATTACTCACTAAAGTTCATCTATTGACCTTTAAATCAGCATGACTACCAAATAAGAATTTGACAGAAAAAGCCCTTTCTTCAGCGCCAGAACTTGTTTGTGTTGGCTTAATTTCTAATGTCTTAACTAGAGAAATTGATGAATTAGGTTTAGTGGAATACAAATAAAAATGAAGTGTTGAATTATCCGATTTTCACCCACAAGCAAGTAACTTATTGTTAGTAACTCTGGCATCAAGAGCAACATAGCAATCCCTTGTTGCTTTTAATTGAGCAATATTCCTAATCCAGAGGGGGGGGCCAATAAAGTAAGCGATGCTTCCACCTCAAGGTCCAAGAGAAGCCACACTCCCAATCATCATCAATTTATGTAACATTCCTTATTTTTCTAGACTCTGTTTGAGGGATTATTTTTTATTACTTGTTGCGGGGGGGGAGGCAAGAGGCGGACTTGCCAATTGTTGTCAATATTCACTGACTTCTTCACTATTATTTTCTTTTTTCCAAGTGCAATGCAATAAATATTTAAAGTTCTTAGGGTTTTCAGAATCTTCAGAGACTTCAGGTCCCGAAGACGGCGTAAGACCTCCTAATTTGAATTTTGTTATTTCATATTTGTCACAAAAAGTCGACACATTTCAGTCTTTCGGACTATAAGATGACACACCAACTCTATCTTTAAGTCAAGAGTGGTTTTCAAAAAGATAAGAAGGAAAACTTAAAGAAGAATTGTTACCTCAAACAAAATCTAGGTTAAGTTTTTTGTCTTGGTTTGTGCCCCCCCCGAATCACTACTACTACCAAGTTTTAAGTATTTCACAGGAATTGAATGTGAGGAGGAGGGATTATGAAAAAAGAAGTCAAAGGTTTTTCCAATTTTTGTAACACAAGCTAATAAATAATTGTTATCAGAGCCTTTTTGAACAATAAAACAATTTCTTTCAGATAACAATCCTTCTATATGCTTTGGCATAGTTGGAAGAAAAGATGGATAAGTTACGTATGTGCCACCAATAGTAACAGGAACCAATTTAAATAAATGTCCCGCCTTAAAGGGCATTTAATTAGCTAACAAAAAAAATTAAGAGAATTTTATTTGTGATTCTCTCTTTTTAATCCTTCTTTTAAATCTCCCTACTCCCCCTTAAACAGTTTTTTATTTTGTTTCTGTTTCTTGCCAATCCCCCTTTTTCAATAATATTCTTTACTTTGCCCATCCTCCCCGACCCCTGTACACTTTAAGATTTCTGCTCTTTCAGCAAGAACTTGAATTTCAGTTCCCTTACACAAATCTGTTAGATATAAGTCTTTCGTCGATACACCATTTATCTCAAATAATGGAATATTAAGAATTTGTAAAGAGGTACTTCCACCTCAAGTAAAACCTAAGTTAATTTGTTTTTCTTCATTGCCCCCCCCCGAACGAGACTCTTTCAGGTGTTTCACAGGAACAGCTACTCTTCTAGAAGAATCGAAATAAAAGAAATCCAATGTTTTACCAACCGGATCAGTTGTACAAGCGAAAAGATATTTGGCTTTATTTGAAGAACTACCTCCAGTTTCTTTTTTAGATTGAGTCACAATGTAACACTTTCTCTCGTTAAGTAATCCCTTTATATCTTTAGGTTGTGTCGGTAAAAAAGAAGGATATGCTGAATAAGTCCCACCAATAGCAACAGGAACCAATTTAACTAAGTGCCCTAGCTTAGAAGGCATTAATTACTTAATTAGTATCGGCAAGAAAGCTAAAAAGATTTTATTTTCTCCTTGTTACTTTAATTATTTGGACTTGGAAGAGGCAGAAGTAATAATTTTTTTTTTCAGCTTCCTTTCAAAAATCACCTCATTCCTTACCATCATTTCCATTTCACATACACTTCAAAATTTGCTTAGAGTTGGTGACATTCAAAAATGTTCCAATCTCAGTTTCTTTACACAAATTTATTAGATATAAGCCTGTTTCTTGATTCCCCCTCAATTCAAAGTCAAAAACGGGAGTATTGAAAACAAATGGTTTCGCTTCAAATGAAGTACTATTGCCTCAGATAAAGTCTAGGTCAAGTTTTTTGCCCTTTTCTTGCCCCCCCCCAGAGTCATCATTATTACCAAGCTTTAAGTATTTCACAGGGATAGCTATTTTGCTTTTGCTCGATGTATCAAAGTAAAAGAAATCCAGTGTTTTGCCAACCGGATAAGTACGACAAGCTAATAAATATTTTTCTCCTTCTGTACTGCCACTTCCACTGCTTTTCTCAGAGTGAGCAACAACATAGCACTTTCTTTCTTCAAACAGACTTTTTATATCTTTAGGTTCAGTTGGTAAAAAAGAAGGGTAAGCAGAATAAGTCCCTCCAATAGCAACAGGAACCAATTTAACTAAGTGCCCTAGTTTAGAAGGCATTAATTACTTAATTATTGCCAGTAAGAAAAATTAAGAAGATTTTATTTTTTCTGTTTAGCTACTTGGCTTAGCCGGCGGAGGGGGGTGGAGAAATTTTACTTTCTTCCGCCTCTACTCAATAATCTTCCCATAACTCCTCTCCTTTTCCCTCTCACACACATTTCAAAATCTTCTTGGAGCCCGGGATATCTGAAAATACTCCATCCTCAACTTCTTTACATAAATTCATCAGATATAAGTTTTTCGCTTGACTTTCCCCTAACTCAAAGTCAAAAATGGGAGTATTGAAAACAAATGGTTTCGTTTCAAATGAAGAACTATTACCTCAGGTAAAGTCTAGGTTAAGTTTTTTACCCTTGTCTTCGCCCCCCCCCGGAAGCAATTTTCAAGTGTTTCACGGGAACAGCCACTCTTCTAGAGGAATCAAAGTAAAAGAAATCAAGGGTTTTACCTACTGGGTGAGTGCGACAAGCAAGCAGATATTTTTTATCATTTGTATCTTTTGCAGCAACATAGCACTTTCTCTCTGCTAGTAATGCTTTTATATTTTTTGGTTGAGCTGGCAACAAAGCATTAGATGAGGCATATGTTCCACCAATCAATACAGGAACTAATCTAACCACATGACCTACCTTAGAAGGCATTTGTCTTAAAAGTTAAAAAGATTTTATTTTTGATAGTTCGTGAGTATCAATAATTTCTAAAACTATCTGATATTTCTTTCTTTCTTTCTTAATTAGTTACTTGGCTTGGGGGGGGCTTCATAAAGTGTTGTTTTCGAATCAAATTCTTTTCAATAATCTTTCCCGCTTTTGCCATTACTTCTTCATTCGCACTTTAATAATTTAGGTTTTTTACCACTGCCGTAAGCCTGTAACTCTACAATTTCAACTTTTTCACAGAAATTAACTAAGTATCACTCTTTTTGAGTACCATCCATTCAAACGGTATTAAAAGAGTTTGTTTTTATCTCAGAATTCCCGAAATAGTTGAAACTTAAGTTAAAGCTTTTTTCCGAGCTTCTTTCGCCCCCCCCAGGTCATTGAGATATCTAACAGGTATCGCTGTACCTTTAGATGTGCTTTTTTTAACAGTAGAGGGGGGAGAGTAAAAGAAGAAATCAAGAGATTGATCAAATTCTTTAATCCGACAAGCTAGTAAATAGTCAAGACTTTTAGTTGTTTCATTTCTTACAGTAGTTACTATGTAACATTCCCTTTCTTCTAATAGCATTTCCATATCCTTAGGGGGAGTAGGTAAAAGACCAGGAGATGAAGCATATGTTCCTCCAATAGCAACAGGAATTAACTTAACCAAGTGTCCTGCCTTAGAGGGCATGATTATTAAAAGCTAAAAAATTAAGTTGATTTTATTTTTGGCTACTAATACTTACTTGATTTCTATATACTATTTAGCTACTTCAGATCCAGAAGAAGACAACTTATATTCCTCATATATTCAAAATTCTTTTTCACCTCCCCCATAAACACAACGTAATCATGATTTTTTCTCCTCACCCCTTTTTCTATAACTCAAGACCCCTGCCTTTTCACATAAAGAAGTTAGATCTAATCCCCTGCCTTTTATTCCTTCATCCTCTTCTCAATTTTCGTGAAAAATAAATTTAGCTTTGAATGTAGTTTGTTCCCCTCAAAGAAAGTCCAAATGAATATTTTTGTCATCTCCAGATGACTCTTCAGCAGTTAACTTCAAATGTTTAACAGGTATTGCTTGTCCTTTTCTTCTTCCTTCATCTCCTGAATCGTAGAAATAGAAATAAAGAGATTTACCTGTTGGATAGGTACGACAAGCTAATAGTTGTTTTGTCTTACCATCGTCTCGAGCTGCAATAAAACATTTTCTCTCAGAAAGTAATCAACCTATATCTTGAGCGGGGGGGGGTGGAAGAAAAGAAGGAGAAACAGTAAAGGTACCAGTAATTAATATAGGAATTAACTTAATTGCATGTGCAAGTTTTCAGGGCATTAACTAATGACTGTATGTTCAAAAATTAAGTTGATTTTATTTTTGAACTAAGAGGTTAAAGGGTTCTAAAATTCTTGGAAATATTGGTATAAGTTGACTGCATTAGCTTTACTTAAGGGTTCAAGTCAGATTGGAAAGAAATTAGTTTTTACTGGGGGCTTAGGGGGTCTTTTATCCTTTTTCGGAACAGGAGAAAGCATTAATGGAAGAGTTTGGGAAAAAGAATTAACTTCAACAGTTAATGGTATGGATAGAGAAAAAGGATTAGTGACCCCAACCTTTAACTCCACTTGACTGGGGGGGGCTTTCAAGACTATAACACCAAATACTCTTATGGTTATATAGCTAGAGTAGCAGATAACAATTTCTATAAGGGAGACAATACCACCAAGAGAGTAAGGGGAAAAAACGAAGGAACATTAACTTTAGTAGAAAGGATAGGGAACAAATCAGTTATTGAAGATACTACCAATAAGGAAAGAAAAGGATTAACGCCAAAGAAATTTCTTCTTATAGGTAGTAATAGAAAAACTGGAGAGGTAGAAGTTACTGGATTAGTTAGCTTAATTCAATATGGACACAACGGGATTAAGAAAAGATGTGGACTTGAAGAAAAAGCTGGAGCAATCCAAAATGGTTACTGCGACAAAGTAATATTTAAGAGCTATGAAGGAGATGCTGAAAGCAATAAAGCACCAGGATTTATCAAAACAAGATTAAAGAGCAAAGATGGAAAAAGAGATGTATCTATTATTGGACTTTCACAAGCAAAAGGGAGTTTAGGAATTATATGGGGCTCACGAAATGAGAAAAAGAGTAACACGAAAGGAGCAGCGAGGTGATCTAGAACAGGATATTTATATCAAAGCCAAACGGGAAACAAAAAGAAAGTTTGAACTTCATTAGAGGGCACAGCAAAAGGTTTCTTTGTGGTTCACGACCTATTCTTTAATGAAAAATCTCTAAATTATGAATGAAGAAAGAAGCATGAAACTTATGGAAATATTCTTGAAGGGCAAAAGAAAGGTGTTATGTGTCAGAAAAGAACAGATTGTCTCAAAGTTGTAGATATCCCTCTTTCTTCCAATAGAAATTATTGAATTTGAGATCCATCTAAGACTGTAATTAAGAATGGAAAGTTTATTACTGAAGAAGGTATTAAATTACCATTCAGTATTAGATTTGATATCCCCTGAAACTCAGAAATAGTTAGATAGTTACATTAACAAGAGCACTTTACCCAAATAAAATTCTCCTAATCATTTCAAAACTCTTATAAGTAACTAATTGCTCGGGGGGGGCATAAAGTTTTTAAGTCAATTACTTGCAATTGTTGGAGCTAGTTCTTGTCCAATTCTTTATTACGGAAGTAAATCTTTTATTTCAGAAGAAGAAAGGGAAGTAAATTGAACAATTGAATTAACTAATTCAGAAGGATCAAAAGAGTTATCTGGTCGTAAATGAAAATACCAAGATGCTGAAATAAAAAAGTGGTGTTGACCAGACAATTTTGGAGATGATGAAAGTAATGACATATACAAACTTCAATTAAAAAAAGAGCTTACCAAGAAACATAAAGGATTACCAAAAGGTCTTTCATTCCGTAACCCATTTGAATTAATCAAGGTTGGTTTCGGAGTAACTAAAAAAGGCGATGAAAGTGTAGGGGGCGGAAATGGCAAGAAAATGTTACAACTTGAAAAACGAGAATCTTGAAAAACACCACTTAAAGACAAATTACATTTATTAGTTCTAAAAACAGAAAATTCAATCAATTTTGTTTCTGCCTTGAGAAAAACAGACGATGATTTCGGAAACTTCAAAGGAATTAATAATGTTGAGGCTGGTGAACGCAGCAATAACGCTCAGTGGAAAGATGCAGAAAACAGTCAATTATTAAAGAAGGGAAATGATGCAGAGGTTAGTTTGGAGAAAAAGAAAAAGAAGGTTTTATTGGAAGAAGTGAATGGAAAAAAGACTTGCGAAAAAACCAAAAATTGAGGAAAGATAGTATGAGAACATTGAGCACTTATTGAGTTGGGAGGAAATAAGTGAGTTGTTTTAGATTGATTTGGCTTAGGAACTAAATTTGAAGATTATAAGAATGTTGAAGAAGTGGCTAAACATGCATCTTCAAGTGGAACAACGCACAAGAAGTGAGACTTCTTTCAATCAAAGCTAAAAGAAAAGGTAACAGAGGCGATATCAATTAAGTTCGAAGAAGTTGTTATAAGTGATGAGGGAATAGGGGATGGAAAGGATATTCAAATTAAGTGAAGTGGAGATAATAGACCAAAGTTCATTTCTCAATTAAATAGATAGATAACTTTTAATTTTTGTTTTCTATAACCACTCTAGGAAAGAATTGTGTTTCAATATTAGATTTCATAATTTGGAAAAACAATAAACTTGGTTAAAAACAGGTTTTTAGTTAGGGACCTATGGCATTAAACGTTTTTGTAAAGTGAGGGTTACCTGTTGTTGTAGGGATTGGTGGTGTTGTTGGATATAGTATCAACAATTCACATCACATAAAAGGATCTGGAGTAGCAAATAGTGAAGCACAATACAACTCTGCTTTAGATGTGGATAATGTTTCTTATACAGAAGAAGTTCCTCAACTGCAAGAAACAGTTTGAGCATTACAACAAAGTCATCATCCAGTTCAAGAGCAATTAAGAGAAAAAGAAACTAATAGAGAAAGAATTAAGGCAGAGGCAAAGCAAGCTCTAGACAAGATTCATGAATATACCTTTAGAATCTTCTCTCCTTGTGGCGCTGGTACTGGATGAATACTAGATTATCAACTACCTGAGGGAAATAAGAAATATCCAACTGTTTGATATATAGCTACAAACGCACACGTTATTAAAAACTTGAAGTTCTCTGATAATCCATATCACCAAGAAATGAATACTTCTGTAGCAAGAAATAGAAGACTTAGATATGCATATTGAAGAAACAGATATGAACATCTTTCACTTTGAGATGATGCAACTTGTGAACCAGCTAACCGATATGGCTACTTTGACTTAAGTCTTTCAAAATCTAATCTTGGACCAAAAATGGGTCTTGATAAGGGTATGTACTTTAACGAAAAGATATTAGAACCTAGATTGTTCTATGTTGCAACTAACTTCCTAAAAGAAGATGAAAGTGTAGGAGTAAAGAAAGAAAACTATAGAGACTTTGCAATACTAGAAATTGAATTTAAAGATGAAGATTACGCAAGACAAGTTACTGATGGCTTTGCAGATAAATACAAAGTAGACAGCACAGATGCTATTAATGTATTTGCTAAGCCTCTAGAAAGCAGATATTCTCTAGAAGACTTAAAGAATTACGATGAAAACCTATATAACCTTGGATATCCAGGTAGTTATATGGGTAAAAAAGAAAAGTTTGCACATCACGATAACTTCAACGAAGAAGCTCTGGAAGCTGCGAAGCTAGCTGGAGATAGATACAACTGGTATTATGACGCGGGAGAACAAAGAACCTTTGGTTTCCTAGATGCCAAGAGAATCAGTAGAGGAGAAAAGAAGTGAGCTGGAAAGACTAAGACAAGAGTAGGTCATTTCTATATGGTTAGAGAACACAAATGACAAAACCTTTCTCCAGGTTCTTCTGGAAGTATGTACACTGACAAGGATGGAAATATGTTGGGAGTTAAGAGCGTAAGAGAAGCTTCTGAGTCAGGAGGAAAACACTCCTTCATTACTCCTTTAAGAAGTGATCGAATTAACAAAGGAGAAAAAGGTACTCTTCTCTCTCCCGCTTATGACTTAATCAAAGGTGTTGATGGTCAAATTAGCTCTTACAAGTCTCAAGTAGAAACTTATGTATTAAATAAAAATAGAAACACTTGACTAAATGCAAGACATTGAGAACACATCACTAACGACAACAAGCACACAGTAAAGCAAGTTTGATTAAAAGGAAGTTAAAGAAGAGTTTTCTTCTTAATGGCTCAAAAGTCAGATAAATAAGTGAAACAAAATCTAAGTTAATGGTTCTTCTTAAGGTATTTGCTATTCCTGTAGTTGGTCTTGGGTCAGTAGGTGTAATGTCACCTTTGATATATATTGGAAGTACTTCCTCTACTTTCAAAACTAGTTGAAAAAGTTATTTAAGCTCTTCATCTCCTGTTTTGCAAGATTGCAAATCTAGTGATGGAAAATACTACACTGTGCTTTTGGAATTGAATCCTAAGAAAGGTGAAACAAATGCTGATAGCTCTGAAATCTCTTTTAGAGTAGAAGAGACTTCTGGAAAATGAGAGAAAAATAAAGGAAAAGTTGTATGGAGGGGAAGAGAAGCCGAAAATAGCTTAAAAGACTGAGGTCTTCAACCAAGAACTAAAACACAAATTCTTTTTATGTATCCAGATCCGAGTGGTTACAAGTATGGAGATCAAGTACGTAAATTTCAAGCTACTTGCGAAAACGGAGGAGTTATTGAATCTACTCAAGGATTTAATAACACTATTGAATTAAGTTCACTCAAGTTAACTATGACTGACGAACAATCATGTCAAAGTTCTTTTGGATATGTTGAATGTTCTGTTAATATCACTCCATCTGACAAGTTAAAGTGAAAAGAAGGAACTGAACCGAAAGTTATCTATACCGCTTTCTAAAATTTCAGAATAACTAAGAGCCAGAAGTAATGATTATTGCAAAAACCATTGCTTTATCAGTGGCTGGTACAGCAACAGTATTAGGTTCTACTTCCCCTTTAATGCATATTGGAGCAACAAAAAACAACTGAATAAATAAGTGATATCCACAAACAGAAGAGTTGCAAGAACCAATATTAAAAGATTGCAAGGTGAGTGATGAAAATACACATTACACAGTTTTCTTGGAAACTTCTAATGAAGGGGGAGGCAATTCCGGACCAAAAATATCTTTTAGAGTAGAAAAAACAAATGGATCTTGAAAGAAAGGTTCGGGGGAAGTGGTGTGAAAGGATGGCAAAAAAGTCGGGACACAAGGATTAGATAAATGACACATTGGATACAAAAGTGATCGAGAAGTTGATTTCATGTATCCATTTATGAGCGGAAGTTGAGAACAAAATAGAAAAGCAAATTGTTCTGCCGTTCACAACAAGATTCAACCTCTTCCAGAATCACAAAGAACAGGTTTTGGTTCGGGAGTGCCTCTTCTCGCAAGTCAAGTTACATTTTCTCTTTCCAAAGAGAAATGTCAAAAAAATTTCAGCAGTATAGTATGTGGAATTAATATCGACTCGGAAAATAAATTAAAGTGAATTGACGGAAAGGAGCCGAAAATTACCTATACTGCCTTTAGATAGAGTTAAAAAAATAAACTGTATATAATTCCTAATTATTAGTTTTTTCCAGAAATGACTGCAACATTAATAGCCAAAATAGCTATTGGCGGTGTTGCGGGAGCAACTGCTATCACTCCAGCTGTCTTTTATATTGCCCCCCCCTGATCCATTGAACTAACTAAAGAAAAATTTGAAGAATTTAAAAAGTCTTATGGATTTGATTCTTGTCAAACTTTCCTCTCTAACGATGACAAAAAGCATTTGTTATTTCTTTGCTTAAAGAAAGAAGGGGAACAACAAACTAACAATAAAATTCACTATTACTTCTATAACGGAGGTTCTTGAGAAAAAGCTTTAAGCCTAGAAAAAGATCCTAATAATCGATCAGTTGGTTTCTTTTTAGTAAAAACAGAAACTTGATGAGGTTACGGAAGAAGAAAGATTAATAATGTCGGTGATGTTCAACCAAATAAATTGACAGAACATGATAAACGGGGAATGATATGCAATTTTGGATCATCTATAGAAACTAAGGGAAATAATAGAGAAAATAAAAAATTTGTTTGTTTGAAGAATACAGGACATGAATTGACCTGAAAACTACAAAATACACAAGAAAGTAAATTATTTGAGGAATAGTTTTTAAGAATCACACTTCCCCTATACTCAAAAAAAATTAGAGATTTAGAGTGGTAGCAGTTAAGTTAATTTCTATTCCCTTAACTGGGATTGTGGGTGTATTAGGCTCAACATCTCCTTTAATGCATATTGGAGCTACTAGATCAAATTACAAAACCAAATGATATGAAAGAGCAGACTTCTCACAACCAATTTTTAAGAACTGTATATATGAAAGTAAAAATCCTTTAAATATTTACTTGGTTATTGAGGGGGGGGCAACTGTTTCTCAAGATAGTAAGAAAGTTTCTTTAAAGGCTCTAGAGAAAAAGGGTAAAGAGGAAGCCTTAAGAAAAGATATCTGAGAGAAACTAAAACTTCGATATTCAGGGGAAGGAAATAAAAAAGTGCAACTTATGTATCCCTATAAAAGCGGTTCAGATGATCGTTGGGGAATGGCAAAGTGCGATGCAGAGAAAATTGAATTTATTTCAACTTCATCAAGTTTTAGAGATTCAGAATATGTTTTCTTGAAAGATATTCATTTAACTCTTGAAGGAAAATGCAAAGAAAGCTTCAGCAGTGCAGATTGTGAAATTAGTATCAAACAACCAAACAACAAAATTCAATGAATCAAAGGATTTCAACCAAAAGTTACCTATACAGCCTTTTAAGTTAATAGATAGCTTTTAACGTTTAGAAATTTATTTAGTCTCTCCCGTTACTTTAAATTGCTTGTTTGATCTATAAATAACTCAAAAGAAGATTCTAGTAAAGATTATTAGTATGGGAAAGATGAGTGAAAAGAGAACATCTGGTATAAGGGAAACTTTCATATTCCGAAGAAAATTGGGAGTGTGCCCCCCCCCGCAAGTACGATCTGCCCCTCTAAAGAAATTAGCAATCTTGAAGGCATAAAAAACTACGGAAGCTATTCAGAGAATAAAAGATATTGGCAATAAAGCCATCAAACTCTCTGTCTTAGCTACCCCAACAGTAGTCATCACAGGAATCCATATTATTCAGAAAAGAATTTGTAGAATTCATCACTTGACTATTTTTTGTGCAGGCTCAACTCAAAAACTCATTAATTAGTCAAGAAAAGTGCTAAGGACTTACTAAGAGGAGATTTTAGAATCAGCAGTTTCGTTTAGTAATCAGAAGGTAAAAGAGATTTCAAATAACTAATCCCCCCCTTTAAACCAGCACTAAATGGCCAACAAATAAGTTTTTAGAGAACAAAATTCATCCTTTTTAGCTTTTTCTCCTAATAAATGGTTAATAAAAAATAAACTTTCACTTTCCTTAAAAAAGCAATTCCTACTCTCCAATGACAGCAATGTCTTATTCCCGAAAACAACCTTTTTTCAAAGACAAAGATCGAAAACAACTAAGAGATTGTTTTATAGAAGAAATGAAGAAGGCAGACAGATTAATAATTACAGCAGCCTTCTCTTCTGGTTATTCTTTGTATGCACTAGATAAGTTAGTAGAACAATGCAAGATCAAGAATGTATGTGTAATCTTGGGAATGTATTACTTTGTAGAGCCTTGAGAAAAAATATATAGAGCGGCTGTAAAAATTAATGACAAGTGACAAAGAGCCGGTATAGGAGAAATAAGGGTAATACATTCTTCCAAATATCACGGAAAAATTTATTATTTCATTAAGAATAATCAAATATTTTCAGCTATTTTTGGTTCCCCAAATTTAAGTTTTTTACACCAACCATCACAATATCGGGAAGAGCAAGTTGAAACAGCAGCTCTTATTAGAGATCCAGAGCTCCTTCAAGATTTTTTAATGCATGCAGAAGAAATGCAATTAGAAGATTTTTCAGATAATATTTCTTCCTTTGAATGAGAGAAAATAGTGTACACCGAAAACTCTATCTGCGAAACAAAGGAAATTTGTAAAATCAGACTTACAAAACGGATCTAATGGAAAGATTTACTATCGATGATTTAGGAGAATTTGAGGTATTACAGACCATCGTTCTCCCCTTGATTGTTCCTACCTGAGAGGAAGTACAAAACTCAAAAGATTTGAGTTTTCTATCAACTTCTGACCTAAATGCTTGTTACAGTAAGCCTCGTGAAAACGAAAAAGGAGAAAAAAACAGTTGGTATGAAGTAGAAATAACAGTTCACGAAAAACATGATTTACCCCGAAGAAAAGATTGATTTTATGTTGTTACAGACGAAGATTGATTTTTCTTTAAAGCAAGGTTTGAGGGCAGAAAGGTTAAGAAACTATGTTCTTTTGTAGATAGAGAAGCTCTCGGATGGTGAATAAAATACAGACTAACTGAGGAAGATTTAATTGATAAGTTTTTGTGTGCCTCTGATGACAAAAGAAGATGGGGAGTGGTCACCAAAGAAACACTGTACCATTATGGTGGAGATAAATTAATTCTTAAAAAAACCAACAAAACTAGAAAGGATAAAAGTGGAAAGGAAAGAGATGTATGAGTACTTTCTTTTCCGTATGATTTTGAAGGCATGCCTTTACCCTGAGAGCTCTGAGAGAAATACGACAATAAATAAAAGACCTTAGTCTCTTAATTTATTAATAAAAAAAGAACTTTTTATTTCTTAACTCTCTTTCCCATTGAAATTACAAATTGATTAATTCACTCAATTACCTTAAAGGCTATATATAGAGCTCCAGTAACTTACAAAGTAATAAATATTAGGCAAGACTGGAATCAACAAGTGGATTTTCCCGCTTGTGGCGGACAAGGAGGAATGGTTATTTCTATAGAACCTATTTATAGACTTTTAGAGAAATACAAATTACTCAATAATGCTCACATTATTTTGTTGTGCCCTAGAGGACAAAAATTAACACAAACTAGATCTAGAGAGCTAGAACAACTATCTAGTACTACCTCTATAGTTTTTCTTTGTGGTCATTATGAAGGGATAGATGAAAGAATTTCTCACTTCATCTCCGAGAGACTTTCTATAGGAGATTACATAATTTCATCTGGAACTCTAGCGGCATCAGTAATACTAGAAGGAATAGTTAGATTAATTCCTGGTGTGATTTCTGAAGAGAGCTTAGTCTCAGAAAGCTTTAATAATATAGAAGATTCAAGTGACTTTGACTTCCCTTGCTATGCCCCTCCAAAAAATTTCTTAGGTTACAAAATACCTGAAAACTTAGGACAAGCTCCCAAGAAGAAAGCAAGAAAAGGTTAGTCACAAATAACATATAAAATAATTAATCAATGTCTACAAACTACTTAACTGAAGAAAAGCTAGCAGAGATCAAATCTCAACTGAATAAGTTAATAGATGTAGAAAGACCTCAAGTACTAGAAGAGCTTAAGTACGCAAGAAGTCTTGGTGACTTATCTGAAAATGCAGACTATGATAGTGCAAAGATGAGACAAGAACAACTAGAGAAAAAGATCTCTGAATTAGAAGCTATTCTTAAAAACTATGAAATTATTGGAAAGGAAGGCAAAAAGGGAGGTGAAGATCAAAAAGTAGTAAAGATTGGCTCTAAAGTGAGAGTCTTTCACTCACTTTCCAATAAAGAATATACTTATGAGATCTTAGGTAGTCTAGATGCAGACCCTGCTCAATTCAAGATCTCTAATGAGTCTCCTATAGCAAAAGCTATACTAGGAAAACCTGTCGGAGGAACTCACACAGTAGAAGGAATGAGAAAAAGTTGCTATGTTAAAATACTTGAGATTTTCTAATTTTTAATTTCCTAGATTTACCATCGGTTATAAGTTTCAAGAGAGTTATTAATTTCGAACTCTTAGTTATAGGAGCGGTTAAGGAAATACTGTCAGATGGGGTTTTAATAGAGCCAAAACTATATGCTTTCTTTCACAAAAATAGAAGCTTTTACTTTACAAATGTTCCAAAGGACACAAATCCTATGCTGTGTACTTATCCATCTTTAAGTGATTACTACGAAAACTGGGAGAAACTGGCTTGTGATACAGAAGAACGAAAGTTCCTTCTTCCTACTAACTGAGAGTTAATTCAAGACTTATTAGGAGAATACAAATATCAAGGGAAGATAGAAGAAGTGCCTGAAAAGAATCCTTTATCTCTTGAATCAGGTTATTTTCAAGCCTGAAAAACTAAGTTAAAAGAATCTCTTATGGAACTACTAGAGATTGATTATCAGGCACTATTAGATAAATACATTGAACAAGTCTTTAATGATCAATACTCAAAACTTAACTACAAGATCATTCACCCAGAAGAGATAAAGAATAAACACAAACTGTATCCAACTCTTTCGGGAGCTAGAAATATTTATTCATACTTAAATAGAAAGCTAGAGATCTTGCCTTTGTTCTATGGCAAAAGAGAGCCAGAAGGTTTGGAACTATTTCAAGGATGACCTCTGGAACAATTAGATCACCAAAGAAGACATAAATTCTCTTCTGAGTGAATATCTGAACTAGAAAAGGGTGTCCCAGAACTTTTTAAATTCAGAGAATTCAAGGAACCTAAACTACCAGCTAATAGAAAATAAAATTTTTTAAGTTATGGTGAGATTAAGACTGAAGAGGAAAGGAAAGAAACACAATCCTTTCTTCAGAATTATTGCTATTGACTCTAGAAGAGCTAGAGACTCCGCAGAACTTAAAACACTAGGTTTTTATGAACCTAAAAAAGGAAACTTTCAACTAGATATGAATTTGTATCAAGAATTTCTTAGTAAAGGTGCTCAACCAACTAAGAATCTATTAGATCTAATAAAAGCTCAATCAAGACTCTCAAGGCTATAGTTTGAAATTATCGATTTCAGCTATTCCTAAGTTATCTTACGGAGGAACACAAATATGTTTACCAATAGTTCTTTATATGGAGAGTGATGAAGAGAGTAACTCTTTAGCCTCTAACTGATCTCCTTCTGTTTTTCCTTTCCAAGAAAATAGAGACTTAACAAGCTCTAAAGATATAGTTACTCAACATTCTGAATATGTTGAGAAATTACTTAGTCCTATTAAAGAAATAGGTTATTACTATCCAGAAGATCAATCTTTAACTCTAGATAGATCACAATTTTGTCACTATCTATTATCTGGTTGTAAGGTTAGTAAGGCTCTGCAAAGATTATTACAGAATATAGAGTTTGACTTAGCTGGAATGGAGAAATTCCAATTAAGTACTTTGCTATCTGGGGGCAAAGGTCAAGTATTTGAAGTTAAGAATACTTCAAAAATATTAGAGTTTTCAGAGAGATCTAAAAAGAAGAAATAGCTTATAATGGCTAAAAATATTTTTTAACTCTTGACTCTAGGTGTTAAACTTCTTGCCACTACTTTAGGTGTTGTTGGAGGGGGTGGCGTGATTGCCCCTTTAACTCTGTGACAAACAGGTTATATAGGTGGAAGTGGTTCGACTGCAACAACTTCTTCTAGTCATTCTTTTGCCCCTCAAGCAACACTTGGCACTTGCGAAGTGAAAGGAAAAGAAGAATGAAGAGATGTTCTTTGAAGGATTATCAATAACAACTGACAGTAATTACACTGTAATCTCTTGTGAAAATACAGGCCCTGTTCTTAAGGAGTGAACAGGTATTTTGCCTAATGTTATTCTTGAGAACAAAGAGCTCCAAGTAGGTAAAAAGTTTGATATGAAAACAAATACACAATCCGTTCCTGATGTTTCACGAAAAAGATACAGAACAACTTTTTCTAGTAAAGAGTTGTCACAATTGACTGTAGAAAGAGAATGAGGGGCGCAAGAGGAGAAGAGTGTAATCAAAAAAGGATCAAAAGTTTATAAAGTTAAAGAGGGATCTGAGGAATATGATGACGCAAGTAATTCTCTTTACCTTGTACTTTCAGAACAAACAGCTAATTAAAGGAATTAGTTAAGAAAATACTTTAGATACTGTAGTTGGAACATTTAGTTCAGAAGGTGTTTTTGTTTATTCAGGTAGGAATTTGAAATACTTCTAGATAAGTATTTAGTCTTAAATAGTACTTATGTTCTGGGATTTCTATTAGACAAAGTCTTTTATCTGAGACATTATTACCAAATCAAGGTCTAATTATTTGGTCACAAACTTCTCTTCTGATTTTTATTGTTGTATCTCTCCAGGAATTCCAAGTAAACCAACCACCTTCTTCTTCACATTTTTCATTCAATAGAGCTGTTGTTTGGACATCGTCCATTTTTAATAAAGTAGATTGGCTTGATGTATCAAGTTTTGGCTGTAGTCGCCAAGAACCTCCTTTATGAGCTTCCGGAACACTAAATTGACCGCTATGTTTGTAAGTAGTTTTAATTACCCGCTTTACCTTCCCATCGTTACGTATCTTTCCAATGTGATCTCTTCCACACTCTTTAAAGAATTTCGTTTTGTGATCTTCTTGTCCGGATTGACAGTCAAAACCATACTCTTCACCTAGTATTAATCCCAAAATCACAAAAGCTATTTTCTTTTCTTTTAGGCTTGTAACCTTTCCTTTCTCCGGTCAAGCAAGATGTTTTAAATAGTTAAAGCCAGTTTCTTCTACATTACCGACCAGTCTTACTATTGCTAACTTAGGATTTTGAAATATCTCTCCATAAGTCCAAGGATCATCTCTAAGTTGGTCTTCCGTTTTGTTTAACATTGTTCTGACTTTAGATAAGTCAAATTCAAGGTCAACAAGATCTTTATTTCTTTTTTGTCCAAATTGCTTTATTCATCAAGCTCGACCGCGGTAAAGACCAAAAATTTCTTCCTCAAATTCCTTGGTTCTGCTAGCCCAAAACTCTTGAAGACCATCTAAATCTTGCTGATCTAAGTATTTACCAGATTCTTGTATTGCTGGTCAATAACTGACATTTATTTTCTTGTTACGCTCCTTTACTTCTTCTATTTCCTCCAATGCTTTAGTGACTTCTCTTGGACCAAATCAACCCATAGTGTCACTAATTTTGACACCACCATATAACTCTCTGGTACCTTGAGAATGTTCAGAGCTATCAATGATTTTGTGAGGACCAGCACCATCTCACCCTTCAACAAATAGGAATTCTTGACCTACTCCTTCACTCTTTCAATGTCAAGATGCCAGTGTAGATTTATTGTTTAAGTGTTTAACTTTTTGATCTATCTTTGCATTCTTGTTTTTCGGCTCTTTCTTTAGCTTTGAATTAGCTCCAAATAAGATAGATTCTTTTTCTGACTCTAATTGAATGCCCCCCCCGAGCTGGAGTTAAAGTATCCACCTATTCCCCCACTAAGACCACTAATTGCCCCAACTTCTAGTAGAAGTTTCTTTCAGATCATATAAATAAATTATTCATCTACATTTAACAACCAGAACATTGACTTTAATTTCTTTATTGTTTTTGGTGTAGGTTTGCGAGAAAACTAATGATTAGAAATTAATTAGTATTGTTTTCTTCGGTAAATAGGATGAATTAAATCTTTATTATGTTTTGTCGATAGCAAACATTATTAAGAAAGCAACGATTAATCCATAAATAGCTACAGATTCGCAAACTGCAGCTCCTACTATAAATTGCTTAAAGATCAAAGCTTCAACTTCTGGATTTCTAGCCAGTGATTCTACAGCCTTTCCCCCGATATATCCTTGAGCTAAAGCAGCACCTAAACCAGCTAGTATTGCAACTCCCGCACCAATTCCTTTTCCAATATATTTATTCGTATCCTCAAATAACAGTAAATTAGAGCCCCCCCCAATCAGTAACCTATTAAGAAGATCTTTCAAACTCATTAATTAAATCTAATTATTTATTTGAATTCTTTGTTTCAGTAATTTCTAATAGATTTAAAAGGTTAATGGACAAAACCCGTTAATTTTATTTTTGATCTATTATTCAATAAGCTTCAATAAATTATTTGCCATGAAAGAATATTCTACGTATCTTATTTAGATAATTAATTCAGATTGCATTAGTTATTACAGAAGAATTTAAATAATCTAAATAAACAACAAACATTGTTTTCTCTAGTAGGGGGTTCAATACACAAAACCAAAACAGCTTATGGTTGTGTATTGTTGTTAGGTTCTGCTTCAGTTGCTGGAGTAGCAGTAGGAGATAGCGAAGGAAGTTGATTTAGTTCATTAGGGGGGAAAATTTCAGATGCTTTTGCAGGCGCCGGGGGGGGCAGTGGTTCCGCAGGTTCTGCTGTGGGGCAACAAAATGGTTTACAAGTTGCTTGGCAATGGGTTAGCGATACGGGCAAAAGTGTTTTTGAATGAACTATTAAACCAACTGCAGTAGCCTTTACAGAAATCCCTACAACTTATTCCAAGTGATGAAGTGGCCTAAAAACTTTCTTTGGTTCTTTGGTAGAAAAGACCATGTATACGATGTTGTTTCGAAGCTTTCATACAAAGATTAAACAGACACTTTCTTTTTTCTTGGCAGGCGGGAGCGAAAGACAAAAATTTATAGATTTGTTTAAAACAGAAAAACTATCAAATACTCTAAAAGCGGGAAAGTTTCTGTTGGGTACCGAAACAATCATGGGACTTGAAGTAGAAAAAAATGTATTTAATTTTCTTCTCTTTAACTGGCTAGAAGATCCAAAAAAAGTTACAGGTAAGTTTTCAAGATTATCTGACTATGTTAATAGAATTAGCGGAAAAAGTTGAACAAGCTTGGGTAATGGAGGGGGAGGGGGAGGTTCTGCAAGTTCATCTAGCTCAGGAGATCGAGCCTATAAATTAACTACTGAAACTGTCAAGGAATATCTAGAAAAAGAAGGGGAAGCGCAAGAAAAATTATGATTATTCCTCATGTATTTAACAGTTAAGTCAAAAATAGAAACAGGAAAGTCTACCAATTCATTATTTTCTTACTTTACTAATTTTTTAACTAGTTCGCCGCGGGGGGGTAGCTTCAGGAATTAACTTTTAGCCAATCCATTCCTTCAATTGTCATAAAACAAAAAAGTTTCAGGTTTTATTTGGATTAGCTAGAAATGAGAATATTTGAGAGCCTTAAATTGAACTTGACAACATAGGTTTATTGGGATTATCTACTTTTTCAGGATTAATTTATACCTCAGCAAGTAATGCTTTTTACAACACTATCAAGTTTCTTTAGTGGATTTGGAGCTGGAGGATAATCGGCTTTCGGACAAAGTAATTTAGCAGAAGAATATTTTTATTTATCAGCTCATTCGTCAACTTCATCAAAAAGGAAGAAAGGAAAAGAGATAAATCAAACATCTCTATCAATTCCTTCTTCGTCCTTATAAGTCTTAGGGGTTTTCTTAGGTACACTCTACTACCACCGTAAAGCTCTAAAGCTTCTTTAGTAACTACTCCAGACTTCTTTTTATCCTCATCAGGATATCAAAATTCTTCAATCACCTCCCACTCTACTAATTTATTCTTGATTCAATTACCAATTATGGTTTCACGTTTAAAAGTATTTAGTCACTTAATTCGTTTACCTCTACCCGAAAAACAAGCTTTCTCTAATCATCCACTATCAGTCACTAAATAAAACCAATCTTTCTTGGAAGGTAAGTTATCTTCTCCTTCTATGATTAACTTCACTTCATGTCAACTTTGCCTTTTTCCAGTCTTTTCGTTAATTGCTGGCTTACTGTAACAAGCATTTAATTGTGAGAAAGATAAATCTAAATCAGCATTGTCAATAATTTCTTGTGCCGCTGGAACAATTAAAGGAATAGCAATAATTCTTAAAGCTTCAGATTGTTCTAATTGTTCTAATTCCTCAAGACTGACCATTCGTTAGTAATTTTTGGTGTAAGTAATTTTAGTTTGTTCAATTATTTCCCCTTTTTTGTTGGTTTTTTCTGTAGTAACAACATTTTTATATCTTTCTAGAAAAGTCATATTTCTCGAGAATCTATCTGATCTCAACTTCTTCATACGTTTCCGATAAAGCTTTAGAGAAGAGGGTTTGTGAATTAGCTCTGCCATTTCACATTGTCTTGGTTTTATTTTTTTGTCTGCCGGAATCAAAAAACTTAAGTTAGGAGAGCCTATTATTGCTGAAAAAAGATGGTCATTTTTATAAAAACAGTAAAGTTTCCCGTGATTAAGACAATAATCTAGCAGTCTTATTTCCCCCACGCCCATCCTCTGTCATTTTGTGTGAATTTTTATAACCAATTTGTACATCGATTCCTGCAATCCAATAAAGAAGTACATTCCAAGAATTAAACAAATATTCTTAATACTTCCCTTTTTCACAAATTGGTCTATCTCTTCCAGAGAGTTGCAACCACAATATGCTACAAATATCTCAACTCTATCCGCTTTTTCCATTTCTTCTCAAAAACATTCATCAATCACCCTTTCTCCTTCTTCCGCAAACTCACTGTCAATATAAGTAACTAGAAAAGTATTGTCCTCCACAGCCAACAATTTGTTATACATTTATTAGCTACAAATGACAAAAAGGATGAATTTTTAATTTTTTTTATTACTCAGAAACCGCGATAAAAGCCCTCTGTAACAGCTAAAAAACAGTTAATCTAAACTTTCAACTCAACACTTTTGTAACTTCATAAGCTTCTGAATAATTTGTTCGTTACTTTTTTGTAACTCGAAGATAGGTTCACAGAAGTTATTGAATTTATCTATTAATTCTTTATTTTTTGGTATTTTGACTTTGAAAGCTTTAAATCTTTCCATACTAAAAGAGATTGAAGAAGTTGAGCTTGCAGTCTTCTTTTTTAATGTGACAATATTTTCCTGAACCAAAAAATAAGCAAAAGTTATAGGCAGTCTATATTGATGCCCCCCCCAACAAGTAGATTATTTGATAAAGTTCAAAAGCTTTCATTAATTGTTAAGTTATGCGAAATAATGTAGACATTTCCTGCCCTTTCTCTACCAGCACTACGAATGAAAATTAAATCTTTTGGAGTAATCAATTTACAACCCTCTTTTTTAAATCCTTCTTGCGTTAATTGCTCAGAAGTATGATTAACAAATTTGTATTCTGATATGTCTTCTACTTTTAGCCAAGGAATCCCTCCCTCTTTACAAAAATAAAGTTCTTTTAAATATTTATTGAATTTCGGCGGCTGACCCCCTCGAATGATTGTGAATAACTCACCGAAATTCTTAGTTTCATAATCCTTTAAATCATCAAACAATATATGGAAGTAAGCTTTCATCTTTCTTTCAAGTAATTCATTAATTCTTTTCTTAATTTCTATATATTTAGTTACTGTTTGATATTTATTGACAATCTCCTCTTGAACTTCCAGAGGCGGGATGGAGATGGAAATTTTTAAAAAGTCTTTCCATGCCAACTCACCTCGAATCCCTTTACCGGCAAGTCAAAGAGAATATTTATCTAGAAACTCTTGTTGGAAAAGTAAATTCAAGTAATTCTTATTTAGAGAAATATTTTTTACTCTAAAGACAAAATATGTTCCGCTAGTTAAAACCTTTTTACTCCCTTCATAAAGTGCTATTGGGACTTTTCTATCTCTATCTACGTGAATTCCATTCATAATAAAATTTCCACTTTCCACTCACTGCATTAGTTCATAATTTGGAGTTTTTCCAGTTAATGAAACCTGTTTTATTTGTTTTTTGATATCAACTCCAATAATGGTTGTAACAATTGATTCTTTATTTTTAGTTCTCACTTTCTCTACACATTCACAAAGAGGAAGAGTAATGTATCTCCCGCTATATATTTCAAGCTAATTTTCTAAAATTTAGATTTATAAATTAAAATCCATTAGATTTTTTGCAGTGGATCTACTTCTAGAAACCAAAAAACATTTTTATAGCCTACAAGGGGATGAAGCTAAAAGTCAACTTTTTAAAACACTTAAATCTGGAGATGTCATCTTGGTTCAAGAAAAGATCATAGATGACAAGAAGAAAGAGAGAATTCAAAAGTTTGAAGGAATACTAATAAGAAAAAGAGGTTCTTTATTAGGAGAAAATATTCTACTAAGAGAAAAACTAAAGAATCATTGAGTTGAAAAAGCTTTCTTTATTCATTCTCCATTAATTCATAAGATAGAAAGAGTAAGAGAAGGAAGATCTAGAAGAGCTTATCTTTCTTATCTAAGAAATCCTGAATCTCTTCCAATTAAACTAAAAAGATTAAAGGCTAAGTCAACTAATCAAGCTAAGAAATAATGCCAATTATAAAGGTAAAAGATAGTGAAATTGAACAAGCTCTAATAGAGTTCAAAAAGCTTTCAGTTGAAGTTAAGAGAACAGCTATGAGATATCTTTTTCACTTAAGACCTGCTCTTCAAAAGAAAGAAAAGAAGAAAAGAGCTGATATGAGAAGAAAGTTCTACTAATATTTATTAGTAGTTAAACAATGAAAGTAGTTGAATATGTTATTCAAGATGAAGTTGGATTGCACGCAAGACCTGCTTCTAAACTAGTTCAATCTCTTTCTAAATTTCAATCTTCTATATTTATTGAATTTGAAGGGAAGAAAGCCAATGCTAAATCTATTATTAACCTTATGTCTTTAGGAGTTACTGGAAAGTCTAAGGTTCTATTTCATATAGAAGGAGCTGACGAAGAAGAACTATCTAACTCTTTAGTTGGAATACTATCTGAACACGGAATCTAAACTAACTGTAACAAGTAGGAACCTTCAGAAGTCTTTAGTAGCCTAGTATATCCCCCTTTTCTACTCTTATATTTCTTAGCTAACTCTTCAAATAGTTTCTTTACTAGCTCTTCTCTAGTGAACTTAGAAGTTCTCAGTACTATAGAGTAAGCTTTTCTCTTAGTAATTAAGTTATCTTCTTTTGCAAGAGTTATTAGTTTTTCAAAATATCTTTGAGTTGATCTAGCACAACTTAATTTAGTAGTAATCTGACCATAAGAAATTAAGTCAGAACATTGTTGTCTAGTGATCATCTTTCTTCTAGCTGAGTCAAATCCTTTTTTGTGTATGTAAGACATTATCTAACAGCTAACTTAATTAATGAGTACTCTTGGTTAAGTTTATTAAATCTCTTAGGTTCCAAATCTCTCATACTAAAGGATTTTGATATCTTGGCTTTAAGAAGAGGGATAGCTGGATATAACAACATAGCTCCAAATATCAATAACTTAAATATTGAGATAATCAATTTTCCATTTCCATAAAACAATCCAACTACATTATTTAGTAAGAAGTAAATAATGGCTATAAGGATACTAATAGAAGTTAGATAGTTTGCTTTAAGCTCTCTTCTAGAGTTTCAAAGAACCATTCCCAAAATACCAAAGATAATTAGAGAGTTCAACTCTGCCAATATATCATTAATCTCTCAGAGTAATTCATTCCCTCCTTTTGCCCAATATATTAGTTGAGAGATGGTAGCCATTATTAAGGCCACTCCTGCTATTTGTCTTAAAAAATAAAACCAAACTGATAGCTTAGTCTCTAAGCTGTATTTCCTATTACCTACCTTAAAAAATCTATCTCTTATCCCACCTAAATCTCTGAAGTTGTACTTATAGTGCAATTGAATTACTTGATTTAGACCACACATACAAGCCACATTTAAGCTAGATAAGAAAGTTAAGAATATAAGAATTATCAATACATCTTTGAAATTCTTATCTTCCACTAACTTCTTAAATTTCAAAAAATCACCTGTATTTCCCTCGCCCAACAAGGTAATACTTATGACTAAGAAATAAATCAAAGTAATTGCTATAAAAGAGAGTGAAACTATCTTTCTAAAAGAAGTCTTCTTTGCTGTTTTTTCCTTAAGAGCTAGCACAGAGTAAAACCCATCATACATAAAGAAGATAGAAGGCAGTCCTGAAAGCAAAATAGTTCAACCTCCTAAACTATTAAGTCCTGTTAGTTGAGTTGTGGATTGTTCAGTCTTCTCATCACTTTCATTAACAAAATAAGAGTGAATTCCAAACCCCAGTGTGTAAAGTATTGCCAAAAATATAGAAAAAGAAAGACATTTCTGTAACAACACAGCCCCCTTAAAAGAAAAGACATTCAAGCTAATAACTAAAAAACTAATTACTATTGCACAAATTGAGGCCTCTCAAACTCAAAGAAAGTGTTGACCATTAATTCACTTAATTAGATAGATAGAAGTAGTGAGTATTCCTAGTGGGTGTAATAACTTAGTAGTAAACTCTAATGCTCAACTCTTAAAGTTAGAACCACAATATTCCTCAACTCACTCTATAAATCCTCTACTGCTGCTAGTTTTCTTATCTACTAGTCTTGTAAAGGCTCAACACATAGAGATAATTAAGCCTGCAGAGATACAAAAGAGAACTAAGATAGGTCAAAAGTTTTGATTAGAAAGCTCTATTAAAGTCTTTGACTTCAAGAAAATTCCCACTCCCAACATGGAACAAATAGAGATAATGAATAGCTTTCTGCTATTCAACTCTTTAGGAGCAGAGGAGTTAAAAGAAAAAGACTTAATCACTAGTATTGACCTAATATAAAGTTCTTGAATTCTTTAGTTTGTGGAGAGGTAAACATCTTTGGAGTAGGACCATACTCAATTATTCTCCCCCCTTTTAAAAAGATTGTGTAATCGGCTATGTGTTTTACTTGCGATAGAGAGTGAGAGACTATTATGACTGTGATCTTGTGTGCAATTTTCAAAATTAATTTCTCAATTTTAGAAGCGGAAGAAGGATCTAAGGCACTAGTTGGTTCATCCATTAATAAAAGTTCAGGATCTAAGATTAGAGCTCTCGCGAAACAGAGCTTTTGCGCTTGCCCCACAGATAAAGTCCCAATGGGACAACTATCTAATCTATCTTTAAGCTCTTCTCAGAGATCACATTCAATCAATATCTTCTTCAACTTAAGCTCTAGCAATTTAGAGTCATAGAGCCCTCTAGCCTTAAGAGCAAATAAGATATTCTCTCTAATAGTTAGAGGGAATAAAACAGGTAATTGACTAATTAAACCTATTTTCTTTTTCAATAGCTCTATAGGAAAAGAGTTAGAGAATATTTCTGTTCCCCTGTAAACTATCTGACCCTCTCAACTATACTGAGAGCTATTCTCTTTCTCTAATATTCCCTTAGAGATTGAGTTAAGTAAAAGAGATTTTCCAGCCCCGGAAGGCCCAACTATTCCCCATACCTTATTCCTAGAAAAGGTTAGGTTGATATTATGAAGTGCTTTCTTTTTCTCCCCATCCCTATTTAAGAAAAGTGAAAAATCCTTTATATATAAAAACTCTGATTCTTCTTCAGAGCTAAATAGTTTGTAAGAGGGAATATGAGTTCTCTTTCAACTAAATCTCACAAAACTACAAAGTATTTAATCGGATCAGAAAAGAAGCTCTATTCTTAGAGTTGACATTCCAATAGTAGTTAAATCTACTTTTTCTAGAAACTTTTCTAATAGACTTAATAACTTTCTTGATTCTCTTTGTTCAAAAGGTAGTTAGTAAAGAGTAAACAAAGATTGAAAACACAAATATAAAGAAGATAGTTTCATAAACTATCGCCTTTATCTCTGTCACTTTGTATTTATAAAGAGAAGCAAAGAACTTAGTTGTAAGAGTTTGTCCCGGACCTCAAAGAGTAAATCTAGGGTTAGGGGAGGCTCCCATAGTAATAAAGAGTAGTCCACTCTCCCCATTTAACTTAGTAGTTAAGTTAGATAGAAAGGATTTAATTTTTGCCCCTCCATCTCTTAGTACTAAGTAAATGAGATTAAAGCTTTGTAGTCCCAGATAAGACAAGGTTTTACTGTATTGCTTAGAGTAAGTCTCAAATAAATTAGAGAATCTATTAAAGAGAAAAGGAAAGCTCAAGAGAGTAAAAGAAAGTAATCCAGCAAATACAGAAACCTTTCCAACCCCTAACTTAAGGTAGTGAATAAAGAATAAAGAGCTAAAGATAGCTCAAAGCATAGGAGGAGCTGTTCCTATTCCAGAGATAACAGAAAGAAAGAAGCTCTTTAGTCTTCTTTTCTTCTTTAAGTAAATATTCACGAAGAAAGCAGATAGAAAACTAATTGGCAGAGCTCAAACTACTGAAAAGAATAGTAAGAGTGCAGTATTTCAAGTAGGCACTACTAGACCCCCTAGGCTATAAGTCTCTCTAGAGCCTTTTATTAGGTTGTAGAAGGTAAAGTACATACCTCTTAGTAAGACCACCCCCAAAATAGCTATAAAAAAAGAGAGTACTAAAAAAACTCCTAGTTTTTCTCTGTAACTCCTCAGCACTCTCGCCCTCTCTCTCCATCTCAACAATTTCTTACTATAAATCTCACTTCCAGAGTATCTAGAGAGATAAACAAAAGAGTTAGAGTATCTGAATCTCTCAAAAGAGCTTTTCAATTTCCACACTGATCTCTCTAACTCTTGACTCAACTTACTTCTTTTGTAATTAATCTCTGTAGCTTTCTTTTTTAGAAATCAATTAAGAAGTATTGAAAGAAGTAATAAAGCAGAGCCAAATACATACATACTTTCTCTACTTTTTTTCCCTCCCCCCTCAGAGAAATAAAAGGAAGAAATAAGACTAGAGATAGTATGACTTCTAGTATTAAAGAAATTACTTCAAGAGCTAAAAGGCTTGTCATATCTATCACTAGATAAGAACCAACTAAGAGCTACACTTTCTCCAAGAGCCTTAACTAGGGAAGTTGCTCAAGTTAAATAGATCACTCTCTTAGAACACTTAAGATAGATCTTTTCCCTGTGTTTATCGTCTAGTGCTAAACTCAGCAGTGCCGAGTTCATTCCCTTTATCTCTCTTGAGTTAAACCAATCTAAATAGCTTAAGCAGGTGATAGGAAAGAGTAAAGAGAAAAAACAAATAGCTATTCAGATAAGGGAATAACTAGAGTAATAACCAAATGCCTTAATTATTTGAGGCATAATCGCCTCAAAGAGAACAAAAGAGATTACAAAAGAAGGAAGTATAGAGATCACTCTTAGTAAGCCACTAAATAGTTTTTGAATTCTTACTTTGAGCTTTAAGAGACTCTTTGCAATCTTTAGAGCTATTTTGTTAGTTCCTCAAACTGAACCTACTACTAGTATTAGGGTGTAGATGAGAGGGGCATAAATAGAGACTTCTGGAGCTCCTTTAGTAGTTGCTCAACTCCAAAAGAACTTTTTAGGACCATGTTCAATTATTGAACAAATAGCTTTATAGAAAATAAATCCAAGAAATAAAGAAAGAGAGCCAAATAAAAAAGTGAAGGAAATGACACTAAAAGATTTGAGCATTACATTTCTCCCCCTCTCAGAGGAGAAGGCCAGTCTAACCTGCCTAATTAGAACACTTAGTTGTTAGATAACTAAGAATATGTGATAACCCAGTAGCAAAATGAATAAAGCAGAGCAAACCACCATAGGATAGAAAGATCACTCTCCAACAGCAAAAGAATGATTAATTCCTCAAACCAATAAGAAAGCATAGCTTACTAGTAACAGGAATAAATTAATTACTCATTTTGCCAAAGGAGAGGTAAACATTCAAAACAGTCCTCAATTCAAACCTCTAGATGGCCTGTAGTATTGAGTGTTAATAGTTAGCTTAGAAACCTTTGATTTGGAAAGTAATAAGTCTGCTCAAGCTTTTGTAGACTTCAGAAGTAACTTATCTCACCATTTCTTTAAGAATCTGTGATAGCTAAATCAAAGAGTTGTAACTCCCGCACAAGCAACAGTTACAAAGAAAGTCCAACTAAATCCTTTGAAGTTAGACAAAGCTTGCTTATAAATCAAACCGTCAAAGGAGTTGAAATAAGACCAAGCAACTAGAAAGGTGTTAGTAATCAACATCAATGCAAAGCTAACTGCACTTTTTCTCTTACTCAAGACCGCATAAACTCCTCTTCCAATACCTTTTAGGGGTTTCAGAATAACTGTTGCAATAGCCAATTGAGTGACATAAGAGATATGGTTAAGAATATGAATATCAGTTCAGAATCTTCTAATTGCTTTAACTGCTCTACCAGTTCTGGTATTTATATTCCCTATAGTCTCTATTTGGTTTCACTCCTTCACTCTCTTAGAAGCTCAAATCTCATTAAATTTCTCATTGTTATTTCTCATAGAGAGTCAATAGAGATACAAAGTAAATAGCCCTCCTGTTAGTATCGAGCTAACTAAAAGGAAAATATTTCTTAGTCAAGTCTTTCTTAGGAAGTTAGTTTGTAACTCTGAAGAGAGTGCTACATCCTTAAAGGTATTTCCTAAACAGTGATTTAAGTTAGTAATACTGTCAAATTCATACTTCTCTCTAACTAACTCAGTTAGATATTGTTCAAATCTAGCACCTTCTATTACATGCTTAGATAAAGCACTATCTAAGAATCTATATCTAGGATTTCTACTTTTTTTATATATGAAGTAAAAGAGTATTAACCCTCCAGTAAAGAAACAAGAGATAGCAATAGAGTAAAGATGAAGAAATCTTAGATAGGGATCTCTATTTTTCTTCTCAACTATCTCTTGGTGTTTGCTGAAAGGCATAGAAGAAAGAGAATAAGAGATTATCTTTTCTGCTCAAGGCTCTAATTCTTTAGCTTTGCTTTCTTCGTAATTCTTTTCATCATCCTTAATCTTTTGGAAATATCTCTTAGCCTCTGCAACCTCTTTTTTCCTAGAATTCAGAGAGCTTAATTCCTTAATAGAAGAAAGAGTATCTCTTTTTCTTACTAGTGAAAAGAGTTTTGAAAATCCAAGAGTACCAACAAATAGAGCTATATTTTTCAGTTGTTTAGTTCAGAAGAAAGAACAATTTATATCTTTTTTGTCATTTGAGAAAGAGAGAAAGTTTGCGGAATTACTTAGTCAATCAGCCCTAAGCTCTCACTCTCTTTCATCTAGTTGTTTGATTACTTCTTTTTTTCTTTGATCAAAAGTCTTTGTCTTAAATCCCAAAAGTTCTCAGAGAGAAAGGTACATTATCTAGTGACCATTACTCTGTAAAAAATTCAAACTTCCATATATTATTCCTACTCCAAGAGCAAAAAAGATTAAAGTCCCTACTGCATCTAATATAGTAGTTAATGCCGGAGTAGTCATAGAAGCAGGATCTTTAAAGAATTTATGAGCAATAAAGGGAATAAAAACTCCCATTAATTTAGAAAGAATAATAACTATAAATAAGGCCAAAGAAGAGACTCCTGCACCTACATAACCCATTTCTTTGGCGTTGTAAGTTTTTTGTTGTCCATTGAAAAACAAAGGCAAACTTCTCAATTGTCCCGAGAGAGGCACAACTGAAGTTAAGGAATTAGCTTGAGTGGCACTATTAATGTTTTTCGTAGAGATCGGAAAAATAGCAAAATAAGCCAATAATCTTAAAAAGTTAATTACTGAAACTATTCCTCCAACCATTACTGAAACCTTTAACTCCTTTTTTGTTACAGACCATAAGTCTTTTGCACTTATTTCATTGCTTGCAAAGGATTGAATAATAGAGGTTGCAGTCTGACTCCCTGAATTCCCACACATATCTGTTATTAATGGGATTAAAGGGACTAACATAGCAGAAGAGAGGCCGGTAGTGAGATCTTTCCCGAGAGCCTCAAACTTATCTATTATGAGTGTAGTTAAGGTTGTTGCAAACAACAAAACGATTAATCAAAACAATCTAGATCTAACCACTTCTCAAGCAGTAGATTTGATATATGAGTGTTGTAGATTCACAATCCCATAGAATCTATAAACATCTTCTACACTCTCATCTACTATCTCTGGAAGAATATCTTTACTAGTAACTACTCCTAATATTTGACTCCTCTCATTCAGAACAGCCAAAGAAGTAAAGGGATATTTTTGAAATAAGTCAATCGCTTCCCCTATTTGCTCATTAGCAGAGATAGAAAGGTAGTCTTTATCTACTATCTCTCCTACTGATAAAGAGTTTTGAGTGGAGAAAAAGAGATTTTGAACATTTACTAAACCAACAACTTCTTGTTTCAGATTGACTACAAAGAGCTCTTCTCCAATCTCTACCTTATTTCTTTTTTTCTTTATGTAACTAAGAGCCTGAGATATCTTAAAGTTTTCTGGCAAGGTCAGTATAGAAGTGTTCATAATACTACCTACTTGGGAGTGGGAGAAGCTACTTATGATATTTAGCTCTTTTCTCTGTTGCGGAGAAGAAAGATAAATAATCTTCTTAGATAAATTACTGTCTACTATTGAGAGAATCTCTGCCACTTTGTCTGGTTGAAGTTGAGCTAATAACTTAGAGAGTAAAGCTGGTCTAATAGAGTTGAGAATACTTAGTCTATTAGATTCAGAGAAAGAAAAGAAAAAGTCTTCCAGTCTTTCTTCATTAAGGGTTAGAAAGATTATGTTTACTAGTTCGTAGTTAGAAAGTTTCTCTAAAGCTTTAACTAAGGTAGGAATAGAATGAGCTCTTGCATGCTCTTTAATTGAGGCATAGTTTTTTAGTTCAAAAGCTTTAGATAATCTTGTTGAAAGACGATCAGAGTATCTATCGTACTCTAGGTTGTTTTTGTTTCTGAATAACACCTGTCCAAGGTAGTGAAGAAAGTACTATAGACCCCTTTATCCCCAAATTGAGATTTAACTTATTCTATATAGTAATTAAGAACCTTAGTCAGTGTCTGAATTATTGATTCCAACTCATGTTTATTTAGTTCTTGAAATTTACCTCCCTCAGAACATAAGATCTTCCCACTAGACTCAGAAACTAGTAAGGCTACTGCATCTGTTTGAGAGGTTATCCCCAGTGCAGCTCTGTGTCTAGAGCCATACTCATTGGGAATATTTTTGTGAGAAAAAATAGGAAAGTAAGAAGAAACAGATTTAATTTCCAGTCCTCTAATAATGACTCCTCCGTCATGCATAGAAGATTCCTTATTCTGGAAGATGTTGTAGAGAAACTCTGCAAAAAACTTAGTCTCTATAACATATCCAGTATTTATATATTTCTGTAAGTTTTGAAATTTCTCTATGACTATTAAGGCCCCTACATGTTTCTTCGAGAACTTAAATAAAGCTGAACTTAAAGCGAATACAAAGGCTTTGAATTCAGAGGCAGTAATCTCTTTTCTCCTAAAAAACTTTCAGATATATTTCTTGAACCAAAACTTCTTAAAAGAGACATAACCGAAGAATAAGAGAAAGCTAGATAGAGAGATTAAACAAGAGGCAATGTTCCACCCTCCTGACATATTCTCCTATCTATATCTCTCAAAATGATCTCAATAAATTTTTAGATATTTAGCTAGAGAGTTAAAGCTAAATAATAGAGAAATAATAAAGAATACATTTAATATCTCTTTTCCTCAAGTATCAGATAGTAGAAATCCAAGTACTACTCCTACAAATTGAATAGCAGTCTTTCACTTAGCAGTCTTATTAGCTCCTAAATAGACTCCTTTGCTCTTTAATTTATATCTAACTAGTTCTACTGTTATCTCTCTAGCAATAGAAAGAAAAGGGATTATTCAGTGAACTAAAGAAGAAAAACTAAATAATACTAAAAAAGAGGAAACTAAGATCTTATCTGCTAAAGGGTCAAAGACAGCTCCAAAGTTAGACTCACATCTCCACTTTCTAGCTAAGTGACCATCAAAATAATCAGTTACTACTGAACACAGTAGAAAGATAAAGCTTAGTACTAAACAAGCTCCTGCTTTACCGTTACTAGAGTAACTACAGGTAAATAAGCTCTTAGATTTCTCTCCTAATACAACAAATAAGAAATAAAGAAAGATTGAAAGAGCACTTAAAAAGAATCTAGAGAGAGTTAGTAGATTCGGAATCTGTTTCCGATCTAAACTAAAAACTCTATTTACTTTCTCTAGCTCTTTTTCTTTTCTGTGTGTGTGTATCTAGTACTCTTTAGAGTTTCTTCTCTTTCTACTTCTTCATCTTGAATCTTTTGGTTGAAAGAATTAAATAGATCCATAAAGTCAACTCCCCTTTCTCTTAAGGTATCCAAAACACTTTGCATTTTGTCTTCAATCTTCTTCATCTTCTCTTCACCTGCAGAGAAGTGTTCTAGATAGAAAAGAATTAATTCCTCAACTGTTTCAGCTTCTTCTAATCCTTCAATTCTGTTAGCTTTCAAAAGCTTTAATTGTTCCTTTAGCTTGTCGTGAAGCTCCTTAGGGAGCTTTAGATTAATATTTATGGTTTCCATTTCCAACTTTTTAAGTTTAATTGAATTTCTAGTATCTAGGGATTATATGTAGGTGAAAGTGAAATATAACTTGTTTGGCTTTGGCACCTTGGTTAGACACAAAGTTAAATCCTTGAATACTAGGATTCTCCTGTTGTAACTTAAGCGAATGTTCTTTTGCCAGCACAACAGCTTCTTGAAGGGCCTCTCCTGAACAAGAGCTAAAGTCTTGGTAGTGTTCTTTAGTTATTACCAGAGCATGACCTTCAGTAACTGGATGTTTATCTGGAATTAAAAATACGTGTTGGCCCTCCTTGATTAAATTAGATTGCTTATCTAAGTTAGAGGAAATCTCACAAAAAACACACATAACAGTTATTAATATATATGAAATTTAAAATTCTTCTAGAAAGTCTTGTACATTAATTTATTATTTCTTTAGCCATTCCTACACTAGCTCAAATAGCCAAACACGGAAGACAGAGAAAGAAGAAGAAGTCTAAATCACAAGCTTTGCAAGAAAGTTGAAACTCTTTAAAAAACAAACCAATAAAGAGACCTAATCCCCTGAAGAGAGGGGTTTGTCTTAAGGTTTCTACCATGACTCCTAAGAAGCCAAACTCAGCTCTTAGAAAATTTGCTAAGGTGAGAGTTTCAAATAATCATGAAGTGTTAGCTTATATTCCCGGAGAGGGACATAATCTACAAGAACACCACGTAGTAATGATTAGAGGCGGTAGAGTAAAAGATCTTCCAGGAGTTAAATATCACATTATTAGAGGTAAGTTAGATGCAGCTCCTGTGGAAAAGAGAAAGAAAGAAAGATCTAAGTATGGGGTTAAAAAAGAAAAGAAAAGCTAGTCCACCATCAGAAAAAAGAGAAAGCTAAAGAGAAGAGAACTTCTTCCAGATATTACTTACAACTCCGTTACTGTCACCAAGGCAATTAACTTAATAATGTGAGAGGGCAAGAAGCAACTAGCTAGAAGAATTGTTTACAACGCTTTAGAGAAAGTAAGAGAAAGAACAGAAAGAGATCCAGTGGAAGTTTTTGAACAAGCTATTAGAAATGTAGCTCCTAGTATTGAGCTAAAAACTAGAAAGGTTAGAGGAGCTAACTACCAAGTACCTGTAGAGTCTAGTAGAGAGAGAAGAGAAGCTCTTGCTCTCAGATGACTAGTTAAATACAGTAGAAAGAGAAGTGAACTAACTATTGTAGAGGCATTTGCTTCTGAGATTATTGATGCCTCCAATAATACTGGATTATCAATAAAAAGAAAGATAGAAGTAATTAAGACAGCAGAAAGCAATAAAGCCTTCGCTTACTATCGTTTCTAGTTATGTCTAACAAACTACTTAATCTAAGAAACTTTGGGATCATGGCCCATATTGATGCCGGTAAGACTACTACTAGCGAAAGAATACTTTATTACACTGGAAAGATTCACAAAATGGGAGAGGTACACGAAGGTAGTGCAACTATGGACTGAATGGAACAAGAAAGAGAAAAAGGAATTACTATTACCTCTGCAGCTACTACTACAGAGTGAAAGGGAGTAGTACTGAATCTAATTGACACACCAGGTCACGTAGACTTCACTGTTGAGGTAGAAAGATCTTTAAGAGTACTAGATGGAGCTGTAGTTGTACTAGATGGAGCGATGGGAGTTGAACCGCAAACAGAAACTGTTTGAAGACAAGCAAACAAATATGCTGTTCCAAGAATCATCTTCTGTAACAAGATGGATAAGGTTGGAGCAAGCTTTCAATCCTCTATGAAATCTCTTAAAGATAGGTTGAATATTAAGTTCTCTCCAATTCAACTAAATATTGGGAATGAATCTAGTTTTAGGGGAATTATTGATTTAGTAGGCTTTAAGGCCTACAACTTTAAGGCTGGGGTTGATGAGGAATTTGAAGAGATTCCAATTCCAGAAGATCAACTAGAAGAAGTTAAGAGCTTAAGAGAGACTCTCTTAAATGAAGTACTAGTCTATGATGATGAGATTCTTAATAGATTCCTTTCTGGTGAAGAGGTGAAGGAAGAAGAAATCAAGATGTGTATCAGAAAAGCCACTCTTACTGGTACTTTCTTCCCAGTACTTTGCGGTTCTTCCTTTAAGCACAAGGGAGTTAAGTTCTTGTTGGATGCAATAGTAGACTATCTCCCTTCTCCCCTAGACATTCCAACCACTAAAGCCTTTACTAGAAGTGGAGATGAATTAACTATTGAAAACAAAGATGAATCAGATTTAGTTGCTGTTGCATTCAAGATTGCCACAGACCCCTTTGTAGGAAGACTTACTTTCATAAGGGTTTATGCAGGTAAGTTGAAGAAAGGAGATACTATCTACAACTCAACTAGAGATATAAAAGAGAGAGTTGGTAAGTTAGTAAAGATGCACTCAAATCACAAAACTGAGATTGAAGAAGCAGGTACTGGAGAGATTTGTGCTTTAGTGGGCCCAAAGAGCTTGAAAACTGGAGATACCATAACTGGCTCTCCTGACTCAGATTACCTACTAGAAGCTATGGCCTTTACTGAACCAGTTATCTCTTTAGCCATTGAGCCTAAGACTAAGTCCGACCAAGAAAAACTTTCTATAGTGCTTAAGAAGTTAGCAGATGAAGATCCGACTTTCAAGATCTCTTCTGACTATGAAACTGGTCAAACTCTTATTTCTGGTATGGGAGAGTTACACCTAGAAATACTGATTGACAGAATGAGAAGAGAGTTTGGACTTCAAGTAAATGTTGGGGCTCCACAGGTTGCCTACAGAGAAACCTTTACTCAAACTAAAGAGATTGAAGGTCAATATATTAAACAAACAGGTGGTAGAGGTAACTATGGACATGTCTGAATTAAGTATGAGCCAAATCCAGAGAAGGGATTTGAGTTTGTGGACAAGATAGTTGGAGGGAAAATTCCAAAGGAATATATCAAATCTATTAGAGAGGGACTAGTGGATGCTATGAAAGCTGGACAATTAGCTGGTTATCCAGTTATAGACATAAAAGCAACATTGTATGATGGTTCTTACCACGAAGTTGACTCAAATGAAATGGCCTTTAAGATAGCTGCTTCTTTATCTCTTAAGGAAGCGAGTAAGAGATGTGGTTCAATCCTACTTGAGCCAATTATGTCTATTGAAATTAACTCTCCGCCGCAATACTTTGGTTCAGTAATGGGAGATGTTACAGCTAAAAGAGGGTTAATAACTGCCACAGAACTATCTCCTTCTGTAAGCACTATTAACTGTAAGATCCCCCTAAAAGAGATGTTTGGATATGCAACAACCTTAAGATCACTTACTCAAGGTAGAGGGGTTTACTCTATGTCTTTCTCTCACTACCAACCATTACCAAAACACTTATTAAAAGAAATTCCAGGATTTATCTCAGAAGGGAAGTAAATATAGTAATTAAAAAATTACTTTAACTATTCTTTAATTACTAACTATGAGTAAAGATTTCTATGATGTTTTGGGTTTAAGTAAGAGTGCAACTCCTGAAGAGATAAAGAAAGCATATAGAAAGTTAGCTAAGGAGTATCACCCAGACATAAACAAATCAGAGGGGGCAGAAGAGAAATTTAAGAAGATAAATGAAGCCTATGAGGTTTTAAGTGATCCGGAGAAAAGAGCTAATTATGACAGATATGGAGGTGGATTTGAGAATGCAGGAGGAGCTCATGGTTTTGCTGGAGGAGCAAATCCTTTTGATATCTTTAGTAATTTCTTTAGACAAGATGGTGAAGATGGTTTCTTCTCTTCTTATCAATCTGGTGATATGAGAGGTGGGGGAAGAGAGGAAGTCACTAAGAAAGATGTAAGTATTACCTTTTTACAAGCAGTTAAAGGTTGTGATTATGAGTTAAGTTATAGAGCAAAGAAAGCCTGTAGTGAATGTAATGGAATGAGAACTTATCAAGGAGATAGGAGCTATATTCACAACTGTTCAGCTTGTAGAGGTTATGGATATGAAGTAATTAGAACTAAGAGCTTATTTGGGGTTATAGAAGGGAGACAGACTTGTAGATATTGTGAGGGGGCTGGAGAAAAAATAACAAGAATCTGTACAACTTGTAGAGGTGAAGGGTATAACACAGAAAATAAAAAGATAACTATTAAGATTCCTGGGGGAGTTAAGACTGGTGACTCTCTAGTTTTTAAAGACAATCAATCTTATAACGGTAAAAAAATCTATCTAAGCATTAGAGTACTAGACTCAGAAGTCTTTACAAGAGAAGGAGATAACTTATATACCAAGGTAATAGTTAATCCCTTGGTGGCTATACTAGGTGGTAGTATAGAGGTTCCAACACCTTATGGAATCAAAACTATTAAGTTACCTGCAGGTTCTAATAGTAGAGATCTTTTGAAACTAAAGGGTATGGGAATCTCTTTTAAGAAGGGAATAGGTAATCTCTTTATAAAACTAGAAATAGCCTCTCTAAAGCTTACTCCGAGTGAGTTAGAGAAAATAAAATCAATACAGTTAACTGAGCCTAAAGAGGGTAAGGATTGAATGAGACTCTTTAAAAAAGAATATGAAACCATTTAAGTTAGATGAGTTCTAAGAAAAAAAATATAGAACAAGAACCAATCCAAGAAACACACTCTGAAGAAGAAGCGGAGCTTCTATCTAGAGAAGATAGAATTGCAGAGTTAGAACAAAAATTAAAAGACTACGAAGAAAAAGAAAAACAACTTAAAGAGGAATTAAATAAGAAGTTTTTAGAGGCTATACAGAAAAAGAGTGAAGAGGCTTCAGTCATTATTAAGACTAAAGAACAAGAGATAGAACAAAAGTACAGCTCTAAATTAGAAGAACAAAAGAAATATCTCTATGAAGCGCAATTAACTGAATTAGTAAATATTGTTTCCAGATTAGAAGGAGTTGTTAGTGCTGAGCCTAAGAGTGAGGAAGTAAAGAACTATTTATTTGGTTTCAAAATGTTTTTGACTCAATTTGAAGCTTTATTTGACTCCTTAAATATAGTTCAGATTTCACCTGAAATAGGCCAAGAATTTGACTCTGAGGTGATGGAAAGTTTAGAAACTGAAAAAGTTTCAGAGGAACAAAGAAATAAAATATTAAAGGTCTTTAGTAAGGGTTATAAACTAAATCAAAGAGTTATTAAATTAGCACAAGTAAAGGTAGGAATATGCCAGTAGTTAACGCAATAGAAGCTTCAAATAAGGCACTAGCGGGAAAGTACGCTATTGCACAAATAAATACCAATAATCTAGAGTGAACAAAGGCTATTTTGTTAACTGCACAAAAGTGTAACTCTCCTGTTATTGTTGGGGTTTCTGAAGGAGCTGCAAAGTATATGGGAGGATACAAAACTGTTGCCTCCATGGTTAGGGGAATGACTGAAGATTTAAAGATTACTGTGCCAATAATATTGCACCTTGACCATGGAACTTATGAAGGTTGTTTTAAGGCTTTGGAGGCCGGATTCTCTTCAGTTATGTTTGATGGCTCTCACTTACCTTTTGAGGAAAACTACCAAAAATCCTCAGAAGTTATTAAAGCTGCAACTGAAAAAGGAGTTTCTGTTGAGTTAGAGGTAGGAACTCTTGCGGGAGAGGAGGATGGAGTTATTGGACTAGGAAACCAAGCAGATGTAAATGAATGCATTGAAATTAGTAAACTAAATCCTACTCTTTTGGCCGCAGGAATTGGAAATATGCATGGTCCCTATCCCCCAAATTGAAAGGGATTGAATCTAGAGTTGCTTGAAAATATCTCTAAAGCTATTAATAAGCCTTTAGTGTTACATGGTGGAACTGGAATAAAAGATGATGTTATTCAAAAAGCTATCTCTCTTGGGGTTACAAAAATCAATATAAATACTGAGTTACAAATGAAATTTGCAGCTGAAACCAGAAGGTATATTGAAGAGAGAAAAGACTTAGATATGAAAGCTAAAGGATTTGATCCTAGAAAACTACTTAGTTATGGTTATGCTGGTATTTTAGAAGTTATTGAAGAAAAATTTAAGTTATTTGGTTCAGTAGATAAGGCTTAATTAGTAGGTTCAGAAGAGTTAGTAGTATTACTTTCTTCAATTAGTAAGTTAACAGGTACATTCTTCATAAAGTAATTCTTTAAGTCGCTTATAGAGTTTTTTTGGGCAATTAAAAAGATAGTGTCTGATCTCTCTAGTTTGTCTGATTCAGAAACAGGAATAATTGTTTCTCCTCCCTTTTGTCTTTTGATGCTTAAGATAAGTGAGTTGTTTTCTTTCAAGAAAATCATTGAACTTATTGGCTTACCTCAAAGGTTTTGGTTATAGACAGGTAATCTAGCACAAAAGAGATCACTTTCTTGGAATTCTTCTTTATTACAAGGTAATCTTTCCACTTCTAAGTCAAAAATAGTGTGATATGCTAGATTCTCAACTACATATAGCTCAGGAATAATACTATAGGAGATACCTAAGAGTTTTAGTATTCTCTTATGCACTTCATCTTTTGCTCTTGCAAGTATTCTTCCTACTTCTAATTCTTTTAGGTTAGAGCAGATAGTAATAGATTTCTCTATATCTTTTATTCCTACAATGACATAGTCAAAGTCTGCAATACCTACATCCTGAAGATTTCTAATATCTCTCGCATCGCAATTAATTGAGTTAGTAAATTCTGGACCTCAACTATCTATTGCATCCGGATCGCTGTCTATTACAGTAACACTTTGATCTTCTTGAATTAAGATCTTTCCTATCTCTAAATTGAACTTACTTAACCCAATTAAGCAATAGTCCTTCCTTTGACCTTTTTTCTTCCCAACTATCGCCACAGTTAATTAGTACTACAGGGAGAATACTCCCCAGAAAACAATATATTTAATAATTTAATAGAGTTTACTCTAGACAAAAACAGCTGGTATATTGCGTAGGCGAGTAACTAAAGCCTCGGCAAAAGAATTAGTTAGCAAGTGATTTTTTGGAGCTTCAGTTGCTCAGAGAATTGCCAGAATTTATGTACTGATTATATTGGCTGGTTTTGGGGCCTTAAATCTTCCTTGGGTACAGACACATAAGGGAGAAAACACGAAAGACGACACTTGATTCTCTAAACTCTTCACCTCAGTCAGTGCCTTTACTACCACAGGATTACTCTCCGGTTCCTCTTTAAAGTGTTCATTCAACTTTGCTGGTCAATTAATAGTACTTATTTTGATTCAAATTGGTGGTCTGGGAATAGTAACCATCTGAATGATTTTGAAACAAACCTTTCTAAAGAATAAGAAATATTCTATAGAAGACAGACTGAATATCTACTCAGAAAGAGGTGGAGGGGGAATGAGTGAAGGAAGTTCTTATGTAGTTATTAAGTCTGCATTAATTAGTCTTCTGGGTTTTGAACTATTCGTTGCAGCATTATTAACTTTCTTTTTTTATTTCATTGGTTCGATTCCTCAGGCACAAGCAGGAACTAAAAATCAATTTCTTGCTTCTCTCTGGGCTGGAATTTTTCACTCTATCTCTGCAGTCAATAATGCAGGGTTAGACATTCTAGACAAGAGCTCTATTAGTTCCTTTTCTAGAGGATGAGGAACTATTCTCTCTATAGTCTTCGCTGTTTGCTCTATGGTAGGTGGGATTGGTTACCCAGCTCTATATGAGTTCAAAGAATGACTTCAAAAGAAGAGAAATAAAGAAAAAACAAAGAATATCTTTTCTTTGTTTACAAAGATCTCTATATTAATGTACTTATCTATTACCTTATTGGCTAGCGGTGGAATTATATTGGCTGAATATACAGACAATAATTGAACACAAAGTGATTGCGATAAAGGTTGCGGGAAATTACAGACAATTGAAAAAATCTGACAACTAGTTTACTTAGTAATTTCTAGTAGATCTGCAGGATTTTATGGAATAGATCCTATTTGTCTACATGAAAAATCTCAATGAATTTTGTTGATATTAATGTTTATTGGTGCCTCTCCAGCTTCCACAGCGGGAGGTATTAGAAGCATTACCTTATTCCTGATGCTCGGAAAGATCTGAGTAACTATGAGGGGTAGAAGAACTCTTTCTATATTCTCTAGATCTATCTCAGATCAAACTATAGAAAGTGCCTATATAGTATTCTTTGTTTCTTCTGCATTAATAACCCTTTGTTCTCTGGGAATACCTAATCCGGGAGAGCAACAAGAAAAAAAAGGACTAAGACATGCTTCGCTATTCGAGGCCGCTTCAGCCTTTGGTACAGCAGGATTATCCCTAGGCGTTTCAAATAAAACTCCTTGATATGGAAAGTTGTTACTTATGTTTTTAATGTTTGTTGGTCAACTAGGAATTCCTAACTCACTGATCTACTACAACAAACCAAGAGTATCTAAGCAAAAGTTCTCTTATCCAGAAGAAAAACTAAGAATTGCATAAATTAAAATAATTTTTCTTGTCAACAAATAACTCTACAGAAGTACTCTTAATTGATTTAGGCTCTCAGTATAGTTCTGTACTTGAGAGAAAGTTACACAATTTCAAGCTAAAAACAAAAAGACTTTTAGTAAATAGTGGAGTAATTCCTGATTCTTCTTATAGTTTCTCTAACTATCAAGCTGTGGTTATTTCCGGAAGTCCTTTTTCGGTAACTGAATTCTCTACAACTCCTTTCTTTGGTTGAATAAAAGAACAAATTAGTAGTTCACAAGATATTCCTACTCTAGGAATTTGTTTCGGAATGCAGTTAATTCATTACATATTTGAAGGAGAAGTTTCTCCTTCTTTGGGACCTTGTTATGGACCAATAAAAGTTACTAGAGAAGTAGATGATCCTCTGTTTCAGGGAGTTCCCCTTAATTTCAGAGCTTGAGCTTCCTTTACAGATAGTGTGATTAAGTTGGGTGAAGGATACAAAGTCTTGGCTACTGGAGAAGGTAAAAACTTAATTGCCTCTCACATAAACAAACCTATTTACACCATTCAGTATCACCCAGAACTCAAAGAATCAGAGTTTGGTAAGCAATTAATTAAAAATTTCTTAACTATTGCTGGATTTGATACTGACTCAAAAGTTCAAAGAGATTTAGATATAGCAAGACAGCTTCAAAACTTAATCTCTCAATATTCTGAACAACTCAAAGATAAGAAGATTATGGTTGCAGTTTCTGGGGGATTGGACTCTAGCGTACTAGCTCTTCTTCTAAGTAGAATGGTTCCGTCAGAGAATATATATCCTGTGTATATCTCTACTGGACTATACCCTCCACATTATGAGATTGAGGTAATTAATTACTTTGAAAAGAAATTTACAAACTTTGAGGTAATTATCTGAGGAGAGAGCATATTCGATGAATTACTTGGAATAAAAGATGCAGAAGCAAAGAGAAAGATTATCTCAAGGAGATATTGAGATAGTATTGGTTCCTTTGCAAAAAAACAAAAAGAAAGAGGTATAAGTGTTTTTGCTCAAGGAACTCTTTGCTCAGACAAGGCAGAAAGTGGGAGGGAAACGAAAGAAAGTGATGTAATCAAGTCTCACCATAATGTCTTACACTCCGAACAACTTAAAGAGTTTGAGTTAGTAGAACCTTTCTCTAATCTATTCAAAGATCAAGTGAGAGAGTTGGGGGCAAAATTAAATCTTCCTTCATTCCTTCTACACAAACAACCCTTTCCAGGTCCCGGACTAGCAATAAGAGTTATAGGGGAAGTGACCAAGGAAAAAATTGAGTTATTATCTGAAATTCAAAGATTTATGGAAGAGGAATTTTCAGAAAGAAAAATAGATACTCTGTGTGATCAATATTTCCCAATATTGTTATCTGATAAAGCTGTTGGAGTTAAAGGTGATCAAAGATCACTGGGTTATTCAGTGGTTCTTAGGGCAGTTAAATCTCTTGACTTCATGAGTGCAGATGTTAGCCCCATCGCAATTGAAGAATTAATAAGTATTGGGAATAGAATTATCTCTTCTTTCTCGAAAGTGAGTAGAGTTCTTTATGACTTATCTACTAAGCCTGGTGGAACTATAGAGTGAGAATAGTTGTTATTTAGTTTTTTGACACAAAAATACTTTTTTGCTTAAATAAATCCTTTCTCTAAGACTTTTAAAAGGGAGAGTAAAAAACTGTTGGTTTAAAAGTTTCACTTCACTTTAGACCGCTATTTGAACTCAATTGGATGTCACAAGTCTTGGTAAATCAGCCTTTGCAATTGACCGCTTCAAGACTTATAGATGAAACATCGACTTCTTCTTCTCTTCTTCTATCATCCCCAATTTTTACAATTCTTTGTTCCCCTTTAGAACAGCTTGAGATTCTTTCTTGATGCCTGCCCCTTGATGTTCATTTTCCTTGGTATCAAATTCCAACTTCTCCTTCATTGGATCCTCTTAAGTTACTTGTATTTCTTTTAAAACCTCACTTGCTGCTGCCCCCACCGACTTTGCTGTTTCAAGTTTCTGTTTTTACGTTTGTACTTCTTCCGTAATGACTTGTTTCTTTCTTAACAAGATTGAAAGTAACTCCCAAACCTAAATCTTGATTTTTGTGTTCAGAAGAGATCATTTCAACACTGTATTCTGCGCCACCATGACCATCACAATTAATCAGCTTACCAAGATTATTTAGTGTTTTGTTTCATAGAGATTGAAATTTATCTTGGGTAGATGCAATATATGACAAAGGAGTCAAAATACCAGCTCCGGCTATGCCGGTAACTGAAAAGGCAACAAACTTTAATATACTCGGAAACATTCCCTTTAAATATTACTTAAATGATTATTTCTATTTTTTATTCTCGTTCCTTTGGAGGAGGTAAAGCTAAATCTTTTGGTATTCAGTATTTTTTCTTAAGCAGAAATAATCATAAGAAAAATATAAATTTAAAGTACTTCAGTCTTCTCTAAATCTATGCAGGAAACACTTAGAAAGTGTTCCTTTTATTTGGATTTTAAGGTTTCTTAATTTGATTTAAGTTAAGTTTTCTTTTGTATTATTTTTTGCTTTAAAGTTTCAACTACATTTTTTGAAATAACTTTTGACTTAATTTCATTTGAATGTTCAAGAATGTTTTCTAGAATATCTGGGTCTTTCACTAGAGTTTCTCATTCTGTTTCATCTTCTTCCTCCAACGGCTTTCTTTGATTCATTAAGAAATCTAAGTGAAAAGTTCCAAATAAAGATGAAAAGATTTGATTATTGTTTATAAAGCAACAAAAATTCCCCATAAATAAATAAGAGTGAAATAGTCTTATTTCTCCCCTTCCCTCTCTTTTTCATCTTTCATTAATCTCTAGAACCAAATTATTTAATTGATCAGGTAGGGGAATGACGCTATATATACCCAATATGAGACACACTTTTTTGATTTGGTATATCTCTATCAACTTTTCAAGTTTTTGCAAAGATTCAAGAGTTATTATCCCAACAGCCATCACCAATTGATTTGATTTCTTTAACTCTTCTCTAAAGCGATGACTTATTTTTTCTTGATCCCTTCCCAACAATACATATGACATATCTGGAGAGTCGAATTTTATCTTCATGGTTAAGAAATTCTGTTACTTGTAATTTTTATTGACATGTGCTTCTTAGGCAAATAATTCAACAAGAGAAAAGAAAGAGTTAAAAACTCCATTTGATTTGTTCCCTCCAATTTTTTACATATTTATTACTCAAAAACCCTAAAAATTATGAAAAAGTTCTAAAAATTACTTATTCTGAAAGGGGGTAAAAATCCAGTTTGGATCGGGCTTTGAAGGACTTAAAAAGCTGTGTAAATGATTTTTGGTTTAAATCCTTCTTTTCATTGAATTTGATTGTCTGGTCCAATTTCAACTTCACACTCTACTTTATTGAATCCCTCTATGCACTTACTTCCTTCCGATACAGTTACTTGAATATCCTTGAATTCAAGAAAATCAGAGTCCCTAAATCCTCCCTTATCCGCAACAAATTCAACTTGCATATCATCACAAGTTGCTATACCAGTTCTAGTTGCTCGATCTCATTGATCTTGATAAGGGTACATAAATTTAATCTTTTTTTCTTGATCTCCGGAATATTGAAGTTTAAGTTGCTTTCAAACTTCTTCATGTGAGTTATCGGAACCTACACCTCAAACAATTCTTTCTCCACTATTACTCTTTTCTACAACCTTTAGAGAAACTTTTTTACTATCTGGAGGGACATTTACCTCCCCCCCCGCAAGAGTCAAATAAACATTTAAGGGATTTTTGCCATTGTATTTGCAGTTTTTAAAGATTGGTTGTGTGAAATCCGTCCTTTCATATCATTTGGTTTTGTAATTTGATTTAGTTACACCAATATGAATTAGGGGTGATGCTGAACCTAACAATCCTGCCGTCACAGTCACAGGCATAGCAATTAACTTAATAGCTATCACTTTCTTTTAACTAAACAATAATTGGAGTGTCTCATTCTTTGAAAGTACTTAACCAAGTATTCTTTTTATATTTTTCTACTTGTGACTTATAAGAAATGGTTTGTCCTTTTGCTCCAAGTATTAAATCATATTCTTGAGATGAAGCTCTTCCAATAGATATCTGTTTTGTTCTGATAGGTAAGACACCATTTCCTTTTTCCCCAATTGTTTTACAAGAGGAAGTTAATAGTCCTAATAAATTTCCTTTGTCATCTATATACATACTTCCAGAAGCTCCTTTATTTATTTGTTTCGCGTTAAGCATTTTATAAGAATATCTTCTTTCTTTCTCACATATTCCTCTATTTTTGCAATTAGCTATTCTGATATTTTGAATACCTACAATTTTTGAAGAGTTTTCTTGTTTATCAAATCAACTAACTAAATAATCTCATCTACCAGCTTTTGTTGGGTAAGAGAGATTGTAGTAATTTCTCTTTTTAGACTCTATCTCTTCTTTCCCTAGAGAAGGAGCAAAAACATTTATTGCTTTCTTTGTATTTATTGGATATTTAGTAGCAAAGTCAGATGTAACTTCTCTGGCATATTCTTCATCTGTGAACTCAATTTCTAGTATTGCAAAGTCTCTGTATTGCGTCTTCTCTGTATTTTCTAGGAAATCATCTGCGACAAAGAAGAGTCTTGGTGGTTTTATTTTTTGCCTCTTAATCGCTCCATGATATAAGTATTCTCTGCCTTTCATATTTCGTCTTATGAAGGTTCAGTCAGAAAGTGAATTCTTATCGCAAGCAGTTAGATCGCAAAAATTCTTTATCTCATAATCGTTGGATTGAAAGATACTTCTACCTATTACGTGATGATTTGTAGCTATATATCAGGTAAGTGGATATTTCTCTCCCTTTTTAGGTAGTTGGTAATCTAGTATTCAACCAGTACCTCAACCCCCTTCAGTAACTAAACGAAAAGTATAGTCATTTAATTTCTTTCGGATCTCCGGAAGCTTTAAGATAACCTCTTCTTTAGCTTTTAGTGTCGGGGATGAACGATTTATTTCTTCAGCTTTTTTATTAAAGAAATAAGAGCATGAAGAGGCTAAAGGGACAGGAATTGCAGTTGTAAGTGAACCAATTATTAGCTTCTTCAATAGATAAGAGCTAAGAACTAATAGTTAAAGAAGAAAGTTTCTGATTTGTTAAGTTTGTTTAGCTGGATCGAAATCCTTCAAAGTTCACTTTAATTGATGATTTTTTCCTCCACTTGTACTGTTTTCGAAACAAACAAAATGCTTACCTACACCTGAACCTTTCTTTAAGACAGATGGTGAGAAATTACATCTCATTCCATGTTTATCGTGTTCAGTTAAAGTGCTTGGTGTTATTTCTCCCAAATTATTAATTACTCTTCTTCTCTCTCCTAATCAAGTTCTAGTTCTTACTAAGAAAAAATTCTTTGACTTATTTTCAGAGTCTTTTTCTAGACTTATTGCCTCTTCTCAACTTCCTCCGTTATAGAAGTAAAAGTGTGCTATTTTATTTTGGTCAGTTGTTTCTTTAGCCGTTCTTACACAAAGAAATAAAAGATGTTTGTTGTCTGAAGCTGAAATAAAAGTTTGACAAGATTCAAAACCCTTTGAGCTTTTAAATTCTTCTAATTTTTCTTTAGTTAATTCAACTTCTCGTGGGCTGGCAATATAAAAGACAACTGGAGTGATAGCGGTCGCACCAGAAACCCCACCAAGAGCTAATTTAATTAAAGTTCCAAGCGCTAATGTCGCCATTTTTTACTTTTGTTTGATTATTTAAATGCTGTGTAGGTGATTTTAGGCTGTCAGTCTTCTTTTCACTTTAACTTTCCCGAGGCATTTATAGTGATGTCACATTCTACACTACTTAAGTATTTTCTGCAACTATCACCTTCAGAGAGAGCTAATTGAATTTGACTTGATTCGACTAACTCGCCAGAACCAAAACTGCTACTGTCATCGGATGGAATAATTTTGCTGCCTTCACAACCAGTTAAAGCATATTCAACCTGATGTTGTCATTTATTGAGATAAGGGAAAGACAGAACTAAAGTGTTTTCTTTTCGAGAAAGTTTTCAAGTATCTCAATTTTCTTCCTTCTTTGTTCCGTTAGATCTTCATACATCCTTTTTTTGACCAGAACTAATTGTCACTTCTTCAACTCTAAAAGATATTTTGGAACTCTCAGAAGTTTGAGAGTTTTCTTCTAAAAATATGTTGTAAAGCTTATCTTTGTAATTAATATTTGCGCTTACGTCAGAAATCGCCTTACATCCCCATAATACTGCTTTGCGAAAATCATTCTTGTTTGGATATCACTTATTTTTTCAATCAGACTTAGTGACTCCGATATGAATTAAAGGGGATGCTGAACCTAATAAACCAGTTGTACAGGAGACGGAGATTGCGAGAACTTTCGCTAGAATCAATTATTTTTGGATTACCACTTAATTACTAACTTAACTGTCTTTCTCTTTCTCAATTGGTTAAATGGATTCCTTTCGGCTCTTCATTAGAGAATTCTCCAACATATTTTCCGCAAGCAAGTAAATGTGTTTTTTGGGGATTTAGGGAGTCTCGGGTAACTTCATAAATTGCACACTCATGTTCATCTAATAAATTAATTACTTGATTATCAGAAATGCCTTTTCATTCATTTCCTGCGGCAGTAAAGATATATTCTGACTCAGAATTACTTTCTAATTTCGCAACCAAATGTCGGCTCTCTGGATTTCATTCCAATTTTTCATTTATCTTTACAGGATTATCTGTTTTGCTTGTGTCAAGAATATGGAATATGCTATCGTACTCAGGCTGTTCTTCCGTAAATTCTTTGTTAATGAACTTTTTCGGATCGTAACAAGTTAATAACTTAATATCGTTTCCGCCGTTGGACTCGGCAGGTACGACAAAACATTTCTTATCAAATTCTTCTTTTTTAATTACTGGAGTGGGTGAACTCATCGAACTCCCTGAATGAGATAAATCAGAGGAAACAACAGGTGAACCTGCCCTTTCTGCTTCACTCAATGTTCGTTGGGAATCAGAATCTCTCGAGCCTTCTCTACCCGCTTCTACTTGTTGTGAATCTGTAACTTGCAAACTTTGACTATTCTCTGTAACTGAAGATACTTTATTTTTTAAAAGTATTGGGGTTGCGATAGAGACACCAGTTACTCCGGCAACTAAACCAATCTTTAGAGTCAAAATTCCCAGCGACATTGCAGAAGTTGCTTCTTAAATATATCTATTTAAGAATAAACCAAAGAGTATGGGAAAGAAATTAATCAAACATCTCTTTCTATTCTCTCTTTATCAGTCTTGGTTTTAGTAGTTTTCTTCAGGAAGACTTTATCATTCCCGAAACACTCCAATATTTCTTTAGTGATTATTCCGTATCCTTCATAATCTTCACTTGCATATTCATACTCTTCTATCAAGTCTCAATTCACTAGTCTAGTTTTTATTCATTCACCAATGATTTCTTTCTTTTCAAAAGCATTCAATCATTTAATTTGTTGTCCTCTTCCTGAGAAACAAGCCTTGAAGAGATGTCCATTATCTGTCATTAAATAGAATCAGTTTTTTCTAGAAGGTAGATTATCTTCTCCATCAATAGTTAATCTCACATCATATCAACTCCTTTCTTTTCCATTTTCTGGCTTACTATAACACGCATTCAGGGGAGAAAAGGATAGATCTAAGTCTTTTGTTATCTAGAAGTTCTTGATAAGTTAGAACAGTTAAAGAAAAAATAATAGTTCTGAGAGATTCAGATTGTTCTAACTCTTTAAGGTTTATCGACATATTAACGACCCTTTTTTAGAGTGATTTTTAAATAATCCTCTAGAAATCCTTTAATAATAAAAATATTTATTTTCAAGCACTCTTTGGCAGAAAAAACACTCTGTTACCCATTTCACTTAGTTCTTTATTTGAATAATTTTTGCTCGGAAAAGAAAAAAGTCAAACTGCCCTTCTTTTTTTGTTTTCGTCCTTTTTAAACTTGGTTGTTTTCTTCAAAATCAACTTATCCCCTCCATATTCCTCGAGCATCTCTCTAGTAATTACTCCTTCTTTAAAGTGATCTTGAATAACAAACTTAAACTCAGGAATTATTTCTAAATTCATTAATCTCTCTTTGATCCAACTACCAATGATTTCTTTGTCCTCAAAAGCACTTAATCTTTTAGTCTTTTTGCCCACAAAACGAGCTTTAAAACCATCCCCTCCATCTGTAAAAACGTAGAATCATTCTTCTTTTGGGGGTAAGTTGTGTTCACCTTCAAACTTAATTTCCACTTCAAAAAAACTTTGTAATTCTCCTTTTTTGTTATGTATTGGCTTGCTATAGCAGGCATTTAAGGCTGATTTAGATAAATCTAAATCTTTTATATTCTCAACTTCATCATCTGTCGGGACGATCAGAGGAATTACAATGGTTTGAAGTGCCTCCGATTCCTCTAATTCTTGAATAGTAAGCATCTTTCTATTAAAGTTTTGTGAACTTCTATTTTAAAAACTTGAATATATTTAGTTGTTAAGAGAAAAATTTAACTATTAAAGAGTCAAATTTCCCAAAAGAAAAGTTGAAATTTTAAACTCAATCTAAGAGTATTATGAACACTAAAACCTTAGAAGAAATATCTCAAATTGAATATATAAAGAGATTTGAAGTACCAGAAGAAAAGCTTACTGAGCATGGAGATTCTGTACTAGCAGATAGTTTAGAGGTAGAAAAGAGAGAGGTTATCTATTCCGGCATTTCTCGTTTCTCTTTTGAAGAATTAAAGGGGGAAGTCTGAATAGACAACCAAATCAAAAAGCAAGATATATTAATTTTTTCTATCAATAAAAAGTTACAAATTGGAATTAATAATTCAGGAACTTACTGATGTCAAAATAAAGACTTTATAAGAATTAGATGTTTTTTGGGTTGTCTAACCCCTCCTTTTTTACATTTCTGACTAGAACATAAAAGAGAAGAGTTAGAGAACTTGTTTGACTGTTCTCTGGAAAGTTTTTGTGAAAGTCTTAAAAAATTCAAGCTATCTTTACCGAAGAAATTGACTAGACAAACAGAAATAGTTGAATCTTTTAATCAATTTGATGAATTTATTTCTTATACAAGAAGGGAATTAGAGATTAGAGAGCAACAATTTTGACTTTTTAAAGAGAAATTATTTTCAGACGATACTTCAACAACTTTAGATAATCCAAGTTAAGTTCTACAGTGTTTTAACTTTGAGTTTCAGGGAATTAATAAAAAACAACAAGCCACACCTAGAGTGGCTAATAGGGATTATGTTGTACAGATTTCTTTCTGAAAATCTTGAAAAAAGAATTAATAAATTAGAGGAACAAAAAGATCCAGAATCTTTTAAGCCATATAGCGAATGGGGTGAAGGGGAGTTAGAGAATATGAAAGAAGAAATATGTACTGACTCTGGATATTTCATTTCCCCGAACAATCTTTTTAAAAATACTTTTGCTAGAGCTTCGAAAGAAAGATTTACTGGAGAGAAATACTACATCTTAAGAAAGTCCCTAAATGAAACATTCAAACCAGAAAGAGTTAGTGAGTGAGGTTATGACTTCACAGAGATACTAAAAACAATAGATTTCGAAAAGCACAAAGCAGGCTTTACAGATCAACAAAAAATTAATAAGATGGTTGAGTTGTTTGAAAAGGTTGCTGAGCTAGATTTTGAAAGCGAGGAAATTAAAAAGGGATTCGAAGACATTATTAAAGCACAAGTTCGTGAGATTGATAAAGAGGCAAATGGCGGGGAAGTGAATCCTTTTGTTCACTCAAAAGAAATTATTGATTTTCTCTTCAAACTCTCACTAAATGAAAGAAATCCTAGTGATATACACACAATCTATGATCCAGACTGTAATTGAGGTTACTTCTTGTTGAAATTTAGAGAATGACTTGGAGAGCCACAACTCAAAATATTTGGTCATGAAAACAACGAAAGTATGCATGCCCTTTGCTTAATTAATTTATTAGTGCATGGCTTAACGCGAGAAGAGTTTGAGATCAAACAAATTCCAAATTGACATACTAACTTAAATGTTCTAGAGAGTTCATCGTCGAAAGGGGAGAAAAAGGAATATGATGTAATTTTCGGTAACTTTCTACCTTTATCTGATAGTAGAAAAAAACACAATGTAAGTAAGTTCATAAATCACTGCTCACAGCACCTAAATCCAACAAATGGAGTTGCAGTTGTTTTGTATTTCGAAAATGCAATGACTATTCACAACTTAGAAACGAAGAATATTTTGGAAGACCTTGCTCACTACAGATGTATAGATTGTGTAATTAGCTTTCAAGATGAAGCAAAACTTTGTGCAGAAAAAGTAACCAAATCTTTGTGTATCTTGATACTGAAGAGCAGAAACAATAACACAAATAGGAATCTATTAATGATTAATTTTCCAAAGAATTACCCTTCAAAGCTGGAAGAAGTTACAAGCCTCTTCAGCAGTGAAAAATTACAAGAGTTATATAGAGCTGTAATTCATAGAGACCCAATGGTTTTACAAAATTACAAACATATATTTCTAGAAACAGAACAACTAAAAGAAAAAGATTACAGCCTTTCTATCAGACAGTACATTTGACTTGCGAATTCTGAATCAAAAAACAATCAATGAAGTGAGAGCATGTCTGCTCTAAGAAAAGAACTTAAGGTGGTGAAAAAACAAATTAAGGATTTAAAGCCAATCATAGATAATAAATTGCTTGATTTATTCGGAGAGACAAGTTAAATCTCTTTTTAGCTCTGAATGCAACAGCCTCAATTATTAGACAAAACTGTCTTACCGGAATATAAGTCTGACAATCCGACTCCCACTTATGACTCAATTGATCAAATCCAACAGAAGTTAATTGAACAACTTATTCAGTTAGATTACAAATATGCTAGAGAACTTACAACTGAAAAAGATTACGTTGAGAACTTAAGAAGACAACTAGAACATCTAAATACTAAAAGGGGCGAAGGGGACTTTTCCGACTCAGAAAAAGAATGGGATTTTTTCTATAGGAAATATATAGAAATTGAAGGTGATACTGTGGAAAGAAAATTGAAAATTATTCAGCACGAAGGCTATCCAACACATCCAAGATCAGAAGATCCTTTCTCTTTTATTGACAAAAGTTGTTGAGAAAATAACTCTTTTCAAATCGCTCCCCATCCAATTCTCTGCTCAAGTGCAAACATTAAACAACTAAATGTATTAATTAATGGATTTCCTTTAGTACACATTGTTTTACTTTCTCCCAAAAATTCTTTAGAACAAGGATATAAAGAGTGAAGAGTTAAAACATCAAAAACTCTTAATAGATTATTTGGATACATACATATATTTGTACTTACTAATGGAATCGAAACGAAGTGATATGTTGCAGAATTAGATGGAAATACTTCTCAAGATTTCAAAAATATCACTAACTATTGAACAGATCAAAAACACACACCCATTAAAGATATAAATGCTTTTGCGCTTTATTTTTTTAAAAAAGAAATCATATTAAAGCTCTTAACTAAGTACTGCATTATTACTGAAAAAAAACTCATTATTTTAAAGCCTTATCAAATTGATGCGGCGGAATCAATTTGTAATCATATTCTTGCAAAAAAGGAAAACTCGGGAAATAAATCTGCTGGGGGTTATGTTTGACACTCAACGGGCAGCGGAAAGACACTAACTGCTTTTATGAGTTGTAAGTTAATTGGTCATGACGTTCCATGAATAGAAAAGATATTTCTACTGGAAGATAGAAATGCTTTGGAATTTCAAGTTAATGAAGAATTTACAAGATTTGCTTCAGGTCAAGACTACGGGGGAAATCAAAGAATAATTTGAGCAGATGAGGGTGAAAAATTGTCTGATGTTCTTGAGAACCCAAACAAATATAAACAAGAAAAGATAGTATTAACAACTATTCAAAAGCTCTTTCAGTTCTGCAAAAATGATGAAAAAACGAGTGAATTATTTGATCAAAAGGTTGCATTCATTATTGATGAGTGTCACAGAAATAACTTTGGAGAGATGCATGCACAAATCATTAAGAAATTCAAGCAATACTTTATTTTTGGATTTACTGGTACTCCTATTTTTCCAGAAAATGCTTCGACACCCGAAGATACTACTGAGAATTATTTCGGAGGACAAATTGGTCCTTCTTACACCATATATAGATCTATTAAAGATGGAAATACTCTTCGATTTTGACTTTTTGAGCCCCCAGAAGATGATGAAAGTAAAAAACTAACTAACAGTGATACTCCTATTAAAAAATTGCCTAAAGGGGGTTTGGCGAGAGTAAAAGCGATCGCAAAGACAGTTTGGGAAGAATTTGAAAGCAAAACCGTTCATAATGGAGAAAGATTTAATGGGATATTAGCTGTTCAAGACATTGACAGTGCTATTGATTGTTACAACGAATTCAAAAAGTTAAATGAAAAATCAGAAAATGGCAAAAAACTTATGGTTGCTTGTGTATTTACTGCCTCAAAGCAAAAAGATAAAGACAGTTACAAAGAAATTAGAAATTCTTTTAGAAGAGAATTTGAAACTCTTTGTATAGGTAGAAAAGAACAAGGATGGAATCAGAGATTAAGAAGAGGGGATGCAAGAGAAGAAGTTTATAAAGAGGTTGTAACGGAGGCCTTTAAAGAAGGAAAGATTGATTTACTAATTGTTGCAGAAATGTTCTTGACAGGTTTTGATGCCCCAAAATTAAATACTCTGTGAATAGATAAACCTAGTATTAAATGACACACTTTAATTCAGGCATTTTCTAGAACTAATAGATGACACAGGAATAAAGAAGTTGGGAAAATAGTTAGCTTTAATCATATTTCTTCGGCTGTAGATGCTGCAGTAAGAAGGTTTAGTGAAATAGATGATGATATTTCGAACATATATAAGACATATACAGAAGAGGATTTCTGAAAAAATACAAATGAAATTAAAACGAAAGCCGAAGAATTAGGTTGTCTTAAGAAAGAAATAGAAGGGGCTGGAGGTAGAGCTGAAGATCACAAAGAAAAGAAATTTATCAAAGAAACAGAAAAGTTAGAAAAGGATGTAAGAAGATTGAGAAATTTTGGAGGGCTTTACAGAGATCATTTCGGAGAAGAAGGGGAAGAAGAGCTAAAACAATTTACTACTCTAAAAGAGAAATTAATAAAAGAGAGAGCTAGGGAAGGAAGGGAAGATTTTGAGGATATTACAATCGAAATCCCAGAAGAGCTAGAAGAAGCAACAGAAGAAGATATTTCTGATACCATCACCTTAAAACAAACGACGGACTATAGCGACAAACTCATTAAATTAATCAAATTTGCTACAGAAAAAGCTAAATTCTCAGAAAATTCTTTAAAAAAACTTAAAAAAGCGATTGCATCCCGAGATAAAGATTTAATTAACTTTCCAGGTTGAATCTCAAGAAAGACAAATATCGCCTATAGCGATCCAAGAAAAAAGGAGATAGTGGAAGAAATAATTAAGTTGTCTAATGAAATAATGGAAGAAATGGAAGAAGAAGTGGTTTTAGACTCCCAATTAGATATAGAAGACGTCACTTAGTTAATTAGTTAGTTCTATTAAGTCTTTTTGCTAGCTTTTTAGTACAGGATTAAATCTAAAACTTTAAAAATTCATCCTTTTTGCCACTTTTGACAAATAAATGTAGTGAAACAATTATCAATTTTTGAGTTCAGTGGGAAAAGATTTTCTTCACACCAATATTTCACCTAAATTTTCAGTAAAGGGTTGGAAGACCAACAATGAATGTTTTAGAGAAGAGTTGGCAAAGGCAGATAGAGTGGAAATCTCTGTAGCTTACTGCTCTTGCGACTCACTTCGCGAATTAGACAGATTAGTAGAAAGATTAAATATCAAATACATTTGTTTGATTCTAGGAATGCATTTCTTTGTTGGATTTTCAGAAGATTCATACCAATTAGTTTTAGAAATCAATGAGAAGTGAATGAAAAGGGGCATGGGAGAAATAAGACTAACACACTACTTTAAGCATCATGAAAAACTCTATTGTTTTTATAAAAATGATCAAATCTTTTCAGTTATGTTTGGCTCACCAAACCTAAGTTTCTTAATTACCGAGAAAATGAAAAAACCAAAACAAAATGACATGGCATGGTTAAGTAATGATCCTTTTTATCTTGAAAATTCCCTTGAACACATGGAAATACTAAAGTTGGAAGAATTTACTAGTAATGTTGTCGAATTAGAAAAATATAGAACTGCTGAGGATGAAAAACCAAGGGAAAGAAAGAAAAGTCAAAAATCTAAAAATCACTTTCAAAAAGGGTCGTTAATATGTCGATAAACCTTAAAGAGTTAGAGCAATCTGAATCTCTCAGAACTATTATTTTTTCTTTAACTGTTCCAACTTATCAAGAACTTCTAGATAACAAAGACTTAGATCTATCCTTTTCTCCCCTGAATGCGTGTTATAGTAAGCCAGAAAATGGAAAAGAAAGGAGTTGATATGATGTGAGATTAACTATTGATGGAGAAGATAATCTACCTTCTAGAAAAAACTGATTCTATTTAATGACAGATAATGGACATCTCTTCAAGGCTTGTTTCTCAGGAAGAGGACAACAAATTAAATGATTGAATGCTTTTGAAAAGAAAGAAATCATTGGTGAATGAATAAAAACTAGACTAGTGAATTGAGACTTGATAGAAGAGTATGAATATGCAAGTGAAGATTATGAAGGATACGGAATAATCACTAAAGAAATATTGGAGTGCTTTGGGAATGATAAAGTCTTCCTGAAGAAAACTACTAAAACCAAGACTGATAAAGAGGGAATAGAAAGAGATGTTTGATTAATTTCTTTCCCGTTTGCTCTTTTATTGCAAAAATATAAATATTGTTAGAAGTATTTATTTAAAAGCTTGTTTATCTTCTTTTAAATAGATATATAAGAAGTAACTTCAAAAATGTCTCTGGGTATTTTGACATTAAAGATTGGTTTGGTTACAACCGTTGTTGGTACTTCTATAGCCACTCCAATTCTCTTGAATAGAGGCTCTTCAGAGATTAATTCTGATCAGGTAACAGGAAACTCTGAGAGTCAAGTGAATGTGGCGAGAGTTGGTGTTGCAGAAGATTCGTTGAGTGTAACTTCACCTCGAGGAGTAGAAGGTGATAGTGTTGCCTTGGAAACTTCTTCTGGATTGAGAAGTGAAATGCCTTCCTCAACTATACAAGTGGAAGATTTCGATAAGAAGTGTTTTGTTGTTCCAGCCGATTCCGAAAGTGGAAGAGATATTGAATTATTAACTTGTTACGATCCCAAAAATATTCTTAGAAAAGATGTTGGAATCAGCGATGGAGATGAGCTTGAAAGTGTATTTCACTTATATGACCGCAGTAAACCTAATAACCCAGTAAAAATAGATGGAAGTCTAGAGTGAAATCCTAGCGCAAAACAACTTACTGTAAGGCTGATAAAGAAAGGGGATTTTTCTTCAGAATACACTTTTAAAGTTACTGGTGATTATTGAGGAGGAATTTCAGATACCTCAAAAAATTTGATGGAACAAGACGAATGTGTAATTTACAAAGCAACTCTTAAAGATTCACGCACAAATTCAACACATTTACTTACTTGTGGAGATGCTTCTTCAGATTACCAACCAGAAGACCCAAAAGGTATTCCACTAACTGATTGAACAAAAAACGATTAATTTATTAGAGACTAAGAAAATATGGCGACACTAGCTATCGGAACTCTCTTGAAAGTTGGTGTTGCTGTTGTGGTTACTGGAACCTCTATTGCCACTCCAATACTTCTAAAGACAAATAATGTTTCAGTGCCTACCAACGCAATTTCAGACAATACTGAAAATTCTTCTAACTATGCTTCAAGCGATTCTCCGAGTCAACAAGTCTCTGAAGTGCAAGAAAGAAGTTTAGGGACTGTTGAAACTTCTTCAAGAGATTCTTCTCCAACTGAACAAGTGACATTAAATAAGACTTGTTTTTTAATACCTGCATCATCCGATAATGGATCTGAACTATTAACTTGTTTGGGTGAGGCTAGCGGAGATGATACAAATGAAAGATATTCTGAATACAACAGTTTGTATTATCTAAGCAGTCCAGAAAAAGAATATTTACTTTTGGGAGAAAATGACAAGTTAATATGAAGTCCAGATAAAAGACAAATAACTGTTAAGTTGGAAGAAGGAAAAATGACAAGCAAGGAAATGAATAATAGTATTTTTGAAGCTCAAGGTGAAGAGTGACAAGATATATTAGATGGTGAATTTGATTTAAAGGGAGAATGTTCAATCTTTAAAAATGATTCTCTAGAAAGTGAAAATGAACAATCTTATCTGTTTGTTTGTGGGAATCATTTAAGTGATTTTTCTGATGACAATCCAAAAGGAATTCCCTTAACCTCTCGGGCAACTTTAAAGTAATTATTTTGTAATGTCTCTGGGTATCTTAGCTCTAAAGATTGGTTTGGTTGTGGGGGTTACTGGTGTTTCTATCGCTACTCCAATATTTCTTAGTAGAAAGGGAGTTTTTTCATCCGGCTTAGAAAATGTTCATTCTTCCGAAACTTCTAGTGGTATGGGGAACGCAGATGGACATAATTCAGATACTGAAATTAGTCACCCAAGCTCTTCTGGAATAGAAGAAGCACAAGGTGTCAGGGGAGATGCAGGCTCTCAAGGTCAAATTAGTACCGTTTCTTCAGAAGCACCTTCTTTAGATGATTCATTTAAGAAAAGATGTTTTGTAGTTCCCGCAAAGTCAAAAGGAAATGAAAATATTCAACTATTAACTTGCTTTGGGTCTGAAAATGCTGGACGTTCCAGTCAAGAAGGTGATCAACCAGAATATGATAGTGAGTTCCATATATTTGATCCAAGCAGAAACAAAGGCATTCCCTTAAAAGTTGAAGGAAAGATTTCTTGAGAGCCAAGTAATAATCAAATTTCTGTGCAAATGTCAAAGGATTCAGTTGTAGAAAATGAATACTCTTTTAAATCTGAAGGTAATGGGTGAAATAGGGTTTCTGCAGTATCTGCAGTTTTGTCCAAAGAAGAATGCTCAATATTTGAAATTACTTCTCAAGACTCTCCTCACAAAGGCACATTTTGACTTTCTTGTGGCGACAATACATCAGAAGATTTTGATGCCAACTCCCCTACTGCTATTCCTTTAACTTCTTGACCGAAGGCTAAATAATTAAGTTAGAAGTTCAATAACTTATTAGTTGTCAACTAAAATTAAGTGATTCAGTATATCTAAGCAGAGGTATAAGTAATGTCTTTAGGTATTTTGGCATTAAAGATTGGTTTGGTTGCAGGAGTTACTGGTGTTTCAATCGCTACTCCAATTCTCCTTAATAGAAAAGGTGCAAACTCTTATGTAGTTACTTCTTTAACTGATTCTTTTCAATCCAGCTCTTTGGGTGAGGAATCTAGAACAGAAGAAGGAACAGGCTTGGGAGGTCGCGATTCAGAAGCTCTACAAAGACAACAAGAAATTGGAACTGACAATTCTCATAATCAAACTATTTCAACGCCTTCACAACTAACTTCTGATAACTTTGACAAAACTTGTTTTGAGGTTCCAGCAACTTCTGATAGTGACGAGAATATGCAATTATTAACTTGTTTTGATACTTCAAACTTAGAAAGGGCAAATAGAGAAGATACTCCAGAATTTGATAATTTGTTCCATCTTTACAACAAAGAAACTAAAGATAATCCTGAACAAATTGCTGGAAAACTGAAATGAAATTCTGAAACTCAAAAAATTTCTTTCAATCTAAGCGACGACTCCAGCCCTTCTCAATATATCTTTACGGTTCAAAGAGATAATTGGGAGATTAAGCTTGGAAACTCAGAAAACTTAAAAAGCGAATGTACTATCTTCGGAGTAACTTCAAAAGATTCTGAAGGAATTGCGGATTATTGGTTAGCTTGTGGATCAGACTCTAGTGATTTTTCTCCTGATGAGCCTCAAGGAATCAAATTAACTAGCTGAAAGAAACAATAACTCAATAAATTATTAATAAGGATTAGTTAGTGGTTTTTAAAGGTTAGTAATAACTCTTGCTAGATAGAGAAGGATATTTTTTCTCTATCTCTGGAGGGTGGAGAAAAACATTAAAGAGAAGGGGACCTTACAGAAATGTTTTGTTGAATATGTATGTTAGAGCCAGAACTGATCAGAGTGACTGAAGACCAGAAGACTTAGTCTATATTAGACCCAAGAGAGTTTATATATGAGAAAGAATTGATTGAGTGTGACTTAGAAAATACTTGATTTTCAGCATAAAAGAATTCAAGATATTTTGTCAAGAGTCTTGAGCTAAACGAGGACAACCAATAAAGAAATAATTTAGTCTTTCTTTATTTCCTTTAAATAATTCTTTATTGAGATAGCTGCAATTGAACCATCATTCATAGCAGTCACTATCTGTCTCAATTCTTTATTTATTACATCCCCAGCAGCAAATAAGCCTTTTAAATTGGTTCTCATCTGTTCATCTACATATACGAATCCAAAAGAGTTTCTCTTTAGCTCTAACTTAGATAAGAAATCAGTTTCAGGTAATAATCCAATAAAGATGAATACAGCTTTAGCTGAAAGCTGTATTTTTTCCCCTGTCTCTGCTTGTTCAACTTCTAAACCACTTACCCTATCCCCTTCTACTAATACTCTTACAGGTCTATAAGGAGTATGAATAGAAACATTCTCTTTTTTTTGTAACTCTCTTAAGAGAATTTCATCCCCCCTGAATTCTCTTCTTCTGTGAACTAACTTAAGCTTAGAAACTATTGCACTTAAATAGATAGATTCTTCTAGTGCACTATTTCCCCCTCCAACAACTACTACTTCCTCTCCAGCATATAAGTTGCCTTCACAGATAGCACAATAAGAAACTCCTTTGCTATAGTACTCTAATTCATTCTCTATTTCTAGCTTTTTCTCTCTTAATCCTGTAGTGATTAAGACTGAATAACTCTTAAATATCTTTGAACTCTTTGTCTTAATTTCTCAAATCTCTTGGGATTGAGTTATCTCTATTACTTCTTCTAATTGTGTTTCAATTTGTAACTCCTTTAATTGGGAGTAAATATTGTCTGCTAACTGTATTCCATTTCTATCCAGATAACCTGGATAGTTATCTATAAAGAGTGTTTTGTTTAGCTTCCCCCCTACTATATCTTTCTCCAGTATTAATACTTTTAAACAAGCTCTAGCTGCATAAATGGCTGCTGTAGCTCCTGCTGGGCCTGCACCAATAATTATTAAGTCTCAAATTTGAGTCAAATGACTCTGCTATATAATGGTGGGACTAATGGGGTTCGAACCCATAACCGCACCCTTATAAGAGGTGTGCTCTGCCTGTTGAGCTATAGCCCCCTTTAAGAAACTTTAATTAAGCTTTTTGTTACTCTTAATCTAATTTTTTATTCTATTTAAGCCACTTGGCTTAAATTAAAAAGAAAAGAATATGTCTACCATGTTAGAAGCTAGAGAGCTAAGAGCTGGGCAAACTATTCTATACAAAGGAGAACCTCACATGGTATTAGATCACTCTTTCAATAAGACAGCTATGAGAGGAGGAATAGTTAAATGCAAACTAAAGAACTTATATACTAAGGCTATTTTTATTGAAGAGCTTTCAAATCAAAGACTAGAAAAAGCTAACTTAAGTAAACAAGAAGTAATTTTTACTCACAGAGAAAAAGATCTACTTAAGTTCTGTGATGTACAAACTTATGAAGAGTATGTACTATCTTTAGAGCAATATCAATGAGCAAGTGGTTTTCTAGAAGAAGGAACTACTCTACAACTAGTTTGATTTGAAACTAACTTAATTGACTTTGTATTACCAGAAAAGGTTCAATTAACTATAGTTGACTTAACCCCAGTTAATAATGAAGTACAGAAAGCAAAGTTTGCTTCTGGTCATGAAAGCTTAGTGCCTCTCTTCTGTAAAGAAGGGGATAAAGTCTTTATCTCTACAGAAAATGGAAAGTACCACTCAAAGTAGAACTTTATTTCCTTTTTCACTACTTCTTTCTCCCTTTATAGCTTTATTCTTTCTTGGATTTACTCTTTCTTCTTGGAAACACAGATTTGGATACAAGGGAAATAAAGATTACTCTTCTAGATATCTTTTTTTCAAGAAAGTCTATTGAACATTTACACAACTGACTTTCAAAAAAGAAGTATTAGAGAGCTACAACCTATTAAATAGAAAAGATACTTTTATCTGTATATATTGCAAGAGAATAAATTGAACTCTATTATCTCTTGCTTTTTTATTAACTAACTATTACCAAAAGGCATATCAAAAAACAAGAGCTTTTAAGTTCTGTGTGCTTTCTGAATCAAAACCTAAGTGATGGTTCTTACTTTCTCTTTTAGATCCTTTATCTCAACTACCAAACTCTAAATTCCTAAAAGAGTTTGATTGTCCTGTTATTTGCTTCTCTTCTTCCATCAATAAATTGAAAAGATTTGCACTTAAGTCTTATAAAACAATGGTATTTTTTAGATTTGAACAATTCTTTTCTTGAAAAACAGGCTTTTTAAATACTTTTAGAGCTATTGGGAAGATTGATTACAATGAATTACTGAAAAATGCCAGTAAAGCAGAGTTAAAGTTGGTTGAAATACTAAAGAGTTTTTAAGTTATGTCTTTATTGGCTTGAGTTGTTAAGGGTGCTTTGGCTGTGGTTGGAACTGGAGCAATTGTTACTCCTGTTGCAATAAAGTTAAGTTCCAACTCTTATCACAAAAAACCAATAGTTATTGAGAACTTTCCTGATAAAGATAATGTCAATGGCAAATGTCAAGTATTAGATAGAGAAGTCAATAGTAATAAGTACTTATTAGCTTGTGATTTTGAGAGAGAAAATTCCGGTAGTGGTGTTTCCGTCACCCCTGAATTTAAATTTTTTTCAGGAAATGGAAATCCAGTAAGTATCAGTGAATTTAAGGGAAAGGAGACAGAAGAGGGTGAAAATAAAATAACATTTTCTACTTACGAGTATTCAAACACTGGGTTAGAAGGAGTGACTGGTGAAGAAAGTATATTGGTTTCTTCTTCATCCCCTTGAGTTGATATTCTGGCCGAGGCTCAATTGAACAAATGCAAATTTAAAGGTAAGTTAGATTCAAATATTTCTTGAACTGTTGAATGTGAAACTAAAAGTGGTGTGAAAAAAGAGATCTATCTTGCCCCTTTAAGTCTTAAATAGTTCTCAAAATTAATTAATGACTTTTTTAGCAAAGGCATTAATGGGAGTAGTTGGGGTTGTTACTTCCGCTTCTATTGGGACTGTTGTTGCTTACAGAGAATCTATTTTTAGGAATTCACAAAAAGAAATTTCAGACTTGAAAGGTAGATGTTATGTTATTCCGACAAATTCAGACAATAATCAATCAGAATTATTGATTTGTACACCTACTGATTCATTTAGCTCTTATTCTCAATATTTTCTTTACAAAAAGGAGAACGGGGGAGAAAAGAATGAGCTTGAAACGATAAAGAAAAAAGATAATAAGCTAGAAGTTTCTTGGAGAGTTAGGGAAGGCAATTCCGTTGGAAGTGAGTCAAATACAAAGAGTGAAGAGTTACAAGTGAATTCGGAAGATTGAAAAAATATTAAAGAAGATGTAAATCTTAAAGATGATTGTCATTTCGTTTCGAATACAGATGAGCGGGGAGGGAAAAAATGACAATGTAGTGACGCCTCTGTTGAAGGATCTTCAGGGAAAGAATTTCAATTAACTCCTTTCTCGAGATAGTTTCAATTAACGTCTAAGTTTCTATTTTTTCATAAACTTTTAAAATCACCAGATATTTTTTAAAATGGTTATTCCATCCTTATTGGTTAAGGGTTCTCTGGTCACTTTAGGGGCTGGTATTATTGGTTCTGCAGTTGCTGTACCAGTAACACTCTTAAATAGTCAGTCTCAAATAATAATTGAGAATTTCCCCGCAGACAAAAAGAGTGAATATCGAGATAAGTGTCAAGTATTGGTTACTGACACAAATAATAAGAAATATTTATTTGTATGTAGAGATGGAGAAGAAACATCTCCCATGACTTTCCGTTTTTACTCTGGGAGTAATGAACAAGAGCCTGAAGCAGTAAAAGCTAAAGGAATCAAGAATATTGGGGGAGGAGTTGAGTTAGAACTGGAGTTGTTAGGAGATTCTGGAGCGGGAGAGACCAAGACAATACAAGATATTTCTTCTAAGTGAGCGAATTTCTCTGAAAATGCTTTAAGAGAGTGTAGGCTTATTGAAGAAGGTGAGAATGGAGCTTGAAGACTTGATTGTGAAACCGGAGGGGGAGAAAAAGAATTTATCTCATCCCCATTTACTATTAAATAGTTCCTAGGTTATGATGATTCCTGCAATTGCTTTAAAGATCTTAGGGGGAGCTGTTGCAATTGGAGCGGTTGCTTCTTCCATTGCGGTACCTACTGCATTATCAATGAATACTGCTAAAGAAATAGTATTGAAGAATTTTCCTAGAGGGGAAAAAGAAAAATTTAAAGATAAGTGTCAGCTATTAACGAAGGATGAGGGTGGTATGAAAAGAGAACAAGATAAAGGATATTTGTTAGTTTGTGATGACAGTGGTAATTCTGGGGTAACTTTTTATTATCACTCTTATCAAGAAGTTCCGAAAAAAGTTATTTCTCTGGAGAGGAATGGTGATCTCGGGGGTCATCTAACAAAAGTAAAAGTTACGACAGAGGGAACTATGGCAAATGAGGCAGATTTAACTGCCTACAACGGGAGTTGAACTGATTTGATAGGTAAAAGTCTGAAAAATTGTAGTATTACCAAGGATGTTGGAGAAGAAAAAAGATGGAGTGTTAGATGTCCAAAGGATGGTACAGGCGATGGAAAAGATATGCCTTTAACTCCAATAATTATTAATTAAGAAAAATTAATAAATGACTCTTGCAGTAAAGGTATTAGGAATTGGTTTAGCTGGAGTAGCTACTGTTGCGGTTGGGACCACCTCTTATTTACTTTTTTCTCCATCTCCGACCAGTCTGAAGACAACTGAAGATTTCAAAAAACACTGTTACAAATTAACAGAATTCACTAAAGATAATTCAAATGGTTCTCAATTTCAATTATTGGCATGTCAAGCTGATACCAAAACAGATAGTGTTTCTTTCTACTTGTATCAAAAAGGAACAGCTGGAGCTTCTAATACTAATGATTCTTTTGAAGAAGTTAAGAGTGTTGCAACTTCTAGTACTAGTTCAAGTCAAGTAACTGTTCATTTGTTCAAAGAGGATTCAACAAATAGTGGTGGTCAACAACTGAATATACACGGAGTAGGTTGGAATGAAATAGGCTGAAAACCTGATTCAAAACTAGATAATGCCACTCTAAAAAATATTTGCAAAGTTAATTGATCAAGTAGTGATCGGGAGAAAAAATTAAATTGCCAGTCTAGCGGAGGGAATGTAGAACACAATATTTCTCAAGAAAAGAAATTCAACATCTAATAATTCTCAAAACTTTCATATAATAAAGAAATTAATTTTTCTATAAGATGGCTATCCCATCTATAGTAGCAAAGGTTACTTTAGCCGTTTTAGGGGCAGGAGCATTAAGTGCTGGGATAGCTATTCCTCTTTCACAAAATCAAAATACAGATTCTTCTTCCGAAATTGCCCCCTCCTCTCCGGTCTCTCCGGCTGAATCTCCTTCAAAACCTTTAGATAAAGAAACCTTTACTAGACTTTCTGGGGACGAAAGGTTAGAAAATTGTTATTCCTTTGCATCTGCTGAAAGCAATTCATCTCCTTTATTGCTATTCTGCTCTAAAGGGAATGATGGTACCAGTGTAGAAGGCAATTTTACTTTTAAGTTCTGAGATGGAGAAGAATTAAAGACTGCAACTAGTTTAATTAAGCAAGAGGCTTCTAAAAAGACATTAGTTGGTCTTGGTTCTGATGTTGGCGAAGCAGGAGAAATTGATATTGAAGACGAAGATATCTTAGATCATGAATGAAACTTTATCTCTCTTTCTAATTGCTCTATTGAATCAGAAACAAGAATACTTGGAGATCGTGATAGAGTATTAACTTGCACTTATGTACCAGAAGAAGATGATGCTGAAGGAGATTTGGAAACTCCTAAACAAATCTTCTTGTTAGAAAAATTTGATTTTTCTAAGAAAAAAGGAAAAATAGAATAATCAAAATTAGCAGTTGAGTTTCGTAATCTAAAGTGATTATTCAATCTTTAGTTGCAAAAGTTGCTATAGCCACTTTAGTTACTGGTATAGTTGGATCTTCGATTGCCGTTCCAGTTGTTTTAACGTCTGGAACAACAGGTACACAAGTTGAAACAAAACAAAGTGGTCCTGACCTTGGTGAATGTTTTGTAATTCCAACGGAAACAGACGATCAACAAAAACAATTATTAATGTGTAAAGAAAAGGGGGCTGAAAGAACAGGACTAGATAAAAAGAATTACTGATATCGGGAGGGAAGTGGTACTGGCGCAAAAAAAACTAAAGTAACAAAAATAATCAAGAGAGGGGAGGGATTGGAAATTACTTTAGAAGGTGATGTCTCGCTTGTACAGATAATTCCCCTAAAAGCAAAGTTAGAAAATTGATCAAGTATTCCTAAGCAAGCTGATTTGAATAGTATCTGTGAATTAACAGAGGATGCAGAGGTGAAATGGCAATGCTTTACTGAAGAAGGAATGGCTGGGATTACACTTACTAAATTTTTGGAACAATAAGGCTGAAGAAAAACTAAACTACTTTAATCTTTGGAATTAAAGATTAAGTAATCTTTAGAAATGGTCATACCTGCAGTAGCTTTAAAGGTTTTAGTTGGTGCTATTGTTTGTGGCTCTTTAGCCACTTCTATAGCAGTACCTGTAGTTATGTCAAAGAATTCTTCTTCTTTATCATTCTTTAATTACTTTCCACAGGATCATAAACAAAAGTTTCAAGATAAATGTCAGTTAATAGTTAAAGATGAAAGTGAGAGGTTTGGTAAAAGAAAATATTTATTTGCTTGTGAAGGTGATGAGGTAGCAAGTCAAGCAGTAAAGTTTTATTTCTATTCAGAATATGAAGATCCTATTCCCGTTAAAAGCTTGAAGGAAAAGTTAGAGGTAGGGATAAGACAACAAGATAAAGTTACGATCGTACTTGAAGGAGAGGGTCAACAAGAAACATCAATAAAAGTTTCTGGTAACTCTTTAGAGTCTTTAATGAACAAAAGTTTGAGTGATTGTGGAATAACCAAGGGCGACAGAGAAGAAAATAGATGAACTTTGAAATGTCCGAAAGGAGATTCAACTGACAATACAGGTATCCTCTTAACTCCTATTAATTAAGAGAAATTAATAAATGACTCTTGCAATGAAGGTATTAGGAATTGGTTTGGTTGGAATAGCCACTATTGCAACTGGGGCCACAACTTACTTCCTTCTTCCAGCTACTGCAATTAGTCTAGAGAAAGAAGAAGACTATCAGAATAACTGTTTAGAAATTGAACCGCACTTCACTGAAGATCAACAGTCTGACAAAACTAAATTATTAGTTTGTCCAACTTATAAAGGAAGAAATAATGCTTCTTTTTATCTATATAGAAAGTCTGAAGGTACAACTAAAACTTTTGACAAAGTAAAAAGCTTTCAGAAAGAGGCAAGCGCAAGTAAAGTTATCTTCACATTATTTGATGAAAAAAACAAAAGAGAACTTTATTTAACTAATGGAAAACATGAAAATGAACTAGATAACTTAATTCTTCAAGCAGCTTGCAAAGTTAATTGGGGTGATTCTGAAAACAACAAACTAACTTGTCAAAATGGAGAAAAAGAAATTAATCCTTTAACTTGAAAGCTAAAGAAATTTAATTTAGCAAGTTAACTTAGGTCTTTCAGCCCCTTCAATTGACAAATAAAATCAATTAATTTTTTTTAAATGGCTGTCTCTCCGATAGCAGTCAAGGTTTTATTAGCAACTTTAGGGCTGGGGGTGGTTAGTACTGGCGTTGCTGTTCCGCTTTCAAATAGACAAAGTACAAATCAAACTTTTTCAGATTCTGTTGAGGCTTCTTCTCCTGCAGCTTCATCTTCACTTAGAGAGACTCAACCTTCTTTAAAGCCTCTTGACAGAGAAACTCTTGAAACACTAACTAACAAACAAGAACTAGAAGGTAAGTCTTGTTACACCTTTTTTTCTACTGTGCAATATGAAACAGAAGATGATTTAACCTCTCTTTTGCTTTTCTGTTCTAAAACAGATAGTCTAGATGGTGGTGAAGAAACTTATTATTTCTGAGATGGAAAAGATTTAAAGAAAGTTATTGACTTGAAAAGCGAAAGTAGATCGGGAAATGTATTAGTTACTCTAGAAGGATATGAAACTCATAAAACAATTTATGTTGAATATGATGATCAAATAACAGATCATTGAGACACAATTATGCTATCTGATTGCTCAATCAAATCTCAAACAGGAATTCTTAGTGATACTGAAAGAGTTCTATCTTGCGCTCATGGTGAAGAAAGTGTTGCTCCAGAAAATGTTTTTAGACTTGCAAAATGGAATTTCTCTTAGTAGAAAGGTAGAAATTAATGACTACTGTAGTTAAAGCTTTGCTGGGAGGGGCTGTAGTGGCAGTTCCTGCCTCTTCTGTTACTATGTATGTTTTTAGAGAATCTATATTTAATAGTCTTTCAGGGGCGGCTAAGGAATTAGAGAAAAGATGTTATGTAATTCCTACTGAACAAAGCAGTACTCCCGCTCAATTATTAATTTGTAAGGGACAAGAAGCATTAACTTCTGGTGAAAACTCTGAATACTTCTTATACAACAAAGATGAAAATAAACAGCATATAAAAGTTACAGAAATAAAAAAGAAAGAAAGTAACTTAGAAGTTACTTTGGAAAATGATGAGCCGCAAGAAAAGGTGACTCTTTCAATAAATTCAGAAGATTGAACAGAGATTAATACAGAGTTAAATCTCAAAGACGCATGTAATTTATTGAATTATCAAGAAAGTGATGGAGGGACAAAGTGACAATGTAACTTTGGCTCTTCTGGTGATCCGAAAGAAATAAAACTTAATTCCTTCGCAGGATAGTAAAAGAGTTAAGTGACTTTAGTTGCAAAGGTTTTACTTGGCACTTTATCAGGAATAACTGTTGCTGGAATAGGGACAGGGATTGCCGTTCCGGTCGTTTTAACTTCTGGAGGGGCAGATACACAAGTTGAAGTGGCAAAAAGTAGCCTTGACTTTAGTGAATGTTTTGTTATTCCTACAGAAGATAACCAACAACAAAACAAATTGTTAATGTGTGAAGTTAAAGAAGCTACAGCAAGAGGAGGAGATAAAAAAGATTATTGATATAGAGAGGGGGGTACTGAAACAAAAAATACTAAAGTAACAACAATAATTAAGAAGGAAGGAAAGATGGAAATAACCTTTGAGGGGAGCGGTTCGCCATCAACATTAATGCCGAAAGTAACAAGTGGAAGTTGAACAAGCATTCAAGATCAAACTGATTTAGACAGCGATTGTGTATTAACGAAGGAAGAGGAAATAAAATGGCAATGCTTTGCTAGTGAAGAAATGGTAGACATTACACTTACTAAATTTTTAGAAGTGTAAAGCTTAAGAAAAAACTAAACTACTTTAATCTTTGAAAATAAGGATTAAGTAATCTTCAGAAATGGTCATACCTGCAGTTGCTTTAAAGATCTTAGGAGGGGCTGTTGCAATTGGAGCAGTTGTTTCTTCTATTGCGGTACCTACTGCATTATCAATGAATACTGCTAAAGAAATAGTATTGAAGGATTTTCCTAGAGTAGAAAAAGACAAATTTAAAGATAAGTGTCAGCTATTAACGAAGGATGAAGATAGTGGCAAGAGAGAGCTAGATATGAGATATCTATTGGTGTGTGATAAAGTTAATGATTCTGGTGTAGAGTTTTATTATTTCTCCTCCCGAGAGGTTCCGAAAAAAGTTATTTCTCTGGAGAAAAATGGTAATCTTGGGAGTTCTCTAACAAAAGTAAAAGTTAAGACGGAGGAATCAGGAGGCATGGCATTTGACTTAACTTCCACTAAAGGAGTTTGAACTAATTTGATAGGTAAGAAGCTGGAAAATTGTAACATTACCAAGGATGTTGGTGAAAAAAAGAAATGGAGTGTTAGATGTCCAAGAGAAGGTACAGGCGATGGAAAAGAAATTCCTTTAACTCCAATAATTATTAATTAAGAAAAATTAATAAATGACTTTAATCGCCAAGGTTTTACTTGGCACTTTATCAGGAATAACTGTCGCTGGAATAGGAACAGGGATTGCCGTTCCGGTCGTTTTAGCTTCTAGAGAAGAAGTCAAGTCTGTTGCGGAAGAGAAGCAACCACAAGGTCCTGATCCAAAAGAATGTTTTGTGATCTCTACAGAAACTACAGAAAATGTTGGAAAGTTTGTAATTTGCACAGACAAAAGTTTCTATTTATATAACTCAGAAGGAGAAACACATTTTGAAAAAATTACCAAAATAGAAGGTCCTAATTCAAAACAACTAACAGTTACTTTAGAAAAAGAACAATCTGTAAAGAAGCTAACTCTTAAAGATGAAGAGTGGAATAAGTATCCGAGAGATATGAGCTTTTTAGATATATGTAAATTCGAATACATAGAAGGATACAAACCAGCTTTAATCTGTAGCAAACCGAAAACATTTGATACTGTTACTTCTTCACTAACTCCCTTGCAATAGTGACATTTTTGGTCAAGTTATTGCTTGGGGCTGCAGTAGTGGTAGTTCCTGCCTCCGCCACTACTATGTATGTTTTTAGAGAATCTATATTTAACGGTCTATCGGGAGAAACCGAAGAATTAGCAAAAAGATGTTTTGTTATTCCTACTGAACAAAGTGATAATCAAGTTCAAATATTAGCTTGTCATTCTAAAGCTCAAGAAAGCTCTTCTGTCTCAGAATATCTACTTTACAACCGAAAAGGTAATAAAGAAATTGAAAAGATAAAGGAAATCAAAAAGGAAGAGGATCAATTGAAAATTTCCCTAGAAGATTCAACTGATGAGGAATTCAATCTAAAAGTCAGTGGGGATACTTGATCGAGAATTAATACAGATTTAGATCTCAAAGTATCTTGTAGCTTAGTTGCTGACACTGCTGATCACGGAGGAACAAAATGACAATGTGATGGAACAGTCACTTCAGGAACAGTTTCTATCCCACTTTCTAACTTTCATAATTAAATAAAAGACAGTTATAAATTATAGGAGATGGTTGTTCCAGCTATAGTTTTAAAAGCTTTTGTTGTGGTTGTTGCGGGGGGGGGCTGTAGCGGCAATAGTGGCACCTGCTGTTTCATCTACAAATAATTACAATTGACCAATTCTTAAAAATTTTCCAAAAAAGTATCAAGATGGAGGGCGGGAAAGATGTCAATGGCTAGCAAAAGATGAATCAACAAATGAAAGTAAGAAATTTTTGTTTGTGTGTAGAGAAGAAGGCTATGAACCAGATTTTTACTTCTATTCAGAATCGCAGAACCCAACTCTAATTAGTAAATGAGAGCAAAAAGGAGACACAAACGGTAAAGGAGTTGAAGTAACAGTTACTTTAGATGAAGACACATCTACTCAAGAACAACAAATAACAATTTCTTCTCCAGTTTGAGAAGTGCTGAAGAACAAGAATGGTGTATCAAGTGGTTGTTCCTTGGTGAATAGCGAAGATAGTTGAAGATCTTGAACTCTGAAATGTGGAACCGAAGGTGGAAAAGATATTCCGTTAACTCCAATGATTTGATAAATCTTTTTATTTACTGGTAATTAAGGGTTTTTTATATAACTCCCGCACAGTCAATAAAATAGACTAATTTATTTTCTATAAGATGGTGATTCAATCTTTAGTTGCAAAAGTTGCTATAGCCACTTTAGCTACTGGTATAGTTGGATCTTCCATCGCCGTTCCAGTTGTTTTAACTTCTGGAACAACAGGTACACAAGCTGAAACAAAACAAAATGAACCAAACCTTAATGAATGTTTTGTAATTCCAACAGAAGATAACCAACAACAAAACAAATTGTTAATGTGTGAAGTTGATGGTACTGAAAGAACGGGACTAGATGAACAAAATTACTGATATCGAGAAGGAAATGATGCTGGCACAAAAAATACCAAAGTAACAAAAATAAGTAAGAAAGGAGAGAGATTGGAAATTACCTTAGAAGGTGATCCTTCTCATTCTCTAGTGACTCTAAAAGTCGCAGGAGAAGGTTGAACAAAAATTCAAGACACAGATGATTTAGATGGCGTTTGTACATTAACAAAGGATCCAGAAATAAAATGACAATGCTTTGCTAGCGATGGTATGGAAGACATTAAACTTGCTAAATTTTTGAAGCAGTAAGGCTGAGGGGAGCTGAATTACTTTAAGTTTTGGAAATAAAGATTAAGTAATCTTTTAGAAATGGTCATACCTGCAGTAGCTTTAAAAGCTTTTGTTTTTGTTATTGCAGGAGGAACATTAGTTTCTTCTATTGTGGTTCCAGTAACCACTTCTCTTAATTCTTCTCAAACTGTTTCAAAAGCTTTTCCTGCAGAACATAAATCAAAATTTAAAACTAAATGTCAATTATTAATTAAGGATGGGTCTAGGGGATCAGGACATAAGAAGTATTTATTTGCCTGTGAGAAGGATAGTGAAGGAAATAATGCAGAATTTTTTTACTATTCGGAAGGAGATAATCCTCTTAAATTTACTTCTTTAGCGAGAAATTACGTAACTGGTGGGGAGCCTGATCAGACAAGAGTAAAAATCACATTATCTGAAGGAGAATCACAAGTAGACTTAACGGCTAAAACTGACAATTGAACGGGGTTAATAGGACAGTCTCTTGACAATTGCACTATTCAAAAAAATGGTGACACTCACGCAACAGCATGAACGTTAAAATGTCCGAAAGAAGGAGATAGTGAAAACACAACTATTTCCTTAAGTCCAGAGATTATTAACTAAAGGATTTAAGATGGTTATTCCAGCCATAGCTTTAAAAGCTTTTGCTGTGGTTGTTGCGGGGGGGGCTGTAGCTGGAACAGCAGTAGTAGCTCCTGTTTCTTATTTAGCATCTAGTGGTGCTTTTAGCTCTTCACAATCTTTGACTCTCGAAAATGGAGAGAAATGTTTGTACTTCCCTATTAAAAATGGAGAAACAAACAATAAGCTTTTTATTTGCCATAAAAAAGATAATGAAAAACCTATATTTAAGTGATGAACAAAGGATAGTTCTGGAGATGGAATGCAAGACATAGAAACACTTTCTTGAAATAAAAAGAGTGAAACTGCAAACAGTACAAATGATTATCTAAATTACGAATTAGAGGTCACATTAAAGCAAGGAACTTCTGATCAAAAAACAATTACAGAAAAAGGTCGTGATGATTACATCACTGGCGACACTATAAAACAACTAGAAAAAAACTGTATCTTTAAGAGCGCTGAAAAAAATAGATTCATTCTTCTCTGTCAAGGAGAAACTTTAAATAGGGAAAAGGGACACGAAATTACCGTTAATTCTTACCAATAGCTAGAAACTAAATGGCTTTAGGATTTGCACTTAAGGCTGTTCTTTCCGTAGTAACAGGTACAACTGTAATTGTTCCTGTTTCTTATGTGGTTGCGAGTGGAAAACTCTCTCCTTCACCTGTTATGTCTTATGGAGAGAATTGCACATATTTACCTATAAAAAGACAAGAGAAGAATAAATTATTAGTTTGTCTTGGCACTAATGATTCTTCTGCTACTTTTAAGTGAAAGGGTGAAGATTCACAAAATAATGAAGATACTAAAGAGGTCACTACTCTCTCTTGAAAGAGAAAAGCAGATTCTTCTAAAGATCTTTTTGAGATGGAAATTCAACTAAAAGATCAAAGTGACACCATTAAGGTTGAGGAAGACGGTACTTATTATTTACCAGCCACAGAACTAAAAGGAATGGAAAAGAACTGCTCTTTAAAAATTGGCGGAAGAAAAGGTAAATTTACCTTTACTTGTAACGGAACTAATGGTGAAGGAGGAAGTAAGTCACATATTATTGATACTTTTGATACTGTTTATTTCCGCTAAAGAAATAAAAATCTAATGGCTTTGGGGGTAGCTCTTAAAGTTATTCTTTCTCTCCTTGCTGGTACAGCAGTAGTAGCTCCTGTCTCTTATTTAGCTTCTAGTGGTGTCTTTAGTTCTGCACCATTATTTACTTACCAAGAAGGAGAAAATTGTCAACATCTTCCCTTAAAGCCTAGTGAAAATGAAAAGAAACTGTTAGTCTGCGTTACAAAAGAAAATACTAAGCCAATCTTTAAATGATGAACTAAAGGTGGTACAGAAAGTGAAAAGACAGAAGAAATATCTACTCTTTCTTGAAAGGAGAAAACAGACACTCTTTCTGATTCCTTGGATTTTGAACTAGAGTTGCAATTAAAGGAACAAACAGCAAGTGTCAAAGAACCTGGGTTAGGAGCTTATTACTTACCTTCTACACCACTAAAAAATCTTGAAAATAATTGTTCCTTCAATTATTACTATTTCAATAAAGGTTTTGAATTACGTTGCACAGATATTGCCAATGGCGATACAGGTAACAAGGAACACAATATAACAGTTAGAAGAGTACCAAGTTAGTTAACTTTTAAGGGAATAACTGCAAACTAAAATCCTAAAAACAAAGATACCGTATGGCATTCACGGTAGCTCTTAAGTTGTTACTTTCTGCTGTATCAATAACAGCAGTAGCTGTTCCTGTTTCTTATTTAGTGGCGGGGGGGGCTCTTGGTGCTTTTGAAAAAGTTACTTATGTTAATGGAGAGAGATGTTTGCATTTCCCAATTAAGACAGGTGAAGTGAATAAAAAACTTTATGTTTGCAAGAAGAAAGGGAAGGAAGAGCCTATCTTTAAGTGGTGAGTAAAAGGTGAACAAGAAACAAAAATAGAAGAAATAAAGTCTCTTTCTTGAAAAAGAAAAGAAGGAGATTCTAGCGGTTGAGCAAATACTAAATTCGAATTAGAAGTTGAGCTATTAAATAGTCAAATGGGCAATCCAGTTAAAGAGGATGGAGATTCTAATTTCCTGACTGGAGTTGAAATAACAGAGCTAAATAAAAATTGTTATTTTAAGAGTGTGTCTAATGAAATATTTATTCTTAATTGCAAAGATACTACCCGAACACAAGACAATTCAATCCACACCTTTTCCATTCGTTCTGGAAATAGAATGGAACACCTTCTTTCCTCCAATTAAATTCAGATAAAAATAGCACATGGTCTTAGGAGCAGCTCTTAGATTATTACTTACTGCTGTAACAGGAACATCTGTAATTGTTCCTGTTTCTTATTTAGCCTCTAATGGTACTTTTGAATCTCTTTGAGGTCTAATGGCTTATAAGAATGGAAACAATTGCAAACACATTCCATTAAAGATGGGAGAAAGAGAAAATAAGTTATTGGTTTGTGTTTCTAAAGAAGGAACTAAACCAGTCTTTAAATGACGAACAAAAGATACAACGCAAGAAATAGAAACTCTTACTTGAAAGAGAAAGGATGGAGTTTCTGGTGACTCGCAAAATGAAAATTTTGAGTTAGAAATTAAGTTAAATGGTCAAACAAATGGTCTTATTAAAGAGGAAGGACAAGAGGGTTTTTACCTTCCCTCTATAGAGTTCAAGAAGATGGAAACCATTTGTCATTTAGGTAGTGGGAAAACCAGAAGTGCAATAAGTCTAATATGTCCTGATCCCTCCTCAGATAAAAAAGAACATTCAATAGATACTATTGATATTTACTAACTTAAGACTGGTTTTTTATAGGACCATTCACTATAAGAACCTAAAATAAACTTGAGTTTTTCTGATTTTTTAAGTCAGAAAAAGGGGTAGGTAGCGAAGTGGTTAAACGCATCTGACTGTAGATCAGATACCTTTTTAGGTTACGGGGGTTCGAATCCCTCCTTGCCCACCAGTTATTGGGCTGTAGCCAAGCGGTAAGGCAATGGACTTTGACTCCATGATGCGACGGTTCGAATCCTTCCAGCCCAGCCAAAGATTCACTAGCTCAGTGGAAGAGCATTTGGCTTTTAACCAAAGGGTCCTGGGTTCGAATCCCAGGTGAATCACCACTATTTACTCCCTATAACTTTTGACTATAGGTAATTTATATATAGTTAAAAGAGAGAAAGACTCACTAGCTCAGCTGGCCAGAGCATTTGGCTCTTAACCAAAGGGTCCTGGGTTCGAGTCCCAGGTGAGTCACCAAATTAACTATCTCCCTTGCCCCTTTCTAAGTTAGAATATTATGGGCGAGAATTAGCTGGGGTGGCGAAATTGGCAGACGCCCGGGATTTAAGTCCCCGTGCAATTACTTGCGTGAGAGTTCGAGTCTCTCTCCCAGCACCATTATTTATTTAGTCTGGGATTATCACTAATAATTGCAGCCATAGTTTAGTGATAAAATATTTGCCTTCCAAGCAAAGGATGAGGGTTTGATTCCCTTTGGCTGCTCCAATTTATAGAATTATTTATTAGTAACTAGTACTAAGAAATTGAAGTCAGTATTTAGTTGAGGATTATTTAAAGAACAACTAAGGGAAGACTTAAGTGTTTTTGAGTTTAGTTTCTTAAAGAGAGTATTCTCACAAACAGCTTTTTGCTTCGGTGTCTTTGGAGTACTAGTTTGTAGCCTAACAGCATTAGCAGAAGCTAGTTGATTTAAATCTTTATTTGATCAATGAACATATGTTGCTCCGGTAGGAGGCTTACTAGCTTTAGTAACTGGATTAGCTCTTATGTTCTACTACCTACCAAAGTATCACAGTAATCCATTAGAAGTTACTCCTAAGTTTGTTAAGAGAGCTTACTTCTGTTTGATTTGCACCTATGGAATAGTGTTCTGTGTAATACTTAAAGGTTTGAGTTGAGCTTCTTTAATTGCAAAAAATGAATCCTTAGGTTGAATAGGTGGTTCAACTACTCTACTAGGAATGTGTTTATTTGGAACTACTTTATTGGTCTATGCCATTCCAGTTCTTATAGGTCTAGGAATGAAGAAACACTCTAGTGCTCTTAAGCTATCTAGATTCCTAAGAGCTTGCTATATTGCTTACTTTGTATTATTCCTAGTTGGACTAGTAGTCTCTCTATCTATGAGCGCTGGAGCTCAAATGGGATATCACTTCCTAATAACTCTATTGTGTGGAGCAATAATATTTACTGCTCCAGTATTATCTGTCTACAGAATGAAGACAGTAATTAGATATATAGATCAAAGAGATATGGTTGCTATTAAGAAGTGAGAACTATTCTTTGTATTTGAAGCTCTAGCTCAATTAATGCAAATGGCTATCTATCTAGTTAGATTGCTATTTAGTCTTTGTTCTGGTTGTTTAGTATCTAGCGAAAGAAAGTAAATTAGGGCTATAGCTCAATAAGTAATCCTTAAAGCTGCTCTATTTCTAGCCTGACTTGGTTCGAACTAGCTAAATAGCTATAGCTAAAAGATATTTTAAAAAGAGCTTTAAAGGCTTAATGATGTAGTTAGTTCTAAGCCTTCCTTATACAGGAAGGTTCCCTCATTATAATAATTGAAATTTTGTTTTCTTGGATGGGGTAGGGGGTTAAGTAAGTACTTGTAATGCTTTTACTGTCCAAGACAGTAACAAACCATTTAAGAAGTAATCTTTTCTCAACTACAGTAATTACTTTCTTTGCTGGTTGTTCTGCCTTTGTTCAGATATCCACAGACAATATTAAAGGCATAATAGATGCGTCTCTATCACCCTATTCAGCTTTACCCAGAAATGACATCTTTATTAAGACCGGAAAACCAGAACCATATATGGGTGGTGCTAGCTTTACTGTACCTGTAGAAGTTACAGTAAAGGATGCAGAAGTAAATCCAGATGGACCAAAAGAGATAAGAATAATAACCCCTTTAGGTTGGTTTACTACTTTTGAACATAAGTTAGCAGTAGAGAGAGCCAGTAAAGTTTCACAAACTAAAGCAGACTATGGTGGTGACTACTGCATACCTATGACTGGTCTTAGATCTATATATACCAATTACTATGTAAGACCACATATTAGGTTCAAAGGTATCTGAGATGCAGAAATCAAAGGAGCTGAACCTTTAGTACCTAAAGAAAACAAGACTTACAGAAGAGAATGTGCAGAGTATGTAGAAGAAAAACCTATAGATGAAGAGTTCTTGGGGAAATTGATGCATGACTATATTGCTAACTGATTTGAAAAACCTTCGGAAAGCTCTAGTGGTGAAGGTCTAGTTGCTTTTGTAAAAGGAAATGAAGTGCCAAGGGCAAGTCAAGAGCTTTCGACCGACAATTTAGAAAAAACTCTAACTCCTTTCCTGCAGGAAAGAGATGAAGGGTCGGGGCAGAAAAAAAATGATTTAAGTACTAAAAATTGTTATAGCTCACAACAAAAAAGTTGATGCGGAGCTGTAACAATCTCGGAAAACTCGGGAAAAAACCAATTTAGCTTTAAAAGTACAAGTTCAATTAAGTTTCGTGACAACACGACTTTAGACAATAATTCACAAGCTCCAAAAAGTGGTATTTTTGGAGGCTGGAAACAAAAAGGGCAAGGGCAAGGGAAAGTAAGTAAACTAGAGCTCTTAGCAGGAAAAAAATCAGAAGAACTTCAAAATGCTGAATATCTAAGAAAACACCAAGAACGTCGAAAAAGCAAGCTAAAGATAGACATAGAAGCTATGCTTCTAAACTCCGAGCACATGGATGTTCGAAAAATACTTGAGTCATTCAGAAGTGATTTCGAACAATCGCTTACTCTCACTCAAGCTTCGGAAAGTGAACAACAAGCCACAGTCAATCCATGTAAGACAAGTACAGGAAAAGCAATTCGTTCCCACTTAGATCTCTATGAACCAGTAAGTAAGAATCCCTGACTACAAAATGCTGCAAATAGACAAATGAGACGATACTCTGCAACAGAAACTAACAACTATATCTACAACAAATGAAGAACTCACCAAGATAACCAATTACTAAGAAAGAAAGAATCTCCTTGTGAAAAAGATATGTTGAAATTCAGTGTTCACAGATCAGTCCAACTATCTAATATTGGACTAACTCAAGTATCTAGTAGTGGAAAAGATAATACCTTTGATGGCCACTCCTTCAAGGTAATAGCCTATGAGGATGAACAAGAAAGAGGTATTGTTAACCCAATAAAGATCATCAAAGGAAATCCACTCTTTAGAGCTAGAGAGAATCAAGAACAACTCCTAAAAGAATTCATTCAAAACTTTGATGAACCTTTTTATTCCCCTTCTATGGTCCCTATGTTGAGAATGATCTCTAGAGCTAACTTCTCTGACAAAGATCTAAAAGAGAAACAAAAACAAACAGAGAATGCTCAACACCAAAAATACGAAGGTGTTAGAGAAACTCTTCACTGGTGAATTGACTATCTCCAATATCCCTGAAGAGATACCTGAAATATTGAGTCAGTCAAAAATAAACAATTTGATCCAATCATGTATACCAGACTTCAACTTTGACTAGAAGAGATCTTCAATGGAACTTGAAGTTCTAATGGTTCAAGAATAATCTTTAACTTCACAGCTCCCTATGAACACCTTGTTCTAGGTGATTTAGTACCTCAACTAAAAATACCTATTAAGAACTTCAAAACTATTGGTTATATTGATCAGCCTACAGCTAGTTTCACTGTAGTCTCTCCAGAGTATGCAAGAATACACAATCTAGAACCTATCTCTGATGAACAATACAAACATTTCAGAGAAAGAGTTAATAATCTCTGACTCTATCAAGAGACATGAGAGAAATACTATGAAGATTTCATAAAGATACAAGACAACAAAAAACACTTAGTTAATGTTGGTGAGAAACAAATGATTATTGTCGGTATTGGTCAAACACCAGACTTACTCTATCCAGTTCAATCTTGATTAACTCTTCAACCAGATAAGACCAAAGAAGCCTTAATTTATGTAGACAATTATGGCTTCAATGATCTAAAAGAAAGAGGAACTATTAAATACCAAGAACAATACATAAATGTCAGACTGCCAGAGAATATTGTCTCTAAAGGCCCAGAAGCTATAAAGACTTATAGAGAAAAGCTAACTCAATTTATAGACAGCAAACTAACAGATAAATATAAGAACTACTATCACCTAACTGTAGCTGGAGCTCCAGAAGGTAGTAATCAACTATACAGCATTAGAAGTTCTTATGTTCCTACTTTCCAATCTAGAGTAGGAGCTGTCTCTTATGTTCTATCTTCTGCAGTATATGTAGTAGTCTTAATACTTCTACTAATTCTTATTAAGAAGTACCTAAAGAGCAACCTTTATCTATTTGGTAATTTCATTGCCAATGGAATGATAAAGGTAGATGTACTACTTAATATCTGTCTATTTGCACTAATACCTCTTGCATTAGCAACAACAATGGGATTCCTATTGTCTTGAGCTATGCAAACTTCTTTCTACTCCATAATCTCTGCCTTTTGATATCTAACAGTGCAAATGAATCCATTAGGAGCAACTAGTGCTCTGTATTTCATTCTTAAGGTATTAGCCTTTATGATTCCAATCTTTTACTTCTACTCCAAATACACCCTTAAAGACAATGTGAGTGCACTACTAAAGACTACTGCCTCTATGAAGGTAAATAAGGGAACTTTACTTATTTACCGATTAATTCATAAAGTATCTACTCTATGGAAGTTCAAGTCAGTATTAGTCTTTAATACTCTAGGACAGTCAGGTATTCTGACTATCACTTCTGCTATAGGGTTTATATTCCTTAACTTCTTCTTACATAACCATGGTCAGTTTGCAAAGGTAAGCAAGGCAGAAAAAATAGTTAAAGCCCATGAATTTGAGATGGACTTTGAAACTCCAACTCAACAAGCTGGTGAATATAACTTAGCTACTTATGAAGAGATTGGAAGTAAAGTACCTTCTGCTACTCCTAAACTTACTTCTGCTGGAACTGGAGGGGAAGATTCCAAAAAAGATAAATACTACATTCTTAACTACAGAGAGAAAGATCTTCTAGACAAAATCTGAGAAGAATATAAAGGAATGAGACCACGATGATTGAATGGTGGTGAGTCGAACGAATGTGACTTAGAAACTGTAAGGTCAGGTGGTGATGGCCACGCGAGAGGAGATTCAGTTAGTCAAGGGCAAGTATCCAAAGTTGCTAAATTCAATGATCTATTCTGCTTAAAGAAAGTTGGTAAAAGTGAAGAATCAGCCTCAGAAGGAACATGAGAGATTAACAAATCTTCTGTTTCAAGTGGTTCAGAAGAAGACTACTATATCAGAGATAAAAAGATCTATGAAGGAAATAAGACTCTAAAAAAACTCCTAGATCAATATCCAAACTATTGATTTATCTCTTCTAGAGATCAAAGTGTTGTTGAAACAGCTATTGACTTCTTCAAGCACAAAACTCTCTTAAGAATATTCCTAGATCTAGATTTTGAATTCACTTCAGAGTCTGGATTCCAAAAATACAACATCTGAAATCAACAATCTAAAGAGCTTGAAAAGATTCAACCAATGCTTCAAAAAATGGATGAAAAGAACTATGATGACTTCATCCAAGATCTAGTTAGAAGCAAATATGGTCCTTTATTTGTTTCTAAATTCATGAAGAAACATGAAACAAGCCAAGGAATAGGTGGGGGAGCAAGCACTACACAAGATGCAAGCAAATTACTAGCAAGACAAGGAGATACATACCAAGGAAAGAAAAGCTGATACTTTAAGGGAGAACAAATAGGTAGAGAATGACAAGAGTCAAATAAGAAAAAGGATGGATGAACTAGTGTATGTCTGCAACCTACTCAAGGTCTAAAGAAAATTGAAGACAAAAAAACAGGTAATTGCAATAATGGTGCCGTAGGTAATACTCTCTCTAACGGCAACAACGACAATAAACCTTTTGAAAATGGTTTATATCACCTAGATGTAAAGAAAATAGTCTTCTTTAATGACGCTCCAGATGTAGACAAAGATCTTTTTGTTGTCTACAATCCTGAATTCCTTTATCTGATAATTACTGCAGTTGAAGATTTCTCTAAATTAAGAGAAAAAGCAATTTCAGAAAAGAAAAAGAATCAAGAGTACACCTTACCAATCAAATACACCTTTGGTAATATAGTTCACTCTTCTGATCCAAGCTTTACTAAAAAGGGAGGACAAAATGAAAGTCCTGAATACTACTCCTCTACTATGAAGAAAGAGAATGGAAAGACATTCGATCCTTCCAAGACTCCTCAAGGAGATCAAACCTACACATGAGCAAATGGGGAACTTCAAAGTACAAAAAATGATATTCTTGCCCCTGATACCAGAATTGTTGGTCTAAAAGAGGATGCTAGAGGATCTTTCTACAAGTTGTATTCAAATGATCAACTAATTAATGGCAAGTTGTATGAAGGTTCAATGGGCCAACAAGTTTCTACTGGAGAATCAACTAGTCCATTCCCGATCATTATTAACAAATTTGCTGCTAGAAAACACAACTTAAAAGAAGGAGATACTATCTCCTTCACCCCTAAGAACCACTTCACTAGATATACCTGTCAACTACAACCTAAACCAGAAAAAGGAAAGCCACAAGTAACAACAACTAATTCAAAGAATCCAGATTTCTGTAACTTAGAAAGTGAAGGAGGAGAACAAGCATGAAAAAACACAAAAATCAAACCCCATACCCTAAAAGTAGTAGGAATATTTGATTCCTTCTATCAAGAGGCTTACTTTATGTCTCAAAAGGATCTGAACACTATCCTAGGACTAAATCCAGATAAAGGATTTAATGGTATCTTCACTCCTAAAAGAGAAGGAAGATATCCAGATCAATTAAGTGTTTCTCTATCTTCTTACTCAGTTTCAGGCATCTATACTACCCTACAACAAAAAGTAGGTAATAATGCATTTAGTAATTTATTAAGAAGTAGTGCTCCCTTCAAAGAGGCAAATAAAAAGATATCTGATGAAGAGCTAAAGCGAAAAACAGATGAAGAATACTTCAAACATAAGAACTACAAGATTTTCCTAGATGCAGTTGCCGGCTCTGAAGTTGGTTACTCTAAGTATTTGGAAAGTTTGACACCGACTTCTTCAGGTTCAAGCTCAAGTTCTAGTGGTTCCCAAGCAACAACTAAATCCAGATCACAAAGAGAGGGGGAAATAGAAGGGGAGGTACAAAAGATAATCTCTAGAGTATCTCAAACATTTAGTGAATATCCAAATCCAATTGGTACAGCTCTTAAAGGATTAATGAATCATGGAATAGTAGGGGATGTAGTATTCAATAACCTAAGTAACTTAACAGATAATGTTTCTTACTTAGTTATCTTTGTTTTCTTCCCACTATTACTAATGAGCTTGATAACAATTGTTTATCTGTTAATCAAAGATCTAGAGAATGTCTTTGTAACTATGAAACTATTAGGTTTTGGAACCAAAGAGAATAGTATGCCAATAATTGTTTACTTACTATTCTTGTTTGTATTCTCTTCATTCATAGGTTCTTTGATACTACCTGGTGTACTAGGTAAGTATGTAGATATATTGTTTAATAGCCAATCTATCTTACTTCCATTAATAACAAGTAATGGATTAATGGCAGGAGTGTTTGCTATTCTAGGAGCTATTTACCTATTCTCTATCTTTAAGTCTTATGTGAAGATAAAAGGTATCTATCTACCAATATCTATTAAGTTATTGGTAGGATAGTTACTTTCTTTTACAAAAGTCTTCTAGCTTTAGTTCTCTTTTTTGATATTGGTTGTAAAGAGTATCGAAATTTAAGTTTTCTTGTCCTGTTGAGCTTTCTAACTTGAACTCAAAAGGTTTTTGAAACTTAAAAGAGAATTCTGCTTCTTTTTCTTCAGAGAGCTTGTGTAAATTCCCTCAATAATCTGACAAGCTATAGTGAATTGATCCAGTAACAGTTCCTTTCTTTAATTGATCTAGGGAATAAGTTGTTGAGGTCTGAGTGTCTGAGGCTTGTTGTGTTCCATTACCTAAAGTAAGGGTTAGCTCTACCTTAACTGGAGAGATCAAGCAATTCTTAGATATAGGAGTAGAAGAGACAAAAAAATGCTTTAAGGAGTTGTAAGAATCTTTAGAGATTTGACAAGTGTTTTTTATATTTGAGAGTCAACCTCCATCTCCTTCTGTGTTTACTTCTTGTCTATTAATACTTTCTGAATGAAATAGAAATATTAAGTTCATTTGATGTTGTAGCTTTAAGAACTTATTCATTAAGTTCAGAAGAAAAGAGATTCTTTCTTGTTCTTCTGATTTATGTGTTTGAGATCCTCATCAAGTTAATTCACAATTTTGTTCAGAATTAACTTTGGTTGGGGTTTCAGGACTATTCAACTTAGAACCCTTAGGCAAACAATATTTTCAATAACTGGTTTTATCTAGTGAAAGGAGAGGGAATTCTGTAACTAAGGAGGGAGTTGTATTAGTTCCTTGATTTCCTTCACTAGTCTTAATAAATAGATTTCCTACAGTGTGATAACCAAAAGGTTTAGTTCTCTTTGTAGGTGTAAATACTCCTAATACTGGAAGAGCAACGACTCCTAAAATAGAAAGACTTTTTCAATGATCAAGAAAGAAACTCATTGATAAAGGATATTTAATTAACTTATTTTCACCTTAAAATCAGCTAAATTTCTTACTATTTATGGCTTTCTCTATTCCAGTAGTAAAGATAGTAGGAGGAATAATTGTTAGTGGATTACTTGTTTCCACCTCTTTGATTATTAGAGAGATGGTTAGAACAAGTACGAAGAAAGCTATTGATTTAGAAGAGGTTTGCCACGAAGAGGAATTAGAAGGTGAGGAAGGGGGAAAGGAGATTTGTTGCTTAGGATTACTGTAAGATAAAAACTATTTAATGTCTTTTTTAGTTACTAGCATTGCCAAAGTGGCTCTTGCCACTTTAGGTGGTGTTTCTATTATTGCCCCTACAGCTTATGTTCTTTCTGGTGGGAGGGGGAAAAGTGCGGAAACGAAAGTGGAAGAAAAATATAAGTTTGATCGAATTGAAGACTTTGATAACTGTTTAGTGGTAATGGAAGGGAACAGCCCAACTGACAATTATGGCGAAGAAGATGATGGTCGCAGTAACAGAAGAGTGTTAGCTTGTTCCCGCTCTTCAAGTACTGAAACGAAAGCAAGTTTTTATCTTTGAAAGAAACCTAAAGGGGGCTCTCAAGAATTACCAAAAGAAATTAGTCTTGCACAAATTCAAGATAAAGGGATTTCTATACAACTTATTCTTACCTTTTCAACTTCTGGATCTGACGATACAGAAATTGTTAATTTATATCAAAGGGAGTGAGTTGAGGTCTTAAATGAGAAAATGAATTTGAAAGAAAAATGTAGTGTAAGTTTTGAAAGCAAACAAGTTACTTTCGGGAAGCGTACCAAAAGATCATTATTACTCAAAGAAATGAACCAATCATCTGATTAAGTTTTTGATCCGCCACTAACCCCCCAATTGAAGATTTTCTTTATAAATATTTCACATCTTTTAAGAACAAAATGTTTAAATAAGAATAAAAGATCATATAATTAGCGAGTTTTCAATTTTTTAATATGTTTAAGGCTTATTTACTTTCTGCTTTTGTTGGTTTTGCCTCACTATCCCCTCTTTCTGTTTTTGTTCTTCCGAGTAAAGATTCTGGAAACAATAAAGGTGGTTCTGCAGTATCATCTAGCGGTTTAAGGGTAAATTTCCAAGATACTTCTAGCTCTAGCGTGAAGCCCAATAATTCCGTTACAAACCCTTCAGCGACTAGTAGATCAACTGCAATGACTCTGCAAACTCAAATAGCTCAACCGCCATCTACTTCAGAAAAGACAAAAACTCCTAAAACCCCAGAACAAGAAGTAAAACCGAAATTACCCCTTTCCTCCTCCGATCTACAGCAATGATTGGAAACTATCTCTCCACTATTTAAAAATGGAGCGAAAGATAAGTCAGTAAAGATTATCGCTAGATGAAATAGTAGTTATTTTGTGATTTTGGAATGAGAACCTAAATTACAAATCTTTAGATTACTAAGTGAAGATTATGGTGTTTATTCCAATTATGCTGGGTACTTCACTATTGCTAAAAAGAATGCAAAAGCATCAGAAATACAAGAAACCATAAAAAAAGAAAGTGTTAACAATAAGAACTGTAAAAATCTAGATGGTTTCTGATATCAAAATTGACATACTTGATGGAAATTTAGTAGATGAATAAGAAGCTTTGAAACTGGTACTGATGGAAATGCAATTGCTAGCTGTTCAAAAGATCCTGTTACTTTCTTAAATGTGGAGGGAATTATTCCTACTTTCGCTTCCGAAAAAAATTGAAATTGGAGATCTCGAAGAATCCTAAATAATACAAGTGTTGTTTGGGATCATGTAAATAAAAAGTTTGTTAATTTACAAGATGGTTCTGCCTCTGATCCTTCTATAGTTAATAACTATGAAGATTGGAAGAGATTATTCGATATAAAGGAAACAACAGCTAGATAATTAACCCACAATAGCTAACTTAATAGCAGTTATTGCTGGTAGTATCTTGGGGGCTGGGGGTGTTGTTTCTGTAGTTGCTCTCCCTACATTAAGTTCTTACGGAATAATAGGTCAAACAAGGGGAGAAAAGATATCCTATGAAGATACACAAAAATTTGAAAAATATTGTTCAATAATCGCTAAGGAGAGTAATAAAAGTAGAGCAATATTAATTTGTCAAAAAGAAAGTTCTGGACAAGAAACTAGTTTTTATTTATTTACCAAAGAAGGGGGGCGAGAGTATTATGATGAAATTCAAAAAATTGAAACACCTTACTATTTTGCGGCGACCTTAACTTTTGTTGGGGTTTCAAATCAAATGAGAGAAAAAACGGCCGCTTTCACTCTAAGAGAAAAACAAGAAAATTGAAAAGGAACAATTGCAAGTGTATCTTTAGAAGGTAAATGTACTGCTAAATGGACTACAAGTGGTCATGAAAAACAAAGAGTTGATTGTATGACTGATTCTGGAGGAAGTGCGAATCTAGGTGATTTCGAAAAATTCTCTTCTTCTAAAATAACAACTACTTCTTAAATCCTGTAATTAGAACACTTAGTTCAAAAAGTATTCTTATCAAGTCAAGAAGGTATTTGTAAGACTTGTAAATAGGTTTGAAGTCTTAGGTGATAAGAATAATCTTTTACTTCTATTAAGCAAAGTCTTTTATCAGAAACTAGATCTCCGAATCAAGGTCTAATGATCTGATCACAAACTTCTCTTCTTATTGGATTAGCTGTGTCTGACCATCTGGCTCAACTTAACAATCCATGCTCATCTTCACATTTTTCATATAGTAGACCTGATTTCAATACTTCTTCCATCTTTAATACTTGGTCCTTATCCCTTGTTTGTAATTTTTCATTTGAGTCCCATCTCGGACCACCTCCTTGTTTTGGAACTCAAAAACCACTGGAATTTTGGTAAGTTGACTTAAGTACTTTTTGAACTTGTCAATCTGGTTGTCTTGTATTTCATTCACATTCTTTGAAATATTTTCCCTTTAGGGTTCCATCTCCCGACTTACAGTCAAAACCTGTTTCTCCACCAAGAATAAGTGCTAAGATGGCTGGGATTATGTTTTTCTCTTTTAGACCTTTTACTGAAGCTGAATTTGGTCAGATGTGTTTCTTGAGATAATTGAAAGCTGTTCCTTCAACATCTCCTGCTATCCGAACAAGAGCTAATTTAGGGTTTTTAAAGATTTGTCCATAACTCCATGGTTGATCTCTTAATTGTTCTTCTGTCTTATCAAGCATGGTTCTGATTTGAGAGAGATCAAATTCAAGATCTATTCGATCTCCTTTCTTTCCAAACTTATTAGCTCATCAATTTCAACCATGATAGAGACCGAAGATATCTTCTTCTAATTCTTTATTTCTTCCTTCTCAGTATTTTTGAAGACCATCTAGATCTTTTTGTTCAACAAACTTTCCTGATTCTTGAATCGCAGTTCAATAGTTTTTATCTTTGTTCTGTGTAGCTAGCTCCTTGGCTTTTTCTAAATTTTCTAACTCTAAGCTATTATTTCTTGGTCCAAATCAACTATTACCAATAGTTACTAATTTTCCTCCTCATAACTCTCTTTCTGCTTGAGAGTGTTTGTCACTAGTAACTATTTTGTGCTGTCCTGCGCGATCTCAACCTTCAACAAAGAGAATATCTTCACTAACCCCTTCACTTCTCCATCTATAGATACCTAAAGGAGTGCGGTTTAATTCTTTAACTAAAAAAGAGTTTCTCTTTATATCTTTACTAGCTGTTTGTTTTACCTTTAAAGAGTCACTGACATTAAAGAGTAAAGAGTCTTTATCCTCATCTACTTGAATGGCCCCCCCCGAAGAGTTAATCCATCCACCTACTCCTCCACCCAATCCACTCAGTGCACCTATCTCCATAAGTAACTTCTTTCACAACATATTGTTTTTCTTAAAGAATAATTACTTTTAAGAGCCAATAAATGTCTATTTCTCACTTAGTTATGTATACAAACAATAAACTTTTTTGAATACATGCCTAATATACTTGCTGGTATTTCTTTAGGTGTATTAGGTACAGGAGTTTTAACAGCTGCTATTGCTGTTTCAGTTTCACTTACTGTTAATGGAGAAAGTTCTCAAAAGACTCCAGCCACTCAAAATCCACAACCAGCTTTACAAAAGAAAGAGCGAAAAAACCCAGAAGATTTCAATAATGGATGTTATGGAGGATTTCTTTCAGAGTCAGAAAAAGGTCAATTAATTTTCTGTAAAGATGTTGGGGAGGGTCAAAGAGAAGAACTTAGTTTTTATCTACACTGAAAAGAAAAAGAGCAAAATCAATTCTTGCCAATTGAAAAGTTAAATGTAGGATCTCTAGGTAGTAATCAATGAGAAGTGTGATTTATAAATAACGAAAAGCAATTAGGGAATAAGAAGATAATAGTTAATCAATCTGGACAAGAGAACTTAAATTGAATGCGTTCATTATTTTTAAAAAATATTTGTACTATGGCAAAAGACAGTTCTAATGTCTCTCTTTCCTGCACTTATCATGTTCCACATGATTACACTCATCGTGCTCACTACACATATAAACATTCAGTAACAGAATTCAAACTAGAACAGTAACAAGTTTGGGGGGGGGGCATAAAAAATAGAAATACTAATTAAGTTAAGTTATCTGTGTTTTCAACCAAACAAGAACTAATAGATCATGTAATCACACTCTTAAGAAGAGAAGGATATTCATATACTGACGGAAAAAATCTCAGAAAAGATGCAACAGAAGTCTTTCTATTAGATGACTTAGAGAATTTCTTATCTAGCAAATACTCCTGACTAAAAGAACAAGATATTTATGCTATTCTCCCGAAAGTAAGGAAAAAAGAAGGGAAATTTCACGACTTTAATAAAGATTTCTTTCAAAAACTGAGAGAAGGTTATGTTTACAAAAGAGCTGGAGAATTAAATTCACACTCAATTCATCTAATAGATTTTTCAAATGTTGAATCTAACATATTCAGAGTTGTAAGTGGTTTATCTTTCTCAACTAATCTAAGTGCAGTTCATAACACAGATCTAATTGTTTACATAAATGGAATTCCATTTATTGTTTGAGCCTTTAAAGATCCACAGGAAAAATTACAAGGAGCTGAGACATTAATCAAAGATACTCTGAGTGGTTGCTTACCAGAGCTTTTAAGATATAACGCCTTTTGTGTTATTTGTAATGGAATTAACAAAACAAAATATGGAATCTCTTGAGGTGAATATAGAGACTATAGAGAGTGAAAAAGAGTTGATGAAAAAGAACAACCCTCAAATGAAAACATATTAGTTTCCACTATAAGAGGCTTATTTAATCAAGAGAGACTCTTAAAGGTTTTAGAGAGTTTTATTTGTTTTGCAGATTCCAATTCTAGAGAAAAGATTATTTGTAGATATCCTCAATTCTTTGCCTCAATAAAGCTTTTAAAAAGTATTGAGGAACACTCAAAAGTAACAGAAAAGGGGGATGGAAAGGGAGGGATATATTTTGGAACTGCTGGTTGTGGAAAAAGTTACACTATGTTGTTTTTGGCTAAATTGTTGCAAAAATCCAAATTACTAAACAACCCCACAATTGTTCTGATAACAGACAGAATATCCCTAAATAGGCAGTTACACAAATTATTTTCAAAACACAAAGATTATTTGTCTTATGGGGAGATTGACAGGGTACAGAGTGGAGAAAATTTACGCAAAGTCCTCTCTGGTGTCTCTGGTGGTGGAATTTATTCGACAACCATTCAAAAATTTAGGGATTTTGGTGATGAAGCGTTATCTGAAAGAGCAAATATTATTTGTATCGCAGATGAAGCCCACAGATCTCAAGATTGCGAAAGTAATAAATGGGGTAAGAAAGAAGATGGTAAGTGAGATGTTTCGAAACCATTAGCCAAAGTTTTACGTGATTGTTTACCAAACGCGACATATATAGGATTTACTGCGACTCCTAAGACTAATACTTTAGAAGTATTTGGTGAAATTGTGGATAGTTATGGAATGCGTCAATCAATTGATGATGGATTCACTGTAGAAATAGATACAACGTGAGTTAAGACGCCAGAATTTGGAATGAATGAGGAAGTTGCGTTTGAAATGGAGTCAGTAATGCAAGAGATGTTGCGAGATGGAATTCCGGAGGCGGTAGTTCGCGCTGAAGCCCGAAAAAGAGCTACTGCCAGAAGAGCTTATGTGGATCCCGCAAGACTTCGTATAGTTGCCAAGAATATTGTCGAAAGATATGAGAAAAGAATTGAAGAGGGCAGAACAGTTGAGGGGAAAGCAATGATTGTTGCCCAAAACAAGTGAGCTGCATGTAAGTATTATCGGATTCTGAAGGAGTTAAGACCTCAATGATTTGAGAAAGATGATAGGGAAGTTCCGGAAAAATCTATGGTTAATGTCATAGTTTCTTCAAGCGAGACAGACAGCGAAGAAATTAAAGAGTTGTTGTGAGATGACAAAACAAAGTCAAATTTATTAACCAAATTTAAGGAAGATAAGTCTAGTTTCAAAATTGCGATTGTCTGTGAAATGTGATTGACAGGAGTTGATGTTCCATCTCTAGACACTATGTTTCTCGATCGCTACATTGAAGACCATGCTTTGCTGGTACAAGCAATTTCAAGAGTTAATAGAGATTATCCAAAGAAATCTAGAGCTCTGGTGGTCTTCTATGTTTCCCTGCAAAAACATCTAAGAGAGGCTTTGAATGCCTTAAAAGAGCTTGGAGACTCTGGTGGTGTAAATGATTCAAATGATGAAAATGCGGAATTTGTCAGAAAAGTCATAGAAAAATTAAATGAATTGTTTCTTCTTGAAGGAAAAGATTTGAAAGGCGAAATTCCTGTTGCAGATGAACAAATAATAAAGGGGATTGTTGCTTGAATCATCCAACAAGACAAGGAATTTAAAGAAAAGTTTTACTTTCTTGGAAAAGAATTGATCATAAATTACAAAAAATGTGCATATGCCATTTCTTTTGAAGAAGGAGAGAAAGACAAATTTGTATTTTGGGCTACATTGTGAATGACTTGAATAGAGCCTTCTCAAGCGCAAAAGGGATATATCAACAAATTAAATGAATTGGAGCCAAGGGTTTTCAGAGTTTTAGAGGAACAAGAAAGTGTTGGATATGACTATTCGATGGAGTTATATGCAAATGCTGCGCAATCACAGATAATAGAAGATTCAAATGAGACAACTTGATTCTCCTCCAGAAAAAACATTGACAAATACTTAAGTGAAATGGATGGCTTTATCCAAAATCTTCAAGATATTGGAACTGGCAAAGCAATTTCCTTTAAGGAGAAAATAGAAGATTTGATATATCGTCTTAATTCTGCACATGAACAAGGGGAGAAGGCAGATGAATTGCTAAAAGAGCTTGCGCAAGTACAAAGGGCCGCGAAAGAAGAATATTCAGAAGAAATGAAAGCCATGGAGGAAAATAGAGCAATCTTAAATGTAATTTCTCAAATCCTAAAAAAGAATGTAGAGAAGGTGGAGGAATCCTTACCTCCAGAAGAAAAAATAACTCATTTGGCGCAAGGTATTAAAGAAATTAGAGATGCCTATGAAGGACTTATAAGTGCAGATATGAAAGTTGAAACTGGTAGAAAAATGAGAAAAGAAATGAAATTGTTTCTACACAAAGAAGGATGATCCAAAGAAATGCTAGACGATACAGTGCAGGAATGATTTGCCTACTTTGTCAATCTGTCAGAAACTAAAAAAGATTCTTATTAGGCAATATGTCTCATCAAAGAGTAGAAGAGCGGTTTAAAAAATTAAGACGATTAATGGAAGGAGTACCTATTCATACATTCGATGTAATAGTTAATAGTCTTTTTCTCTTGAAGCATCTAAATAGTGAATTTGCAAGAGAAAGGCAGAAAGTTATAGAAGAGTATGGTGAGATTTTTGCAGATGATAAAGACTTTTATTCCGACAATGCTCAATGTTTTTTGGAAAAAGAGGCTCGATGATCTGAAATAATTAATCTTTCTTTGTTAAACGAAAATTTAGCTTTTTTGCTAGACCAAGCCTTTCATACCTTAGAGCGAAATAATAAACATGTTAAAGGGGTTTTAAAGGCTGATTACTTCACAAATTCAAATTTTGAAACCAAAAATTTAAAGGCTGTTATGGAGGAAATTTCAAAAACATATGAGGAAATGGAAAAGAGTGAATTTTTAGTATTCTTTCAAGATTTCTTAAATCTTTGTGCAAAGGCAAGAAGTGAATCGGAGAGTAGATTGGAGAAAAATAAACTCCACACTCCAATTGTTATTGCGAAATTATTAGTGGCTTTGGCAGATCCCTATGAAGGTAATATTTATGACCCTTGTTGTGGAACTGCTGGGTTATTGGTGGAGGCAACTAAACATGTTAGAAAGAAAAAATCCACTTTGGATAATGTCTTTTTTTATGGTCAAGAGCTATCAGAAGAAATGAATCAATTCGCGAGAATCAATCAAGCAATTAATGGTTGCGAATTTAAGTTAGGAGATTCAGTAAGCACTTTTTCACATGATTGCTGAAAAGATAAGCAGATGGACTGTATAATAACTAACTTTCCTATAAATCAAAAGAAATGAAAAAATTATGGAGATTCAGGTGAGGGAGTTGGTTGACAAAAAATATTTGGAGTTATTTCTGAAGAAAGAGATGGAAATTGAGCTTGAGTTGCTCACATTATCGATAAGCTCTCAGAAGAAGGAATAGCAACTTTCTTACTTCCTGAAAAAGAATTAGATAACTTAGACGCTAAAAGATTTAGAAAGGAACTTGTAGAAAAAGACTGAATAGAGGCAATAATTTTACTTCCTAAAAGAAGTATTTACGAAGATGTATCTTACATAGCTATCGTAGTAATAAATAAAGATAAGCAAGAAAAGGTACTTCTAAGAGGCAATGAAAGAATAACTTATCGATCTAGAGAGGAGCAAATTTTATATATAGACTTCAGCAATGAAAAAAATGTAACAGATGAAATAGTGGAACAAATTATTAACATCTTCAATTCCTGAAGAAAAGAGGGTTTTATTGAAAATGAATTTTGCCAAATCATAGATTGCGAAAGAATTAAGAAACACACAAGCTATTCCCTCTCTCCCGTTGCATATTCTGTAACTGAAGGGGATAGTATTAAAAATCTTCAACAAATTGAATGATTAAAAAATGAGTCAAAAAAGATTGAAAAGAGATTAATTCAGCTATTTGAGTGTGAAAAAAGATGAGAAGAAAAGTTTAAGGAGTTAGTTGAAGAGAAAGAAAAAGAATTAACGGAAGTATCAGTTACTTAAGAAACAACTTACAAAGCTTTTCTGAGAATCTATGAATAATCTTTCTTTCTTATGGAAATATATTGATCATTCTTGTCGAAGAGTAACTATTGATCATCTATCTTTGCCTGTGATTGAGTTAGGCCCGCAAAATGTAATTAACTTTTTGTCTATAGAAATACCGAAAGAGCAATTATTAAGTAAATATCTATTAGTTGAAGATGGTGATTTTATCTGTAACTATGGAAATCTGAAAGCACTAGGTGACAAGCAAGCCCCCATCTACTTATATCGAGAAAGAGGTCCAGCCCTTATTTCTAAGAAAAATTATGTGTTTAGAGCTAATGCAAAACTAGCTAATGAAGACTTTTTAAAACTAGCTTTTACAAGCCCTTCTTTTCTTTCTAGGCTTTCTGTTTCTGATTTCAAAGATAAACAAACAGAAAAATTTTGAGAAAAATTTAAGGATTTAGGAGTCAATTTTCCAGATCTTTGGATTCAAGAAAGAATAGTAAAACAACTTGAAACTATGAATAAGTTGTTGGAAAAAAAGACCAACATCAATAAAGAATTAGAAAGATGAATGGAACTACAGTTTCAACTATTGGGAAAAGATAGAGAAAGTTTAGAGACTAAAAGCTTTCAGGAATTATTTGAGATAGTAAAAGGGGTTGAAAAATTTTCTGAAAAGCAAAAAAGATGTAATTACAGAACTATAAAAAGTAAATTCATTTCTGCGGGAATGTGTGATCCTACTAAAGAAGGTTGTGAATTTTGTAATTATCAATTTTGTAAAGCTGATAAATTATTACTTTCTAAAAGGGTTTATGAGGGAAAAGATCAAAAGTATTTGCTAAGGCTTTGAGTGGGATGTGATGGTTCCGCTTCAATTGATAGTTTTATTTCTATATTTCCAAAAAAGAAATGGGAATCCCCTATAGTTATTTCCTGCTGAAAGCGCATTTAGATAAATTAATAACTTCTATTTCTGGAGCTACAACGACGAGATTACTAAATACAAATGAATTGAAAGTTTTTAATTTTCAACTCCATTCAGTAGAAAAAATAATTGAATTTAATAGAACCTGTGAGTCAATTTTCGCTCACCAGAAAATACTGGAAGAAGAAATAAATAAACTCTCTAATTTATTAGAAAGAAAAAAGAGAATGATTGATTTAAAGATATTTGAAGAAAAATGAGATTGGCAACTTAATAGCTAAAAACAATATTTACAGAAAGATATTTACTAAAGTGAAACTAGTATCTATTGACTGAATTCTTTTAAATCACAATGAGTTACTTGTCCATTATCTTCAAATTGCATTTTTTTACCCTTCATATCTACTGTAGTTTTTTCTTTTAGATTTATACCTCTCAAAGAAGTTCAAGTTCTCGGGGGAAGGTTTTCTATTGTTTCTTTTTGACTAGTTTCAGCATTTCCCTCGAAAACTAAAACAGCTTCTGTACTCCCTGAATCAATTTCTATATGGTTAACTATCTTCAATTCAGAAGTACTAAAGTCTTTTGAGCTGTCATAGAAGAAGAACTCTGTAGTTCAAGGATTTTTGTCCCTTTGACAAACTATTAGTTTTTTATCTTTGTTATCTGAATCCCCTCGCTCTTCTCCCTGCAGAACTATTAAACAAGACTTCTTTAAATCGTCTTCACTTTCTAACTTAACTCTTTCTACTGAAGTGCTTTTTAGTGCATGTGAAACTGGAATGGCAACTCCTGCGCTAGCAACAAGTGCAACAATTGCTTTTCCTAAAAGATCTAGAGGAAGCGACATTGCTGGGATTTAGTAAGTCTGAAACTTATTTCCCTATTTTAAAAATAATTTCTGCGCAAAAACCCTTTAAATAATAACCACTATCTAGGGGGAAATCTGGCTTTTTATCATTTAAATTAAGGGCTTTCTAGCTTATGTAATTTTTATTTTTTCTCTTCTTCGTCTTGTTTGAGATTTTTTGTTTTTTGTCTAAATCACTAACTTTTTTGATTTAATGGGTGAGATTGGTGTTTATTTTTTGAAAATTTCCTTAAGCGCGTATACGCGTAAGGAAAAAAATTAATGGCTGAAATATCTTCACCGTCCACTAAACAAGAGTTAATTGAATTTGTAATATCTCTTTTTACGGGTGAAAGTGGTGAAGAATATATACATTCCGAAGGTAAAAACTTACAAAGTTAACTCTTTGGAGTCTTTTTATTAAATGATTTCTATCAATTTTTAAGTCAAAAGCATCCCTATCTAGAGAGGCAAGATGCAAGGGAAATTCTTGAACAACTAAAAAATGAAAATAAAACATTTCATTCATTTAATAAGTTCTTCCTAAAAGCATTAAGAGAAGGCTTTATCTACAGAAGATTTGCGGACAAAAAGAATTATTCTATTAACTTATTAGATTTCAAGAATCCCGAAAACAACATTTTTAAGGTAGTAGATGGAATTAGTTTCAAAGCCACACAAACTGACTATGAATTTCAAAGTAGAGTGGAAGTCAAGCTCGATTTAGTTATTTATATCAATGGAATACCTCTATTTGTGTGAGAATTTAAAGACCCAAAGAAAGATCTATTCGAAAAAGATACTCTCCTCGGAACTGAACAATTAATTAGATATAACGAGAAAGCAATACCAGAACTCTTTAGATATAACGCTTTTTGCGTTATATGCAATGGTTTAGAAGGAGTTAAATATGGTGTTTCTTGGGGGGAATATGGCGACTACAAGGAATGAAAAAGAGTATTTAAAGAAGACAAACCAATCAATAAAAACATACTCATTGTAACTATTAGAGGATTATTCAATAAATCAAGAATAGTTGAAATTCTCGAGAACTTCATTTGCTTTTCAGATACTGATCCCAAGAAAAAGATTGTCTGCAGATATCCACAATATTTTGGAGCAACCAAGTTATTGGAAAGTATTGAGAATAACTGCAAGAAAGATACTCAAGGAACGGGAAAAGGTGGAATCTACTTTGGAGCTACAGGTTGTGGCAAGAGTTACACCATGTTATTCCTCTCAAGATTACTTCTCAAATCAAACAAATTAAATAGACCAACAATATTACTAATTACTGATAGAAGGGAACTCAATTACCAACTGAGAAAGTTGTTCTATGACCACAAAGAATATTTGCAATGTGAAGAAGTTGTTGGGATAGAAAAGAGCAAAGAACACCTGAAAAGAACTCTTGCTAATGCTACACCTGGTGGAATTTATCTAACTAATATTCAAAAGTTTTTAAGTATTGATGAAGTACTAACTGAAAAGTGAAATTTTGTGTGCATCTCTGATGAAGCTCACAGAACACAAGATAGTTTAAGTGGCCATTATAAGAGAACTTTTGAAGGGGAAGGGTTGCGACACTGTAAACACTTAGCTCAAGTGTTGCGTGATTCTTTACCTAATGCAACTTATGTGGGATTTACTGCAACTCCCAGAGATAAGACCTTAGAGGTGTTTGGGTCAATAGTGGATGTGTACAGTATGGAGCAGTCTAAATATGATGGTTTCACTGTCCAAATACTCACAAACTCCAAAGAGACTAAGTTAAGGCTTGATGAGAGAATTGCAAGAGAAATTAACAGTATCTATAGAGAAATGGAGAGTGAAGGGACTAACAAAGAAAAGATTGAAGAGGATCAAGAAAGCAGAACTAGAAGAAGGAAGGCACTTTCTTCTCCTAAGAGATTAAGAGCTGTTACGGAGAATATCATCGAAGACTATGAGAGGAGAGTGAGTCTGAGGCAAACTGTGCGAGAAAAAGCGATGATAGTTGCGGATAACAAAGAAGCTGCATTCATCATCTATCAAACAATTAAAGAGAAAAGACCTACTTGATTTGCAAATGAAGATCCTTTATTTCCAGAAAGGTCTATGGTGAATCTAGTTATCTCTGTCACCCCAGAAGATCGAGAAGAGCTGAAAGAAGTGGCTGGGGATTCCGGAAGACATAATAAGTTAGCTAATGAATTTAAGAAGGAAAAGTCTAGTTTCAAGATCGCAATAGTCTGCAGAATGTGACTAACTGGTTTTGATGTTCCTTCTTTAGATTTGATGTATTTGGATAGATATGTTAAGGGTCATGAATTAATTCAAGCTATTTCGAGAGTTAATAGAAGTTTCCTGGGAAAGAGAGTTGGAATGGTTATTTGCTATTTACCGCTAAAGAAAAGATGAATAGAGGCATTTAAGGCTCTAGAAGAGATGGGTGAAATGAGTAGACCGGTGGAAATTGATGAACTTGCAGAGCGATTAAAGATGCAAATCGGAGAGGTGGATTCACTATTTTCTGTCAATGAAGAATGGGGTGAGGGAGTTAAGCAATTCTTTTGGGGTAGTGAGGTTGAAAAGATGGTATTTGTTCGAAAGATTGCAGAATGAATTAACAAACAAACTGAACAATGGAGAGTAGAGATATTGAACAAACTGAAGAAGCTACACATTACTTACCAGCAATGTAAGTCTTATGAAAACTTAGAAGATGAATGCAAAAATGCAGTTATGTTATTTGAGGCAATCAAGAGAGAATGAAAGACTCCAACACGGGCAGAAAAGATTCAAGGGGAGAGGATTGATGCCTTAATGAAACATGCCTTTGATGTTCATGGTGAGATTAGAGATGAAGGTGACGAAATATTAGATATGTCTTTTAACTATTCAAGAGATCCGATTGATATGGGATCTTATTTCTCAATATCTCCAGAATCACTAGAAGATCGGGCAAAGATGTATGAAAAAATTAATAATCTTACTGAACAATTGAATGACAAAGGAGAAAAGGGTCAAATCTTCTCAGAAAAGCTAAAGGATTTAGTTAGCAGAATTAACTCTTCTTGAGATGAACAGACTAAATATGAACAAATAAAACAAGAAATTCAACAAATAATACAAGAGGCTCAAACACTACTAGAAGAGGGAGAAGAGGAGAAAAAAGAAAGAAAGCTGTCTGATTTGATTTACAGTAAAGTCTTGGTTCATGTAAGAGATAAATATGCTTTCAACTTCCAAGATGAGAAAATGAGAAATCTATCTGAAGAAATAAGGCAAATAGGGGATAAGTACATAAAACAGATTGATTGAGATAAAAAAATTGCTACCAGAAGCAGAATTACAAAAGCACTAGATTTTTCATTGAAAAATGCTGAATGACCTCCTTTCCCTCCTGAAAAAGATTTAGAAGATCAACCTTCTTCCTCCTATAGCACTTCAGTGGTTATTAAAGAAACAATTGAACTCCTAATATACGTTTTCAAAAATATTGTTCAAGAAGAGAAGAAAGAAGAATAGCCTCTCTTAATTAAGATGTCTAGCATTTTTACAACTAAACAGTGGTTTGAGAAATTAATGAATTTTCAAGGTTCTTTGGGAATCTTTGAATACGGAGAGATAATTACTAGCTTATTTCTCTTGAAACACTTAGATGGAAGATTCAAAAGTCAGAGGGAAAAGATAAAACAAGAGGGCAGGGAAGAAGAGTTAGAGGAAAGTATTTCTTATCTTTCGGATGGTATTACTTATTTACCTAAAGAAGCCAGATGAGCTGAAATCAGAGAGAAATCCAAGGAAGCTCATTTGGGGGTTTGCTTAGATGAAGCCTTTGAATTAATTCAAGAAGAAGATCCAAGACTAGAAGGGGTAATAAGAAGAAATTGTTTCACTCACTCAAAACTACAAAAAGGGAATTTAAACACTCTAATGGATGTTGTGGAGGGAATGTATGGTGCAGAAGAGAGTGAGGAGAGATTTATTCAAAAATTCCAAGAACTACTGAATGAGTTTGCTAAAAAGGCCGGAAAAGTAGAAAAAGACTACAAACACACAGAACTTACTGCATCCAAGCTGCTAGTTGCCCTATTAGAGCCAGATAGGGGAAGAATTTATGATCCTTGTTTCGGAACTGCTAGCTTGTTATTGGAGGCTGCCAAATATATCAAAAAAGATCAAGAACATCTGGATGATGTTTCTTTCTATGGGCAAGAATTATCTGAGCCAATGCAAAAGTTAGCAAAAATTAACTTTGCTATTAATGGAGCGGAACTCTTTTCGAAAGAGCCGGCTTGTACCTTCCACAATGATCAACACCTTGACTTAGCAGGAAAAGTAGATTACATTGTTACGAGCCCGCCTGCCAATCAACCCGATTGAAGAAGTGAAGCTGGCTTAATTGAGGATGAAAGATGAGAGAAGTATGGAATTCCACCAGCAAATAATGCCAACTATGCTTGAGTGACACACATAATTCACAAACTTTCTCGAAATGGAATTGCCGCTTTGTTTTTTCCTCAAAGGTCGTTGTATAGTCTTGGGGATGAAAAAAGAATTAGACAAAAAATCATTGAAGAAGATCTGGTGGAAGCGGTTATCTTACTACCGAAGAGAATTGTCTACAACGACGATAAGCAACTATCTATTTTGGTAATTAATAACAACAAAAATAGAAGAACAATTAAGTTCCAAGGTCAAGAAAGAACTTTTAGAGATAGAGGGGGAGAAGTGTTATTTATTGATGCAAGAAAAATAGCAGGAATAAAGGTGGAGGGGGACTTGCAACTATCTTTAGAAGATATTTCAAAAATTGTTGCCACCTTTAAATCTTGAAGATATGAATTTTCTGGCTCAGAAATGGAAGATATTGAGAAAATAAGACACAAACGTGTTACTTTACAAGAAATAAGAGAAACAGATTACTCTTTATTTCTTGACAAATATCTCTTATATGATTCCGGTGAAGAAAAACAAGACTTGAGTAGTTTGATTGAAAAGAAAAAGGAAATAGAAAGAAATCTATTAATTCTTTTTGAGACTGAAGAAGAAAAGAAGAGGAGAGTTCAAGAATTCTTAAGAAGGTCTTAGAGAATGAAATTCAAAGATATATTCTCTAAATTTCAATTTCTTAAAGACAAGGGAAAGGGGACATCGAATAAAAGGAATTACTCTCCTGTAGTGCAAAAAGCCCAACAAATCCAAAATAATTATTCTCTTAAGAGTCAGGTTTATTTAAAGCCTGCACAGAATCCTAACTACAACCAGAATAACACTTACAACAAGAGTTACACAAATTCTTCTTACCAGACAAATAAATACAAATTTACTTCAACATCTAGCTATAGCCAAACACAAACTTATAAACCCAAAACCGACTTCTCTAATTACTCTTCAAAAAATTTTGTAAATACTAACTACACAACAAAACCTAAACCAAATCTAAATTCTTATTCAACTCCTCCAAGGCAGAATTTTTCAACAGGACAAGCCCAATACAAAAAGTATGAAAGCTCAAACTCCAAGTCTTATTCAACAAAATCTCAAGCGACATTCAATAAATCGAGATATTATTCCCCACCAATAAAGAAACAGAGTGATGTGATTATTGCTGGATACACTCCCCGAAACAAAAAGAAACAAACTTGAAGTCCCGAGCCAAATACTCTAGGAAATTATGTTTCTAGACGTAAAGTTCTAAATTACGGAGGCTTTTCCGCAAAAATAATAGAACCTACGTTTGATAGAACATTTTCTTTCTCAGATTCAAACTCTGTGGGAGAAAAAGAGAAAAGAGACTACTTGACAGTAGATAAAGGGGATGTAGTTATTAATCTACATTCCCTAGGGAAAAATAGACATAAATTTGCAATTGCGATGTACGAAGGAGAAGAAATGGCAATAACTCACCCAGACAACTATGTGTTTAGGGCTTGAGGGGAATCCTTAGACAGTAAATTTTTGAAATTAATAATTACTGGTCAATTATTTGATGACAAGCTCTCTGGTCTAATCTGAAGAAAGAAAAAAGCACTTAATGCCATTGACAAGGTTTTTTGAGAAGAATTTATTGAACTTGAATTAAATATTCCGAGCTTAGACAGCCAGAGGGAGTGCATTAAAAAGTGAGAGTCAATTGAAGAATTAATTTCTGCAAAACAAGCTATTAATCAAGAATTAGAAAAATGAATGAAGTATTATTTTCATTCTTTATCTCCCGTTGAAGATCTAATAAGTAAAAATTTCAAAGAGCTTTTTGTAGAAGACAAAAAAGAAGAAACAAGCTATTTAAAGCTAGATTTAAAAGATCCGTGTGGCAAATTTATTTTTTCTAACCTAAAAGATTTAATAATTAACCACAAATGTGATATGTACAATCAAAAATTTTGTAAAGCAAATAAATTACTTCTTTCTAAAAAGGTTTATGAGGATGAAGAAAGAGAGCACTTTCTACACTTGTGACTTGGTTGTGAAGAATTTTTAAAAAACTACAACTTAATTGCTTTTGCTCCTCTGTTAAATGTTCTAGAAATTCCTTACAGTTATTGCTTAATAAAGGAACACTTTAATCACTTAATAAAAAATATTCCCACTGCAACCACTAGCAGTAGAACTATCACTCTTCCGCAATTAAGAAATATTGATTTTCAAATTCACCCTACAAACAAAATAATTGAATTTAATAGAACTTGTGAGCCAATCTTTGAGTATCAACAAGCGCTAGAAGAGGAAATCTATAAGTTACGTAAATTATTAGAAAAAGAAGAGGAGATTATTAATAAAAAGATATTTACTAGAAAGTTAAATTAGTGTTTGTGAAGAACATTGTTCGATAAGTATTGGAGTAAGTAACATGACTCTTTTGATTAATCAAAAATTTAAAATTGGGTAGAAAAATTTAATCTGATAGTTATCGATTAATTAAGCTGTCAAGCTTATTAAAGCTATTTATAGTTTCGACAACAAGTTTTGGTGTTCCCCTAACCTTTTATGGAATTTCTCCTGACACCGTCACAAAAGAACAGAGACAATTTAAGTGACTATTAAATTGAGAAGATAATCAAGAATCGCCAAGCATTTTAACTTGAAAAAGGGAGTCTAACAAATATCTTGTTTCATCGAGAAAACATAGATGACAAGGGCTGTACACAGATGAAGAAATAGAAAAATTATTTACTGGTAAAGATAGAAGAAATATTTACAAATTATTTTTTAAGAGCGAAGTAATACAAAAAGAAGGTGAAATAAAAAACGGCAAAGGAATTAAAGGGTCTATTGGGTTAGCAAAGATTAGTTCAGAAAAGGAAATGAGTGGTAGCGCGAAAGTAAAAATAGAAGAAATAACAAAAGAAGAGGCTAAAAAGGTTTATTTAATTATTGCTAAAGGCAAGAAGTCAATATATTTAATGCCAGCTGTGTTGTCCGAAGAATCTGATGCCGGAAACAACTTGAAAGCAACAGAGAGGGAAAAAGAGATTTGGACGAATGGGGTTGATGTTGCAAGTTGAAAGTGGAATGATCGACAAGCAAAAGAATGGGATGTCGGGAGAGATGGGGAAATTCAAAAATCATTAAAGGGTGGTTTTATAGTAGCTAGAGCCGGAGGGAATGTTGTTAATGGAGTGATTGAAAAAAATGAATCAGAAAGGTTAAGAGAATTTGAATATTGATGAGGAGGGAAAATTTCAGGTATGCGTGCTCATGTAAGGATTGAACAACACGCGGAAGGAGATTTTTATTATCAAAATGCTGGTATAGTGTTGGGGAAACGAGGGGAGAAAGAAGTTAACTTGGGGTTAGGTTTGGCTCTTGTAGTGGAACAATTTAATAACACGAGAGAAAAATTTTTCCCATTAGATATTCAAGTGATGGGGGAGAATCAATCATTAAAAGACAAACATAAAGATAATAAGAGACTAGTACAAGAAATAGAAATAGATGATGAAATTACTCAAGTTGTGGGAGTTAGATTAGACCAAGTTGTTATTAGTGAGACTGGAATTGGTGGCGGTGTAGAAAGAGAAATAAAATGAGGAAACTTAAAAAGACCTACTTGAACTAGTGAATTAATTAAATAAAACCTTAAATAAATTACTTAGTACTTATTTATTAAAAATAAAAATTTATTATTTCAATTCTTCCAAAGTACAATTTGTCTCTTTTAAGTTATCTTCAAATTTCATTTTTTTCTCCCGCATATCTACTGTAGTTTTCTCTTTAAGATCTATTCCTCTCAAAGAAGTTCAAGTATTTCTATTATTTCTTGTGTTATCTTTTATTATTTCCTTCTTTTCTCCTGTAGAAAAATCATCCCCTTCAAGAATCAAAGTAACTTCTGTAATATCTCCAGAATTTGTGTCTATACTTTTAACTTTCTTTAACTTAGAGAGATCAAAGGGGCTTGAACTGTCATAAAAATAGAATTCCGTGGTTCAAGGATTTTTGTCTCTTTGACAAGCCAATAATTTTCTATTTTTATTTTCTGGTTCTGGTGGGACTTGTTCTTTTGCGCTTCCTTGAAGAACTATTAGACAAGACTTTTTTAAATCTTCTAAGTCTTTCAACTTAACTCTTTCTACTGAAGTGCTTTTAAGTGCATGTGAAACTGGAATAGCAACTCCTGCACTAGCAACTAGTGCAACAATTGCTTTTCCTAAAAGATCTAGAGGAAGCGACATTGCTGGGATTTAGTAAATCTGAAACTTATTTCCATATTTTAAAAAGGCTTTAAGGGCTCTTACTTAACTAATTCAGTTTTATAAGGGAGTTCAAAATGAACATTTCAAGGAAGTTTGTCACCATTTTTAGTTTCTAACTTTCCATTTTTTATATGTGTGTAGTCAGGATCTCACAAATAGTATTGTCTTTTGGTATCTAGTTGGATGGTTGATGGAGAGCTCGCGAGTGCGAAATGATTAGAAGAACCTGTGTCGCTTTTTCCTAACTCTATAAAACTCTTATTCCCTCCTTCCGCGCCTTTTCATTTTTCTCCCACTATTGATCCTTTAGTGAATATCAAATCATGAATAACTACATATGGACGAGGGTATTTTTTGCCACCACTTGTTGGTGGTCCGACAAAAAGCCTTTCCGTGGTTGTCCTTCCAGCGACACTGTCTTTTTTGTAAGTTACTTTTACTAAACCACTTCTTGATCATCTGGTTTCATTACCACCCCCTCCCTCTGTCGTTCCATTTAATTTACCTCCTTCAAAAATAACACTTAAAGTTGCATCTGTTTGTAACTTAAAGCCTAGAACACCAACCTGTTTATCACTACTGTTTTTTAGTTGTTTTTCAATAAAACCTGGTTTTTCACTTTCTGAATAATACTTCTTAAAGAAAACATGATCGCAATATCCACCTTCTATTGCTTTTTGTTGTTCAGTTTTTGAATTACAGTTCTTCTGAATTCCTTTGTGACCAACTTTCACTAACGACACTAAGCCGGTAAGTTCTACTTCTTTGCTATTTCTGTTAACTCCAACAAGAATGAACTTCTTGGTAGTTAATCCATTAAGGGATTCTGAAGTATTTTTAGAGCCTACTTTTTCTACTAACTTAAGCTCTCCTTCTACTTCGCTTGAGTTCTTCTTGGTGTATTTAGAAAGTGTGGAATTGAAATAATCTGTATTTGTCGGTCTTGCTATGTAACTATATGAATACTTAACTGGTTTTTTAAATCCTCCACTTAATCACCAAGAGTCAAAGGTAGGTGTAACAGTTCCTCCTTGTCAGTTATCTCCTTTGTAATTAGAAGTTAATTCAGTTACTCTTCCTTCTGCTCCCCCTCAAGAAGATAAATTACTACCAAAATACATAGAAGGACTTCCTAACCCCCCTAGATAAATTAATCCTTTGCTGAGGGTTGGTACTTTCAATGGAGAAGCCTACTCTTGACTACTAAACCAAAATTTTAGAGCTTAAAACTGCTGTTATTTACTAACTACTGGGTCCGGTTTCAGAATCACTTCAAGTTGTTAAAGGGAGGTCCCTTTCTATTCAGTTATCTGTAAAATAGATTTTTTTCTCCTTCAAATTTATTTTTGTTTGCTCTTTTAGATTTATTCCATGTAAAGGAGTTCAGGTTTGTTTTTGAATATTCTTGATTGTTTCTTTTTGTTCGACTTCTTCACTTCCCTCAAAAACTAAAGAAACTTCTGTACTTCCTGAAGTGGTTTCTAAATGGCGAACTGTTTTTAAGTTAGAAACATTAAAGCTTTTTGAGCTGTCATAAAAGAAAAACTCTGTTGTTTCGGGGTTATTGTCTCTTTGACAAGCTAGTAATTTTTTATTATGTTTTGCTTGTTGAGCTTCTTGAGTTTCTTGTCCATCTCCTTGCAAAACTATCAAGCAAAGATTTTTCAAATCTTCTTGCTTTTCTAACTTAACTCTTTCAACAGCTGGTCTAAGAGCTCTTGCGACTGGAACCATAATTCCTACACCAGCTGTACCAACTACTAAAGCTTTACCTAATAGTCCAATTGCAAAGGACATATTTAACTCTTACTAAAGTATTTCAAACTAATAAACAAGGATTTTATTATTTTCACTTTTAAAGAAAAATAGTAAAAAATAAATTTCTTATATTTATACAATTCAAGTTTCAAAGAGATTATTGATAGAAATGAAAGTAAAATCTCCTGATTTCTTGAAAAATATAAATATTTTTTAATTAATTTCTTTACTTCTTTCAGGATTTGTTAAAGGTTCTCTTGGAATTGTAGCTTCTACTTCAGTTATTGGTCCTGTAGCATATATTCAATTGCAAAAAGTGGAAGTAATTCCAAGGAATTGAAGTTATCTAAACAATCAGATTTTGACAATTGTTTAGTAGTGATAGAAGGAAATAGTGAAAAAGATAGTGAAGATTCAGATGGAGGTAGTGATAGAAGATTATTAGCTTGTCACAACCCTTCAAATACCAAAACACAAACTGATTTCTTTTTGTGAGTGAAGGGTTCTTCTGAATTGCCCAAAGAAGTAAGTCTTGTAAAAGTTGATTCTGAACAAGTTCCTATCAAGCTTAGTCTGGCGCTCTTAGAGTCTGATGGTTCTAACTCTCTAGAAACAATTAATTTGTCTAATCGCAATTGGAATTTTTTAAATGGAGTGAATTTAAAAGACAAGTGTAGAGTTGGATTTTCTGGAATTAAACAAATTTTTTGTGAAGGTGCAGAGGAAAAGCCGACAATACACTACTCTCTTAAAGAATTACAAGTATAAATTTTCAGATTATTTAATTAGACTGGAGTTGAAAGGTATTTGAATATCCGTTGCTCAAGGAATTTTTTCTCCATCCTTCGTTATTAGTTTTCCATTCTTTATATTTGTGTAACTAGGATCTCAAAGGAAATATCTTCTTTTATCGCCACTTAATGTAATTTTTTTAGCAAAACCATCCTTTGTCTCTTCTGAATTGTTCTTATACAAACTACTTGTGCTGTTCTCGGTGTCCGCCGATCTTCAATCATGCAATACAATTGTTCCCTGTCCAATCTTTTTTGTTCTTGTTTGTTGAGGAACTTTAACTACCACTCCATCTCCCTGCAAGCCTGCCCACAAAGTTCTTCCATTTGTAAATTTCTCTTTAACTAATACTCCTGGGGCAATTATCTCTTCTTCCTGACCTCTTGAACCATTCTTTTTCTTCATACCTACTGCAATTGCGATACTCATACCTCCATCGATTTTTAATTCTTGTAATCCAATTTGCTTATCTTCTTTTTGTAGTTTTTCCACAACTACAAAATTACTGCTTGTTTCTTTATTTTTGTCCTTATAAAATTCTTTAGCACAATTTCCAAAAGCTATTTGTCCGCCCAAAGATAATCTGCCATTATTGTTGTTTGGTCAAAATAATCCAGTTTGTCCAAATTTATCTCTAAGCTTTTGCACATCTTGTGTATTGTTTTTTAATTGAACCTTTAAAACATCTTTTAAGCAAGGTCAATTAACTCCTTGTGAACCATCAACAATACTCACTAAAGCTTCAAACTCAACCTGATTGTTTTTCCCAACCCCAATTAAAAAGAATTTCTTTTTAGTGAATCCCCCGATAACTGGTTTGATTCGACTTTTACCGGCGAGTCTTGATTTATCTCCTTCTCCCCTAGGTCCTAATTGTGTTTCAATCAAAGTCAACTTTCCATCTAGAGTTCCTTTGATATCAAATGTTTCATTCTCAATTGTTCTTTTTTCTTGTCTTGCATATTCACTCCCTTCCATTCTCACAACATATCCATATGAATAAGACATATTCCTTGTTTGAGAAGCTGCCCCTTCCCTCATTCTTCACCCATTAAACCAAGGTCCAACTCTTATTTCACTTCAAAGATCTCCCTTAACTTCTCCAGTTGTTGAGACTATCCTAGTTTGCTTTGGGTGTAATCCTGCAAATACAGTTGGACTTATTAAGCTACCTAAAACAAATAATCCTCTACTTAAACCGGGGGGGGCACTCTCTGGTTTTAAAAGTCTGTTTTAATTTCTAGGATTTTAAGCTCCCAAAGATACTTAATGACGAATATAGATTTTTTAGAAAGCTGAATAGATTACTTTAGGGGCTTTGTTTTCATTTCACTTTAGTTGACTTTCTGATTTAAGTATTATTTCACATTCTTTGAGACCAAGTCTTCTCTTGCAGAAAGAATCTTCTTGTTTGGTAAAGAGATCCTCATCTTTAGAAGTTTGAATGTAAGTATTTGCTATACCACTACCTCCAGAAGTACTTGTCCATAAAAAATCTGAACACTTGATCATCTTTATTAAATTACCACTATTAGAAGTAGGAATTACTAACATTGACGAAGATTTTGAAGTTTCTTGGCTGGTAGTGCTTTCAACTGTAAACTTCGTCTTACTCTTACTTAAAGTTTTCCCAGTCTTTTCATTAACAACCTTTAACCAAATCTTTTCTTTCTTATCGGCGCCACTCCCCTCTTCATCAAAGACATATAAATAGAAACCATAAGAAGTGTTATTGTCTTGCCCGCCAGTTTCGCCCCCCCCAGTGCACTTAAATACAGGTTTGGTTAAACTAACACTTCTTTGTCATATTGTTTTGAAAAAAGGAGAAGTGCCGACAACATAAGACACAGGAGTTACAGTTCCTGTTACACCAAAACCTGTAAAGATTCAAAAGGGCACTGACTTTAGGAACATAAAGGAACTAAAGGGAATTATAGAAAATTTATATGAGTGTGTTTTCTATTAATTAGTGGATCCGGAGAATACTAGGTTTAAGCCAACAACAGAAGAAGAATTAGAAGACTATATAGTATCTCTCTTTGAGACTCAAGGATATCTCTACTCTAGAGGTAATGAACTAAAAAGAGAGAGTTACTCAGAAGTCTTTCTATTAGAAGACTTAACTAACTTCTTAAAGCCTAAATATCCTAAGTTAGACACTTACTTTGGTGTCTACTCAGATATAAGACATATAGCTGATGATCTTCAGAGAGAAGATAAGAACTTCTATGACTTCAATAAAGACTTCTTCAAAAAACTAAATAATGGAATAACTTACAGAAGAGAAAGAGATGGAGAGGTATTCTCTATCTCATTAATAGACTTTCAAGTCCCAGAAAATAATATCTTAAGGGTTGTAAATCAACTATCAGTTGATGGTAAGACTCAAAGGAGAGTAGACATAGTTATTTATATAAATGGAATTCCATTCATTGTTTGAGAGCTTAAATCCCCTAGCGATACCAGTACAGGCTTAACTACCGCTCATAACCAATTACAAACCTATCAAAAAGAGATTCCAGAGCTATTTAAATACAATGCCTTTGCTGTGTTGTGTGATGGTATTGGAAATGTTGAATATGGAGTTAGTTGAGAAAAAAAAGATAGATTTGTTAGTTGAAAGAGAATCTCTGAGTTTGTAAATACAAAGGAAAAAGATCTCTTAGATATCACTATTGCAGGGTTATTCAATAAAGAAAGACTCATAAAGGTAATTGAAGACTTCATTTGATTCTCTGATGACAACCAACAACAAAAGAAGGTTATATGTAGATATCCACAGTTTTATGGAGCTCTCAAGATGCTTAAGAGTATTGAAAGTAACTTAAAGCCGGAAGGATCTGGTAAGGGAGGTATTTACTTTGGCTCTACTGGTTGTGGAAAGAGTTACACTATGTTATTTCTTTCTAGACTACTTCTTAAATCCAAGTTATTAAACAAACCTTCTATTCTCTTAATAGCTGACAGAGTAGAAATAAGTGAACAGCTCTGTAAGTTATTTCAAAGCTCTACAGATTTCTTACAAGATAAGAATGTTAAAGAGATAAAAGGTAGAGCTGAACTAAGTAACTCTCTTAAGACTCTAACTGTTGGAGGGGTATTCATTACTAACATACAAAAGTTTGAAGAAAGTATAGAGCCTCTCTCTAACAGAAACAATATCATTTGTATCTCTGATGAGGCGCACAGATCTCAACATAACTTTGATGTAGAGTTCAAGGAATCAGGGGGAGAAACTGTTCCATTTGCAAAGAGACTACATGAATCTCTTCCTAATGCAACTTATGTAGGATTTACTGCTACCCCTATAGACAAAACTATGGATGTATTTGGAGAGATAGTAGATAAATACACTATGGATGAATCCATTAATGATGGATTCACTGTCCAACTCCTACTAGATTCTCGTAGAGGTTGATTAAGTATTCAAGATGAGATTGTTAACAGAATTATTGAGAAATATGAGGAGGCTAGAAACGCTGGTGCAAGTGCAGAAAAGATAGAAGAGGATCAAAAGATTAGATCTCAACTAAGAGCTATCTCTGGTATTCAAGAAAGAATAGAAAAAATCACAAAAGATATAGTTGAGCACTATGAAGAAAGACTTAGATTGAATGAAACTGTTTGCGGAAAGGCAATGATAGTGGCTAATGGTAGAGAGAATGGATACTCTATCTACAAAGAAATGGAGAAATTAAGACCAGAATGATTTAAGAATGAGTCTGATTCGACTGACTCTTACTCCAAAGTTCACTTAGTTATGACTAGAACAGAAAAGGATTTAAAGAGAGGAGATGAGGAGATGCAAAAAGATATGAAGAGAATGTATGACCTAATAGGTAATGAAAGATATCAAAGGGAATTGGCTAGAGTATTTAAAGATTCCAAATCTAACTTCAAGATAGCTATTGTTAGTGATAAATGACTAACTGGATTTGATGTTCCTTGTTTAGACATTATGTATCTAGACAGAATCTTTCAAGATAAAGCTCTTATTCAAGCAGTATCAAGAGTCAATAGGAAATATATGAGAAAGAGTTATGGAAGAATTGTCTCTTATTGACCTATTGAGGGCTACTGAAAAGAAGCTCTTAAGAAAGTAGGGGGTGGAGAAAGAGGAGGTAAATCTCTAGAGGAAATAATTTCAAAGACTAGAGACAAACTAGAACTATTAAATAAATTGTTCTATGACTTTAAAAAAGAGGATTTCTTGGAAATGAAAGAGGAAGAGCAATCTCAAACAGTCATTAACTATGTAGAGGGAAAAGGGGAAGAGTTTAAGGCACAATTTGCGGATCTATACAAACAGTTCATTCAACTCTATGACAGTTGATCTAATGCTGAATTAAGTAGAGAGTTAGGAGATGATAGAGCTTTCTATAAATTAGTTTGAAAGTATTGGTCTAGAAGTGTAAGAAAGAGTTGAACTCCTATCTCTGACATCACTAAACAAGAGATAGCAGAACAAATGAGAAATGTCTTTAAGTTCGGAGATATGACTCAATACTCATTTGGTTATTTAAATGTTTCTTTTCCGCCAGAGAAAGAATACAAGAATAAAGAAATTACACGGGAAGAAAAGCTAAATAAAGCTAGGAGTTTAGGAGAAGCTCTCTATAAGGCATATAAGTTCTTTGGAAAGAATTTCCTTGAGAAGTTAGCTAAGTTACAAGAGAAATATGAAACTCTTTGAAGTGAACAACAAAAACTAGAAGCTATTGAGGATCCTGAAGAGAGAAAAAGAGCTATGGATGAATTTAGATTTGAGGAAAAACTAGAAGCTCTTGATAGACAAAGAGATGAATTAGTTGATGCTGGTTACAAAAAGATTAAAGAGCATGAATCAAAAGATTGAACAAGAGAAGAACAAATCTTCTTCGATCTTCTAACTCACTTCAATAACCAATTTCAATTTGGTTTTTCAACAGATAAATTACTTGAAATAAATCACGAAATACATCGCCTTTGAGATGAAATCAAAGAGTTTGTGGGGAAAAATATAAGACACTCAATGGCTGAAAAACTAAAAATGAATCTTTATTCACTAATAGATAAATATCACTTCTATGACAAAGATGAGAACTACAGTGAAACAACTGTTGTAATCATTGAAGAGCTATTAGATTGTTTCAAGAAAATGTCAGAAAATGCAGGGTAAATTAGGGGATTACATTGTTCTCTGCAAGCAAAAAAATAAGAATTTAGAAGTTACTAAATTAGTTGGGATTTCATACAGTAAAGGAATTCTTGATAAACCGCAAAGAAAGGCAAGTACAAGCTACTTAAAAACTGGATGGATTGCAAAAAAAGGAGAATTTGTTGTCGATCTAGTTAATGTTCAACATAACAATCACTTATCAGTAGATATCAACAGATCTGAAGAGCCAATAGTAATTAGTCATATTTACAACGTATTCAAAATATCTAATCCTTTATTGGTTGGAGAATATTTACTTTTGTTACTCAAAAATTCAGTAATGGAACACAGATTGAAATATGCCTGTCATGGTTCCGTCAGAGGCACCTTATCTTGAGATAATTTCTCAGGAATTCCAATTTTTGTGCCGGAGTTGAAGGATCAAGAATCGATTGTCAACAAATACCAAACAGTAACTAAATATATAGAAGTTAAGAAAAGAATTAATGAATTACTTGAAAGAAAGATGAAAGCTTACTTCCATATATTGTTTGATGATTTAAAGGATTATGAAATGAGAAGTTTTGGAGAGTTATTCACAATTATTCGAGGAGGAAGGCCTCCTAGATCTAACAGATGACTAGAAGAACTTTATTTTTGTAAAGAGGGCGGAGTGCCTTGATTGCAAGTCAGAGATATAACAAAAAAAGAATTTAAGTTTGTCAGAAATACTGCAGAACAGTTAACAGAACAAGGCTTTAAGAGAGGTAATTGTTCAATAGTCTCTCCGAATGACTTGATTTTTATACACAACGCTAGTAGCAAACAACTAGGGAATATTTATGTGAATTCCTGTGATTTAACAATCAATAGTAACTTTTGAGCTTTGTCTAATAATCTTCCTTGTGGGGGGGGCATCAATGTAGTCTGCCCATAACTTTTATTTATTTTTTGGTCAAGGAAAATATTTGAATTCTACAAAGATTAATTAACATGTCGACGGCAACTACAGCTTTTGATTTGAGTAGATTTAAAACTTTCAAAGTCAAAATACCAAAAAACAAAGAATTAATAGATAAATTCAACAATTTCTGTGAGCCTATCTTTGAGTTGCAGAAAAGAAATGAGCAAATTATTCAGAAACTTTTGAGGTTACAAAAGTGTTGAGTTGAAAGTTTAGATTAACTTTTTTTTACCAACCTCAAAAAAACCCTTTTGTTCCGGCCCCCTGAGTAATAAAAAAAATTTAAAAATTCATCTTTTTTGTCATTTTGCGCTAATAAATGTATAACAAATTGTTGGCTGTGGAGGACAATACTTTTCTAGTCACTTATAGTTCCAGCGAGTTTTCAGAAGAAGGAGAGAGAACTATTAATGAGTGTTTTAGAGAAGAAATAGCAAAAGCAGATAAAGTAGAAATCTCTGTGGCATATTGTGGTTACAACTCTCTGAAAGAAATAGACCGATTGGTGGAGAAAGGAAATATTAAATACATTTGTGTAATTTTGGGAATGCATTGATTTATTGGGCTTTGGGAAGATCTATATCTTCTTGCGATTGAAATTAATGAAAAGTGAAGAAGTAAGGGGATGGGAGAAATAAGACTGGTGGATTATTTTCCACATCACGACAAACTTTATTGTTTTTATAAAAATGACCATCTCTTTTCGGCAATAATAGGATCACCTAACTTAAGTTTTTTAATTACACAAGAAAGAAAAACATCCAGACAATATGAGTTAGGAGAGCTAATTCACAAGCCCTCTTCTTTGAGACGTTATCGAAGACACATAGCTAAATTGAAGTCAAATAATTTTTCCAAAAATATAGTTGATCTAGAACAATACAAATCTGTTGTTGTTGAAGAAGAGTTGAATAGGTGAGGGAAGATAATTCAAAAAACTAAAATTACTTACACCAAAAAATTATTTTCTTGATGATAAATCTTGATGAATTGAAAAAATCCGAAGCTCTAAGAACCATAACTATTCCTCTGGTCGTGCCATCTGAACAAGAAATTATTGATAATGCCGATTTGGATTTATCTTTTTCTCCCTTAAATGCTTGCTATAGTAAGCCGGTAATTGACGGACAAGGACACAGTTGATTTGAGGTGAGGTTAACCGTTGAGGGAGAAGATAATTTACCTTCCAGAAAAGATTGATTTTACTTAATAACTGATAATGGATGGTTAGATAAAGCTTGTTTTTCTGGTAGAGGAAAGAGAGTTAAGTGGTTGAATACTTTTAAAAATTCAGATATGATAGGTGGCTGAATCAAAGTTAGATTGGCGGGACGAGAGTTAATTGACGAGTTTTCTTCTCCAGATGAAGATACAAAAAAATATGGAGTGGTTACTAAAGAAGTTTTGAAAAGTTATGGTGGAGACAAGATATATCTAAAGAAAACTACTAAGACACATAAAGATGAAAGGGGAATTGATAGAGATGTTTGATTGATATCTTTTCCTTTTTCGCGCGATGACAAAAAATAATCAAATTTCTTTTAGGGAACAATAATTAAATAATTTATTATTGTCCCTTTCCTTTTTACGATTGAAAAATTGTGAAAAAGTTTAGATTAGAGAAGATTAAAAAGCTATTCGAAAATATTAAATTAAATAAATAGTTTTCTCAAAAAATAAACTATGCGGGGAGGGGCAGTAGCTAAGTTAGTTACATTTACCGGTTCTGCTGTATTAGTTGGTGGTCCAGTAGCAGGTGCACTTTATTTCTTACTTCCATCTACTTCCGTTTCTGGAGGCGGAAAGGCAAGTAATCCTAGATTTGTAATGGCAAGAACAAAAGTAACTGATCCAGAATTAAGTTTTGCTTATGATAGTTTCTTCTCGGAGGGGGAGGTAGTTGATAAGCCTGTTACCTTTGAAAAGGCAAATATGAGTTTTGATGGTTACAAGCTAAAAGAAGGAGATATATTATGTAGCCCGAAACAAGATGGAAAGTTCTATGTATTAAAGGAAGTATCTAAAAGAAGTGACCCTTCTCCAAAATACAAAATTCAAGGATATGAACACAATGACACAATTGTCAGATGCAATAGACATGATATTTTGTCAAGAACAAAGTACGATGAAAGTAAAACCATTGAATTAAAGTTTTTCAACCCTATAGGAAAAAATTGATATTCTGCTGGAATAGACAAAATCTATGTCTCTAGTTGTGTTTTTGAGGCGACAAAACCACAACCTAACACAAACAAATGAGGCATTAGTTGAGATAAGTGTAAATTAACAGAGATGGGTGGGGGAGGTCGGTCAAACACGGTTCCTAAAGCTCTATTAAGTGCGGATTATGAAATTTAAATTATTAAGTTATTGTCGTTTCTTCTATAAAGTAGTCAGTTAGTTTGAAAGATTTTTTAGATAGGTTACTAACTGGGGGGGGCAATTTTTTGCAATTATTTAATGGTGATGAAAAATTAATTGGAAAGGGGATTGGTTCAGGAGTTGCCATACTTGCTGGTTTAGGAGCAGCTTTAGCTCAGGGGTATATCGGAGGAAAAGCAGTAGAGTCACTAGCTAGAAACCCAGAAGTTGAAGCTTTAATTTTTAAACAATTTATAGTGGGAGCTGCAGTTTGCGAATCTGTAGCTATCTATGGATTAATCGTTGCTATTTTGATAATGTTTGCTGTTCAACCATAATGAAGTTTTGAAAAAAGGTTTAGGTTAGATTTTTAGTTTCTTTTAATCCCGCCAGATACTGTTTTAGGTACTTTAAAAATTAAGTTGAGAGATATTTCTTTAGACTAATTAGCTAGTTTCAAAATGTCTAAGTTGAAATTATTGTTTACTTGTCCTACTTTAGGAACGACAACTGTTTCTCCTTTTTATTTTTTAGTTAAAGGTCAAGATTACATAAATACTCTCGGGGGGGGCAAAGAAGTCAAGCAGATGATTTAATACAAGTCACTAATAAAGTAGGAAAGAATCTAAAAAGTATTTCTAAAGAACAAGCTACAAGGGCAAATGGGAAGGAATAAATCCATTCAATCTAATTGCTATAAATATCCAGTAATTATCTTGGAGGAAGATGAGGAAATACCCTATTTTCCTTATAAAACTAAAAATCTTGAATTAGACCAAGATTCTTTGAACTTATCTTCTAGAAATACATATTGAGATAAAAAGTTGGGGAAATTTGTTGGTCAAAAGTATTGGGAAGAGGATAATAGACATCAGAAGATTCAAACTTATGGTGATTATCTCCAAATAATGAATCTAGAAAATCTTTTAACTAAAGATTTAAAGAAAAACTAATTATTACTTTTCTAAGCTTTAATAAAACACTAATCGTTATAAATTACCTTGACTGAATCATCAATTTCTATCTTGTCTGCTGAATAAGTAATCAGTGGTTTTTTACTTAATTGTTGTGCTGCAAAAACACCAGCAAATCCCGAAATTATCATAGGAAAAAAATACTTAATAGGTAACATCATAAGCTTTTTTAAAAGTTTAGAGTACTTTACAAAACTATTTAGTTGTTACTTTTCTTCTTAATAAATGAGAGTTAATATTTGATTTCATTGGATTCAAATAAAAAGACCAAAACTTCTAGAGTTTTAACTATTTGAAGCTAGAGGGATTAAGAGAGCGAAAGAGTTGTTGGTCTATGGAAATCACTACTCTTAATTGTTTGGGAAAAAGATTTATTAGATGGTGGTTGTTTATTTCCGCAAGTTAATTCATAATTATCACCTTGTTTTGTGATTTGACAATTTTGGCTTGGATTGAATGAGCTTCCAGCTCAAGGTCTCAATCTATTCATAATATCAATTGATCCTCCGGAGAAGTGTAGTGTTGAAAATCCCGCTCTTTTTTTATTAATACTTGTAATTTGCTTTACTCGTTGAGAGACAGGAGACTTTCAGTTATAGTGGAATCAAAAGGCTTCTGGCTTATCGGCACTTAAATTGATACATACATATAGTGATTGTGTCCAAAGTGGTTTTTGCGAACCTGTTGTTTCAAAACAACCAACTATTACCTCTTGGCCTACAGACTGTTGTCTAACAATTTCTGCCATCTCATCCATAGGTTTACTTGGTTGAGAAATTTGATTATCTTGTGTGGCGGGGGGGGAACTAATTGCACTGAGGGCTTAAGAGTAAATGTTTCATTGTGAAAAGCAAATGATAGTGGTACAGTAGAAGCTATTCCTAATCCAGAGAAACCTTTAGCAAGAATAGTTAAAAGTGACAAGATGAAAATCCTAAATTGTTACTGAAATTTTAAGTTTCAGTTTTTCTATATATAAAAACCTAAAAATTAAGGATTTATTTCAGTAATGTGAATGAATATAGGTAGTTGTACTTGAAACCTCCTATCTTAACCAATTTACAGAATTATCTTCTTTTGTTCATTTACTCCCATCATATATTCACCTTTTCTTCCAAAGTGTTAATTTGCATTTATCTTCCTTAACTTCTCCTTTTATTCTTCTTCACTTTTTCGTTCCATCACTTCCTCCCCATTTTCATTTATTGCCTTGCCAAGCTCCCTCAACAACTAAACCTCAGCATTCACTTTCATCTTTCTTTAATATTCATCAGCTCTGTTTACTATCTCCTCCTAAATACTTTCACTGCCCTTCTCACTTATATTTACCATTTTTCTCCACCTTTCATCCATTTGCGCCACTACTTCCTTTTAAGTTGCTTAAATCTTCGTTTTCCGCCTTCTTATATATTTCCTTACCTCAACCAGCTTTTATATTTACAGACCTAACTTGTTTACTGTCTCCCCCCCCCGAGCTCAAATTATTTATTCCCAACACCCCGACTCCACTTCCGCTAATAACTATTGCAATTGCTTTTTCAATTATTCCTTTTCAAGCCCACATACCTAACTCTTTTTTTCTTGATTCTACCCGCTCTTAACATTTCAACCTCCTAAATTACTAAAAATTTGTGTCTTGAATTAAGCCTAGTATTAGTTAGTCTAAAAATCTAAAGTTCTATTTCAATAGCTCTTGAGTTCAAGTTGGTCTTTTTATAGTCCCTCACTTTATTTCATTTTTTTCTCCTTCTCCAATCCCTGTTTCACTAATTACTACTTGATCTAGTCTAACTCCAATAGCTTCATTAATCTTGTCTTCGACTTCAATTTCTTGAATCAAACTTTTGTGTCCCGCGAACTTCTTTTTCATTTTTGAGCTATCACCTAACACAAAAATATCTAGAGGGAAATATTTTTCTCTTTGTTCATTTCACTTTTCAATCACCAATCATCCTAGTTTTTGTTCTCCCTTCTTTCCCCAAACTATTCCGGTATTGTTATAAAACACCTCTCCATCTTGAACATTTCCCATAGTTTCACTTATATTCATTCCAAAATTTTTAAGTCTCAGTCACCCCTCATAATCTTGTTCCGGCATACCTGTGCCACCACTCCTAGTTTTGGACATATATTTACCACCTCTAGCAACTATAAAGCCCTTTTGTATTGATTCATGTAACTTCTTATTTTTTGCTTTATCTCATTCACTAAACTGCTCATTTCCAGCTTTTCATCCATTAATATCAATTACTCCTTCCTTTCAAATCTTCTTTTCTTGTTCAGTTGCATTTGAACTTCCACTCCCTACGTCTTGAGGGTTTGATACAACCGAAGGCATCAAATAGATAGATTTTTCTCCTTTAGCAATAATTAGTCAAATGTTTTGAGATTCTTCTTTAGTTATTTCTTCGACTGTTCCTTTTGCCCCCTCCGAGCCTAACTTAATTTTTGACAATCCAATCAATCCTTTAATTCCTTTTTCAGCTCTTTCGCCTTGTATTGATTCACTCTTAATGAATAACTTATAAATACTTCTTGTTTCAGTTTCAATTAATTGTTTTCACTTCTCTTCACTTATTCCTTGTCAAGTATCTTTACTGAGTGTTCAAGTCTCATCTTGTTTAGTACCTGAGTTTGACTTGCTACTTTGATTTTCTAGATCTAATGAAAGAGATAATTTGAATTTCCTTAATCCTTCCGAAAATATGTCAGAAGAAGATCCATAGTAAATTAGTGGGCTCCCTCCAGTCCCCGCAAATACTAAAACTTTTCTAAGAAGTAGAGGGTTTATTGAAGGCAAAGCCTAAACAAGAAACACTCAAACCTATAAGGAGTTTATTCTGTTGAGGCTATAAACAAATGACCAAGAAATAAACTATTTCAGAAGTTCTCGAGTTAAAGAAGGTTTATTTATAGTTCCTCACTTTATTTCATTTTTCTTTCCACTACCTATTCCAGTGTCACTAATTACTACTTGATCTAATCTGACTCCTATAACTTGAGAGATCTTGTCATCAATTGTTATTTCTTGATTTAGATTTTTAGAAGAATTTTCCTTATCTTTTAATTTTGTGGAATCCCCTAATACTTTGATATCTAATGGGAAATATCTCTTATTCTTTCCTCCCCTCCTGCATCCCAAATTCATCCTCATTCCCGTAATTTTTCCAGCATTTAAACTTAACTTTTCTCCTTTTGTCTTCTCTCTGTCATAAACTGCTAAACCTTTCTCCTTTTCTACACCATCTTCATAGTAAACAATGTCTCAACCTTTTCTCTTTAACTCTTTTATTTTTCCTTCTTCGTTTCTTACAAGACTACTGGCTCTCGTTATCCTAATTCCGGAACTGTATTCTTTTTCGAGGCATTTATTATGTTCCTCCTCTCATTTGTCTTCTTTATCAAATTCCCTTGTTCAAGATGCAATATCTACCACCCCCTCTTCATTTATTTTCTTATCTGCTTTGCTATCTCCTAATCCTGTTCTCCCTTCACTAGAAGCCCTTACTGCTGGAATTAAATAGATAGAGCTTTCACTCTTTGCAATAATCAATCAAACTCTCTTATCTTCACCAACAGCTATTTCTTCTGTTCTTACCTCTTTGCTTTTCTCTCCATCAAAACCTCCTCAACTAGCCTTGATTAAAGCTAAAGCTCCTTTAGCTGATTTGTCTCCTAGCTTCTCATCTTCTTCTTGAATCCATGAACTTCTAAAAGCTAATTTATAAGCACTTCTAGCTGTCTTACCAGATAATTCTCCTCATTTGCTTTGTTCTACTCCTTGTCACTTATCTTTCTTTAAACCTTCAAGTCAATAACTTTTCTCTGCTTTCTTAGCTTCTACAGACCCCCCTGAACTGCCTTGACTATTTAAATTCAGGTTTAAAGTTCACTGAAATTTTCTTGGTAATTCTGCAATTTTAGATGAAGAATACACTTGGAGAATTAAGGGGCCTCCACCGGCCCCTACAATAGTTAAAGCTTTAACAAGAAAAGTTGCTAATCCTCTCATCTTATCTTTAAAAGATAAATTTTACATATTTTGTGTTTATTTGTATTATTGTGTTTTTTGGGAATTTCAATAAAGAATCTGAAAAATGCTCTCTTAGCTAAATGGAAATTACAGTATCAAAAGTTTTTTGTTTTTGAATAAAAAGTTAAAAAATTGAGGTTTTATTTCAATAATTCTGGAACTCAAGTGAGTCTATTCACGGTCCCCCATTTCAGTTCACTTCCTTTCTTGATTCCAACTCCAGTTTCGTTGAACATTACTTCTTCTCATTTATAGATACCAACCTCTTCAATTTTTTCACTTACTTTAACTTCAGACCATGTAGCTTGAGATCTGTCCTTCAGCTCTTTTAGAATTGTCCCTCCTAATTCCTTGATTTCTAGAGGGAAATATCTTACACTTTTATCCTCTTGAGCACACACTTTACCTCGATTATTTTTTTCCGCCAAGATTCCAGCGTTTTTATAAATCACCACATCTCCCTGCTTTCTTCCGTTTTTTTTCTGAACAAAACTATCAATCGTACTACTTCGGCCTCCATTACCTCCCCACCCAAATCTCCCTCCATAACCTTTTCCACCTCTAGCAATTACAAATCCATCCTTAAGTCTTTCCGTTAATTCCTTGATCTCCCCATCCCCCAATTTTCCACTATCTTTTCAGTTCTTAAGATCACCTATTCCATCTCTTCAAACTCCATTTACCCCTTCTCAACAACTATTATCACTTCTTTGTCATCTTCCAAGATTTCCTCACAATTTTCTAACAGCCGGAATTAGATAAGTTGACTTTTGACTTTTAGCGACAATTAACCAGACAGCCTTTGCCTCTTCTGCTGAAATCTCTTCCAGTGTTACCTGACTAATATCTCTACCCCCTGTTTTTTTCAAACTAACTTTGAACAAACCAAGTCCTCCCTTGACTGAATTATTTCCCAAGAAACTACTCTCTTCTCGTGTCCATTCTTTCTTGATCATTAACTTATAAATAGTTTTTGCACCTCCATCTTCTACTTTGTTCCAACTACTAAGTTCCAATCCCTGTCACTTTTTCTCTTTTGAGGTTCACTTGCCACCTTTTTGCTCAATCGAGTCCTCTGTCTTTTTACCCTCTCCGTTATCCTTTAGTGTTCATTTGATTTTTCTATTAGCCCCAAAATTAAAGATTTTAGGGGACCCAAAATAAAATACTGGGCTTCCTCCGCTACTAGCGACAATTAAAATCTTCCTAAGGAGATTAGGACTAATTCCTAGTAATCCCGAAAGCAAAAGAATACCCTTTTCCCTGTATTTTCAAAAATTTTATTTAGGACCCTCACGCTCTAAACCGCCTTTAAATTACTCTCGATTCATCTTTTTTAAACTCACTATCATCAACCCTTAAAAACTCCCAACTTTTTTACGACCCATAAATCAAACTTTCCTAACAACCCCTTCTTCCTTTCAAAAACCAACATCTATTTAAACTCCTTATCTTCCTTCCGTTATAAACATCAAACCATCCATCCGAAAAGAGATTTTTTATTAAAAACATCAAATGAACACTAAAGGATAACGGAGAGGGTAAAAAGACAGAGGACTCGATTGAGCAAAAAGGTGGCAAGTGAACCTCAAAAGAGAAAAAGTGACAGGGATTGGAACTTAGTAGTTGGAACAAAGTAGAAGATGGAGGTGCAAAAACTATTTATAAGTTAATGATCAAGAAAGAATGGACACGAGAAGAGAGTAGTTTTTCGGGAAATAATTCAGTCAAAGGGGGACTTGGTTTGTTCAAAGTTAGCTTGTCAAAGACTGGGAAGCGGACGACAGAGGGAGCCAAGTTGGAGGAATTGAGTGAAGATGAAACAAAAGCTATTTGATTGATAGTTGCTAAAGGGCAAAAGTCAACTTATCTAATTCCGGCTGTTAGGGCTTCTAAAGAAAGTGGGAAGCTTGGGGCATACAGAGGAAGTAGTGGTAATTGCTGAACTGGTGTTTATGATGTTTGTAATAATGGAGTTAGTAATCTTAGGGGCTGTGAAAGGTGATGAGGTCGAAAAATTAAAGGGGAGTCTCAATAATGGATTCATAATTGGTCGAGGCGGAAAAGGATATGGAAGTAGCTTAGGATGAGGGAGTAGGGGTGGGAGAAGTAGTGATATTGCTAGTTTTGTTAAAAAGAAGCGAGGAAGAAAGCAGGGAGATGTGGTGATTTATAAGAATGCTGGAATTTTGGTAGGAAAAGATCGAAGGGGAGAAGCTTGTGGGAATAACAATCAAAAGACAAGATATTTCCCTCTAGATATCAAATAATTTTCAAAAAAATTAGGTTTATTTCAACAATTCTCTAGTTCAAGAAGGTCTGCTCACATGCTCCCAATTTATTTCACTTTCACTTCCATCTCCAATCCCAGTCTCACTAATTACTACTTGGTCTAGTCTAACTCCAATAGCTTCAGTGATCTTGTCTTCAATCTTTATCTCTTGAATTAGACTCCTGTAATTTTCAAATTCTTTTTTTAACTTTGCTTGTTCCCCGAGGATATCAATGTCTAATGGGAAATATTTACTTATTTTTACTGTTCCAGATAGCCAGCTTACCTGTACCTCTTCAACTATTACGCTGGCATTTTCATACAAAATATTTCCTTTTCCAGTTAAACATCCTATTGTCTTATCGACTTTCACTCCAACTTCCATTCCCATTCCTTTAAATTTTTTTCACCCTTCGTAATCTGTCATTTGGTTTTGTCCTCATATCTGACCTCCCGTTCCGCAGTCCAAATTTCCTTTTCTAGCTATTGAAAATCCAGATTTCAAAGACCCTCTTAAATTCTCACTTATTTCTTTACCACTATCTCCAGAATCTTGATTTTTTCATTCTCCGATGTTTGTGACTCCATTTGTTCAAACTTCTTTTGCCTTTTGATCTTTTTGATTCTCAGAGGTTCTAACTGCAGGAATCAAATAAATGGTTTTTTCTCCCTTTGCAATAATTAGTCAAATGTTTTGAGACTCTTCAGGAGTTATTTCCTCAATCTTTGGTTCTTGCCCCTCCCCAGCTCAGCTAACTTTTAATAATCCAACAACTTCTCTGATGGATTCATGATTAATGTCAATATTCTTTTCATTTTTTATTCATTGCTTTTTGAAAACTAATTTATAAATATTTCTTGTTTTGCCGTTAGTTACTGTTTTTCATTTTTCACTCTCTATTTCTTGTCATTTATCTTTACTAACTTGTCAACTGTTATTTCCTCCTAGTTTCTCTGATACTTTTTCTTTGTTTCCTTGATTGACTTCTATTGTTCACTTAAACTTTCTATTTTCTTCTGAAAAAATACTAGAGGTGTTTCCGAAATAAACTAAAGGGCTTCCTCCAGTTCCTGTAAATACTAAAACTCTTTTAAGTAATAGAGGGTTTATTGAAGGCAAAGCCTAAAAAAGAAACACTCAAACCTATAAGGAGTTTATTCTGGTGAGGCTATAAACAAATGACCAAGAAATAGACTATTTCAGAAGTTCTCGAGTTAAAGAAGGTTTATTTATAGTTCCTCACTTTATTTCATTTTTCTTTCCACTACCTATTCCAGTGTCACTAATTACTACTTGGTCTAATCTAACTCCAATGACTTGAGTAATTGTGTCTTTAACTTCTATTTGTTGAGTTAGGTTTCTAGTTGAACTTGTTTTATCTATCAATTTTGTTGAACTTCCCAATACAAAAATATCTAGTGGAAAATATCTCTTGTTTAATCCATTTCCGCATCTACTTCTAAATCCATTTCTGATTATTTTTCCTGCATTTAAATTCATTTTTTCTCCTTCATTCTTCTTTTGATCAAACTCCCTTCAATCAATTGATTGTTTTCTGTCTCCATCGTAATAAAAAATTCCTAACCCACCTTCTCTTTTCAACTCTTTTATTGTTCCTCCTCCGTTGCTGACAAAGCTACTAGCTCTTGTTATGTTGAAACCTGTTTCGTATTCTTTTGCGAGACATTCATTATGTTTTTGTTCTCACTTTCCATCTCTATCAAACTTGTCAGTCCAATCCTTAATATCCTTTACTCCCTCTGTGTCTATTTTTTTATCTTCTTCTCCTTTGCTTAATCTACTCCCTCCTCCTCCATTAGAAGATCTAACCACAGGAACTAAGTAAATTGATTCCTTACCTTTAGCAATTATTAATCAAACCTTTTTATCTTCACCAACTTTTATTTCCTCAACTTTCAATTTCTTGTCACTCACACCTTTTCCGCCTCAACTAGCCTTTATTAAAGCTAGAGCTCCTTTAGCTGATTTTTCTCCGAGATTCTTATCTACTTCTTGAGTTCATGAACTTCTAAAAGCTAACTTATAAACACTCCTTCCCGCTGTACCAGATAATTCTTCTCATTTGTTTTTCGCCACTCCTTGTCAACTTTTATCTTCTAAGCCTGTAATTCAGTATCCTTGTCCTACCTCAACTTCTTTCTTAACAGCCCCCCCCGAACTGCCTTGACCATTTAAATCAATGCTTAAAGACCACTTAAAACGTCTTGGTTGTTCTTCAGTTATGGATGAGAAAGGGTGCGCTGGTAGAATTAAGGGGCCTCCTCCGGCACCAGCAATAGCCAAAGCTTTAACAAGAAATACTGATCCTCTCATCTTATCTTTAAAAGATGAATTTTACATATTTTGTGTTTATGTGCGCTTAAAGTCTCTTTCTATTTTTGAATAAAAAACTTAAAAATTAAGAACTTATTTCAATAGCTCTGGAGTTCAAACAATCTTTTTGTCATTCCCTCAGATTAAATCTTTTCCAACACCATCTCCAATCCCTGTTTCACTAACTCTTAACTTTTCTCATTTAAAAATTCCAACATCTTCAATCTTTTCGCTCACTTCAATTTCTGATCATGAAGATTGAGATCTACTCTTCAGCTCTTTTAGAATTGTCCCTCCTAATTCCTTGATATCTAGAGGAAAATATCTTACACCCGTATCTTCCTTTTCACAGACCTTCTTTCTATTATTTTTTTCTGCTAAGATTCCAGCATTTTTATAAATTACTACCTTTCCATAACTTCTCCCAGGCCTTCCATTAACAAAACTATCTATATCACTACTTCTACCACCTTTTCAATTGCCACCACTCCCACCATAACCTTTTCCACCCCTAGCAATTATGAATCCATTTCGAAGTCTTCCCTCCAATTCTTCGGCCTCTTTGTCTCCTAACTTCCCATTATCCTTTCAACCTTTAAGATCCCCTACTCCACCATCTCAAACATTAATTATCCCCTCCAAACAATTTCCTATACTCCTCTTCCATTGTCCAAGTTTCCCATTTTCCTTGTAAGCTCTAACAGTCGGAATTAGATAAATTGACTTTTTACCTTTTGCGACAATTAATCAAATAGCCTTGGCTTCTTCTTCATTTATTTCTTCCAATTTCACTTTTTTATCTTGCCTATCTTCCTGTTTCAAATTAACTTTGAATAATCCAAGCACTCCTTTGACTGAATTATTGCCTTTTACTAATTCCTCTTTAATAAATTCCTTTTTAAGAATTAACTTATAGATTGTCTTTACATTGTTATCTCCTACTTCGTTTCACTCTGAAATATCTAAACCCTGCCACTTCTTTTTTTCTGTAACTCACTTATCACCTTGTTTCTCAATAGATTCATCTGTTTCTTCGTTCTTCCCTTCTCTTTTTAATGTTCATTTGATTTTTCTATTTGTCCCAGCAACCTGAGACTCAGGGAATCCAAAATAAAAAACTGAACTTCCTCCTCCACTCGCAACAATTAATAATTTCTTAAGAAGACTAGGACTAATTCCTAGTAATCTAGAGAACATTAGTTATCTACTTTGACAAGCGCTTCCATCCCAAGGAATAATGTAGCCTGAACCTTTGTGTTCATTATTGTTAGGTTGCCTTAGTTCCTCTTCACTCGCAGATCACACTTTAACTTCATTCCCTACCACTAAAGCAAATGCTTTCTTCCCGTGACATTGAGCCTGATCAGAAACCTTATAACTCTCTAAGGATTTAGGTAATTTATTTACTACAGCGGGAGTTGCAATAGCTACTGTTCCCACTATTCCTCCAGTTAAAAGAAGATATTTAACAGGCCAAACCAATTCCAATAACTAACTATCTAAAAAACTAATAGTTTAGTGAAGAGAGAGTTAGCTCATAAGACTTGCCCATAGTTGCTGAAAGAGTGATCTTCTTTATAAATTGAGACTTAACTGCAGGAGGCTTCTTCGCTCTCAAGAACTTAATTAAATAGTTAAAGTTCTCTTCTAGTTGTTCAATTGTGAAAGAAGTTTGACCTATAGAGAGGTGAACATTTCCTCCACTATCATTCTGAAGAGTCTTTTGACCTCTTCTAAAGATCTCTACAGCCTCTCTAGTATCTTTAACTACTGTTCCATTCTTAGGAGAAGGTAATAGTCCTTTAGGTCCTAGTATCTTTCCTAATTTCAATAGTTTAGGCATAGATTGATGAGAAGAAATAATTAGTTGAAAATCCATTCAACCTTGTTGAATCTTCTGAATAGTATCTTCTCCCCCTAGATAATCTATTCCAGCTTTCTTTGCCTCTTCTTCTCCTAAAGACTCATCAAAAACCAATATCTTTATTGGCTTCTTAACTACTGGATTAGGAAGTAAATATCTTTCTTTTATGTTTTGATCATGCTTTCTTGGTTGAATGGCTAAAAGAATAGCTACATCAACACTTTCAACAAAGGTATTCTTTTTGTTTGTAAGTATTTTCTCTAAAGCTTCTTTTAGCTCCATTACTTATTCTCTTCTTTCTTAACTATCTTCACGCCCATTTGTCTGGCTGTTCCAGAAATCATAGAGATCATACTTTCTAAGTTATCTGTATTAGATTCTTCTAACTTAATCTTTGCTATCTCTACTACTTTGGAGTAGTCGAGAGTTGCAACTGCAGTAGTTTTAGAGTTAGAAGATCCCTTTTCTATTGAGGCTGCTTTCTTAATTAGTGCTGAGGCGGGAGTGCTCTTTAGTTGAAACTTAAAAGCTTTGGAGGGTAGTATCTCAATAACCACTGGGACTCTCTCTCCCATTCTATTAGAGGTTTTTTCATTAAATTCTTTAGAAAATTGAACCATATTAATTCCTAAGCTGGCTAATGCCGGTCCAGGTTTAGCTTGACCCCCGACTAACTCTAACTTAGCTATTCTGTTTTGAGACTTAAAAAACATCTCTAATTATTAGTACTTTCTTTAAGTGCTAGTTTATATTGCTCTGGGGAGGTTCTCTTTAGATAGTTAAGAAACTTTCTTCTCTTAGAAAGTAATTTAGCTAAAGCTAACTTACTATAGTAATCTTTCTTATTCTTCTTAAGGTGTTGTTGTAGTTTTTGAATTCTCTTTCAACACTCTCTTAGCTGGTATACATGATGACCACAACTAAATTCTGTAGTCATTATCTACTATCTGAATACATGATCTTCTTTATTCTTACCAAATGAAATAATAGAAATTTTGATACCTAATTCAGATTCTAAAAACTCTATAAAGTTTCTGAACTCTTGTGAGAAATCAGAAAACTTAGTTATCTTAGAGTAATCCTCTTCTCAACAACTAAATTCTTTATATAGAAGAGTTAAGTCTTCTTCTGGATACATTCCTGAAATAACCTCTGAGAAACTAATGCTTTGATTATCTTTTCCCCTGTAACCTGTACAAACCTTAAAGCTAGGAAAGTTAGATTTAGAAAATACATCTACTAAGGATAAAGAGAGTTCAGTTACTCCAGCAAGATTAATTGAATATCTCAAGGCATTTAGATCTAGTCAACCTAATCTTCTAGGTCTTGCTGTATTAGAACCATACTCTCTTCCTTTTTCTCTAATAATTTCTTCTATCTCCTTTTCCCCTTCTTTAAATTCAGTAGGTAAAGGCCCAGATCCTACTCTAGAGGTATAGATCTTGCAAGCACCTATTATTTTTCCTAGAGAATTTACAGGCAAATAAGCTCCGTGATAGATTGAGCTTGAGATATTAGAAGAAGTAACGAATGGATAAGTACCTAAGTCAATATCTAATAACATTCCTTGACTTCCCTCTAATAAGAAAGACTTGTTATTTGCTAGTTCTTGAGCACTAAAAGAATAGTAGTTAATAAAGTAATCTCTTAGTTTTTCTGCTACTTGCGAATATCTCTCACTTAACTCTTCTGAATCAAATACTTGAAAACCATATTTCTCAAATATAGGATTCTTAAGTTTTAGATTCATCTCTAATCTCCCCTTCATTCCTTCTTTGTTGAATAAATCAAAAAACTTAAGTCCTAATCTAGCACTCTTATCTGCATAAGTAGGACCTATTCCTCTTAAGGTGCTTCCTATCTTAGAACCTCCTCTTAAGTGTTCACATAATTTGTCTCACTCTATGTGAAAGTCAAATATCACATTAGCTTGTAGAGCGATAAATAGCTTACCTTTTAGACTACTACCTAATAGTTTTTCTAAACTAGCAATCTCTTCTAGTAATAGAAAGGGATTAACTGTTACTCCGGGGGCAATAATAGCTGAAGTATTGAATATTCCTGAAGGAATGCTTCTTAATACACACTTTTCTCCTTTGTGGTAAATAGTATGTCCTGCATTGTCTCCTCCTTGATATCTAACTACATAGTCATAGGAAGAGGAGAGTAAATCTACTATCTTACCTTTCCCTTCATCCCCGAATTGGAGACCAATTAAAGCTGAAAGTTTGTTATTCAAAGTCAATTAGCAACTAGTCCCTTCTCTCCCCTAGTTAAGGGAAGGGAATTAAAAACTATTCAATAATCTCAGTTACTGTTCCAGCTCCTATAGTCTTACCTCCTTCTCTAATTGAGAACTTAAATCCTTGTTCAACAGCTACAGCACTAATTAAAGAAACAATAATTGGAGAGTGGTCTCCCGGAAGAACCATTTCAACTCCTTCTGGTAGTGAAATCTCTCCAGTAACATCAGTGGTTCTGAAATAGAACTGAGGCTTGTATCCTTGTCCGAAAGCAGTATGTCTTCCCCCTTCTTCTTTCTTCAAGGCATAAACTTCTGCTTTGAACTTGGAGTGGGGAGTAATAGATTTAGGCTTTGCAAGAACTTGACCTCTAGTTACTTCATTCTTTTCCACCCCTCTAAGTAGAATACCAGCATTGTCTCCTGGTAGTACTTCTTCTAGTGGCTTTCTAAACATTTCAATTCCAGTTACAACTGCTTTAGAGGTATCTCCAAATCCAACTATCTCAACTTCTTCACCTACCTTTAACTTACCTCTTTCACATCTACCAGTAACTACAGTTCCTCTACCAGTAATGGTTAGAACATCTTCTATTGAGAGTAAGAATGGCTTATCAATATCTCTGGTTGGAACTGGAATATAAGTATCTAGTTGGTCTAGTAAAGCTTGAATTCCCTTTTCAAATTCAGCATCTCCTTCAAGAGCTTTAAGAGCTGATCCTCTAATAACAGGAGTATTGTCTCCATCGTAGTCATAAGAAGTTAATAGTTCTTTGATTTCCATTTCAACAAGATCTAACATTTCTGGGTCTGTGAAGGTATCACATTTGTTTAAGAAAACAACTATCTTTTGAACACCTACTTGCTTTGCTAAAAGAATGTGTTCTCTTGTTTGAGGCATGGGTCCATCAGTTGCAGAAACAACAAGAATAGCGCCATCTACTTGTGCAGCTCCAATAATCATGTTCTTAATGTAGTCAGAGTGACCTGGACAGTCAACGTGAGCATAGTGTCTTGTTTTTGTTTCATACTCTACGTGAGTAGTGTTAATGGTGATTCCTCTTTCTCTTTCCTCTGGAGCTCTGTCAATAGAGGCATAGTCTCTAGCTTCTCCAAGTCCTAACTTTGCACAATAAGTACAGATAGCTGCAGTTAATGTAGTCTTACCATGGTCAATGTGACCAATAGTACCTACATTAATATGTTCTTTTTCTCTACTGAACTTAACTTTTGACATAAGACTAACTGGTTAGACTCTTAATTTCAATTAAAAATTCTACTTTAGTTTATTTTTCAATTCTGAAACTCCTAATCTGTTGGGATTGTGAATAAAAAGATGTTAATTTTCAGATAGATTAAGAGGGAGACAAAAAGACTTAAAAGGTTTGTCTTTGTGGAAAATATAGTTAAAAGTTATTTTTATGTTAGGTGCTAAGTTTCTCTTAATTCCTATTGTTGGTGGTTTTGGTAGTATAGTTGGTTGTACTTCTATTTCTACTCAGGAATGGGATCCTGAATATGTGTGGAGAGTGGGATCTAAAAAGGAGTTCTATTTAACTACTTGCAAAAATAGAAGAACAGAGGAAGACGATATTAATTCAAAATGAATTTACTCGGATTTACAAGTCTACTTGATATTTAAAGAGGGCATCTCAACAACCACAGATGGAACTGAACTTAAATTAATAGGCAAAGGGTATCATCAAAAATTCTCGAATACAAAACCTATTACTCCAGTAGTCTATAACTACCGAGAAGATTTACAACAAAAAATTAACAATGATGGTGGAGACAATCGATTTTCTTTAACAGTCGGAGAACTAACTGGAATCAATTGACTAGGAGAGGGCGGCGGAGGTGTTGACTCTAGCGAGTGGGGGCTTAGGATAAATTGCGATAAAAAGTTATTTACATTTAATAAAGACAGTGGTGATACCAGCTCAGCAATGTCATCAGAACTTTCAAGAATGAAATTTAAATTAAATAAGTGCGGTGAAGAGAGTTATCGAGGAGTTAAAGGTTGTTTAATAGAAATTAGTAACGACGGTACCAACTGGGCTGGCCACAATAAAAACTTAAAGTGAGTAGATACATTTAAACCTATAGTAATTCAGTAATTAATAAGTTTCAAGGTTTATTAATTGTTACTGGTCTTTAACTTAATAGCTTTAGTTTCGCACTTAAAAATTTATTAATCCAATTGCCTAGATCTCTTTTAAATCCCTCAATCTAAATAAAAAATAATTTCTATTATTTATTGACAGCAAACATTATTAAGATAGCCACAATTAATCCATAAATAGCTACTGATTCACAAACAGCAGCTCCCACTATAAATTGTTTGAAAATCAAAGCTTCAACTTCTGGGTTTCTAGCCAATGACTCTACAGCCTTTCCTCCAATAAATCCTTGAGCTAATGCCGCCCCTAAACCGGCAAGTATTGCAACTCCAGCTCCAATCCCTTTGCCGATGTATTTACCATTTGCCGCCTCATCAAACAAAAGCAATGAACTGCCCCCCCCAGCTTGAAGTAAACCACTAATAAAGTCTTTTAAGCTCACTAACTAAATCTAATTATTTTGTTTCTAAAAGCTTTAAGAATTTAAAAAGTCAATAGACAAAACTAATTAATTTTATTTTTGATCTAGCATTCAATAAGCTTTGAAGCCTTAAGAGTTAAATAATCTAAATAAACAACTAATAAATATTGTTTTCTTTAGTTGGAGGTTCAATTCACAAAACCAAAATAGCTTATGGTTGTGTATTGTTATTAGGTTCAGCATCGGTTGCTGGAGTAGCAGTAGGAGATAGTAATGGCAAATGATTTAGTTTATTAAGTCAAAAGATTTCGGGTGCTTTCGGGGGGGGCGCTGGTGGATCTTCTAGTTCTTCTGTAGGGCAACAAAATGGACTTGTGACGGCTTGAGGGTGGGTAAGAGAGACAGGTAAAGATGTTTTTAATTGAACTATTAAGCCAACTGCAGTAGCCTTTTCGCAAATTCACAAAACTTATAACAGTTGATGAACTGGTTTAAAGACTTTTTTTGTTTCTTTGTCGGAACGGCAAATGTACACAATGCTCTTTGAAAAATTTCACACAAAGATCAAAAATACACTTTCTTTCTTTTTGGCTGGAGGGAATGACAGAAAAACATTTATAGATTTGTTTAAAACAGACAAAATACAAAGTACTCTAAAAGCAGGAAAATTTCTATTAAAAACGGAAAAAGTAAAGGGACTTGAAGTAGAACAAAATGTATTTAACTTTCTACTTTTCAAATGATTAGAGGAGCCAAAGAAAGTCACAGGTAAGTTTCAAAGATTATCTGACTATGTGGATAGAATCAGTGGCAAAACATGAGGAAATGCTAGAGGAGGTGGTGGGGGAGGGGGAGGTTCTGGAAGTTCATCTAGTTCAGGAAATGGAATTTATAAATTAACTACTAATATCGTTAAGGAATATTTAGGTGTTGAGGAGGGTGTTCGAGAAAAAGCATGATTATTCTTCTTGTATTTAAGGGTGAAGTCAACAATTGAAGGCGCGAAAGCTGGTAAATCAACATGATCTACTCTCGTGAGTTTGTTTAACTCCGGGGGGGGGCACTAGCTTAAAAGGCTAGTTGGCTAACCCATTCTTGCAATTGATATAAAGAACAACTGAGAACCAAAAGAAAAGGAATAAAAAGAAAAACTTAAAAACTTTATTTTGATTAGTTAGTGCAAATACTAGAAAGTCCTCTTCTCAAAAACAGAATTGCGATCGGTTGTATAGGTTTATTGGGATTATCTACTTTTTCAGGATTAATTCATACCTCAGTAAGTAGTGGTTTTTCTTCAACACTATCACAACTCTTTAATAGGATTGGGTCTGGTGGTTCAGTCGCTCCGGCCGGTCCTTCGGGGACGGAGGGGAAAATCACTCCAATCCAATGAGTAAGTCAACAAAGCAAAGATACATGAAATAACTACATAACTCCTTTTGCCAAAACAGCTTACACGTGAGTTTCGGAAAAAGACAAAAGAAACTCAGTTTGAGAAGTTCTTAAAAAATTCGGAAGTTATGGATTTTTTAAGGGATTAATGTCTAATCTTCCTTGAATAGCTTTGGATTGGGTGAAAGTTGCTGCAAATGGAGAAACAAGATCAAAAATCTTTTTAGCTTGAAAGTACTCGTTAGGTTTCTTTCATTGAGCAGCTACAAACTCAACCTTTAAATCTTTTCTTCAATATTTTTCATTTATTTTTGCAGAATTATTATTTAGGCCTAAAGAGGCAATAATGAGATTTATAGAAAAAGAGAAGAGGGCGACAGAAGGTTGTGAAAGTAATACTAGAAGAGTTATGAGAGATGGAAAAATTTCTATATGTATAAGTGTTAAGAATGAAGAAGCTTAATAAATAAACTCCTAACTAATCTGCTATTTTCCCTTTAAACAAGATTCAACTATTTTCTTGAACTCTTCTGGATTGTGTATAGCCAATTCAGACAAAACCTTTCTATTTAATACATAACCTGATTTCTGTATTAAATAAATGGCTTTAGAGTAGGTAAGACCTAATTCTCTAAAAGCAGCATTTAATCTAGTAATCCATAACCTTCTAAAGTCTCTCTTTCTATTCTTTCGATCTCTATAGGCATATTGATCTGCTTTAAATACTGCCTGTCTTGCAACTTTATATCCTGCATGTCTATGCCCCCAATAACCAGAGGCTCTCTTTAATACCTTTTTTCTTCTATTTCTAGTACTAACACTATTAATGGACCTCATAGTGTATTAACTATCTCTTTCCTTGTAATAGATGTGCGGTTATCTTGTATTGCGCATCATTGAACAAAGCACTCTTTCTTAGTTGTCTCTTTCTCTTGGTAGTTTTAGCAGAGGCACAATGAGATCTATGAGATCTCTTTCTTTTAATTGCTCCAGAACCTAGAACTACTACTCTTTTGGAAAGAGACTTCTTGGTTTTATGTTTGATTTTCTTAACCTTTGACATACAAATCTAATCTATTTTATTTTCAAAAAATAATTTAGTGACAAGATTTGAGTTCGGTGTCTATAAAAATTAGTTAGTTTATGAAGAGCATAATAACTCTCGGACAGGCTCTTATTGTGTTTGTTACAGGCATAGGTCCTTTAGTTTATTACTCACTCTCTGATATTGCACTTGAAGGTAGTAGAAATTACAAGATTGAATATGAATTTAAGAATTTAGCAGGAGAAGGTGTAGAAACAATAACTCGAGAGCATGGCAAATCAGAAAGATATCAAGGAATTCCTAATGAAAAGGTATGTATGGGAAATAATAAGAGTTATGAAAGTGTTTATGATATTCGCTTCAAAGATGGATCTTCTATAGAGGCTAATGGTTGAAGAGCTGGTGGATCTGGAGTAAGTATTAAAGAACCTTTTGAAGTTATTGAGAAAAAGAGTTACGTGGAAGGAGAAAAATGGGTAGGGGCAAAAGAGGAATCTCACCAAACATTAGATTCAAAAATCAAAGAAAACTTAAGATTAATTGTTTATAAAGATGGAGAGGGAAAGTTTGGAGCAATTTTGGTCGGTAGTGTTAAAGATATGTGATGAACAGAATATAAAAAAGAAAATTTGGTAGATCGTATAGATGACAGAAAGCTTTCAAAATTCATTGATCACATAAAAACAGGAGAGTTTGCGGTCAGACGGTCTGTTAAAGGTGTATGGAGTAAATTAACCGACTTTTCTTGCGATAAAAAGCGTGTTAGAGATGGTGAGCCTATTTATAAAAATTACGGAGTATTGGTTCAACAATGAAACGATAAAACATCATCGACCAAGCCTCAACAATTTCAAGAAGGAATTGCGGAAGAAGTTGTTGTTCTAGACTGAATTGATTTTGGATTTAAAAATATTGAGCCACAAAAAGGGGAATGGGCTAAGCCAAGCAATAAGGATGGGAGTTTAGCACCAGATAATGCAATTGGAAGGTGAGATTACTGAAGACCAAAGAGTACCAATAAACCTTTTGAAGTAATCGTTGGTAAATTAGAAGACATCGCAATTAGTAAAGAAGGTATATCAGATGGAAAGGGAAACAAAATATTATGAAGTGATCAATTCAAGCCAACAAAATGAGAAGTTAGTTTAATTAAGTAAAGAAATAGATTTTTTTTGGGGGCGATAAACATAGGACAAGCACTTATTTTCACCGCTACAGGAATGGGTCCTATTTTATTTTTTGGACTCTCACTCAGAGATAGCTACACAAAACAAAGAGATTTTTCAATAGAAGTTGGTTTTTCTGGGGAGAAGACAAAAGAATTAGATAAATTCCAACAAGAATTCGGTAGTCACAGACATATGTACCAAGGTTATCCGGTGGGTGGAATATGTTTCTCTAGGGGATTAAAGCCTGATAAGGCATATGCTATTGAGTTCCGTGGGGGCAGAGGAAAAGGAGGTGTTTGAGCTGGAAAGGCTGCAGAATTCAAAAACTATATTGTTGTGGTTGAAAAAGAATTGAAGTTGGATTGAACTGGTAAAGAGGGTAGTGGATATTGAAGTCGACAATTAAAAAATGTTGATAAGTACTGAGCATTTGTTTATGAAAACGAAAAGGGAGTTGGTATTATGTTGCTTGAACAAGGTAGTCCGGTGAGTGACACTGTACCACAAGTTACATCACAAACTGTATCGGGAAACACTATTCCCCGAATATCTCCAGAGGAAATAAATAACAAAAAAGTCTCTGTAAGAAGAAGTGTTATTGGTGTTTGGGGAGAGCAAGTATTAGACGGTATTGAAAATGGTTCTAAAAAGTGTAAAAATACCGACTTAAGAAAAGGACAACCAATATATAGAGGTTATGGAATGTTGAATTTCAATGGAATGCCAAAATCAGGAGTTAGAGTATTAGACTGAATTTTTATTGGAGAAAAAGACAGAATTAAGTTCAATGAAGGAGAATGAGTAACAAACAAAACAACAGATGGAAAGACAGGAATCGGAAGATACGATTACTTTGAAGGTTTAGATACTATTAAAAAGGGTTATTTGAGTAAATTAAGTGATTTAAGAGTTGATTCCGAGGGAATTAAGAATGGAAAAGGAGAAAAAATTACTTGAAGTGACAAATTTAGACCAACTATTATTGCAACACTAGAAAAATAAGGCTTGTATGAAGAGCATAATAACTCTTGGGCAAGCTCTTGTTGTTTTTGTTACAGGTATGGGTCCTTTAGTTTATTATTCACTTTCTGATGTTGCCCTTGCGGAGAGTAGAAAGTACAAGATTGAATATAAATTCGCGAATTTAACAGGAGAAAGTCAAGAAGATATCAAATCAAAAAAATATCAAGGAATGCCTGATGAAAAAGTATGTATGGGGAGCAATAAACAATATGAAAGCGTATATGATATTCGCTTCAAAGATGGATCTTCTATAGAGGCCAACGGTTGGAAAGCTGTTGGATCGGGAGTAAGTATTAAAGAACCTTTTGAAGTATTGGAGAAAAAGAGTTATGTTTCGGAAGGCAAGTGGGTAGGAAGTAGATCAACAACCAACCAATCCTTAGATTCAAAAATCAAAGAAAACTTGAGACTAGTTATTTATAGAGACGAGGGAGGTCAATTTGGAGCAATTTTAGTTGGAAGTGTTAAGAACACTTGAGGGGAATACCGAAGTGACAATTTAGCTGAAAAGGTCGACAATACTAAGCTTTCTGAATTTAGAGAATTTATAAAGAAAGGAAATTTCGCCGTTAGAAGATCTGTAAAGGGTGTTTGAAGTAAGTTAAAAGGTGCTACAGATTGTGAAGAGGGGAGAGTTACAATTGCAAAACCTATTTACAAGAATTACGGAGTATTAGTTAAACAATGGAGCGACGATATAAGAAACACCACCAAAGATAAATATGAAGAAGGAATATTTAAGGACATTGTTATTTTGGACTGAATTGACTTTGGACTGAATGGGATTGTGGAGGAAAAAGGGGGATGAGTCAGTTCAGGCGATAAAGCTGTTGGAAGATGAGATTACTGAAGACCAAAGAGCATCAATAAACCTTTTGAAGTTATTATTGACAAATTAGAAGACATGGCGATCAGTAAAGACGGTATATCAGATGGAAAGGGAAACAAAATATTATGAAGTGATCAATTCAAGCCAACTAAATGAGAAGTTAGTTTGGTTAAGTAAAAGAAGTAGATCTTTTTGAAAGGCGCGATAACCATCGGGCAAGTCGTCGTTGCAACTGGAGCTGGTGGCGTGCCTTTTTTACATTATGTTCTTTCTGATGGAATTTCGGGAGGGAACAGACAATATAAAGTAACACTGGAGTTTAAGGCTCTGGAGAGAGAAAAGGGTGATGGAAAGATGAGATATCAAGGGATGCCAATTATTAACAAGCTTTGCATGGGAAATGCCAGAGATTTTGAAAATGTATATGATGTAGTGTTCAATGGACCTAGCTTGAATTCTCGTGCAATAGGAAAGACAGCTAAGCATGGATATAGTATTAAGGAGCCTTTTGAAGTAATTGAAAAGTCAATCTTTGTTAGTGGTGGAAAAAAGAACTCAACTAGCTTTAATCACCGACAAAGACTTAGCGAAAAAATTAAAGAAAACTTACGACTAGTTGTTTATAAAGATATTTCTGGAAGTTTTGGAATGCTTTTGGTAGGAAGTGTTAATGACACTTGAAAGGAATATGGCTTGGATAATTTAGCAAGTCAAGTGGATGAAAGCAGTATTGAAAGATTCAAAGATGTTATAAAAGCAGGTAAGTTTGCTGTCAGAAGATCTTTGAAAGGGGTTTGAAGTCCATTAACAAGTAATACAGGAGGAAAGAAGTGTGAACATTCTCTTGCCAGCAAAGCCAACCCTATATATAAAAACTATGGTGTGTTGGTGGAAGAATGAAAGGAAGAGACAAAGAGTGCAGGTATAGATAAAGCGAAGGCGGGGATATTTGAGGGTGTAGTTGTATTAGATTGAGTAGATTTTGGATTTAACGCTGTAACAAAGGAAGAGGGAACATGAATAGGCCCAACCCTTAGTCAAGAATCTAGCTCACAAAGATTTAATGGTAGATGGGATTATTTAAGATTGCAAAATTCTGAAAAACCACTAGAAGTTATTGTTGGGAGATTGGAAGATATAGAAATTAATTCCGAGGGAATTAAGAATGGAAAAGGAGAAAAAATTACTTGAAGTAACAAATTTAGACCAACTATTATTGCAACACTAGAAAAATAAGACTACAAGTTTTTAAAAGAAAGCAAAAACTTAATTACATAAAATAAAAATCTATTTTTCCATTGCCTCTCCCACTTACAAGTTTTTTTGGAAATTTTTTAGCACTAACTGGTGTTGGGGGTAGTTTTGCTTTGTATTTTGCGTTACCAAGTTTTACAGAAAGAAATAGGAATCATAGCTTAAGTTTGAATCTATGAACCAAATCAACATCTCTTTCAGAAAGTTCCTTCAAAAAAGAAGATATTGATACTTGATCGGGTAGTAGATCTTTATATCAAGGAGTTAATGCTGAAAAAATTAAAGGATTTTTTTCTAGATCAAATAGAAGTATCTACAAACTAACTCTTAAAAGTGAATGAATTACTGACTCTCGAGGCAATGCAAGCAACTCACAAATTAAAGGTGCTTTTGGGTTGACAAAGATCACTTGAACAAAAAATAGTGATAGTGAAAAAACAAACGAAGGAAAAATAGAAGAGGTAAAGATAGATGAAAACAATAGAGTTTGATTGATTGTTGTAAAAGGGAAAACATTAACATATCTAATTCCATCAGTGAGAGTTTCTGGCTGATGAAGTGATGAGAGACGTTGTAAATACAACTTAGACAAAGACAGCTTGGGGATGTCAGTATTGGTGAATGGAGTTACAGATATAAAAGATTGAGTTAATAAAAATGATCGAAATAAGGAGTGGGATTCCAATCAAAACGAAAGACTCAAAGATTTAATGGCTAATGGATTTTCAATATTAAGAGGAAGAGATGCAGTTACTTGAGATGGAGAAAAAGAGCCGGGAAAAATGATAAGTGTATTTAAAAATGCTGGCAATTTAATTTATAAAAAGAGAGGGCAAGAGGCATACAAAAGCTGTTTAGAGGTAGAAAAGTACTTTCCCCTTGATTTGGTTGTGATTGGAGACCAATCTAAGATGAGTGATAATTATGAAAGAAGATGGCCTCTTCCAATCCAAAGAATTAGTGTTACTGACACTATTCAAGATGTAATGGGAGTCAGATTGGATCAGGTAATTATTGATAACGAAGGAATATCAGATGGAAGGGGAAAGAAGATCAAATGAGATGAGAAATTTAAACCAACTATTACTCTAGAAATAAAAAAATAGTCTTCTAAAGTCCTAAAGAACTTACCATTTTAATTAGCGAAGTCAAACAACTGTATCTCTATAGTTGTTTAACCACAATATCTTAAGTCTTGAATCCCTCGCCCCTTATTCTAGGGAAGGGTATTATAACCCAGAACAACTACATCAAAGTTACTTAAAAACTAAGACTGCCTCTTTATCTTCTAGAGTCTGAAAGAAACTCCGTCAACTAAATAAGAAATATTTCTTAAATATCTGAGGGGTTTTATTTCTAGTTGCTGTATTTCTAAATCTCTTTTATCTTCAACCCCTAGAGTGAAGTAAATTCAGCTCTACTTTCCAGAAATCAAATAGCAAAGGCTCTTTTGAAGCCTTTGTAACAGTAATGGTATATGGAACCATTTTCTTTCTAATAAATGATGTGTTTTTGGGTAAATGAGCCTTCTCTATCTATATCTCCAGAACCAGAAAGCTAAGAGAGAAGATCTCTAAAGTAGAGTGACTTAAGCTACTTTCTATCACTTTCTTTATTAGATCTATTACTCCCTTCTCTATTGGTTCAGAACCTTACATCATCTTTTGACTAAGAAAGAGAGGTATTTCATTAAGACAAGCTTCAGCAATAGTTTCTAGCCTAACAGTTAGTTGACTATTAGCTCAAGCAATTATTACCTGACCTTCCTTTATTACCCTGCAAGCTCAACACAACTTAGTAGATCCAACAAAAAAAGAACTTAAGTATTCCTGAATGGTTATTGCAGGATTAATAGTAGATATAGTCTCAACACTATTTGTATTTACTATTAGTTACTGCAAAAGAGTACACTACGCTTTTGGATTAACAAGACTTAAGTTCAATCAAATATTTAAGATAAAGAGTTCAACAGCTCTTTCTAAGGCTGAATTGAGACACAAATATTTAGATAATAAGAGCTTTAAGAAGGAATTTAAGAGAGTATTTTTCAATCAAACTACTATCAAGATACTTCTCCTATTCACAATTCAGAATATTCTGAATTATTCCTTATATGCCTTATTAGCTATCTTGATACTAGAAGGAGATCAACAAAACTTCCAAAGTTTCTTAAATAGCTTTCACATAATTAATGTTTCTACCACCTCCAATAACTTCTTACCAACTCCAGGGTCTGAAGGAACAATTCAACTAACTATTACTAAGATGAATTCACTAGTTGGTCAAGGGGCCGCTGTTGCTGCTCAACCAGCCGCAAATAACCAAAATGACGCAAAAGAAGAATCCCTTAATAAAGTGATATTCCTGTGAAGATGGTTCCAAAAATACAAACCTTTTTTGTGTAGTGTAGCCTTTATGACTATTTACTTCTTAGTCTTTAAGTGTAGGTTAGCTTTTATGAATAAAAAACTTAAAGAGGTAGGTCCTCATAGGAATATTTCTCCCGAACTAAACGCTTGATATACTGTCAACGATTCCTTAGTTCTTCTATAGTTATCTTCGCTTTCCTACAGATCTCTTCGCTATCTAATTCTTCTATCTTTAACTTTCAGATAGTTGCATAGATCTTTTTCTTACTCTTTAAGAACTGACCTATCTCTTCGACCTTTTCCTTTATTTCCTTCTCAACACAGACATCAAAAGATGTTTTTTCTTGTTTACATTGATTTGTTATGAATTGGTACCTGTCTGTTGAGGGGATACATTGTCAATTGAAGTATCTCTTGATTTCTTTAATAGTCTCAAATCTAATTAGTTGAAATAAATAGTTTTTGAAAGATAATGCCTGCTCATTATCTAACTTATAGCTCTTAATTGCTCGCAGAAAGACTAAAAATACATAACTTTCTACTTCTTCAAAATATCAATTGATTAAGTTAAAGAAAGTATTATTACTCAAGAATTTAGTGGCGTATTTGCAGGAAACTAGATAATACTTTTCTAGCAATAGATTGAATGCTACTTTATCTTGATTTAGTTGAACTTTCTCAATTGAATCTCTGACTAGAACTTCTTCTGAAGTAACTGTCATATGTGAGTATCATATGGTTTCAAATGGTCACTTTGAGTCTTAAATTTGTCTGGTATTTTTCTGCTCTTTTTCCAGACTTTTTCTTAACTTTTCAACATACTCTTGTAACTCCGGCTTACAACTCTGAGAATTTAAGAGAAATATCTCTCTAATAATCCCACATCTACAGTTCTTTTGGAAGTCAATAAAGATCTCTTCCATTTTCTCAATAAATATATTTAGTGGTGATTTTTGCTCCATAGACTGAAGATTGATAGTAGTTCTTATCTTCTCTGAGTCATCAAGGTGTTGTTCTCAAAATAAGTCAATTTGTTCAATCATTATCTCTTTCAATAAACTGTTGATATCTATATTGACTAATCTAGCTCTCTTTAGCTCTCAGAAGTAAAAGAAGACATTCTTTAAGAATTCTTCCTGTTCTTTAGGTTTCTTATTCTTAAAGTCAGACTCTCAGAATAAGTTTTCTATCTCAAAGAAATAAGTATTTAGGATATAGGCTAGATCAGCAGGTCTGTTAGATTTTTCTTTTAACTGACTTAAAAAGTCAGTCATTCAACTATTTATCTGCCTATCTATCATATTCAAGAAGACTTGTTCGTTTTCAGTTCCAAAGAGTATGAATTTTCTCTGGTTGTAGATAATGTCTTGTTGAATAGAAAGTACTTCACTGTATTCAATTAAGTTCTTTCTTGTATCAAAAGAAGAGTATTGAATTCTCTTTTGAAGAGAGTTAATTGTTCTAGATAAAAAAGAGCTCTCAAAGTGTTCTTCTTTTATCTTTTTGGAGAGTTTCTCAAACTTATCAGCTCCAAATCTCTTAAAGATAGTGTCTTCTAGAGAGATAAAGAAAACTGTCTTTCCTGGATCTCCTTGTCTCCCAGATCTACCTCTCAGTTGATCATCAACTCTCTTAGACTCATTCTTCTCGCAGGCAATTACATAAAGACCTCCTAACTCAACTACTTCTGGAGAGATCTTTATATCAACCCCTCTACCAGCAATATTGGTTGCAATAGTAACTGCATATTTTTGCCCAGCTCTTGCAATAATCTCTGCTTCTTTATAGTGATTTCTTGCATTCAAGATCTCACAAGGAATTCCTTCTTGTAATAACAAAGAGTAAATGTGTTCTGACTCATCTACTGAACTAGTACCTACTAATAAAGGTTGTCCTCTTAAATAGTGGTGTTTGATCTCAGAGATAATTGCCTTTGTTTTAGCTACTTTATCTCTGAAAATCATGTCTGGCAAGTCAACTCTTCTAGCCTTTCTAAAGGTAGGGATTTGAACAACAATCATGTTGTAGGTTTCAGAGAACTCTTTAGCCTCTGCAAAACCAGTACCAGATAAAGCTGCAATCTTCTTGTACTTTCTGAAGAAGGTTTGATATGTAATCTTTGCAGATACCTTGCTTTCATTCTCAATATCTAGATATTCTTTAGCTTGTATAGCTTGTTGTAATCCATAACTATAACTTCTATCTGCTAGTATTCTTCCAGTTCATTGGTCAATAAGTTTGATCTTGTCTTCGTGAACAATGTACTCTCTACCATTCTGTAAGACAAAGTTTGCACACAGAGCATTATGTATCTTATTAATAATGATTGAGTTTTCTAGAGAATAGAGTCTCTCTATTTGTAGAAAATACTCTAGCTTTCTTACTCCTCTGCTATTTAAGATGACTGTTTTACTCTCTCAGTCAATCTTGTAATCTAGTTGATCTAGTTTTTTAACAGCTAGATCTATCTCTACATACTCTTTGTGAGCACTTCTAACTGGCTTAGAGATAATTAAGGGAGTTCCAGCTTCATCTATTAAGACTGAGTCTCCTTCATCTATGATTGCATAACTAAGTTCTGGTAGTACTATCTCATTCGGATTCTTAGCCATATTGTCTCTTAAGTAGTCAAAGACTAGCTCAGAGTTAGTTGTGTAAGTGACATCACACTTAAACATTTCTCTCTTTAAGCATTTAGTTAGACTAGTACTGTTAAAGCCAACAGATAGTCCTAAAAAGTTAAGAGTTTTTCTGCAGAATTCTGCATCTCTCTTAACTAAGTACTCATTAACAGTTACTATGTGTAGTCCTTTTTTTGCCAGAGCTAGTAGGTAAGCTGCTAGTACTATTACTAGAGTCTTTCCCTCTCCTGTTTTCATTTCCGCAAAGTTCCCTTCATAGATAATTAGTGCCCCTAATAATTGAGTTCTGAAGGCAAATAAATTATGGGTTCTATAGGCGGCTTCTCTAACTACCGCTAAAGCCTCAGGAACCATATCTGAGAGAGACTCTCCTAGTTCTAGTCTTCTTAGGAAATACTTAGTTTTTAGCTTTAGTTGTTCATCTTCTATCTCTCTTAATTCATGTGCAAAGTCTTCTATTTGCAGTACTACAGCATTTAGCTTAGAAAGAATAGACTCTGAAGGACTTATTAAAGCCTTTAAATCCATTCCTTGAAGCTATACAGACTTATTTAAATTGTGAGTTGGTTGGTTTATTTTGCTTTACAAGCTGTTGTACAGGGAGATGAACAATCGCTTCCAGCCTCTTTACAGCAACAATCTTGAGCTTGCTGAGTTTTATTTTTTTCATTATTAATGAAATAGTGATAAACAGCTAAGCCTGAAGGAGAACCTACAGAAACAAGAACTAAGTGATAAGTAAATCACTTTCCCATTTGCTATTAATTAAAGAATTTATTATTAGATGCTGTAGTTGGAACATTTAGTTCAGAAGGTATTCTTGTTCATTCAAGTAGGAATATCAATTACTTGAAGATAAGTATTTAGTCTTAGATAGTAGTTGTAGTCTTCTATTTCAATTAAACAGAGTCTTTTGTCAGGAACTTTATCACCAAATCAAGGTCTGATTATCTGGTCACAGACTTCTCTTCTGATTTTTTGAACTCTGTCGCTTAAATAACTTAAATCTCACCAGCTATATTCTTTTTCACACTTCTCATCTAGTAATGCTGTGTTTTTGAGATCGTCCATTTTGAGAAGTTCATCTTTTCCTAGACTTAGTTTTGTTTGTTCATGTCATCGAAACTTATTTCATTGTCTCGGGGCATAGTAATAAGTTCCGTCTGTTCAAGTAGTCTTAAGTACTTTCTTTACTTTTCCTCCGTTTTTGATTTTTCCTATGTGATCAGAGTTGCACTCCATAAAATATGTTCCTCTGTAAGTTGGATTGCCGGCTGTGCAGTCAAAGCCATACTCTTCTCCCAAGATTAAACCTAAGATCACATGTGCTATTTTCTTTTCTTTAAGTTGTTTGACTTTTCCTTGTTCAGGTCAAGCAAGCTGTTTTAAGTAGTTAAAGGCGGTTTCTTCTACATTACCCAGTAGCCTAACCATATTCAATTTAGAGTTATTGAATAATTGTCCATAGGATCAAGGATTGTCTCTAAGCTCCTCTTCTGACTTATTCAACATCTCTTTAATTCTTGATAAGTCAAATTCCAACTCCACTTTCTTTCCATCTTTTGTTGTTCCAAATTGTTTAGCTCATCAGTTTCAGTCATGATAGAGTCCGAAGATATCTTCTTCTAACTCTCTAGATCTTTGAGATCAAAACTTTTGAAGACCAATTAGATCTTTTTGATCAAGATACTTTCCTGATTCTTTGATTTTTGGCCAGTAACTTACATTCTTGTATGAAGTTTTGACTTTCTCTATATCTTCTAACTCTTGTGTTACTTTTCTAGGACCAAATCAACTCATACTTCCACTAACCTTGACTCCACCATAAAGTTCTCTGGTGCTTTGAGAGTGTGCAGAGCTCTCAATGATTTTGTGAGGACCAGCATTATCTCATCCTTCAACAAATAAGAATTCTTGACCTACTCCCTCACTCTTTCAACGTCAGGATCCTAGAGTTGTCTTGCTTAAGTTATTAACTTTTTGAGATACCTTTTGAGTTCTTTGTTTTTCTTTCTTTAGTTCCGATTTAGCTCCAAAAAGAATAGGATCATCTTTTGAATTGATTTGAATGCCCCCCCCCAAAGACATTAAATCAACCTCCTATTCCTCCACCTAAGCCACTAACAGCAACTAGTTCTAGTAATAATTTCTTCCAGATCATTTAAATAAATTATTTGTATTTTGGAAAAAAATCATCAATATCGAGAAAATAAATATATTCACTACATATGGAGTTTTTTTAAAAAATGTCTATATTAGCTGGAAAGCTAGCACTATTAGTTCTTGTTCCAATGGTTGGTGCTGGAGTAGCTTATCCTATGACTACAAAACTTGGGGGGGGCGAAAATCAAATTGAACTAAAAACGATTGACAATTTTAAAAGAAATTGCTGAGTGTCGATTCAAGGGGATCAAGGAGAGGATAATAGTTTCAACAAAAGATTATTAGCTTGCTTAGAAAAGAAGAATTCTGAGAAGGTTAGGTTTTACTTTTATGACAAAGATAAATTAAGCAATTCTTTACCCAAAGAAGTAACAGAGGTTAAATATAACGGTATCTCTTCTTATAATCACTCATTCACTATATCTTTGGTAGGTAACGAAGGTAATGAAACCATTAACACGCCTGCTTCAACTTGAAATTCTGTTTTTAATGGCAGTGTTGAGGGCGTTTGTAGGTTAGAAAGTGTAAAAACTCTTAGTGAGGAATTGAAAAGATTAAGTTGTAATAATTCAAGTTCTCAGACATTGGAAGAATTCAAGATTAATTAATACATAAAGTTGTTACTGGCAAAGATAGCTGGTGGATTTGGTGGGGTTGGAATTATCTCTTTAGCAGGAGTAACAGGGGCAAAATCCCTTATTTCTTATCCGAGTAGAGAGGTATTTTTAATTGCTGAAAGTCAAAGCGGAAACACTAAGTTATTTTGGGAGAAAAGGAAGGGAGAGGCGCCCCTCCCCGAACAGCCAAACACAAATTTTGACTTAAAGGTAACTCATAACGGAAAAGAAATTACAGGCAAGTTTTTATTTTGTTTCCCGAAATCTGATAAAAATGAATATTACTTATTAAGGTGAGGGAATGGCTTAAATTCTTCTTGACGTTACAACTTATTCACAGTTAATGAAGAAGGGGCATCTATTCAATGTCAAGAGGACACTATTCAAAGAATGGGAGAAAAATGAACTAAATTAAGTTTCAAAATACTTCCAGAAAATGGAAATAATACTACAAAAGAAATTGATTTAAAGAATTGCACAAGTGCTCAAATTGATGAGTCCACTACTTTAAAAATGACTTGCAGTAGTGGAATAGATAATCACAAAAAAGTAGAAATTACTGCCCAACTAACAAAGATCTAGTTTTTCTTAAATACCGTAGTTAGAACACTTAGTTCAGAAAGTATTTCTATTCATTCAAGCAGGAACTTGTAATACTTCTAAATATGTTTGCATTCTCAGATGATATGAGTAATCTTCAACTTCCATTAAGCACAATCTTTTATCTTGTACAAGATCTCCAAATCAGGGCCTAATTATTTGATCGCAAACTTCTCTTCTAATCTTTTTTGAACGATCTCAAATTAAATCAGATCAGGCCTCTTCTTCACATTTTTCATCTAACAGCCCTGTTGTAGTAACTTGATCCATATTTAATATGTTGTTTTTATCTCTACTGGATAAACTTGCTTGATTAGATCACCTTGGCCCTTTTCCCTGTTCAGGGAATCTATATGCTCCAGAACTGTTAAAGGTAGTTTTTAAGACTTTTTTTACCTTTCATTCATTTCTATTTCACTCACATTCTTTGAAATATTTTCCCTTTAGAGAGCTATCTCCACCTGAGCAATCAAAACCTGTATCTAAACCACCTGTCATAAGTGCAAAGATAGCTGGAAGGATATTCTTTTCTTTTAGGCTTTGTACAGATTTAGCGTTTGGTCAAGCAACCCTCTTTAAGTAATTGAAGGCTGTATCTTCTACATCTCCTATTAACCTAACTACAGCTAGTTTAGGGTTCTTAAATAATTGGCCATATGTTCAAGGTTTATCTCTCAAGTTTTCTTCACTCATATCCAAGATCTTCTTAAGTTGAGAGAGATCAAATTCCAGATCTACTCTTGTTCCATTTTTTGTTGTTCCAAACTTATCTGCTCATCAGTATCAACCATGATAGAAACCAAATATATCCTCTTCTAATCCTTTATCTCTGGTTGATCAAAACTTTTGTAATCCATCAAGATCCTCTTGAGTAATATACTTACCAGATTTCTGAATTTCAGTTCAGTAATTTTTATTTTTAGTCTCAGCTAATTCTTGAACTTTTTCTAAGTTTTCTAACTCTAAACTAGTTTTTCTAGGTCCAAACCAACTTCCGCCAATGGATATTTTCTTTCCGCCCCATAACTCTCTCTTTCCTTGAGAATGTTGTTTGCTTGCAATTGTCTTATGTTGACCTGCTCTATCTCACCCTTTAACAAAGAGAATATCTTCACTAACTCCTTCACTTTGTCATCTATAAACCCCTAAAGTGGTGTAGTCTAACTCTTTAACTAATCCTGATTTTTTCTTAATATCTTTGCTTGCAACTTGTTTGACCTTTAAGGCATTATCAGTTCCAAAAAGTAAAGAAGCTTTATCTTCTTTTACTTGTATTCCCCCCCCGAAGAGTTAATCCATCCACCTATCCCACCCCCAAATCCTCCTATTGTTGCTACCTCTAATAGAAGTTTTCTCCAAAGCATAATTAAATATTTCAAAAATAATTTTGTTAATACTCTATTAAATAAATGATCTGGAAGAAGATACTCCTAGAGTTTGGAGCTTTAAGTGGCCTCGGGGGGGGACTCTCTGGTTGATTTGTCTCTAAAAAAGATGGAGTAAGAATAGAGTCAGATGGTGACAAAAATATAAATTTCAGGAACTCTTCTGGTCTAAAAGTAAAGTCAAGACCAAGCTCCAATAATAGAAAACCTCCAGGAATAATAGACACGTTAGATCACACTGCTCTTGTTTCTTATAGGTGAAAGAGTGAAGGAGTAGGAGAAGATCTTTTATTTATTAAAGGTTGAGATGGTGCGGGAAAACACAACATAGTCAAAAGTGAAGATCACTCTCAACAAGACAAGAACTTATGAGGGGGTAAGAGAATAGGGGATGGTGTCTCTTGATATGGTCCAAGAAAAATGAGTGGAGATATAGATGAAATTAATAAGTTAAAGGCAAAGACAAGTGCAATTTCAACCTCTAAGACTTGAGACCAGATAAGAAAATCGGGTAGTTTCTTGCAAAGAGAGGATTGAACAGGAATCTCCAATTATTGAAAAAATAGATCTCAAGAGCTTGAACAAGAGGTTTTGGAGCTATATAAGCCTTTATGGTGGTGAAAAGAGAGAATGGGTAACAACTCCAGCAAACAACGGGTTGACCTTGAACTTGAACTAGAGGGCTTAGGAAAGATACTAGATAAAACTGAAGATCAACTGAAAAGGGATAAATGAGATTATGGACAACTAATAGACAATGGAAAGCTAAGAATTGTGAGAAAAGTAGGTAATGTTGAAGGAGTTGCCTTTAACTACCTGAAACTTTTGTTTTGACCAGAAATGCAAAAAACACTTAAGTTAAAGGAAAAAAATATTGCCAAAATTGTTTTGGGTCTTATGACTGGAGAAGAATATGGCTTTGACTGTGCTAGCACAGATAAAAACAATATCAAAAATAAATTCTTTCCTGAGTGCAACAAAAGTAGTGCGCTGGGTGGACCAAAAGTTAAAAGGGTTATGAAATCAGTTGTTGAAGATATAGGAAAATATGTTCCCATCAAGGATAAAGGACCTTCTTGGAGATTGCAAGAAAGTGCTAACACTTACAGTGAGTGACCAAAAATGATAGATATGGACTCATTGACAACTTCTGGCTTAATTAATGAAAAATGTGAAACTGGTAGTTCTTTGGGGTGGGCAATTTTCACACTTGACTTGGAAAAAGATATCAGAAAAGAAGTTTGTGACTTAATTATTAGACCTTGATTCGGAGATATAGTCTCGGATAAAAGACTGTGTTTAATAGAGATTCCTGATTACCAATACTATCTCAGAATGAATCATTATTTCAAAGTTATGGATTGAATAACTTGACATAATAAAGGTGCTTTTTGAACCAAATGCTCTAATTATGGGATCTAAATAATTTCTTCTAAATACCAGTAATTACAAAAATTCCTCTTTTTTTCGATTTTCGCTAATTAATGAATAAAGAAATAGAAATTACAAAGTGGTTACCAAGTTCCTTTGTGCTAATGTCTGGCCTTTAGTAAAAAGGAAAGGTCAAGAAGAGATTAGAGTGTGTTTTATGAGAGAGCTATTAAAGGCAGATGAAATAAGAATCTTTGTTGCTTACTTTGCGCAAGATTCTCTAAAGGCATTAAATGAAATAGTTAATTCTTACAAGATCAAAAGGGTGTGTTTAATTCTTGGAATGTATAACGAAAAGAATTTGTCAGATAACTCACGCAAGCTGGCTTTATCAATTAATGCCAAATGAAAAAGAGAAGGAGTGGGTGAAATAAGGATTACAAAGAAATGGAGATACCATGGAAAACTTTATTTCTTTCTAAAAAATAATCAAATCTTTTCAGTCATTACTGGTTCAGCTAATTTAAGTTTTTTATGTGCAAGACAACATCCACAATATGAAGAAGCTGTCTTTTTCGATGATCCTGAATCTCTGAAATACTTTTCAGAACATATGAATGATTTGTTTGATCCCAAAATTACTGAAAATATAGAGAGATATTTTTTTACTAAAAATTCATCTAAAAATCTTGTAGAATAAATTACTCAATAGCTTAATATGCAAGCCTGAGCAGAAATATCCTACGATAAATTGATGGATGCGGAGATTTTACAAACTATTGTTTTTAAACTAATTGTTCCTACCGAGGAAGAGGTAAAGACTCTGGGTGACAAACTAGATTTATCTAAATCAGACTTAAATGCTTGTTATTGCAAGCCCTTAATCAATCCTTGAAGCGGAGAAGATCAAAGTTGGTTTGATGTGAAATTAACTGTTCAAGGAGAACATGATCTTCCTCCTCAAAAAGAATGGTTCTATATAGTAGCTGAAAGTGGAAAACACTTTAAAGCTTGTTTTTCTGGAAAAAAGACTAAAAAGTTAATTTCTCTCCAAGGCAATGAAGAAATAGGATTGGCAACAAAAGGTGCTTTACTTGAAAGAGAAATGGTATATCCGGTTTATTACACCTACGCAGATCCAGAAAGAAGGGGAATAGTTACTAAAGAAACATTGGAGGCATATGGTGGTTCAGAGGTGTTTTTGAAAAAAACAAACATAACTAGAGAAGACAGAAGAGGAAAGAAGAGAGATATATGATTAATTTCTTTCCCCTATGAACTTATTTTTCCTGTGGAAGAGTGACAAAGATTAATGGAGGAACATATCCGAGCAAACCCTGAATCTAAATAGTTTGTAAAAGTAATTTATTAACTTAACCAATAAGTCAGTGATGGAATTACACAATGGTGGAGACTATGGGGCTCGAACCCACGACCTTCTGAGTGCAAATCAGATGCTCTACCAAACTGAGCTAAATCCCCTTTTATGGTGGAGACAGGTGGGATCGCACCACCGACCTCTCCCTTATCAGGGGAGTGTTCTAACTACTGAACTATGCCTCCTGCCTTTTCTATCTAAATATTATTTATAGAGCTAATAGCCTTTTAGTAGTCATTTAGGAGAAAAGAATCAGAGTATTCTAGTCTCAATATAAATTGGTAATTGTATTGATACTTTAGCTCTGCATTTCTAAGCATAGAAGATATTCTTTTCTTTAACTCTTCTAGATTAGATCACTGAAAGCTTTCTGGCTTTAAGAAGATCTTTATGATATGTCCGCCAGCCAAGAACTCTAGTTTAGAAAGTTCTTCTATTTGAGAAAGTAAGGCTTTAATCTTGTCATTTCTCTCTTGAGTTTTCTCTAGTTGAAGAGGTCTGGCTCCCAACCTACCAGCAGATAACTTATCCATTGCTCTGGTAATAACCAGAAAGGGATTGCTCTCAGAGTATTCATAGTTATGGTGACCTTCAATAGTCTCTACTATATAGCTATCTAAATGAAATTTCTTAGCTAAAGCAACTCCATCTAATACGTGGTCAGAGTATTGACCAGTCACTTTCCCTATATCGTGAAAGAAAGCTGCTCTTTTAGCCTTTAAGGGATTTAGATTTAACTGAAAAGCAAAGTTAGCACTTAAGATACTAACTTCTAGTAAGTGCTCTAATAGGTTTTGGTTATAAGAGTAAAAGTATTTAGTTTTCCCAACTAAATAAGCTCATTCATCACTTAAATCTTTTCTTTCATATTCCAAAAACTCAGTTAATAGCTTGTAGCCTAAATCTCTCGTTAATCCCTTTTGATTCTGAGCTATTGTATAGTAATAATCTAGTAAATCACTTTCAGTAGTAGACTCAACTGTTAAGTTGGGATTATTAATGAGAGCATGATAGAAGGCAGTAGTGAATTCCATTTTTTCAAAATCAAACTTGAACTTACTTCCTTCTTTATATAGGTGATCTATAAAAACAGTTAAGCTATCTCTATTTCTAGATTCTTCCAACATAACCATTTTGCTATTAGTGATCTTGTAGACTAGTTGAGCTAATTGGCTCTTTGGATCTAAGAGCTCTTGTATTTTCTTTTTTTCTTGAGCTGAAAAAACAGTTAGATTTAATTGAATTCTCTTTTTTGCAGGACTAAAGTGAGCTGAGAATGCACTATCTATCTTTAGGTTGTATACAGATTTGAGAATGAATTTCTCAAATAAGAAATGATCGAAGTTAAAGTTCTTCTCTTGAGTCAATTAATAAGTTAGATCACTCTCATAACTATAGAAAGAATCTGAGAGTTTTAGTTTGGTAAAAGAGATTTTCTCTTCAGAGTCTGCCTCTGGAAGTCAAAACAAAGTAAAACACAGATTTTTTAACTCTTTATTCTCGGAACCAGAATAACTCTGCAATAAGTGATTCAACTCTACAGTTAATTCTTTAGTTAACTCTTCTTGTTTTTCTTTAGGGCCCTTTAATACAAACCAAAAATGATAAGAGGAAGAAAGAATATAAAAGGCAGATAGTTTATTTCCAGAGACTGCATCTGTCAATAGAGCTTCCATTGACTTTTGAAGACTGGGGGGAACTTCTGAGCCTTCAATCTTAATGAAGTGAGATTGTGAAACTATTCTGTTAATAAGAGTTATTAGAGCTACATTAGGAGAGGAGGGACTTCCTAATGGTTCATGGTGAGAGGTAATAACTTCTATTAGTTCTGATTCTTCTTTAAGTTCTGGTAGATGTTCCAGAATTTTGGGGGAGGTGTGCTCGAAATAAGAAAAGATAACTTTACCTATATCGTGGAATAGGGCCATTCTCTGGAGTTTTGAGGAATCTAGAGAAAGAGCTTCAGAGATTTTCTTTGCCTCTTCTGCGACCTCTATAGAGTGCTCTAAGAGAGTTTGTGTTGGGGAATATCTTTCATTGCTCATTCTTCCAACATACTCGGAGAGATTAGATTGAGCTTTTTCAGCTCAATATTCCGCTAAGATCTTTTCTCCTACCTCTCTTTCTTCTCTACTTAGTCTTTCTTGCAGTTGTTTTACGTGTTTATTAATAGAGCAAGAAGATCAACTCTTAGTGGTTTTGAATCTCTCTCCCAACATATGAGCTAGTTTGAGCTCTCTGGAGTTGTACTTGGAGAGCATTAAGACAGGTTTGTTATCTGAGTATTCAATGTGAGGCTTGACCCCAGTTAGAGAAAAGAACTCTTCCTTTCTCTCTCCAGATTTACCTACTAGCTGTCCAACTGTTCTTTCATTGAAATATTTACTATCTGATAGTTTGAGCTCTGAGTAACAGCCTGTGAAGAGCCTTGGAGATTTATACTTAGAGAGATAATTGATCATTTTCTTAGTGAATTTAGAGTTTTCTCCGCTGTTCATTACCTAAATTAACTTTGGAATCAAGGGTTGTATATGAGTGCTCAAATTATTTAATAGTTGACAAAGAATCAGGGATTTTAGTACACAAAGATAAGTACACACCAGAAGAAGAAACTTTAATAGCTCAACTAAAAAAGAGATATGGTGAAGATATATATCTAGTTAATAGACTAGACAGAGATACTAGTGGTTTATTACTAGTTGCTAAAGGTAAATTAGCTCTATTAGCTCTTAAATCTCTTTTCGATGAACAAAAAATAGAAAAGAGATATTTAGCTATTCTCTCTAAACCATTACCTCACCCAAAGATAAAGATTACTTTTTCTCTTGGTAGAGATAAGGGAGATAAGTTAAAATTCAGCGCTACCAACTCTAAGAAATATAAGAATGCTCTAACTCTTGCAGAAACTATTGACTCCCAGCTAGTACTATTGAGTCTTAAGACTGGTAGAACTCACCAACTTAGAGCTCACTTATTTACTCTTGCTTGTCCTATACTAAACGATCCTATATATGGAACTAAAGAAGAGACTAGAGAGAGTTTTGGACAATATCTACACTCATTTAGTCTTTGCTTTGTAGATCCCTGAACTAATGAACCAGTCTCTGTAGTCTCTAATCCTCCTCTAGAGTTTATGGAAAAACTACTTGAGTTAAAGATTGAAACTAGCTCTCTAGTTAACTTTGAGTCTAGTGCTGAAAGCTTAAGTGAGAAATAAAGTTTCTATCTATCTTTTATTTAAGAAAGAAAGACTTTCAGTTACCTTATTTAACTCCTTAGATAAACAAATACTCTCAGAAAGTGAGATAGCTTTTCTGGAGATAGTACCTAAATTAATAGAGTTAATAGTTTTAAAGCTAGCCGAGAAAAGACTTGATTTTAATTTTATACAAGATATCTTTTTAGCTCAAAGAGAGAGTAGATGGAATAGTAATAGATTAGTTGTTGCCTTTGTACAGGCTTTAAGCTTTGGTTTGACTATTAATATATATAAGAAAGATTTAGGGACTGAAGAAAAAGGAGAATTAGAGGGAGATTGAGTTAGTTACTTAAATTCATTTGAAGAGATTAGTTGAAAAGAATTAGAGCCTTTATACAATAAATGTCCAATTATAAATACATAGTTATTTCAGATCTAGATGGAACTCTTTGTAATAGTAGGGAGATACTCTCAGAACAAACTAAAGAATACATAGTTAAGTTTCAAGAAGAACACCCGGAAGTATTAGTTACTTTCTGCACAGGAAGACCTTGGGCAGAAGCTAAGGACATATATGAACAACTTCAACTAAAGTCTTATATTGCTTGTTTGAATGGTTCTTATATATACAATCCACACACTAAACACTTAATAACTTCTTTTTTAAGTACTAAGTTCTTAAGTTATCTCTTAAGTTTTCCTAGTACTCTAAGTAACTTAGTTAAAGGGGCTTTAATAACTGATAAGTTATTGTTACCTCTAGAGTCAGATCTTCCTAAGGCCACTCTGCAAGCGCTAGAAAAGAGTGAATCTAATTTAGTGGGAGTTAAGTTGTTCTACAAAGAAAGTGATTGAGGGGTTGTTAGTGAGTTAATTGCTTGAATCAAGAAGTTTAGTCCTGCCCCTAGAGTAAGTATCTTTTTTTATCCTGGATTACTTAATATAGAGTTGCAAAGCTCACAATTAGATAAGTCCAGTTTTGTGCAGTTTATCTCCAATTATGTTGGAGTAGAATATAAAAATATTTTGACTTTTGGGGATAATCACAATGATATCCCTATGATGAAAGGGGGTGTTAGAGGATATGCTTTATCTAATGCATTGTTCCTACTAAAACAAGAGGCTTCAGTAATTTCTAAATACTCTAATGATGAAGATGGCGTAATTAAAGAGTTAACTTCCTTCTTTGCGGATAAAACTAACTAGAGTGATAGTTTAAGAACCTATGGCTGCAATTAGTTCTTTGATGGGAAAGATCCTAAATAAGAAGCAGGTAGCGGAAGATAAGTTCATTTCAGAAAAGGCTAAAAAAAGAGATAGCTTTTTAAAACAATTTCCTCACTATATAAATAGTGCTTTACAAATAGTTATCTTTCCGCACGTAAATCCAGATGGAGACTGTTTGGGGGGTGCTTTCGGGCTGAGAGAGACTTTAAGAGCTCAATTTAAAGAAAAGAATGTATATGTAGTAGGAACTAGTCAAGGAATGTTTCCTTGATTGGAGATGGACTTTGATGATATTCCCCTAGACTTTGACTATGCCTCTTCTTTAGCTCTAATAATTGACTCGGGAACCAGTGATAGAGCTCAGAGATTCCAAGAATTCTTTGGGAGTCCTGAAACGCAAAAGTGGGGGGCTGTAATTAGAATAGACCACCACGATCTAACCCAAGACTATCACACAGATCTTTCTTGAGTAGATAGTAGTTATGCTGCTTGCTGTGCACAACTAGTTCAAATTTGTGACTACTATCAATGAAAAATGCCAAAAAGAGCCGCAACTTTCTTCTACCTAGGACTATTAACTGATAGTGGGTTTTTTGGAAATGCAGAAGTATCTCCTAGAACTTTGGTGATAGCTGCAAAAGCTCTAAGAGCTGGGGCTGACAGAGAGTTCTTAGTAACTAACTTAAGAAGAACACATACTCTAGAAAATAGACTGAAAGGATTTATTCTAGAGAACTATATACAGGAAGAAAAATTTGTTTGATATTTCCTAAAGAAAGATGATGTTGAGAGATTTAAACCTTTCTCTCTAACTTCTAATCAAGTATCCACTTTAGCTAATATAGATGACAATGTTTTGTGAATACTTCTAACAGAAGTAAAGCAAGGAGAAATAAGAGTTAGCTTTAGATCTATTGGAACTCTAGATGTTAGAAAGATAGCTGAAGAGTTTGGTGGAGGAGGACACTTAAATGCTTCTGGAGCTACCTTAACTAGTGAATCCCAAGTAAAGACTGTAATTAATAAAGCTAAAAAACTAGTTAAAGAGTTTATAGCTGCTAGAGGAGAAACTAGCAAAGATACATTAGAAGAAAAAGCTAAAGAAGAATTTGATAAGCAAGTAAATACTTCTTATAGAATGGAATTCACTCCTGAAGAAGAGGAATCTCTATCAGAACAAAAGGCTTTAATAGAAAAGACACATGATAGTCTTGCTAGTCAAGCAAAGATCAAAGAGGCTGAAGAAATAGTTAACTCTGATAAAGCTTTTGAAACCTTCCTAGATCCACAAGAAACTTTTAGTGGTACTGTAGAGAAAAAGGAGGAAGCTAAACCATCTAAGTAATAAAATCAGTTTGAAATCAACTGAGCTTTAGATGCCAGAGGAGGTATTAGATACTAAAGACGAAAAGGTTTCAGACGTAAAGTTAGAAAAGAAAGAAACTTTTTCTCAAAAACTAGGAGCAAAAATGAGAAAGAGTAAGTTTTGAGGACCTATAATAAAAGCCTTCACTAAGTCAGAAGAAAAGAAAGCTAAGATAGCGAAGAAAAAAGCAGAAAAAGAAGCAAAGAAAGAGGCTAAAAGAGAAAAGAAGGAAAAGGCACAAGAAACAATAAAGCAAGAAGAAACAAAGGACACAACCCCTCCAACTCCAGCTAAACCAAAGACAACTGCTCCAAAGAAAACAACTACAACTACTGCAAAACCAAAGACTGCGGCGACTGAGCCAAAAACAGAAGCTAAGAAGTAGTTAATTAAGTCTTAGTTAAGTAGTTCTCATAGAAGAAGTAACTCTTTCAGTTGATCTTGGTTCCAGCTCTTTTAAGTTAATTCTCTTTTCGCCTTCTAGAGGTCAACTTCACTGCTCAGAAACTCCCTTTACCACACAATATTCTGGAGATAAGGTTGAGCACTCTGCAAAAGAGATATGAGAAAGTCTAAAGACTCAACTCTCTTCACTATTAAGTAAGTTAGATTCAAAAGATTATCCAAAATATCTCTCTATCTCTACCCAAAGAGAGAGTGTTGTAGTTTGAGATAAAAACACCCTAGAACCCTTAAGTCCTATTATCTCTTGACAAGATAGAAGAACAGATTGTTATCTTTCTTCTTTCACTAAAGAACAACTGCATTCAATTAGAGCTAAGACTGGTTTGTGAGTTAGTTCTTATTGCTCAGCCCCTAAATTCAACTATCTAATAAAGGAAGTTATTCCTTGCTTAAATACAGAGTGACTCTGAGGTACTTTAGATTGTTGACTAATTTATCTCTTAAGTGAAGGTAGATATTTTGTTACTGATTATGTTTCAGCTTCAAGAACAGCTTTACTTAATCTCAAAAGTCTAGAGTGAGATAAAGAGCTTTGTGAATTATTTGAGATTCCAAGAGAGAAATTTCCTAGTCTTTGTGAAAATGCACGAGAAATAGGCTCTGTTAAGTTATTTGGAAAATACAACCTAATACTCAAAGGAGTTATAGGAGATCAGCAAGGAGCTCTTTATACAACCTATAGATTGAGAGAGGAGGGGGGCAAATTACCTATCTCTTTGGTATATGGAACAGGAGCTTTTTTGCTCCAATTACTACCAAGCGGAAAGACTTTTGAAGAAATCTATTCTTCTCTTCCGGAAAATAGTCCTTTGTCAATTAGCCTAGCTTGAGTTGTTGACTCTAAAGCGAGTTATGCATTAGAACTAGGTATTTCTAATTCTGGTAAGGCTTTAGAGTGACTCTTAAGTCTAATGAAATTACAGGCAAGTGAGATTGAGAGAGTACTAGAGCCCGAGAATATAAACTGAGAATCTCTTCCTTTCTCAATACCTACTCTCTCAAGTAAATTCTTATTCTCAACTCCAGAGAACTACTCTGCCTCTATTTTCAATCTTTGTTATGAGTCAAAAGAGAAAGAATTAATAGTTTCTTTCTTGGAGTCAATGTCTTTTAGTGTGAAAGTAGCTACAGAGTTACTTTCTTTTAATCCAAAAAGGAACTATATAGTTGTTGGGGGAGGATTAAGTAAAAATACTTTCTTCTTGGAATTACAGTCTAGTTGTTTGGATTGCCCCCTAACTATCTATCAATCAGAACACTTAAGTGGTTTAGGTTCTGCTTTTCTTACTTTCCCTGAGAGCTCTAAGATTCCTTCCCTTGAGCACAAAAAGATTATTCCTAACTCTAACTATTCAGCTTTCTTAAATAAAAGATTTAAGACTTGAAAAAAGAAACTAAAAGTGTGTCAAGTTATTTAATAGGAGAGATCATAAGTTATTCTTAAAAATAGGTATAAGATTGCACAGAGTCTCTCTTGGAGACTAATCACCAAAACTAATGACTCGGGGGGGGGGCATGACTTTTGTAGTTGCAATTCTTAGAAATGTCAATGCTGACATTCTTAGGAGAGAGTGATTGAACATGAAATGGTTGTGCCTCTTTAGTTGCAAGTGTTATTGGTTCAGTTACTATAACCTTTGCTTTTTGACCTGGGTTCTACCAAACCTGAAAAACCAAGGACACTAAGTTCCTTCCTTTAGGGCTTTTCGCCCTATTCCTCCTTGTGGGGATATTAATGACTGCTGGTTCTATTGCGGGGGCTTGTGTTGATAAATTAGGCACTTGAATGTATGTTAGATCTGGTTTCTTTATATACTTGAACTCTTTTGTGATGCTTGTAAATGCTTACATAGTTGGATTAGCTCTTTGGAATAGAAGAAAAGACAAAAAGCAAGTAAATAATACCGATTCTGAAGAAGAAGTAGTTCCGTTGGTGGCGCCTAATACACAATAATGTTTAGCTTTATCCTTCCTTTTTTTGAAGAAAATAGTAGACCTGGTGCTGACCATACTGCAGCCTCTCTAATAGGTTTGGGTGGAACAATCTTAATGCTTATTGCTCAGAAACAATTAATGGGTGTAAAGAAAACTAGAAATACTGCGGGATTGAATGAAAACTTTTTGTTCTGGCAATGTATTACCTGTTTCTTTCTTGGAATTACTTCTATCTTTGGAATTATTGGCCCTTGTCAAGAAGCAGGTAAATTATACAAATGAATTATTATTGATGGATTGTTAATACTTATGAATGGTTTTCTCTTTTATTCCAATTTCTTTACTTACAAGATAAAACTGGAGAATATGGCTGCTGCCAAGAAAGCTGGTATGTCAGAGGGAGAACACTATGAAAAAGTAATTGCACCTTCTCTTTTACAACAATCAAAAACCTAAAACTAATAACTATTAATTAACCTTCGTAACTTATTAGTTAATTACTATTATTGGTTTAAATTCTGTGCTTCACTTTAATCCCTTTGAACTTTCAGTTTCTTTAATTCCTATTGAACATCCCTGTTTACCTTTGTAATTGTTTTTTACATCTCCGCATTTTTCCAAAGAAAAACTAGTATGTAAGAGACTTGCTGATAGCGAAGAAGGGTTCGAATCATTAAATGTAAATATTTGTTTATCACACACTATTAAAGCTCCTCAACGCTCAGAATCTGGACCACCACCCGTCTCTCCTAGTGTGGTTTTTTGACTTACATTCCCGATTGATAATACGAATCAAGTTTCGCCGGAACCATTGTCTTTGTGTAAATCTACTGGATCCTCGTGTGTCATTGAGTTAACGGGTGTTGATCCTCTGAATTTTTGATAATGACCTTTTCCAACTAATTGAAGGGGGGTTCCATTTTTAATTTCTGAAGAGCTATCTTTTACTGTCAAATAAATTTGTAACACTGAGTTGTTTCATGCACTTTTCTCATTGTCGTCTATACCTCGGCCTTGCTTGCAAGTAGTTAAATAGAATCTATTTTTAGATTTCGGTCTTCAAATGTACTCAGGATCTCATTCTAGAGAAGATAGGGAAGAAAAACCGGCAATACCAGTTGCGCCGCCCAGAATAAACAAAATAGGTTTCCAGAAAAACATAAACCTATTAATTAAATTAAACTTCTTATCTTATTCTTACTGTATAAGAGAATCAAATAATTCCAATTGTTATTTTTTAAAATCAAGGATCTTAAATAGAAAATAAAGTAGGTAGTTAACTTATATGTTTCTTTCTGAGTTAGTAGAGTATCAAAAGAAACTAGACTCAAAGGTATTTGAGATACAAAAACCTAACTTAGATGAGTATCACTTATTAGTTGCAAGAAAAACAGCTTTAGTCTCTGAATACTTTGAGTTTCTTAATGAAACTAAGCTGTTTAAATACTGAACAAATAAAGAGATAGAGTTAGAAAAACTATATGAAGAATTTATAGATATAGTTCACTTTACCTTATCTCTTTTATATGTCTATAACCTAGAAGAAACATTAGGTACTAAATATAGTCTAGGTATTAGCTCTGCTGATACTAGAGAGAATCTATTTGTTAAAGCAAGAACAGATAACAGATTAAAGCTTGAGTTACTGAATACTAACTATAGCTGAATGATAGATATTTATTCAGCAATAGAGAAAGATAACTTTGCTGAGTGATTGGGTTGGCTTTCTCAAATAAGTATCTGGCTTGCTTTAACTAGTGAAGAGATTAAAGAAAGATATCTATCTAAATGAAGAGTTAATTTTGAAAGATTGGGAGTAACTGTTTAGTTTAAAAGCTAAGGTTTTTATTTAACAAAACTAACAGAGATGTTTTCTTTCAATCTTTCTCATTTTCCAGATTCACTTTGTTTGTAACCTAACCCTTTGTTTTTTATCTTAAATTTGCATTTCTTATCTTTTATCTCTCCTTCAAATCATCTTCATTTTTTCTCACCACTTTTACCACTATAAACCAAACCCCAGCATTTACTGTCGTCATTTTTCTTACCTATTCACGCATTCAAATTTTCATCGCTTAAGACTTTTTTCCATTTTCACTGTCCTGTTCCTCAATCCAGTGTCAAACCACCTCCCCATAATTTTCTGTTTTCGCTTGAGTTGTGGCCACTTCCTAATAAGTTATCCATATCTTCTTTTTCGACGAGAGAATTTATCTCTTGTCCTCAGCCTTGTTGAACTTTAATCCCTCTACCCCCCCCCGAACAATTCACTCAAACCTCCAACTCCAATACCACTTCCACTAGCAATCATTACAATCACTTTTCCCAGCATTCCTTTTAAGCCTCACATAATCCCTTTCTCTCTTTATATAAATCCTAAATTACTATAGGCTTAAATCCGTAAGCTCACTGCAAGCCTGTGTCACCAGAATCGATTTTTATTGAACAGCCCTGTTTACCTTTGTAATTGTTTTCTGTATTTCCGCATTTTTCCAAAGAAAACTTAACTTTTGAAAGTTGTGCGTACTTTTCTTCACCTGAAGTTCCATAGTTACTGAATTTAAATAACTGTTGATCACACATTACCATATCTCCATATTCATAAGCATCTTCTCCACCGCCTGACTCACCCAGTCGACTATTTCCAGTGGTTTTATTGACTGTTAAAGAGAATCTAGCTTCTTGACTAGTACTATGTACAGTGCCTTTAATTTCTTGGTGTAAGTCTTCGTCTCTATTTCAATGAGATCCTACAAGTTTTTTATGGTGAAATTTTTTATAAGACCCTATGCCTCTTAATTGAAGTTGAGTACCTTCTGTAACTCCTGAGGAACTATCTTTAAGTGTTAAGTAAATTCAAATATCTGAAGTAATTCATTGTTTTCCGGTCTTTTCCTCTCCATCTTTTGGCCTTTGACTACAAGTAAATAAATAAAACTTTTTTTTAGATCCTGTTCTTCAAACATTTGAAGGATCTCAATCTAAGGAAGAAAGAGAAGAGAAACCGACAATGCCGGTAGCTCCACCCAAAACAAGCAAAAAAGGTTTCAAGAAAAACATAAAAAGATCTATTAATTAATTTTTAAAGTCTCATTTAGAAATTAATCATTATTAATAAATGAGAAATAACAAGCTACTTTCAAAGGAAAACTCATCCTTAAAGGGGGGTGTAAATTTAAGTTTTTTGAGTGTTTCTGTAAACATACAAAGTTCCTAAAATAAGCCTCACAACAGATTTTTAATATGCAATCTTGAGCTGAAATATCCCATGATGAGTTGATGAATGCAGAGATTCTACAAACCATTGTCTTTAAATTAGCTGTTCCGGCTAGACATGAGGTAAACACTCTTGGAAACAAGCTAGATCTATCTAAGTCAGACTTGAATGCTTGTTATAGTCGACCCATTAATTAATCCTTGAAGTGGAGAGAGTCAGAGTTGATACGACGTCAAGTTAACAGTTCAGGGAGAACATAACTTACCTACTGAAAAAGAATGGTTTTATGTAGTAACTGAAGGAGGAAACCACTTTAAGGCACGGTTTTTTGGAAAAAAGACTAAGAAATTAATTTCTTTTGAAGATGCTAGAATTCTTGGGCAAGAAGCGAAAGGTGCAATGGTTGAAAGGGAGATGGCTTACCAAGTTTATGACACAGAAGATGATCCTGAGAGAAAAGTAGTAATTACAAAAGAAGATTTGGAAGCATGTGGTGGATCAGAGGTAATCTTGAAAAAAACCAATATGACCAAAGAAGATATAAGGGGAAATAAAAGAGATATTTGGATATTGTCTTTCCCTTATAAACTTTGAGAGCCAGATGAAGAATTGTACAAATGAGTTACTGAAATAGCCAATAAATAGACTTAGGGTCTTTTATTTAACTTATTAATTCTTTTACTTAAGGCTTTTATTTATCTAGTGTTAGAGTGATAGTTGGTTTAAATGAATCACTTCACTTAATTAGATTGCCTTTTCCATCACTTATACCTTTTTCATTAACCTTCATGTCTTTCAAAGATCCTGAGATAACTTTTGTTATTTTTTCACCTAGTTCATAGTAGTCATATCTCCCGTTGTAACTCTTTTGTTTCAGGGGCAACTTTTCAGTATTCTTAATTTCTTTTGAACCTCAATGAACTCAATCTAAAACCTTAAGGTCTTTTACTGGAATTCCATCTGCTTGTAACATCCCATAATTTTTGTATATAACCTTGTCTGTTTCCGCGAATCGCTCTGCGGGTTTACACTTTCTCTCTGAACCTTCTCCTTGATCCGCCACTTCTCCTCAAATTCCCTTAACAGATCTTCTAACCTTTATCTGCTTTCCTTGTATTTGCTCCACTAATCTTTCTGGTTCATTAGTTTCTGCTTGTTTTCCGCTATTCAACTTAAAATCCTCGCCTACCGGCTTACCTTTCGCCCACAATATCATTCCCGATCCACTTTGGGATTCATAAGCGATTAACCCAAATTCTCCTGTATTTCAAATATCTTCTTTAATTCATCCACTACCCCCTGGGTTTGTTCAATCAAGTCTCAATCCTTTTCTCCTAACCCCTATTACTCCTTCTAATGCATATTCTCTTCAAATATTCTTGGATTTTCCGTCTCCTAATCTAAAAACTATCGCAAATGCATCTTCAAAAGTTACTGGCTTATTAAAACAGGCTGATTGAACTAAAAATCCTTGGTATCTATCTCCGAATGTACTTAAACTATCTTGTGTTTTTGCTAACTCCTTATTGCCCTCCCCTAGGTCGACCTCTATCTTATACTCTCTATTCTTATGAGAAGTAACATTCATTAGTCCAAAGTAGAGTACAGGAGTTCCTCCTGCCCCAGCAATAATCAACTTTCCTAAAAATAAAGGATTTCCCATGAATATTAAAAAATATTATTTTAACTTAATTAATTAGCATCTTTTTTTCTTTTTCCAAAAATTCAAGAATTGAGGAGAGTATGCAACAACTTAAACAAAATCTTGGAACTTTTGTTGAAACGATTATGTCTAACACTGCTGAGTACTACATTCAAAACAATATTGCTTATTTCAGAAAGGCTCACCCCGAATACATTCATCTCCCCCAAGACAATCTCTTACACCAAGAAGAACACACTTACTCTATGAAAGTTCGCTCTAAAGGTGATCTTGACTTCTATGGAGTCTACAAAGGTAGATATTTCTCTATAGAGCTAAAAGAAACTAAAAAAGAGATCTTCTCTCTTTCTTTGCTCAAGAGTCATCAACTAGAGCAACTAAAGAAAATAGATGATTGTGGAGGTATTTCTCTTCTCTTAATTCACTTTTTCTTACAAGATTCTCACTTTATACTCCTAAGCTATCCAGAGCTCTTAAAGTTACTAGAGCTTAAGAAAACAAAGAGATTCTCTTTGGCTGATCTCCAAAAAATAAAAAGTTATGAACTAAAGATAATCTTTCCTACTATCTTTAACCTAACTGAACAACTAGATCAAATACTTCTTAACTATATTTAGGAGTTATTATTCTTAGTCTCTCAAATAGCTTCAAAATATTTACATTCAACTTAACTCTGGACTCTAGATCTGCTCTATCTTTATAAGCTCCATTCTCATTTCTCTCCTCTTCTAGTTGAGAGGCTGTAACTGCCCCTAAACCTAGTATTGAAGAAAAAGGTAATAATACAGTTCTGTTCTCTCTATCAGGCTTAAAGGTAGAAGCCAAAGACTCATTTAGTTGAACCATTCTGAACTTAATACCTCTCGCTATCATCTCTAATGCAACCTCATAGATCATTACTAAATACTTTGACTTCTCTGCATTTTCTCTACTAGCCTTATTCTTAACTATGATCTTGTATTCCTGATATTTTCTCTTTATCTCTAATAAGTCATTGGATACTAAGGACTCTATATCAAAGTGTTTATTAGTAATAGTGAAATAAGCTGCATAGAACTCTACAGGATAGTAAAGCTTAAAGTAAGCTATCTTTCAACACATTAAGACATACGCTGTTGCGTGTGCCTTAGGAAAGATATAGGTTATCTTATTTGCACAAGCTATATATCACTCTGGCACATTAACTTCTCTCAAGAGAGGTAGATATTCCTCTGGTATTCCTCTACCATTTCTAACACTCTCGGCAATCCTAAAGGCCTTATCAATACCTATCTTCTTATCTAATAAGTAATTCATAATGTCATCTCTGCAGGTAATAACCTCACTTAACTGGAACTTTTGATTAGAGATCAATCTATCAATGTTGTTCTTTCAAACATTCTTTCCGTGGCTAATACCAGAAATTCTTATTAGATCTGCAAAATAATTAATTTTGCTCTTGCAAGCTTTAACTATCTCTCTAGTTTTTTCAGTTCCAAATTCAGGTAATCCTAGCGTGCCGACAGTTTCTCCTACAATCTCTAATTTGCTCTCTGGTATTTCTAATACAGAGATATCACTGAACATCTGTAGTATCTTTTTGTCGTCGTAACTAATATTGTCTAGTCTCAGATTTGTGAACTTAGAGAGTAAGGCTAGTATAGTTGGATCATCTTGTCCTAAGATATCGAACTTAAAGAGTGAGTCTTTGAGTGCATCTTTTTCGAAGTGAGTAGTTAGTCACTCACTTTCTGTGTCATTTGCTGGATAGTTCAAGGGAGTATATCTATAAATTGAATCTCCTTTAGGAATAACTATTATTCCTCCGGGGTGTTGTCCAGTGGTTCTCTTTATATCTGTTAGGTTGTAAGAAAGTCAGTGTAGCTTTCCCTTATTGAATGCAATCTCATTATCTGTTAGATAGTTTTTAGCTAAAGCAAAGGCTGTTTTCTCTGCTATTGCAGAGATAGTCCCTGCTCTAAAGGTATATTCTCTCCCAAATAACTCTCTTAAGAAGTTGTGTGCTTTTTGTTGATATTGACCTGAAAAGTTTAGGTCAATGTCTGGTACCTTATTTCTTTCTAATCCCAAGAAAGTCTCGAAGGGAATACACTGACCATCTGTTTGCAAATCTATATAACAATTAGGACACTTCTTTTTTCGAAGATCAAACCCTGACTCTTGGGTATTCTCCTTTAGTTCAAAATAAGAACACTTACTACAGTAGTAGTGTGGTGGTAAAGGATTTACCTCACTTATTTCTAGTACATAAGCTAAGAAAGAAGAACCAACAGAACCTCTTGAACCCACCAAGAATCCCTCAGACTTAGATTTTTTAACTAATAAGTGTGCACACCAATAAACAGTCTCATATCCATTCTCTTTAATTCCCTGTAACTCTCTATCTAAGGTAGTTTTTAGATAAACATTGGGTTTAGGTCCATACTTTTTCTCTAAAGTACTAGCAATATATTCCTGTATGTTTTCATAAGCTTTATCTATCTTAGGTATAGATAAAGTAGAGAGATTGATCTTAATTTTTGAAGAGATAGATTTAACTATCTCTTCTCTGTACTTGAAGAATAGCTCTTCCTTTTCTTCCTCTGAAAGATTTAAGAACTCAAACTCTTGAATGAATCTCTCTGTAGTTCTAAGAGAGTAATCTGGTAATACCTCATTACTAAATTTGGAGGAATAAAGAGGGTGTCTCTTCCCCCCAATACTCTTAGCATGTACTAGTACTTTGTATTGTTCTATCTCCTCATATCATTGAAATTTCAGACAATAATTGGCTATTAGCTTGAAATTGCAGCTTTTAGCTCATTGATAGAACTTCTTTAAGAGATTCTTTATTTCTTCTTCTGTATATCTCCCTCTGTGAATCTCATGTAGAAAGTGAGATGGTGGAGGAAGACTCAGATAATCTAATTTCTTTCCTTCTGACTCAAAGAGTGCAAAGTCATCCTTGAATAGTGCATCCAAAATCACACTATTGGTTGGGGAAGAGATTAGTATTAAATTCTTTCTCTTTGCATTAATAGCCTCTCAATGCAGTTGTGGTTTATCAACAAAGTAATCTATATGGGCTTTAGAAATAAGCTCATATAAATCTCTTATTCCTGTTTGATTCTTGGCAAAGAAGATTACATTGGAACCAAAATAATTTTTTAGTATCTTTTTGGGATCAAAAGAATCATTAAGACTATCTAGTCCTCCATAGCTATAAGGATCTATATCTAGTTCATTTAGTTGTTTCTCTCAGTATTTTCAGAGTCTTACTAAACAGTGAGTGTCATACTCTGCGGAGTGGAGTTCCTTCTCTGCTATATGGAGTGACATCTTCTTAGAAAGAGCTAAAAGAGAGTAAGACTTAGATTTCTTCTCTCCTTCTATAGCTTTTGCTAGTAAAAGTGTGTCTAATAAAGGAGCTACAAGTGGTTCCATTTCTGCTTTCTTGTATTGAGCATTTAAGAATGGGAGGTCAAACTCTAACCCATTGTGAGCCATTAAGACAGTTCCCTCAACATACTCTTTAACTTCCCTTAATACCTCTAACTTATTTCTTCCTAACATATCAAGCTTTTCAGCTGTTATGTTTGTTAGATTTACTATCTCATTACTTAACTCTTTCTCACACTTCAAATAACTGTGATAGTTATCAATAATGGTTCCATTACTGTACTTAACTATGTAGATTTCTATTATTTCGTCAAAGAGGGGATTTAAGCCTGTAGTTTCTAGGTCAAAGATAGAAAAAACTATTGGCTTCTCTGGATCTAATAACTGAAGATTAGAGAGAATCTTTATATTGTCAGAGATAACTTCTATCTCTGAACCATATAGAGGTTTTAGACCATATTTCTTTGCACTCTTTTCAGCTTCTGGAAAAACATGTACATTATTGAAATCAGTGAATGCAACTACCTCGTGCCCAAGTGCTTTAGCTTTTTCTGATCATTGATCTGAGTTAAATAACCCATCAAAGCTAGAGTATTTGGTATATACATTTAAGGAAAAGGCTTTCTTTGGTGAGTTATCTTCTAGACTTAATCCCTTTGGATAATCAACTGAAGCACAACTAATTAGTCAACCATCATAGTTAGATAGAGTTTTTGAACTAGTAGAACTCTTTACATCTAGTTGAATTTCTACCTCAAATCACTCTTCAACTTTTAGTATCTTTAGATATTCTGCTTTCTTTTCTGGAGTAATTAATCTACCTAGTAGTAATATGTAGTGCTCGGAGAAGTTAGTAAAAGCTACCTTATACATACTCTGACCTCTGTAACTGTAGCTATCTATCTCTTCTAGGAGATAGAGCTTGAAAATACCTTTTACCTTAGAGTCAATAGTTTGTATTGCTCCCAATACTTCTGTCTCTTTTGCTATTAAAGGGGCTTCCTTAACAGTTACATCTTCCTCTAGTATCTGCTCTGGTGGTGGTACTACTACAACACTATCTACCTTTGCAACAGAGATAAATAGTTGTTTTTGCTCAAATACGTACTCTAAGAAGGCTTTTAAGTTAGAAAGGTGTTGATCAAAATACTTCTCGTAAGCTACATCTGTGGTTTTGAATATCAATTGTGGAAATTCAAAACAAACATAATCCTCAGTAAAGTTTTCGAGAAAAATCTTTGTTTGTCCATCATCTTTGAAAGCGGCAAAGGCTTTAAACCAATTTGACAAGAGTCTGTGAAAAGTCTTAGTGTTGTAAAGATAACTTAATCTAACAACTATTGAACAACTTCCAGAGGAGTAATTAAAGAACTTAAATAACTCTTCTGGATTAGGCTCTCCGAAATAATTAACTATTAAATAGAAAGAGTCTTGATTGGGAGAAAACTCTCAATTAAAGCTGGCTCTACTTAATAATGCTTCAAACTCTTTTTTCTCAAATAGCTTTAACTCCTCTACAAGTAATCAACTGACTCTTTCCATCTATCTAAAAATTTAGAAAATAAGTTATTAAAAGGGGCATTTTAAAATCAAGGGAAAAATTAAGTCCAACGCTTTTTTAAGTTAGTGTTTTGAGCTTTTTAAGAACTCTAAGGAAGATAAGGCTGTGACTCAAGATTATTGGAGAAGTCTTCTACTCTAAGAGAGATGGTGTTCAAGAGAGTGCAGAGAAGATTATTAATTGTTATTTAGTTGAGGTAATTTTCTTATTTCTTTTAACTGGTGGTTGTTTGGGAATTGGATTTGGTGCTGACCAAAATGGTGGTTGAAGTTGACAAATGGCTGGTCTCTTCTGAGTTGGACCTGCTCTCTGATTTGCTTTCTTAAATATCTGCTTTGGAATTAATTACTTTCAAGTTATTAAGAGAGGAAATAAAGAAGAAATGGAGCTATTCTTTCCTGAAAAACTTAATAAGTTAATACTTATAAATGCAATTTTCGGCTGATTCTTCCCCTATTCTATATGCGCCAAAACAATTTTTTACAAACACTTCATGTCCCTTTATAAAAGAGATCAACTACCTTGAATAAGCCAACACGATACTAGAAAAGAAAGAATGAGAAAGCTAAAACAAGGAAGAAGAGAAAAGAGAAGAGAGCTTGAAATATATCTAAAGATTGATACAGAGGAATTACAAGTTGCTCAATAAAAACAAAACATAACTCTTTTCTCTTAGACTAAAACTTTCTTCCTTAACTTTCTCTCACTCACTTCTTTCTATTCAAGCTCTTAATTTCTCTGGGAAGGCGTGTGGCAAACAACAAAGTCAAATCTTCTTAGTCTTTCAACTCTCTGGTAAGCCTTCTAATATAGAGATAATCTTTTTAGAGCCCAATCCAGCTAATACAATAACTATCTCTTGGTAATCTCTTAGTTCTTCTGAAATTAGCTCAGAAAACCCATCTGAATAAATAAATCTAGTTTTAGAGTCTAAGTCTCTCTTGAGATAAAGCTCTCTAGAGTTCTCTAAAGATACTTTGCTTAACTCTATATTCCAAACTTCTTTAACTCTTTCTTGCTTGAGTAACTCTAATCCCAGAAAACCTAAATCTGAACCTATATCAACCAATAAAGAAGTATTATTAGGAGGCAAAATAGCAGAGAGAAACTCTGCTATCTTCTTAATCCTCCTTATGACTTAGCTATATCTTTTGTATCACTCAGTAGCAGATACTTCATTTAACTCTAGATTCAGCTCTGATCTTTGAGGATATCTCTTATATGTAGTCTTATATTTACCTTCTGCTTCTAGAAATGGTAAAGGTGAGAACTCTGGGAAGTAATTAACTATTGGTAAGTGTCTACTCTTTTCTACTACTTCAATAGTTGAACCTAAAGGAACTATATAAGAAGGAATATCTACCTTTTTCCCATTCAACAAGATATGACCATGTGAAACTAATTGTCTAGCTCCTCTTCTGGTATTAGCAAACCCAGATCTGAATACCAAATTATCTAACTTACTTTCTAGAAGTAGTAAGAAATTAAATGCAAGAGCTCCTTTCATCTTTTGAGCGATGTGAAAGAATCTTCTCATTTGCTTTTCTCTCAACCCATAAAGCAAAGCAATCTTTTGCTTTTCTCTTAGCTGCTCTCCATGTAAGCTTTGTTTTTTATGTTTAGTTGCTCCATGTTGACCCGGAGGATACTCTCTTTGCTTCCCTTTACTGAACTCTCTTCCATCTTCATAAAAAGAAAAGCCATATTGTCTGGCTTTTCTGTACATAGGTCCTAGATATCTAGACATACTACTTAACCTTTCCTTGTTTCTTTCAAGTTCTTACAGTCTTAACTGAAGTTTTAACCTTAATGGGCTTTCCTGTTCTTGCATCTATTAATTGAAACTTTTGAATATTTAAATTTCAAGCTCTCTTAGTAGCATTCATAGCTTTAGATCTATTATTCCCAGTCTTTGCAGATCTATTAGTAACTCTATCTAATCTATTACCCATTATTGGTTGCTACTTCTAAATTCTTTAATTTAAGCTCTGCAATTAATTTTCTTCTTTCATCTAATCTTCTATCTAATTCTTCAAAATCTAGGTCTATCATATCAGAGGCTTCAGCAAATATTCGATTTAACTCTGTTTCCTCTTTCACAAGATATTTTCTCAAATCATCTAGCTCTGTTTTCATCTCTGAGAAAAGAAACTCTCTTCTATCTCTCTCTCTTTCACAAGCCTCTCTGTAGTTACCAGAAGCTTGTTGAAGAGTCTTTATCTCTTTTTCAAGAGACTGCAGTCCTTCTTTAATACCTACAACATCTACCTTTTTCTTTTCCTCTCTATATCTCTTGAGATTTAGTTGAGATCAATCCTCCATCTTAGGCAATAATCCCTTCTTTTCCTTTTCTCTTGAATGATCATCATCTAAAGCTTCTAGTATTGAGAGATAATCTTCATCTTCTAAGTCATATAGATCTGTTTCTTCTGCTTTAAAGGCAGAGAAAGGAGCTGAGTCTATTAAGCTTATCTTCTCACTAGTCTTAACAAAATAGTCAAACTCACTTAACTTATCTACTTTAGAAGGATCCTCTAACTTACCTTTATCGGAGATATTTAGTTGATCTCCCCAACTCTCTACTTCCTTTAAGGTGAATAACTTCTTAGAGAAGTGAGTCATCATATCGTTGAACTTGTATCTAAGTTCAGAGGTAGTGAAGTGCATCTCTTTTCAGTCGTGAAAGCTAGCTTTTTCATACTCTTTTAGCTTTCTGTATCTCTCTTCTTCATCTGCCTCTTGCGGGAAATCTTTCTCTAAAGTTAAGGTCTTAAAGGTATAGTCTTTGCTCTTCAGTCTCTTATTCAGATCATCTTTAGCTTTTTTGATTAACTCTTCTAATCTAGCCTTATCTTTCTCTTGGGACTCTCTAAAGATCTTTTCCTTTAACTTTTGTTCTTGTGCGGGAGTTAACTTAGTTCAAACTTGATCAATAACTAAAAACTCTTCATCATTTAAGAGTTTTGGAGATAAACCTATTAATTCATTTACCTTAGGTTTTGTGTACTTAAGGCTAGGTCTGTAGTAAATTAGTTTTTTGATCTCTGGAGAGAGTTCAAAAACTGATTTATCCATCTTAGGTAGATATTTGTGTTTTTGTTCTGAAGGTTTTGGAGTTCTAAGGAAATAACCTAAAGTCTTGAACTCATCAACCATTTCCTTGTAAACTCTCTCTCACTCTTTCTTTCTAGCTCTAGACTCTGCTAACAAGTTATCTTGAGTTGAGTACATCTTTCTCAGCTCTAGTACCATAATCTCTGCAAACTCCTTAATAAGTGTTTTCTTTCTAGAGATGATTCTCTCTAGATATCCAACTCCTTGATTAGCTCAGTCATCTCAAACTTGATTAACTGAGCTATGTAAAAGACTTAAGAAGCCTGAGTAGGTACCACTTACTTCTTTTTGAAACTCTAATATTTGCTCTCTAATAGAGGTAATGAAAGAGGTATATTGTCTCTCAACTGATTCAACCTTTAGTTTCAGTCCATATATCTCTGATCTATACTCTTCAATCTTTTGTTTGTGTATTGCCTTCTTATTTCTAAGTTGTTTGGATTGCTCTTCAAAGTCTGGATAGTAATCTAGTTGTTGCAGTCTATCTAGATAGTTAGAGAGTTTGAATTTCTCTGCTTCTATCTCTTTTTGAATAGTGTGTTTAGAGAGCTCCAGTGCTCCTTGAATTTCTAGTCTTCTTAGTTCATCTGCTCTACTCTTTCTATTAGTTGACTTTTGTTGAGCAAAGACTAACTTAGATAGACTGTTATCTTGTTCCAGGAAGTCTAGTTTCATCTCTGCCTTTCTTGCTCTGTGAAGTGCACTAATTCTTTCAAATAGAAGTCTTTCGACTTCTTGTTGATAGAAAACTACTTCATTTAGTTGATCATTTAGATCTAGTAAGGCATTACATACTAGAGAGTCGTACTTAGTAAGTATGGCTTTAGAACCGAAGATAGAGAGATAGAAGTTAGGAGAGAACTCTGGGTGTCTTGCAGAGTATTGTTGTAGTCTGTCAGTGAAATTATGAAGTACTTTGAAAGTATTCTCTATGTCTTCTAATATCTTCTTTTGCTCTTTCATGGATTCCATGTACAAAGGGTCTGTCTCGGAGAATCTTCCTTGCTTCAATAGACTCTCTTTCAGACCATTTAGTTGAGTGGAGAGATTATTGTTCTTTTCTTGTAACTCTTCTAGTTTGGCATCTAGTATCTTCTTGAAAGAGTTGGATTGAGAACTATAGCTACTTAAACTTGTTTCTTTTTGGAGTTGAGTTCAAAGTCTTTGAGGTGGTTCTCCAGAGAGTATTAGTTCTTCTATAGAGTAAGCACTGAGAGTGCTGTAGAAACTCTTTAACTGAACTGCAAAGCTATCTACATCTCTATATTGAGGGGAGACTAGGGCTCAAAAGTAGTGAGAGTTATTTAGCTCTAATACTGAGGAGATGGGGAAGTTTGGATTGAAATATCTCGCTCTCATCTTTTCTCTAGGTAGATTAGCAAGTAACTCTTTATAGCTATCAATTGGAGTTGGTAGTAACTCAAAGAGACTCTCTGCAATCTCTTGTGGAGATTCTTTTTTTTCTGTGAGACTAATAGCTTCTTCTTTACTTCTCTCTCCGGCTAGAGAAGGAACTTCAAATAACTCTTCTGGAGAATCAAAGTGAGATTTGAAAGAGAAGAAAGAGGCTTTTGCTTCATCTTTTTCCTTTAGCTCTTTCAGTAACTCTAGAGACTTCTCCTTTGAGTCTGATTGATAGATGTAGTAAGTTGGAGAAACAAACTCTTCTAGGTGTTTAGTTGTAGTTCAAGCTAAAAGAGAAAAGTCTTTGTTTTCATCTTGATTTCTGTAGTGAAGTGGTCTGGTTTCATCTGTTAGATACTCTACACAAGAGTAATGTCATTCTTGTCTCTCGTGAGTTTTCTCAATCTCAATAGACTTAGAAGCTTCTTCTAAGCTAACTATCTTTACAACTTTCTTTAGCTCTGATAGCTTATTTAGTTGAGCAAGTTCTTTAGTGGCAAGAGATACTGGACAAAGAATAAAGTTGCCTTCAAACTCTTTAAGTAAATATTTCTTTCTCTGACTAACTAAGTAATGTGTAAAGCTTGGATATTTCTTGTCTGAAAGGGAAATAAGAGTTTTGGAACTAATCCAACTCTCTACTAATTCCTTAGAAAGTTGAAAGACTGAATCCCCAGAGCTAGAACCTAAAACTTTAAGTGCAAGCTCTTTATTTTCCATATCCCCCAAATCTTATATAAAGATTAATTACTTCTGGTTCTTCATTCTCCTTACATATCTAGGATCTTTGCTCGGAAACTTAACAAAATCTTCATCAGAATCTGCAATCTCCCCAACCACTTCTTTTTCAATAGTGGGACTAACAGTTCCACCTCTACAACTTGTTTGTATCTCCAATATATTTCTAATAGTTCCACTAACAAAATAGAAAGTAGTTATTGCGGGCAATACTACTAAAGAGAGTGCAGAAAGAAAAACTAAAGAAATAAAGAGTAGTACAGTTACTACTATTCTCTTGCAAGGTCCATATTTAGTTCATCTATTCTTACAACAACATAAAAAGTTTTGTTTAGTCATTAACTAGAAGAGACTAACTTTGAGATATTGTCTATTAACTCCTCTTCAGTTCTACTAGAAGACAGATCTAAGGAGTGTTTCTCCTTCAGAGTTCTTTCTAGTTGAGAGATAAATGGAGGACTTAAGGCTAGCTCAGAGAAAAAAGAAGCAGGTAAGCTAAATAACTCATTCTTATCTTTTAGGTGTGAAACAATCTTTCCCTCTTTAAACACAATTATTTCATCAGCCTGTAAAAGCTCTTCCATATCGTGAGTAATAGAAATAACTGTTTTTTTGTAATCAACCACTAATCTCTTCATTAATTTAGTTATCTCTACCTTTTCTATTGGAGAGAGTAGTGCGCAAGACTCATCAAATAGGAATAAAGAAGGATTTAAGGCTAAAGTAGAGGCTATTGCAACTTTTTGTTTCTCTCCTCCAGAAAGATCTACTGGAGACTTATCTCTTAAATTGTGTAGTTCTAGAGAGTCAATAAGATTTTCAACCATCTTTCTCATTAATATAGGTGGAACTTTCTTATTCTCTAGTCCAAAAGCTAGCTCTTCCTCTATAGAAGAAGTTATGAATTGACTATCAGGATTTTGAAATACTACTCCTAAGAATGAAAAGATCTTTTGATATCCAATCTTAGAGATAGGTTTGTCTGAAATCTTTATAGAACCAGAATCTGGCTTTAATAATCCAGTTAATAGCTTAGAGAAGGTAGACTTTCCTGAGCCATTGTGACCTACTATACAGTAATACTTGGACTCTTGTAAGGAAAGAGAGAGGTTGTGAATAAATTTCTTACCTTTAACGTGAGAAAAACAAAGTCTATCAATAACTAAAACATTCTTAACTTCTGAGCTCATTACCTATCGGCGGGAGGATTAAATCAAGAAGAAGATTTTCTTGTTCTGCTCCCCTCCGATGTTGATGGTCCTTCTTTTATCTTCATCCTAAAGTACTTAATTACATAGAAAAAAGCCACTAAAGCTCCGACTCCAGCCGCAGCTCAAGTCTTATCTAGTGCTATCAAAACAATAAGAGTAATTATTAAGAAAATTCATAGTATTATCGTTAAAGCTTTCTTAATAATAAATCTGATGAATTTAAAGAGATAAAGCCCAATAGTCTTTAAATCTAAGCCCATTATCACTGACAAACTCTATCTATTATTAAGTGGCAACTAATAAAAGGGGTTCTAGATGTCCAAAGGTTGATAGATAAGAACCGGAGAGAGCGAAATAAAAACACATAGTAATAAATAGAATTACTAGTCCAAATAACCCTAAACTAGGGTAATTAATTGAATAAGATCTATAGCTTGTTCTACCTGCTTTAGGTAGATAGGCTCTAGAAATCATTGCATTTGCAAGCTCTCTAGACTTAATCATTGAGATTATGAATAGAGGAATGAATAAAGAGAGAAAGGCTGAAGCCTTATCTCTTACTCTTCCATTCTTAAAGTCAATCCCTCTACTTGACTGAGCCTTAACTATTCTTAGAGTCTCTGTTAATAGAGATGGAATGAATCTAATTGCTAGAGAGATAACTAAGGTGATTTCTTTAACTGGAACTCTTAGAACCTTAAATGGTCTAATTAGTTGTCCGATAGCGAAAGTGAATGAAGTTAAGTCAGTAGTGTAACTTAGTGCACTTGAAAGTGCAATAATCATTACTAACTTATTAGACATATTGAAGGCCATTAGGAATTGAAAGAGAGTAATTGTATATCACTGAGGTAGGAATCCTACTATTTTTTGACCACTAGCTGTAGATACATAGAAGGTCTTTAACTTATTTATGTGTTTTTCTATATTGCAACAGGTGATTTCGCTGCTATCTTCACAACACTTTTTCCCTTCCCCTTTACACTCACAAGCTTTTTTGAAAGTCTCTAGATTGTCTGCAGCAAAAATAGATTTATCTCCAGTACTACCTTTTGGGCAACCAGTACAACAGTTGTCTGTTCCAGACTTGGTGCAAGCCTTTACAAAATCTCCTCCAAGTTGCCAACCTATATCAATATTTGAGTTACTTCCATTAGTGCTGTTGCTCTTAGGTCCTGAAAAACTAAATGGTGAAATAGAAGTCAGATCTAAATACTTAGAACTTATATAGTTCTTGTCTCAAAAACCTGGATTCTTATTAAAGACTCAGTTAACAGTAAATAAGAATAGATATATTCCTAAATACAAACAAAATAATTTCTTGTATAGAGAGGCAAAGCTACCTGAAAAATAAAGAACTAAGAGAGTAAATCCAAGTAACAAAAGGTGAAGTAACATTCCTATCTTCGAGAAGATAAGAAAAGTTAAGAGTATGAAAGCAACTAACTTCAATACTGGATGAGCAGACAGGGCTGTACGCCCGCCTAGCCCACCCAGACTCTTACCTTCTGGGCGACTATTAACTAAAATTGCCGACTACATTACTTATTGATTCTGCTAATTGAGTGATATTTCTTGGCTCATACTCTCAAAGTTTCTCAAAGTAACTATTACAAGAAACTAAATTCTCAATAAAGCTAATTACCTTTGGTTTAATTAGCTCTTTGGGGCAATCTCTAAAAAAAGAATAGGTTGGTTGTGCTCTCTGTAGTCTTCCGGCATTTAAGAATAGAGTTACATCTGTGATTTCAAAAATGAAATCCATACTACTAGAGACTAGAATAATAGTCACTTCTCCTTTTCCCTGCAACTCCTTAACTAGCTCTAAAACTTGCTCAGTAGACTGTGGATCTAATCCTAAGGTAGGTTCATCAAATACTATTACCTTCGGTTCTAGTATTAGTATCCCTGCTAAAGTAACCTTTCTCTTCTGACCTCCAGATAACTTAAAGGGTGAGGAGCTAACTAATTCCAGCGGAAAAGAAAGCTCAGAGAGTATCTCTTTTGCTTTTTCCTCTCACTTAGGTAATTCTTCTTTCTGTAAGTTAAAGAGTATCTTAGGTCCAAAGATAATATCTTGAAGAACTGTTTCTTTGAATAATTGATATTCTGGTTGTTGAAAGACTATTCCAACTTCTCTTCTAATAGTCTTGTAATTCTTTAATTTCGACTTAAAAAATAAGATCTTTTCTCCACTGGCATAGTAGAGATTAGCTGTCTCAGATCTATGCAATCCATTTAAGTGTTCACAAAAGACACTTTTACCTGAGCCACTAGGACCTACAATCCCATAAACCTTACCCTTTTGAAACTTAAAGGAAAGAGAGCTTAAGACTCTCTGACCTTTAAATACTGAACTTAAGTTTTGTACTTCAAGTGCACTATCTGGATCTATGCTGTGATTTAGTGCAATTTTTTTTTATATCTGTACTCAGCTAATTTATCTCTATTTAGATAAATAGCTAATTTCTCTCTTCTTTTCACGGGGAGGGGGCTAAATTTACTTTTTGATTTTAAAAACTATAGATAGAGTAAGCCTTGAGAGTCCTGAGAGAGATTACTTACTACATTTATCTCTTGATTTTTAGAGTTACAAAAATCTAACTCTTTCAGGAATTTAGATACTCTAGGTATTCTCTCTCTAAAGCTAAGTAATCTAGAGGTAGTCTCTATCATCCTAGTTCTGTGATGCATATGCAAGTCACTAACTATATAGAGTTCTTTTTTAGCTCTAGTGATACCTACAAATAATATTCTTCTTTCTTCCTCTATATCTTGCAGTGTGTCTGCATAGTGTTTGGGGAATTTCCCTTCAACTAGATTAAGAATAAATACATAGTCAAATTCACAGCCCTTTGCGCTGTGAACTGTAGAGAAATTAAGATATTGGTCTTCTGTGGTATGGCTCACAAAGTGTTTCACATAAGCCAACAGTAACTTAAATAGCTCTCTTAGACAAAAGGTTGTTTGGTTACTGTAGTAAGTCATTACCTTATAAAAGTGAGTGATATTTCTAACTGCTTGGTGTTTTTGGCTGGAAATGTACTTAGTTAACTTGGGGTTGAGATTGCCTTTAACTCACTCTCTCAAGCCATCTTGGCTACTGACAATAGTACTAAATTCTTTTTTTGCATCCTCTTTATAAGGGCTTTGTCTGTATTCTGCCTTTAGAAGTTTTCAGAACTCTTTAATCTTTCTTATTCACTTCTTATCTTCCTCTGAACTCCATCTATTCTCAAAGTTAGAAGTAACTAAATAGTTAAGACTCTTAATTAGATCCTCTGAATACTCTTCTATCTGTTCATAGAAGTAATCTGGGATCTCTTCTCTTTGAAGCCAAAACTCAATTATGTACTTAATTGCAAAGGAATCAAATTTGAATCTCAAAGAGAGTAAACAAACTAGGAAGTAACTCTCATAATTCCAAGCTATATGTTTAGAAAAGTTAAAGTCTAGGAACTTAATTCCCTTAGATCAGAATCTCTTTCTGAGATTCTTAGTCTCTAAATGAGTTCTAGAGATAATAGCTATTTGATTGAGATTTATTCCCTTAACCTCTAGATTTCTGATAATGGAGTAGAGTTTCTTAGTCACTCCTCCCTGTTTGTCATTAACTATTCAGCGTATTTTGTCTCCTATCTCATTCTTTGTATGCATCTCATTGAAAATATCTTTTTGATTGTTCATGGAGATTAATTTCTTGGATAAATCCAAGATATTCTGAGTAGATCTATAGTTCTGAGAGAGATTAAAGAACTTAGTAGTCAGATCTATATTGGTTTTGAAGTAGCTAAAGATCTCTGGATAAGCTCCTTGGAAGCCATATATAGCTTGGTTTGGATCTCCCACAAAGAAGATATTCTTCTTAGAGCCTGAGATTTGAGCAATTATTAAAAGTTGCAAGAAGTTCATATCTTGAAACTCATCAACTAGTATCTTTTCAAACTTAGATTGAATTAATTCCTTTCTATCAGGATTTCTATCGAGAATATAGTGAAAGTAAATTATTAGATCATCGAAGTCAAAGATCTCTTTCTTACTTAGATATTCTTGATAAACAAGAAAGGTATTCTTTAGTACTTGAATGGCTTTAGCTTTTTGTAAGCTATCTAACCTTTCTGTTTTCTTATTGAGCCTGGAAGAGAATCACTCATACTTAGCTACTTTTAACTGAAAGTTGTTATTAAGATAGTTCTCTATCTTATTTCTAGAGATAGAGTTTTCTGTTTCTTCAAGTACTATCTCATAGATATATTGCTTTAGCTCTTCTCCGCCATCTTGAACTATCTTCTCTGTTTGCTTTCTTATCTCTTCTTCTAGAAAAAAGAATCTCTCTCTACCTTCAAAGATTGATAGTCTATTAATCTCTTGTTTTAAGAGCTTAGAGAGATCTTGCTTTAACTCTGTCTCTAAGAATTTCTTACAAATAGAGTGAAGTGTTCCGGCATATTCAAACTCTCTTTTAGCCTTTACAAATTTATTAATTCTCTTCTTAATCTCAATAATTCCTCTATTGGTATAAGTAACTAATAGTATCTTTCTAGGTTCTATTTTTTGAGAAAGATAGAAACCTATCTTTTCAATAATTACAAAGGTTTTACCTGATCCTGGTCCAGCAATTATTCCTACATTCTTTTTTTCATTGAATGTAATTACATCTAACTGTTGTTGATTGGGAGTTTGCTTTGAAATTAGATTGAAAGACATTTCTACTAATTAATAGTTAAATGTTTTATCTAAATGAAAAAAACATTAAGGAATATACAGTGGTTGGTTATCTAGCCTCTGAAAAATTCAAAACTCAAATTAGACCCAGACTCTTTAAGTTAATTAAGCCTAGTTGAAAAAACCAAACTAGTTTAACTCCTTTATTTCTAACTAGTACTAAGATAGTTGATTCTCTTGGCACTAAGTTAGATGAAGAGACCTTACAAAAAATAACTAACTATTTTAGTTATCTAGGGAAGTGAAGTGAGTTCTTTCTAGAAAAATTAGTTGCAACTTCTAAAGAAAAACAAAAGAGTTGAGAACAAATAGAGTTACAGGATCACTGAGAGATAGTTAGAGAGGCCACTGAAGAGAGCAAGAAATACTTTGCTTCTAAGAAAAGTAAGTCAGAGAACTGAGTCTGATTCTGAGAATTAAGTAATCCAAATAAATACAAATACTCTTTCTTCTATGAACAAGAAAGCTTCAAGAATAATGAAGACTTTGGATTATTCACAGTCATTATGAATCATTGAAAGTCTTTCCTACCCCACTTTGAAAGTTGTATTAGTTGAAATAAATTCACTAAGTTGTATGAACTCAAAAGCTCAGAGCATCACAAGCAAGAATGTGAAATCACTAGATGAGAGTTTGATTTCTTTGAACCTAATGAAAAAGAGTTAGTAGAGCTTAAGTTTCACAAAAAGAGTTGAAATACCTCTTGAATTTGACAAACTCTTATGTACTCTTATCTCTTAGATTTCTACTATGGAGTGAGAGTTAAGAAGATAAGAATTATTAATACTTTTTTCGGGGAACAACTCTCTTTCTCTATCTCTGATCTCTTTATAGAAGGTGGAGAAGAGTCCTTCTATAAGATGATGAAACTAGAAATCTCTGACTATGAAAAGCTCAAGTTTATGAATAGAATACTAGCTTGCTTTAAGGAGTGAACAACTAACTCTAACTTAAAAGAAATAATTTCCAATAATTTCTTTTGTGAACAAGAAGATCTAAATATTCCTAAATATCACCAATTTATTACTAACTTAGATAAGAATAGAGGAAGGGCTAACTTTTTATCTAATATTCACTCTCCTAAGTGAGTCTGATCGGAGTGAATTAAGTTTTCAGCTCAAACGCAGTAGAGAACTTAGTATTCTTAGATTTTTGAGAGTGTTCTTCTTGTAATTCTTTTAGTCTGGTTTCAGAGTAATCTACTTTATTCTCTCTCAATAACTTCTTAAGAACAGGAAGGGGAGCTCCTTCTCTTTCTACTAGGGTAAAGAGTTGTTCTTCTAGACTTTCTGTCTTATTAGAGATAATCTCCTGTATTCTCTTTTGAGTTTTCTCTAAGACTTTTTGGAAAGAAGTGCTTTCTTTTAGTATCTCTGCTAGTAACTCTGAGTGTTTATTATTGAGTGCTGGATACAACTCTGAAACTAAATCTACTGATGTTTGAAGTAAATTAGGAATTGCACTCTCTTTTAACTCTAGAAGATATAAAGAGACAAAGACTCTTCTCATAAGCTTTCTCAAAACATAACCTCTTCCTTTTCCGGAAGGAGTTAAACCCTCGCCTAGTAATATCACTAGAGTTCTTAGGTGATCTGCAACTATCTGAAATTGTGCACTCTCTTCAGTTAGTTCTGGGTTGTATTTCTTTCCAGAGAGTCTCTCAATCTCTTGAATTATTGGATAGAACAAAGAGCTAAAAAAGATATTTTTAACTCCTTCTAATATAGTTACAACTCTCTCTAGCCCAGCCCCAGTATCTATATTCTTATTCTTTAGCTCTATGTAATTACCTTTTTCAGCTCAGTATTGGCTGAAAACAATATTTCAAATCTCTATATATCTTTCGTTATCTATAGAGTATTGAAGTAACTCTAAGCCTTTGTTTTCTCTATCAAACTCAACTCCTCTGTCGAAGTAAATCTCTGTGCAAGGTCCACAAGGTCCATCTCCAACCTCTCAAAAATTAGCTTTGTCTAGTTTGATAATTACTGTGTTCTCTCCCAGCAACTCCTTTCAAATAGCTTCGCTTTCTTGATCATCTTTGTGAACAGTAATAACTAACTTATTTAGTTCAAGTCTTAAGACTTTATCTAAAAACTCTACTGCAAAACCAATAGCCTCTCTTTTGAAATAAGAACCCACTGAGAAGTTTCCCATCATCTCAAAGTAAGTGCTATGTCATCCATCTTTCTCAATACTCTCTATATCTACTGTTCTTATTACCTTTTGAACACTAGTAAAGGACTGAGAAACTCTCTCTTCTCCCTTAGAGATAAAGGCTTTTTTTAATACACAAAGTCCTGCATTAACAAATAAGGTAGACTTATCTTCTTCTGGGGGAATTACAGAGTGTGACTCAATTATTTTGTGCCCCTTTGACTCAAAAAAGTTAATTCAACTATCTCTTAACTCTCTTGCTTTCAAGCTCTAAATGGAGTTGTGATATACACCTGACCCTAGACATCTCTTTTTATTAGTGGAATAGAAGACTACATACTGACCCGGAGTGGAAGCACAACTTGCTTGATGAGACAATCTCATTAGCTCACTCTTTATCTCTTCTATCTTTCCAGATATGAAATTAGAGGTGTGTTTGAACTTTACCAAGACTTGTTCACCTACTTTTGGAGCTTTATAAATCCAGTGTAAGTTTGTAACCAAACAACCTTCTTTAATTAAATATTTATCTCTAACACTTTCTCTACAAACTAGTAAGTTAGAGTTCTCCTTTCCACAAACATAATACTTTTCTCTTTGTCCTGATACACAAGTTCCTTTTCTTTGATTGATTGAGTAATAGCAAAGTCCTTTGTGCTTCCCCAGAGACTCTGCTCTCTCCACATCTATTATTTCTCCCCCTTCTCCCTTCACATAAGAAGAAAGGAAAGAACTAAACTCTCTTTTTCCAATGAAACAAATTCCTGCACTACTCTTCTTATCTCAATTAGGTAGTCCTATTTCTTTAGCCAATCTTCTCACTTCTGACTTACTCTCAAACTCACTTAAGGGAAAGACAATCTCTCTTAGTTGCTCTTGAGTTAGTCTAGAAAGAAAGTAAGTCTGATCTTTCTTAGGATTGTTGCAACTCTCTAGGTAATATATTCCTTCTTCTTCAGTTACTCTTGCATAGTGGCCTGTAGCTAACTTAATTCCCTTCCCAAACTCTTTCTTTACTGTTTCCAATAAGACTCCAAACTTAATCTTGGAATTACATCCTAGATCAGGATTTCCTATTAGATTCTTTTCAAAATCTGAGAGATAAGGCTTAAAGACATTCTCTCAATATTCTTGAGTGAAGTTATAGATATATAAAGGTATCTTTAAGAAGGAAGCTACCTTTTGAGCCATAATACTATCTTTCTCTCCTTGACAACTTCCTTCTAGCTCAGATTCATTAAGTTGTTTATCTCAGTTCTGCATATGAACTCCTATAACCTTATATCCTTGTTGTTTTAAGAGATAGGCACTTACTGCCGAGTCTACTCCCCCAGATAAAGCAATAACTATCTTTTTCTCTTCCACTCTACTCTTAAAGTTAATTATTAAAGGCTATGAGGGATGGGGAGGAGCTAAAGAAATTTCAAGAGTTACTTAAAGATCAAGAGGAAGCCTACTATAAAGGAGAAGAGACTATTCCAGATGAACTATATGACTTTAAGCTTAGAAAGCTTAAAGCTCTGGGAGTTGATATCTCTTCTCTTCCAGTCGGACAAGTTCACTCTGAAAAGTCTAATCTCAAACATCCCCATTTATTTCCTATGCTCTCTCTTGATAATGCCTTTAATGAAGCTGAACTAAATAAATTCTTTGACAACCACTTAAAAGAATTAGGTAGTTCTAACTCTCTTGAGTATTTCATTGAACCAAAGGTTGATGGAGTTAGTATAAGTCTTCACTACCAAGGTGGTCAATTAGTAGAAGCGCTTAGTAGGGGAGATGGAAAAAAAGGAGAGAGTCTCATTTACCACATAAGAGAGATCAAATCAATTCCTAAGAGTATTGACTACTCTCGAGAAATAGTAGTTAGGGGAGAGATCTTCATCACTAGCTCTGATTTCAAGGAAATCCAAGCTTCAACTCCAGAAAATCAAAGGCAATTTATAAGCTCTAGGAATTATGTTGCTGGAGCCTTAAGACTTAAAGAAACTCAATTAATTAGTGAGAAAAAACTCTCTTTTTGTGGCTATCAAGTGCTATTTCCAGATAATCACTCTCTAGAGAAACAATCAGATGTAATTGAGTTACTTAGAACTTTGAAAATCCCAACACACCAAGAAGAATTAACTCTAATTAGCTCCAATATCTCTGAGATTTGAGAATTCATTAGAGAGTTTGGAGAAAAAAGAGAGAAGCTAGAACTACCTAATGATGGATTAGTAATTAAGTTAAATCAAACTTCTTACTACTCAAGAATAGGTAGTACCTCTAAATTCCCTAAGTGAGCTATTGCTTATAAATACCCTAGCTTAATTAAGGAAACTACCTTAGAAAAAATAGAGGTTACAGTAGGTAGGAGTGGAAGAATTACCTATCTAGGTAAATTAACTCCTGTATTTATTAATGGAAGTTGAATTAATTATGTCTCTCTTCATAATTACGAAAACATTAAGAAATTGGGGTTAAGAGAAGGTATAAAGGTACAGGTATATAAATCTGGGGAGGTAATTCCTCAGATACTAGGAAGAGTTAGTGAAGATACTTCAGAGGGGAAAGAATTTCAACTAATTGAACAATGTCCTTGTTGTTCCTCTCAACTAGTTTTCAAAGAAGGAAATAAGTTACAGTACTGTCTTAATCCCAATTGTGAACAAAAAGAGATATGTAAGCTCTGTCACTTCTGCTCAAAGGCTGGACTTAATATAGAAGGACTTTCAGAAATGACTATTACTAAGTTATTTAAGGAAGGGATTTTGAGAAATATATTAGATATTTATTCTCTGTGGCAACACAAAGAAAGAATATTCCAACTAGAGAGTTTGAATATTAAAGATAAATCCTTTAATAACCTAATGACTGCTATTGAGAAAAGCAAGCAAGTAAGTCCTAATCAATTATTAGCTGGATTGGGATTAGAACATCTAGGACCGGAAGTGGTTAAGTTACTCTTGAATAAATTTCGAGCTATAGATAAGATATTTGAAGCTCCAGAGTCAGAAACTAAAGAGATTCTGGGAATAGGACCAAAGGTTGCAAGCTCTCTAAAGGAGTGAATCTCTAGAGAGGAGAATCTCTCAATGCTCTCTGAACTTAAGAAATTAGGTTTTCAATTTGAACTATCTGACTCTATTTCAACTCAACACCTAAAAAACAAAGATCACTATTTATATGGGAAAACTGTTTTGATTACTGGTAGTTTCAGTATCAGTAGAGATCAACTGAAAGAAAAATTAGCTGAAAAGTACAATCTAACCTTTAAATCTAGTTTTTCTAGTGAAATTAACTATTTATTGGCTGGAGAGAGTCCAGGTTCTAAACTCCAATTAGCTATTAGTAAGAGTGTTCCAGTAATTTATAGTTCAGAGGTGGAAAGCTTACTCTAGTGGAAAGCACTATATTTGACTTACTGTCAAAAGCAAGTGAGTTACCTTCCACTCAACTTCATTCCCTTACTGGTTGAGTGAGATCTGTTCAGAAATTCAACTCAATTTCCTTTATCTCTCTAAATGATGGGAGTAATCTTTCTGGTATTCAAGTAGTCTCTTCTCCAGAACTACTTAATCAAGATTTAAGTCTTGGAGATGCAATTAGAGTAACTGGTTATCTCCAAAAATCAAAAGGTAAGGAGCAAGAGTGAGAGTTTAAGTTAGAAAAACTAGAGTTACTTAAGGAAAGTAAAGAATTCCCTTTACTTCCAACTCAACTAACCCTTGATTACCTGAGAACTCAACAATTAGTTAGACACAGAACCTCAATCTTTCAAGCTGTAGCCCTAATAAGAAGAGAGTTAGTTCAGTCAATCTATACCTACTTACACTCAAATCACTTCTTTCCCTGTTTTGCTCCAGTTTTGAGTACTAACTCTTGTGAAGGTGGAGCCGAGCTCTTTAAGTTAGATTCAGATGGAGCTGATTTCTTTAAGAAAGAAGAGATACTACTAAGTGTTAGTGGTCAATTCTACTGCGAGACTATCTCTAATGGATTAGGAAGAAGTTATTCTTTTGGGCCTACTTTTAGATCAGAGAAATCTAATAGTAGCTCTCACTTAGCTGAGTTCTGAATGATTGAGCTTGAAATGGCCTTTACTAATCTCTTTCAACTAATTGAGTTTGTATATAAATTCTTTATTTACTTACTCAAGCAAGTACTACAAAACTGTAGAGACTGTCTTCTAGAACTATCTAATAAGTTATTAGGAGATAACCAAACACTTATTAGTAAGTTAGAAGGAATAGCAAATAGTAAATATATAACTCTAAGTTACTCTGAAGCCATAGATATTCTTGGTAAGAGTTGAGGTTATGAGTTAAGTAAAGAAGATGAAAACTTCTTACTTTCTAAGTTAGATACAAAAGTGTTATTTATTACTAACTATCCTTCTACTCAAAAACCTTTCTATATGAAAAACTCCGAAGATGGAAAGACTTCCTATTCATTTGATATGTTGATTTCAGAAGTTGGGGAATTAGCTGGTGGCTCAGAAAGAGAGAATAACTTAGAAATCTTGAATCAAAAGATTGCAGAGCAAGGACTAAACCCTACTGAATTAGAGTGATATCTAAGCTTAAGAAAGTTTGGTTATGCCTCTTCTGCGGGATTTGGAATGGGATTTGAGAGACTCTTAATGTTCTTTACTGGACTAAAGAATATTAAAGATGCTTCTGTATTCCCTAGATCCTACTCTCAGCTAGCTATCTAAGCCTGACAGGAAACACACTCAGTTGGTTGTAGATTCTTAGTTCTCACATAATAAAGAGACTTAAGTCCCTTATGGTGAGCATATAGATAGAGTTTCACTAAATCTCTAGTGGTGGAGTTATTAGTTACATATAGAACAGTTGAGATTCCTTGATCCACATGTTGTTGGATGATTGCAGATAGATCAATTAATTTCTTTTGATCTATTAGATAAGCGGATTTATATAGGTGATGATTGTCTTTATTTAGGAATGGCATGGGGAAATAAGTAATTGAGCTACCATACATTCTGGTTTCAATGGGAGAGATGATGGGTTGAATAGAAGCTGTAGCTCCTTGTAGATAGCTAATGCTTTGGGTGGGAGCTACTGCTAATCTGTAAGCGTTGTATATTCCATTTTTCTTAACTAGCTCCTTTAGATTGGCTCAGTCTTCTGGGGTAGGTAATTTCATATTCTTAAAGATCTCTTTAGCTTTTTCACTCTTAGGGAGGTAGGGGTGAGAGATGTATTTCTCGAAATAAGCTCCTGTGAAATAGTCTGTATTCTCAAACTCTTTAAAGCTAATCTTTCTCTCTTGCGCAATTCTAGAACTAGCTAGTAGAGAGTAATAGTTAAGAGCTGCAAAGAAAACATCTGCAATCTCTAGTGTTTCTGGAGAGTCATACTCTAGTCCATTCTTTAGTAAGAGTCCAGTGAAGTTAAGTACTCCTAACCCTACAGACTTAAATTCCTCATTAGCCTTTCTAATGCTAGGAGCATTAGTGATAGAAGTTAGATCACTCACTGCACTTAAAGCTCTCATAGAGAGATCTGCTATCTCTTCTAGATTCCCGTCTTCAAATACATTCACTAGATTAAGAGAGGCTAAATTACAAGAAACATCATTTCTTATGATGTCTCCTAGCCCATAGTCCCCTATAGTTGAGCTTTCTTGGTTTTGAAAGATCTCTGTACAAAGATTGCTCATCTTTATCTTTCCTATATTCTTTAGGGGATTCTTTTTATTTGCATTGTCTATAAAGATTACATATGGATAACCAGACTCAAACTGAATCTGAGCTATCTTGGTTAAAACAGCTCTAGCAGACAGTTCTTTCTTTAAAAGAGAGTCATCATTAGCCAAGATATCATACCAGTAGTTGAAATCTAGATCTGGTAGAGATAGTCTGTATTTTTGATAGATAGTATTTGGCTCAAAAATAAAGAAATTCTTATTTTCAGTTGCTAGTTGCAGGAACTTATCTGGAACTATTAATCCTATTGAAAGAGTTTGAATTCTAGATTTCTCATCTGCATTGATTTTTTTGCAATCTATGAAGTCAATTAAGTCATAGTGAAAGATATTTAGATATACAGCTCCACTCCCCCTTCTCATTCCTAATTGATCTGCATAGTCAAATACATTCTCTAGTATCTTCAGAACAGGAAAGATTCCTGAAGCTGTACTGTCAATTTGCTTAATTGAAGCTCCTCTACCTCTTAACTTACTTAGATTGATTGCAACCCCTCCCCCAATCTTTGATAGTTGCATAGAGGTAGAAATTATGTAGTTAATTGAGTTAATAGAGTCTTCTGCTTCTAGTAGAAAACAAGAAACTAACATTCCAGATCTTTTCTTTCCTGCATTTGAGAATGTAGGAGTTGCTGGTTGATAAATCTGTTTAATAATTAAGTTGGCTATTTTGCGGGCTAGCTCAAAGTCTCCATCAGCAAGAAATAGTGAAGTAACAATCACTCTATCTTCATAGCTTTCTAAGATATATTTCCCGCAGTTACTTCTTAGAGCAAAGCTCTCAAAGAACTTAGAGATAGAAATATAGCTTTTTCATTGAAAGCCAGCTCCATAAACCTCTTCTGTGAGTTGGTTAATCTGAGTCTCACTATATTTCTCTATTAATTGAGAGAGATAGTATTCAGTCTCAATTAGTCACTTAATTCTTTCAAAACCTCTTCGCTTGTGAGAGTACTTTTCACACTCAGAGATATATTTTTGATACTCTTGAATAGCTAACTTATCTTTTTCTAGGCAGAAGAAACCATCTTCTCCCTTAAGAGTTACTTGATTATTAAAGATAAGAGAGTTGTAGTAAGAAGGATTGGTTATCTTTTGAGATTTATTAATCACTTAACTGAGATTTAGAGCTTTTAGCTCTTCTCTAAATTCTGAGATTAACTGCTTATTTCCCCCTAAATCAAATTTCTTTAAAGCTGGAACTCCATATTTTTGACTAATAAGTGTTACTGCATTACAGAAGTTTTTTCCGAAGTTGATATTTCCGCTTCCAGCCACTCCTATTAATAAATTGTGGTTATTGGAGAGGAATAACTCTACAATACTAGGAACTTCTCCATAACCATCTGTATAGGTAAAGATCACAAATTGTTTAGTGGCTTTTTCTTCACCCGTGAATATCCTATTTACGTTTTTGAAACCTAACTTAGAAACTATTTGTTCAACTTTGCCAGTTCTACTAGCATATCAAAGTTCTATCAAAAACCCTTGTTTTTCTTTAGTTTTTTAAGTTGTTTTTGGCTTGATTTTTTTGGAAAAGTAAACTAGATTTTAGTCCTAAAAATGTCTATAAAATCATTCTAGTTTAGCTATGGATGGGCTCTGCAATCATAGTTCTATCAGCTCTTGAGAGGGGGTTAACTGGAATGAAATTAGCTGCAAATTCAATAAAGAATTCTGAGATCAAAATGTTAGACAATTTTGGGTTGATGAAGAGATTCCTTTAAGTGGTGATAAGTTAATCTGACAGTCTAAGTTATCTAAGGAGGAAAAAGAGGTTTATATAAAGGTTCTAGGCTCTTTAACTCTCTTAGACACTCACCAAGGTGCAATAGGCATGAATAGGATCTGTCTTGCAGTACCTGATTTACCAACTAAAGCAGTATTGCAATTTATGGGAATGATGGAGCAGATGCATGCAAAGAGTTATTCTTCTATTTTCTGTACCTTATTAAGTACTGAAGAGATAAATGAATTATTTGATTGAGTAAAGCAAGAACCTACTCTTCAAAAAAAGATCAAGATGGTTGTTGAATACTACGAAAACATTAAAGACACTAAGAGTCTTTACTTAGCTATGGCTGCTTCAGTGTTCCTAGAGTCTTTTCTCTTTTACTCTGGTTTCTTTTATATGTTGTTTTTGTCTTCTCAAGGTTTGATGATCAACAGTGGAGAGATCATTAACTTAATCATTAGAGATGAAGCCATTCATGGTTTATATGTTGGTAATTTAGCCTCTAAGTTATTTCAAACCTTTAGTCCTGAAGAACAGACTCAACTAAAGGCAAAGGTTTATCAATTACTAGAAGACTTAATGGTTAATGAAGTTGAATACACCCACTTAATCTATAAGCCTTTAAACCTAGTAGATGAAGTACTTAAGTTCCTTCAATACAATGCCAATAAAGCTTTGCAAAACTTAGATCTAGATGAAAAGTATGATGTAACTGAAAAAGACATTAATCCAATGATCTTCAATGGATTAAATACCTCAACCAAGAATCATGACTTCTTTTCTACCAAGGGAAATGGTTACATCAAAACCACTCAAGTAGAGATGATTCAAGATGAAGACTTTATTTTTTAGTTGTCTCTTCTAGTTAAAACAGCTCAGATTTTTTCACTCTTAGGCACAGGAGCGACTATCCCATTTGCAACCAAATTTATGCAAGGGGAAAAGAAATTCACCTTGGGGGGGGCATTAGATTAGTATCGGGAGGGCAAGAGGGTCCGAAGATAGAAGAAAGAGAGCAAACTGCACTTGAGGTGGCAGTTCAACAGTTAAACCAAGAGGGAAAAGAAAGTGGTGAGGTTAAGTGAGGGTGTTTTTGGTATCCGGACTTTACTTCTGGGCTAGAGTTATTTTTCTGCTTCAATCAAAACAATCCTAAAAATCCTACTTTGTTCCACTGAAAAGGTGTTAGAGGGAAAACAGTTAGTTGAGTTCAAAGTATAGGGAAGGGAACAATCTTGAAATTTAAAGAGGGAGGGACTCAAGAGCTGATAAATAGACAATTGAAATCTTTATTAGGTTGAACTCAAAAGGGACAAAATGGAACTCCTTTTGAACCAAGTAAGCACTGTACGATAGAAAAACTTGAACCTAATTACAAATTAAGTTGCAATGTTACAGAAAATTCCATTGCAAAAACCTGAACTATTTCCAAAAGTATTGTTGACACTCCTAATATGTCTATGCAGGGAAGAGTCTAGTTTTTACTTTCTAAAATTTCTGTAAAAAGATAGCTTTTTAGCATTGTCTGTCTTGTCCAAATGCTTACAGGTTTGTTCAGTTGTAGGTTCCGCCTCTTCCATTCCCTTCATTCCCTCAATTACAGACAGCAACGCTATTCCATTAACTAAATTAACCGCGGGGGGGGGTAGAGGAAGCTCAAGTAACTTTACCTAAAAATACAGAAAATAAAGGGAATGATGTATTGCAAGAAGCTGCAAATCAAATAATTGCAAGTAAAGGGGCGGAAGTAATTACAACGAAAGATGTTGTTGTGTGTTTCTGAGTAACAGAAAAGTTTAAAACTGAACTGTTCTTCTGCTTTAATAAAGCCAGTCACACTATTCCTTATTTATTTCACTATTCTTGGGCGAGGGAAGATAGATCAAAGGGGGTGGCGGAAAGATTACATTGAGTAGATAGCATCACAGATTACATAAAGATGAAATTTAAAAATGGTGGTAGTGGCAATATATCTACTTATCTAAAGAGCGCTCTTTATTGGACAGGCAAGTGAACTCCTGAATTTAAACCTAGTGACCATTGTCAAATTACTCTTTTGGGCCAAAAATACACATTAACCTGTAAACCTACTTTAAATAACTCATCTAATGCGGTCGGATTCACTAAAACAATTTCTGAAAGTGAAGTTGTAGAGCTAAATTCAAACCTGAAGAATAGTGAACAATTCTCTCTAAAATAATCCCAACAAAATAGGTCTATTTAAGATTTGTCGGCATTAATAAGAGGTTTTCAAATTTTCTCTGGACTAGGTACTGTTGCAACAACTCCTTTTGCAGTACAGTTTGCCAACAAACATCTAAATCGACTTCCCAGTAGAGGCGAAAGGTTGGTATCTGGGGAGCCAGAAATCCTTCAAGAAAAGCCTACTCCGCAACCAGAAACAAAACTACAAGATGTAATGGAAAAAGCAAAACAAATTATGAGTAAAGAGGAAGGAGATGGAGAGAAGAAATGTTTCTGATGGCCGAAAGTAAAAAGAAGATTAGAGTTGCTTGGTTGTTTTTATACGAACAAACTTAATCAAGTATTCCTATTTCATTGAGATTACAATGGCCGACTAGGGCTAGAAGAAAAACTAAATCAAATTGTTAGCTTATCTAAGGGGGTGAAGATGAAATTTGAAAATCATCAACCAATTCAATTAACTTCTCCTGCAAAACTTGCATTTGCTTGATTGCATAAGTGGGATGGAGAATTCACTCCAAAACAACATTGTGAAATCACAACGACTGGAAAAAATAGCAAAAATTACACCTTAATTTGTGGCAAGCGACAACAAGAAAAAAATCACGGAAAACCATTTGTAAATGAAAGTATTAATTTTTAGCTAAAGTTCAAACTCAATAAAACAGAGCTTTCTGAGTTTTGTTAACGATCTCAAAAGGTTTACAGACATTCTCTTGCTTTATAGCTTTATTTCCACTATTCCTTTAGTGACAACACTAGCAAGTAAACACATCACAACTTACTCGGGGGGGGCGGTAAGTTAGTTAGTGGGTCAGAAAAATTTAAAGTATCGATAAATATGAGAAGGTTTTGGGGAATGGGAAAGTAGAAACAGAAAAACAGTGTTTCTGGTGGCCGGAAATAGAAAATTTGTAATTATGAGCTTGTGTTTATCTAAATCAGTTAGATCAATTATTCCTATTCCAGAGAGAGGTCAATAGTCAGTTAAAGTTGGTGGAAAAATTAAATCTTAAAAATAACCGGTGGATTCCCTCATCTCCTCTTTTAAAGCTTGCATTTAAACGATTACATGAGTGGAAAAGAGATTTTATTGTTCCTATGAGGTATTGTTAATTTGCTACTAGTGAGGATATTGAGAAAAATTATTCCTTAATTTGTAACAGGCAGAAATAAGGAGTAGAAATAAAGAACAATTCCACCTAAAATGGCTTTAAAAGATACAGGCCTAATTAGACCTTGTCTCTTCTAGTTAGAACTGCACAAATTTTTACAGTATTTGGGGTTGGGGCAACAATCCCTCTTTCTACGACATTCACAAAAGGTCGTTTACACAAAATCAATTTCTTGAGACACGCGGGAAATGGAGAGCAAGTAATTCAAGAAAAGGTGGCAAACACACCAATGAGCCAAGCACTTCAGCAATTAAACGAGGATGAAGGGAATCAGGGTGAGGTGAAATGAGGATGCTTCTGGATTCCTGATTTCACTGGAATAGTAGAACTATTCTTTTGCTTCAATCGGAATAAGCCTGAAACTCCAACTCTATTTCACTGAAAGAGCAAGGAGAAAGTTCTAAGAAAGGTCCAAAGCATAATAAGACCAACAGCATTTCAATTTAAGGATGGTATTACTCAACAGCCAATGCATAGACAATTAAGATCTTTACTCAGTTGAACTCAAAAATGATCTAGAGAAGTTCCTTTTGATCCTAGTTCACACTGTAGAATTGCCCGACAAAACGGAAAAGACTATAAGTTAACCTGCACAAATCCAAATCCTGACAGTACAAGTACCAATAATTCTCCGTGAGAAAAAACCATTCTTAACAGTTACGTTGTAGATCCGAGTGTAAATCTGTAATATGGCCGTTTCTCCAATAATCAAAGCTTTTCAAATCTTCTCTGGTTTAGGCGCAGTTGCAGTAACTCCCTTTACACCTTCATTTTTTAGAAAAATAGAAGAAATTCGTGTTCCCTGAGGAGGTAGACAGGTAAATGATGATTATAGAGAAGAGCCGGCAGTGAAGGAACAAAGTAATTCAAAAAACATAATGCACGAAGCAGTAAAAATAATTGAATCAAAAGATGGAAATAAAGAGGGAGAAAAAAGATGTTTTTGATTGTTCAGTAAAACAAAGTGGTCAGAGTTATTTATTTGCTTTAACACAACAAAACTCAATTCACTAACCCTATTCCATTACACCTGAAGGGGACAAGAATTGAATGAAGTTACTGAAATAAATTACAGAGGAGCTACATCTTTAAAAATGAAATTTGCAAATCAAAAAACTAAAGATATTCCATATTATTTACGGGCTTCTTTTGCATGATTGAGAAGAGACCGCGATGCAAGTTTGATTCCAAAAACTCACTGTAGTATCAAGCCAATTGACAGCTCTCGAAATTATCAATTAACTTGTCAAGTGGGGGCCGGAAGACACACTGAAACTGTTAGTCCAGAACTACCTAACAAAACGTAAAAATATAAGAAAATCAACTTTAATTGTTTCTGAAGTAGTTAATTTGCATTAATGTCACTCGTTTCTAAGGGTTTACAGATTTTTTCTCTTGTAGGTACTGTCTCTTCTGTTCCTTTTATTCCAACACTTACAGATAACAACACAGCAGTTCCGGTTGTTGAATTAACCTCGGGGGGGGCGAAGAAGAAGCTCCTAAGCCTGCTCCTATTCAAGAGCCTCAATCTTTACCTAAACCTGTTCTCCCTAAAAGGGAAGAAAATAAAGGACAACAAATGATGCAGCAAGCAATGGAAGATATGGCAACGGAAAGAGGGAAGGGTGCGTTAGGGACTGCTGGTTTAGGATGTTTTTTGATTCCTGGCTTTCCAGTAGATTTATTCTTTTGTTTCGATAAAGGAAATCTTGGTTCTGCTCCCTTTTTGTATCACTATTTGTGGGGAAGAAAGAAGGGAGAAGAAAATAGATTACAAAAAGTTGAAAGTATAACTCGCGGAGTGACAGCCAATCTTAAAAGGGGTTCTCCAAGAACATTACAAGGAAAAACTAGAACACTATTAAACTGAGTAAGCAGATGACAAGAAGATTCTCCCTTCAAGCCTGGCGAACATTGCAAGATTATTCAAAATCAAAAGCAAAATTATGAAGTGACTTGTTCTCTTCCTTCTTCTTCAAATAGCAGTAGATTTGAATGAAAGAGAGAAATTTCTAGCGAAAACATTGTGGAACCGCAAAATAATTCAGAAATAAAAGAAATATCTGAATAGTTAAGTAAAGAAGTTTCTATAGGGGTGGCTATTTTAGTTAGAGCTTTTCAGTTCTTTTCCGGTTTTGGGGCAATATCGACAGTTCCTCTTACCACAACCTTTATGCAAGAAAGAGAAATTAAGTCACCTGGGGGGGGGCATAAGATTGGTAGGAAATCAAGCTCAAGAACAAGAAGTAATTAAGACTGAAGAGGAAAGGAAAGATCTAAAACAAGGAGAAGTTATGGGAGAAGTAAAGAAAATGCTGGGCGAAGAGAAAGGTGAGCCTCTTTGCGCTTGATTACCGAATCAAGGGAAAGGATTAGAGTTTTTGGTTTGTGTTTACGAAAATCAACTTACAACACCTTACTTGTTTCACTATGACTTAAGAAATCAATTAGGAAAAGGGAAGCGAGTTAAACAGGTAGAAAATATTACTTTTACTCTTGGTCCATCAACAATGAAATTTAAAAATGAAAGTGGTGTAGGAGTAAAAGGAATTACAAAACTTTATCTAACCACTCTATTTCGCCAAAAACATACTACTTTAACACCAGAAAGAAATTGCCAAATTACTAAAAATGCAAGAAATTATCAATTTACTTGCACTGACTCTAATCAAAAAAATCAAGTAGTGGTTGGAAGAGTTGATTTAGAACCTGTTAAACAAAGTCATCACAAAACACTTACTAGATAGTTTCAAAACCTAACCTAATATGGCCGTTTCTCCGGCAATTAAAGCTTTTCAAATATTCTTTTGATTGAGCTCTGTTGCGACAGTCCCATTTGAAGTAAAGCATGTTGGCAAAAATATAAATCATTTATCTGGTAAGGGTATTAGAAGAGTTACCTACCAACAAGAACTTCCTCCGATAAAGGTAATAAAACCTGCTAACAATAGTCAAGTGGCTATGAAAAAAGCTGTAGAAATATTAAAAGACAGTGAAGATGGAAAAAATAAAGAGGATAGAAGGGGTTGTTTCTGAATGCCTAAATTACCTTGAGTGGAATTATTCTTCTGCTTTAACGTAGACAAACTAAATTCATTATTTTTGTTTCACTTCAATAGTAGGGCTAGAGGTCAATTAGAAGAAAAATTAAATCGGATTGGAAGTATATCTGTAGGGAGAGAAGTAACTATGAACTTTGTAAATGGTAAAAATGACTCTATGTCTCGTAGTCTAAAAACCAATCACTTAAAGACACACTTGGCTTGAATGAATAAATGAAGAACAGAATTTAAACCAAGCAAACACTGTCGAATAACAAAACTTAATGAGAATTACACCTTAACCTGTAATGCTTCTAGTGAAGGTACGGCAAGAGAGGCATGAACACATAATATTTCTCATGGTGAGGTTCATATACCTGAATCAGCACTTTAAAAACTATTTTTTATAGGAAAATTAACTTTAATTGTTTCTAAAGTAATTAATTTGTATTAATGTCTCTCGTTTCTAAGGGTTTTCAAATTTTTTCTCTTGTAGGTACTGTCTCCTCTGTTCCTTTTATTCCTACATTTTCTGAAAATCAAACAATTGCAGAATTAACTTCATCGGGGGGGGAAGGAATGGTTCCCGAAACAACTCCTATTCAAGAAACTCAACCAGTTTCTCCCCCTTCTCCTCCACCTAAAACGCCGGAAGCGATGCAACATGCTATGGAACAAATGGCTAGTGAGAAAGGAGTATCGGGAACAGCGGGTCTAGGGTGTTTTTGAATGCCAGGTTTATCTGGAGCTGAATTATTTTTCTGTTTTGAAAAAGGGTCGCAAGGAGCTTCTCCTTTCTTATTCCACTATTCTTACAGAGGTGGAAATTCTTTAGAGGATAAATTACAAAAAGTTGAACGAATAAGTAGAGGTACCAAGGCTCATTTAAAGAAAAAGGGAGAAAAAGGAATACAAGGGACAGCGAGATTGTTACTGGGATGGACTCAAAAATGACCGGAAAGCTCTCCTTTTGATCCAAGTCAACATTGCACAATTTCTGGCCAAGATGATGGAAGTTATAAGATTGCTTGCACTAATCCTTCATCCCCTGAAAAACCAGAATGAGAAAGAAAAATTTCTAAGAGTCACGTTGTAGATCCACAAATTAAAGTTCAAGAGACAGTCTAGAAAGTAAGCTTTTTCTATACTTAAAATTTCTGTAATTTATTGGTTTTTTGCCTAGTCTGTGTCACTATTAGTTAGAACTGCACAAATTTTTACAATATTTGGTACTGGAGCTACTATACCTTTTGCAACTAAATTCTCTAAGGGACAAACACAAGTTGACTTGGGGGGGGACATAAGGCTAGTTAGCGAAGACGAACGACAACAAGAACCAGTCCCTCAAGTAGAAGAAAAAAGAGATATACAAAAGGGAGAAGTTATGCAAACAGTGAAGAAGATGATGGAAAAAGGTGATCCTCGGTGTTTTTGATTGCCCCATCAAGAAAAAACAGGTTTGGAATTTCTAATGTGTGTTTATTCAAATCAACTTACAACACCATACTTATTTCACTATGACGTAAATAATCAATTGAAGCTAGGAAAACAAGTAAGACAAGTAGTACAAATCGTTTATGATGCTCGACCTAAGAGAATGCAATTTAAAGATGGTTCGAGTGTGGACATACCTCGATCTGCAAAACTATACCTAACCACTAGACTCTTAAGACCTAATATCACTCTAAGCCCAGAAAGTCAATGTAAAGTTACTGGAAATCAAAGAAATCATAAATTATTCTGCGCAGATCGAGAGGTTGGAGAAGTACATTTAGTGGAATTGCATGAAAACAATCATCAAACAATTTCTAGATAATCTCGCACTAAAAAAGAAATTATTTTTAAATACAGACTCTATCTAAAATAGCCGAATATGGCTGTTTCTCCTGCGATAAGAATTTTTCAAATATTCGTTGGACTGGGCTCTGTCTCAACAGTCTCTTTGATTCCTTCATTTTTTAGAAAAATAGAAGAAATTAAATTGCCAAGGGGCGATAGACAAGTTGCTGAAGACTATAGGGAAGAGCAAAAAGAAGAAAAGCAAGATAACTCAAAAAGCGCAATGCAAGAGGCTGTTCAGAGAATGGGAGATGGGAAAGCTGAAAAGAGATGCTTTTGATGATTTACTAACAAAAACTTATTTGAAATATTTATGTGTATTGATATGCAAACTCTGAAATCTCCTTCTCTTTTCCATTTCAATTGAAGAGAAAAAGGAGCATCCCTAAAAGATAAATTGCATGAAATTACAGAAATTACTTACAATGGAACTTCAATATTAAAAATGACACTTGATAACAGGTGAACAAAAGATGTTCCTAGTTATCTAAAAGTTCTTTTTGCTTGATATAGAAGAGGAGACAAGAACTTCATTCCAAAAAATCACTGTAGTATTACACAATCTGAAAATTCTCGAAATTATCAATTAACTTGTCAAGTTGGGGATAAAAAATATACTGAAACTGTTAGTCCGGAGCTCCCTAATGAAACATAAAGATAACAAGAAAATTAAACTCTAGTAATTTCTTGAATCATGTCTCTTGTTTCTAAGGGTTTTCAAATTTTTTCTCTTTTAGGTACTGTTTCCTCCGTTCCTTTTATTCCATCCTTGACTGAAAAGACAGCAATTTCAGAATTGCCTTCTGTGGCCTCGGGGGGGGCGAAGAGTTAGTACAAGTAGTTGATCCGGACCCAAAACCTTTACTTCCTAAAACAATTGTTCAACCGCCAAAAGTAGAAGGAGAAGACTTAATAAAACAGGCTGTAGAACAAATAGTAGAAACAAGAGGATCCGAGGGGAAAGGGGGTGGAATTGGTTTTGGATGTTTCTGAGCTCCAGGCTTCCCTCAATTGGAGTTCCTGTTCTGCTTTGATACAGGGGATCTTGTTGTTCCTCCTTTCTTATTTCATTACTCCTTTAAGAGAGGTGTACAAAAGAAAGACAGACTAAATTGGGTTGAAAGTATTTCAAAAACACATACTTTGACATTCAAAAATGGAGCTTCTGGTCAAATATCTTCTAAGCTAAAGCCTTACTTTTCTTGATTGTGAAAATATCAACCAACATTTAATCCAAATGAAAGATGCAAGATTACAAAGAAAGATGGAGAAGTAAATCCCAAAAATTATGAATTAATTTGTGAGACAACGAGTGGCTCGGAAAACGAACACAAATGAACTAAAGATGTTCCAAGTAGTCAAGTTGTGAAACCAACAATAGATCTCAAAAAACAAGCTGATCAATTAATAAAGTAGTTCTTTAAATCCTCTACTTAAAATTGCTGTAAATTCGACAAGCTTAATTGAGCCTTGTCCGCTTTAACTAGGGCTTTTCAATTCTTTTCTGGTTTGGGTTTAGTTTCAACAACTCCCTTTGCAGTTAAATTCGCAAACAAACAAGAAGTAACTGTTCGAGGGATACAAAGATTAGTTAAGGAAGATAACGCACCACAAGAAGTTATCCCTAAAGAAGTAATAAAAGATTTACAACAAGGGGAGGTAATAAAGGAGATTAAAGCAATGATGAAGGATGATAGGGGTGATCCAAGTTGTTTCTGGATGCCAAATCAACAACAAAGCAGAGGATATGAATTTCTAATGTGTGTTTATACAGGAAAACTGGAGTCTCCTATTCTATTCCACTATGACGTATGAAGAAGTTTGGGTAGTGGAAGACAAGTGAGACAGGTAGAACATATTGTTTTCACTCAGGTCCCGTCACAAATGAAATTTAAGAGTGGTGAAACTGTTAATGTACCTAGAACAGCAAAACTTTATTTAACAACTCAACTTTTGAGAAAAAATGACACTTTAATTCCTGAAAAACATTGCAAGATTACAGGTGGTGTAAGAAATTACAAATTAAATTGCTCAGACAAAGATATTGGTGGAGTGCAGTTAGACAAATTACACCAAAATAGACACACAACTCTGTCCAGATAATACTGTCTTTAAATGGCTACATCTATTGCAGTCAGAACTCTACAGATATTTACTGGACTAGGTGCAGTTGCCACTACTCCATTTGCAACAAAGTTCGCAAATAGGCGAATAAATCTTCCATTTAAAGGTGATTCTCGAAAAATATCTACTGCGGGGGAATATACAAAAAATGAGCCTGAACCTGTTAAAGATAACAAAGAAGAAGCGATGAAAAAAGCAGTGGAAATGTTGGGTGAAGGAAAATCTGGAGATAAAAGGGGATGTTTCTGAATGCCACAATTGAATTCAATAGAATTCTTCTTCTGCTTTAACGTAGACAAATTAAATTCACTGTTTTTGTTTCACTTTGACAGAAAAGGAGGGAATGCATGAGAAGACAAATTAAATCGAATTGAAGAAATAACTTTGCAAAGAGAGATGAACTTTGCGAAAGGGAAAAACAAATCTATAAATCCGAGATTAAAAGCACAGCTTGCTTGAATGCATAGATGACGAACAACCTTCAAGCCTAATGAACATTGTCGGATCGATTCTTCTGAAATGAAATCAAATAATTACACCTTAACTTGCAACGCCTCAGGAGTTAGTGGGGCTGAAAGAAAAGATCCTTGAATTCAGAATATTTCTAAAAATGATGTTCACATTCCAGAATTCCAAGACAAGATCAAAAATTAGTATTCTATTTTGTCTCTAACCCTAGTTAAGAGAACTATTCAGATATTTGCTGGATTAGGTTCTGTCTCAACAGCCTCTTTAGTTCCTTCTTTTATAGGTAAAGGAGAAGAAAACAAGTTACCTAAAAGAGACAGACAAATATCTAACAATCACAGTGAAGAGCCTAAAGAAGAAAACGTATTACAAAGAGCTGTACAAATGATGGAATCAAAAGAGGGTAATCAAAAAGGAGAAAAAAGATGTTTTTGATTGTTTGCGGAAAAAAATTGATTTGAACTATTGATGTGTGTGAATATGAAAACTCTTAAACCGATAACTCTGTTCTACTACACCTGAAAAGATAAAGAATTAAAGGAAGTTATGGACATGACCTATAATGGAACTTCCATTTTAAAAATGACTTTTGAGAGTAGAGGAACTAAAGATTTACCTATTCATTTAAGAACTTCTTTTGCATGATATAGAAGAGGTACAAAGAGCTTTATTCCAAGCTCTCACTGTCAAATGGAAAGAGTTGGTGAAACTTCAGCATATACATTAACTTGCAAAGATCCAAATCACACAGAAGCAAGAGGTTTAACTAAAAGAGTTGTCCCAGAACTACCTAGCGGGAAATAGCATACAAGGTCATTAAACTTTTAGTAATTTTTGGATTACAGAGAATCTAAAAGACAGATAAGCAGTGTCTGTCTTGATTAAAGGTTTTCAAATTTTTTCTTTAGCTGGAACAGTTGCTTCTGTTCCATTTATTCCATCACTTAAAGAACAAAATGAAACAATTCCGGCTGTCGAATTAACCTCGGGGGGGGCGTAGAAAAGGTTCCAGAACCAGCTCCTATTCCCGCTCCTAAGCCTCTTCCACAACCCACTCCCCCTAGAAAAGAGGTAAATCAAGGACAACAAGTAATGCAGCAGGCTATGGAAGAAATGGCCGCGGATAGAGGGAAGGGTGCTAAAGGAACTAACGGTTTAGGTTGTTTTTGAATTCCTGGATTCCCTGCGGAGTTGTTCTTCTGTTTTGATAAGGGAGAGCTTGGTTCAGCCCCCTATTTATTTCATTATTCCTGAAGGGGGAATAGGGGTGAAAGGGCGGAGGATAAGTTACAAAAGGTAGAAAATATTGTTAGGGGCGGCTCAAGCGTTCACCTCAAGAAAGGAAGTCAAAGAGCAATGTCTGGAAAAACTAAGTTATTGATGGGATGAACACATAAATGACCAGAACAAACTCCTTTTGATCCTGGCAAGCATTGCGTAATTACCCAAAATGAAAACAAAAACTACAAAGTGGCTTGCACTAGTCCTGTTAATTCCGGCCAAGATAAATGAGAAAAAGAGATTCCTGCAAGTCACATTGTGGAACCGAATAATTCAGAGATAAAGAGAGTATCTGAATAATAAGAAGTTGAAATAGATTTGCCTATATTAATTAAGGCTGTTCAGTTCTTTTCTGGTCTAGGGACTGCTGCTACTGTACCCTTTGCAGTGAAATTTGTAAGTGAGGGTTTGCGAGATAAGCGATTTATGGGAGAGTAGATTTCCAATCACATTCCACTACCGACTTTAATTGGCTTTCAACAAAATTATTAAAGAATTTCTTTTTCTTAAAGCTTTCAAATCATGATTTGAAAGAAGCTACTTCTAGAGGTTGGAGCTGTAGGAGGTCTTGGTGGAGGAATAAGTGGATGGATTAACTCTCCGGGGGGGGGCATTCAAGTAGAAAAGGATAAAGATTCTCTATTCTTTAACAAAAATGATTCTTTAAAGGTAAAACAAACGGCAAGCAAGGAACTCAAGAGAAACTCTGGTTTAGTTCGAGAGCTGAACCATACTGCTCTAGGAGTCTATAGATGACAAAGTGAAGGAGTGAGTGAAGACATTCTCTTTGTTAAAGGTTGAGACAAAGCAGGTCCTCACAAAGTCATTGAAAGTAAAAAGCACTCTCAAACAGAAAGAGAGTTGTGGGGAGGTAGAGAGTTAACTTATGGTAATAGTTGATTTGGACCAAGAAATACTACTTTAAATCTAGAAGAGATAGAAAAAGTAAAAGAAACAGCTAAGACAAGTAAAAAGAATTACTGAACTGAGATACAAGAGTCTGGAAAATTTATAACTCAAGAAGATCTAGATGAATTACAAAGATATTGAGCTAATAGAAGTAAAGAGTTAGAAGAAGATATCTTTGGACTCTATCATGGTCGAAATTGATGAGTTAAGAAATTTGAAGAAAAGAATGGAAAAGTAGATCTTGAGTTTGATTTTTCAAAAATCAAAACAATATTAAGTAAGTCTGAAGATGAACTCAGAGATAATCCTTGAAGTTATGGACAACTTTTCAGAAATCCAAAACTTGCTATAGCTAGATTAGCAGGTGATGTTGAGGGTACAGCCTTCAATTATCTAAAGAAATATCTTTGAACAGAAGCTCCAACAGTTAAAAGACTAAAAGAAAAGAACATCCTTCCTGCCATTATTGCATTAATTGCTGGTAGTGATGAAACTGGCTTTGATTGTAGTTCTACTGAACAAGAAAAATACAAAAGTAAATTCTTTAAGGAGTGTTTGCCAGAACACATAGGAAAAATAAGAAATGGCAAGGTAAAGAAAGTTCTGAAGGCAACTTGAAAAGGTAATCAGGACTTTTGAGTTCCTGAGCGAGGTGGAAAAACTTCCTGACATGGCTACCAAGGATTGAAAGGACAAGAAGAAAAAGACTTATTAAAAATGGATGAAATTAAACAAACAGCATTCCTTAATGAAAAGTGTGAGTTAGCTTACCAATGATGAAGTGATTTTCTAGATACTGCCAAAGAAATTAGAAGAGAAGTTTGTGACCAAATTATCAGACCTTGATTTGGAAATATAGTTCATGACAAGAGACTTTGCTTAATTGAAATTGAAGATTTTTCTTATCACTTAAGACTTCAAACTTACTTAGAAGTATTTCCAGTACCTGCTTGACTAAATAAAAATACTTTTTGAACTAAATGTTCTAACTACGGAATCTAAATAAACAATAAAAGATTAAAAATAGATTTTCTGAATTAAGGGAAACGGTTTAGTTAAAGAAACGAAACTTTATCTATTTAAAGTTACAGAGTTATCTTCATTTTTTCACTTACCATCTTCAAATATTTTTCTTTTCTTCCCGATTTCTAACTTACACGTTTCCCCTTCAATACTTCCTTTAATTCTTCTTCATTTAACTTTTTCTTGTTCACCTTTTTTCGATGACACTACCAATCCCCAACATTCATTACTATTCTTTAACAACCAATATTTCTCTTCTACGGTGTCACCAAGATACTTTCATTTACCACTTCATTTATATTTCGTTTGTCCATTCCCGTTCCCAGAACCACCACTACCGTTATTCCACTTTCAACCTCCACTTTCTGTTCCGTTGGTTACTTCACTTGTCTTAATTCCTTTTACTTTTTGATATATTTCTTTACCTCATCCAGCTTTTACTTGAGCAGCCCTTTTATCTGTTACCTGCCCCCCCCGAGTACAAATAATTCACTTAAACCTCCAACTCCAATACCACTTCCACTAGCAATCATTACAATCACTTTTCCCAGCATTCCTCTTAATCCTCACATAACAGCTCTACCTTTTTATAAATACTAAATTACTATAGGTGTAAAGCTATTTGCTCAATTTAATTGTTTATCTCCATCACTAGAAGTTATTTCTATTGAATAAGCTTCACGGCCCTTGTATTTCTCTCTCTTTTTTAATTGAAAAGTAACTTTGTTTAATCCAAGACTTGTAATACCATGCATATTACTACCAGTCAAATCAAAAATTTGATTGCTACAATCTATGGAGTCTCCAAAAACTTGAGAGTCCTCCCCAGCGCCAACCTCACCTAGTCTAACCTTGCTTTGTTTATTTAATATATAGCTACTCTCAGATCCAAAAACTGTTGTTTCTGTGCCCTGCAGACTAATCTCTTTATGTCTTCTAGGAATGATAATTTGTCCTTTGTTTATTCTTTCGCCATATCCTTCAGCTCACAATTCAAGCACAGTATTTTCTGATATACTATTACTTTTTGGGTCTTTAATAGTTAAATAGATTCATAAATTTGAGTTAGTTCATTTGTGGTCTTTGTCATGTGGGTTATTAAAACAATTAGATAAATAGAACTTTTTGTTATTGCCTATTCTTCAAACATGTGAAGGATCTCATTCTAATGAAGAAAGAGAAGAAAAACCAGTTATTCCAGCAAAACCTCCAACAAAAGCAACAAGAACTTTTGCCCCCCCCCAGCATAAAAAGATTTATTGTTAGAGTTTAAGTCTCATTTAGAAATAGATATTTCTTGTTTTCTTGAAAAAACAAATTAGTTCTCTGTTTAGAAAATCTAAGCGATTAAAAAATTCTTATTTTCGTTAATTTTTTAACTACTAAGAATTACTATTGAAGGATTCAAGCCTTTGTGCAAATTCTTCATTACAACCCAATCTTCCTGATGTTATTGTGCAATTACCTTTAATACTTTTTCCAGTAGGGAATGTTTTGTCTCATGTGCTGTTACTTGCACTAATTGTCTTACTTCAGCTATCAGTGAAGGTTACAAAAAATTGATAATGTCCACCCCTACTGTTACCTGTATATGTGACATTTGTTACTTCTTTAGGCAAGTTAACTGAATTTGTTGCTTTTGCATAAAAGTAAAATCTCGCCACCTCAGAACCCTTCTTAACTGGACAAGCTAATAGTTTTGCCGTTTCTTCACCACCCTCTGAAAGTTTTCCTTGGACAGAAACTCAACAATTCTCTTCAAAATCACCAATTGATGTCAATCTAATTTGTCCTTCGCCTCCCCCGAGCTTGGTAGACATAGTAGTGTAAGCAACTCCAGCACCAACTACTGGAACTAGAGTTAGTGAAGCTAACTTTCCAATTAATATAGACATTTATTTATAAATTTCTTAAAAGCTAAAAAATAAATTTATTTTTCAAATTTAATTATTTAAGTCAAGAGATGGCAGTATCAATAGTTACTAGGGGATTACAAATTCTCTGGTCTCGGTCTTGTGGCCACTACTCCTTTAGTAACAACTTTCACTAATCAATCAATAGGTGTTAATAAAGGAAAAGATGTAAGAAATGTTGGCGAGGAATCTCAACTCATTCAAGAAGAGACTCCAGTTAAAGATCTAAAACCACAAAATGTCTTGAAAGAAGTCAAAAAAATAGTTAGTCAAGGTGGTGAGAGTGGAGATCTTGCTTGTTTTTGATTACCTAATCAAACTAAATGAGAGTTGTTGATGTGTGTTGATACTAAAAAAATGGACTCAACTCTTCTATTTCACTATGGTGTGTGGGATGGTATTAGACAAGTAAAACAAGTTGAAAGTATTTCTTTCGCCAGCTCTCCAGCAATGATGAAATTCACTGATGGAAATAGCGAAAAACTAACTCCAACAGCAAGACTTTATTTAACAACAAAATCTACATTGCAAAGAAAGAGAGGAACTTTAATTCCGAAGTCTCAATGTAAAGTTACTGAAAGTTAGAAAAAATATCAATTAATTTGCTCTGAATCGAAAGAAAGTACAGAAGTTGCAATACTAACGGGGAGGGTTGAGTTAGAGTTTCTACATAAAGTAAATGTCAAACATTAATCAATAAGGCTTTTAGAGCTTTTCTTGTTCCTAAAATAGCCTAATATGGCAGTATCTCATATAGTTAGGGTTTTGCAAATTTTTGCTGGTTCTGGGGCTATAGCAGTTGTTCCTTTTTCTGTTCAATTTGCAAATAAACAATCAGAAATTAACTTAAGTGGGGACCAGAGACCAATATCTGACGACAACAGACAAGAACCGCAACAAAAAGAAGAAAAGCCGGTTAACACTGCTGATGCAGTATTAAAAGAAGCGGTAAAGAGATTAGAAAATGAGGGTGGTGAATCAGGAAAAACTGGTTGCTTTTGATTGCCTGCTAGATACAACAGGTTAGATCTGTTTATGTGTGTTAACACGCAAACACTGAAACCTTTGACTCTATTCCACTATGACTGAAAAGTCAAAAATAAATCTTTGAATGAAAAGTTGAATGAAGTTGTTGAGGTCACATATCATAGCTCTTTTGATATAAAAATGAAATTTCAAGATGGTAAATATATGAACATCCCTCGATATTTAACTAGTTCTTTTGCTTGATTAAGAGGTTGAGGAGAAAGTATGAAACCAAGAGAACACTGTAGTCTTTCTCCTAAATCAGATGGATCCAATCAACACAGATTGAGTTGTAGAAAAGAAGATAAAAAAGAAGGATTTAATGATGGAGTAAATCCAGAATTGACTAACTCTGATTCAACAAAACTACAAGCTGGTTAAGTATTTTTATTGTCCGAAATCTCAAAGAAAACTTAAACTCTAACAATAAATCTTTTTATGCTGGGGGGGGCAAAAGTTCTTGTTGCTTTTGTTGGAGGTTTTGCTGGAATAACTGGTTTTTCTTCTCTTTCTTCACTAGAATGAGATCCTTCGAATGTTTGAAGAGTTAGCTCTAAGACTAAATTTCCTTTATTTACTTGTAGACAAAAATCAAAACTAACAGAGAAGCAAACAAATCAGGCCTGACAGGATTCAGAATTATTGGTTTACTTGACATTTAAGAATGGTGTGTCAACATTAACAGATTCAACTGAACTTGTATTGAATGGCAAAGGATCTTTTAAAAAGGGCAGAGGATGAAAAAATGAAAAATCCGTGCACAATCAGTTAGTAGATTTACAAGAGAAAATGAATGACATCGCAGAAGATTCTAGATTTGTTTTGACTGTTAATAAAGACTCTAAAAGAAATAGACTAGGAGAGTCTGGTACCGGAACTGACGTTTATGAATATGGCAGTATGGTTTATTGCGATAAATCTTTGTTTGCATTTGACACATATAACGAGCTAAGGGGGGATAGCTGAACAGATTGAGAAAATAATGTAGGTCTTAAAAATGTTCAGTTTTTCTTAAAAGACTGTCAAACAAATAAGTATGACAGTAAATACGGTTGTTCGATAGAGATTAAATCTGGCAATAAAGGTTTAAAGTGAGCAAATGGATTTGATCCCATAGTAATTCAATAAACCTTCACTAACCTTTAACTCTTTCGGTATCTATCTCTTTTCCTTGAATTAAATAATTTATTAAATCAATTCATAAAAGCTAGTTATTTGGTTGACGAGTAGGAAAGCAATAATACAGTTACAAGACCTTAATAAATCAAAACTCTATTCACTAGGTATCTTTCTATGAAAAAAGTTCAGAAGTCTTAATCCCTATAAAGTATCAGTTTTTACAGGGATTATCTTTTTGACTGGTACAGTAATTGAACTGTATTTTGCAATTTCAGTTAAGAGAATATTTCTAATTATTAGACAAATAACTTGACAATCTAACCTATATGCTTTCTTATTGTCTTTACTTTGTCTTGTAAAGCCAAGTTTATTGTCTTTTCACTTTAACTACCTCTTTATAGGAGTAGCTTCTCTACTATTTACTTCTTCAATTATTTTTCTGTTTGTTTTGTTACCAGCTTTTCTTAACTTGAACCTAATACAACAATCAGAATCAATTCCTGAAGGTTCTCTAATCTTCTGGAATATTTGAAATCATGTTGCTACTCCTTTATCTTTCTTTAATGTATTAGTTCACAGACTATCTAAAGATAGTCATAAGTGAACAATTACTAGACAAGTTGCTTGATTTAGATATAAGTTGTATTGAGTAATACAACTATTAGGAAATATTTACTTCTCTTTCGACCCACAACAGCCCTCTGCTTATGGTGCATTCTCTAATTGGTATTGGGGAAAGAAAGTAACGCTTGGTGGTACAGAGCCAAATGCACAACAATCATCAATAATGCTCTACAACTTTCCTCTTTCTTTCTTTGCTTTCTTTATTGTTATGGCTGTAACTTGTATCTTTTTCTTCTTCTTATGACATCTATTTGGACCTAAAACTGAAAAAAATAGTTGATTAAAGTTACCATCAAGATTAAATTTCTGGGGCTAAGGATTGGCCAGTTTATTTAGATACAATCTCTGTCTTATTTCTTGTGGAGCTCCTGCAGGATTAGCTGTTTATCACTATTTTGTTAGAAAAGATCAAACAGAGAATGTAGCCGAGAAATGTTGTTGTAATTCTGGAGAGGAGACGGACTGTACTCAAGAGTGTGAAGAAACTTGCAAAAAGAAAGAAAAGTAATAGATTAGTTAGTTTTTAAATCCTTTTCAACTCTTAGAAAATTATTGTTGTTGAATTTGTGCTTTATATCTATTGCTGTGAAGTGATTCCAAACTAACTGTTTTTTCTAATTTTTTTCCTCCACTAACTTTTGTTTCACTATCACAAGTTAATGTGTAATTGTTTTTACCAGCATTATTTGTTAGTTTGCAATGTTGTTCTGGAATTAGTTCAGTTCCTCATTTATGCAATCAAGCCAAAACGAGTTTCACATATCCTGTCATCTTTACAGATTCGTTATCTTTAAGTCGCATTAGAGCGCCAGTGGAACTATAGGAAAAACTGGAAATTTGATTTAGTTGTTTTTGTAACTTCAATTGATTTCTTGAATCTCAATGAAATAGGAATACTCGATCCAGTTTGTTTGAATAAACACAAGCCAATAATTCCAAACCTTTAACTTCCGGTCACCAGAAACATTGCTTGTTGCCGCCACCAGACACCTCATCCATCATTTTTTGAGCTTCTCCCATTACTTCTGTTGATTTAAGTGGTTGTGATGGAGTGACTTCTTGTTTTTCAACAGTCTCTTCATAAGAAACTAATCTTGGCATCCCTCGAACAGTTACTTCTTGTTTACTTGCGAATTTAACTGCAAAAGGGGTTGTTGAAACTAAACCCAAACCAGAAAAGAATTGAAAAGCTCTAGTTAAAGCAGACAAGACTAATTAAGCTTGTCGAATTTACAGCAATTTTAAGTAGAAAGGGATATTAGAGCCAGTATTTAAAAAATCTATGCTGTTGTCATTAATTCCGGTTTTGCAACTTCTACCGCTCCCCTAGGAACTTCTTTACTTCATGCAGGCTCGCTATGTGAATTATCAGGAGAACAAGTTAGAAGATAATTTCCTCCAGTCTCTTTCTCGGCGACTCTGCAATACTTGCTCGGATCGAAAGAAGCGGTTTTTCATTTGCTAGATATTCATTGAAGATATGGCTTTAATTTAGGAGATATTGGTGAAGATTTGCCATCTCTAAATGTCGCTTCCTTCGCAGTCATGCTCATAACCTTTTGTAGTTTTTCGTTTGTAGCCCCTCTACCTCTATAGGAATAGTGAAATAAATAAGGGAAAATTCCAGAATCTCCTCTATCAAAACAGAAGAACAGTTCTGCTCCAGGTAGTTGTGGAATTCAAAAACAACCTAATCCTGTAACTGGCTTTCCATCTCCCTCTCTAACCATTTCTTTCATTGCCTGTTGAAATACTTTGGTCTCCTTAATTTCTGGTTTGTTAGGGGTTGGCGGAAGTAAAGGTGCAGGTTTAGGTTCTGGTTGAGGAATTACTTCTGGAATAGTCGATATAGTCTCTTTGACTTCGCCCCCCCCGCAGTCAATTCAGCAACTGGAGTTGTTGTATTTTGCTCTGTAAGTGATGGAATAAAAGGGACGGAGGAAACAGTACCTACCAAAGAACAAACTTGAAAACACTTGGTTGCTATAGCCAAATTACAAAGTGTTCCCCTTCCCCAGAAATTACTAAAAGTTTAATTCTCTTTAATATATGGAAACTTAAAGTCCAGAAAGACTAAAAAACTTTCGTTAATTACTAAATTACTATGGGATCAAATCCATCTGCTCACTTTAAACCTTTTTGATTTGAAGACTCAATTTTTATTGAACAGCCCTTAACCCCTTTGTATTGCTTGTTTGCGTCGCAGTCTAAAGAAAATTTAGTTGTTAAAAGATCTGCCGATTTCTGTGTGTCTCTTCGACCATCTGTTTTCAGAAAACTGTCAAATGTAAATAACTTTTTATTGCACATTACTACTGAACCATAACGTTCAGACTCCGGACCACCCCCTGTTTCTCCTAGTCAATTGTTTCCTGTCTCGCCACTCACTGTGAATACGAATCAGGTTTCAGAACCACCATTGTGTTGGTGTAAATCTTCTGAATTTTTGTATGTTATGGAGTTAAAGGGGACTGAACCTGTGAATCTTTGGTAATGCCCGTCTCCTACCAATTGAAGTTCAGCCCCTTGTTCAACCGATGAAACTCCTTTTTTAAATGTCAAATAAACTTCTAAAACTGAGTTGTTTCATTTACTTGATTCACCATCGTCTCCTCTTCTCCCTTGCCTGCAAGTAGTTAAATAGAATCTATTTTTATTTTTTGTTCTTCAAACATTTGAAGGATCTCATTCTAGTGAAGAAAGAGAAGAGAACCCAGTTATTCCAGCAAAACCTCCAACAAAAGCAACAAGAACTTTTGCCCCCCCCAGCATAAAAAGATTTATTGTTTGAGTTTAAAGCCCCACCACCTCTAATGAACTGGTTTATTTCTAATGAAAGTATGAAATTAATAAAAACTCTTAATTTAACTAATAAATAAAGCTTTTCTTAAAAATATTTGAGAAAGAGAAGAGTTTCCACTTATTAATCTCTTTTGTCTGAAAAGAAAAAGAAAGCCTGACTTTTCGCTCCACTGGGCTGTTTAATGGCGGGAACAGGTTGTGGTGTTCCTTTTATCCCTGGAGTTTGAGGGGCAAAGCTTCCGGGGATTTCATATCCTAGGTTTGTTTTAGGTTCTAGCGAGTCTGGGCAAGAATTGCACATTCCAGCACAAGATTTAATAAGCGAAAGAGGGTTGAACGAAATTCCTTTCAGCAAAGTAAATATGAAGTGAGGATTTAGAAAGTTGGGAGAGTGAGATGCATTGATTAGTAGTTGTAAGGATGGCAAAAAATTTTATGTAGGAACTCATATTTGAGGAGAGGAGTATCGTTTGCACAATGGAAAAAGATTTTCTGGCTCCAAAGAAAACTGCTGTTGCAATAATGATGCTGAGGAAAAGGAGAAGGTGATTACTTTAAATTCTTCCTTCAAGAAGAAAAATGGCAGTACGGGACAAGAAATTTCAAAATTAATGCTTGTTGTGGGCACTTGCAAATTCAAATTAAATCAAGAAGATTCAACTGGCTCGGAAAAATTAAGTCTGACTATGGATTGTGATGGAGGATATACCGATAGTGGCTCGGGGGAGGCGCCGAGTACAAAAGAAGAAGTGACCCTAACTTTGAGCGGAGAGCATTACAAACTCAGATACATGCAGAAAAACAACCACTCAACTCAAAAATAATAAATATTTATTAATTAACGCCCCTCATTCCTTGTCGGTGATTTAATAATCAGAAAATAGCCATTTAAAGATTGGCTTTTTCTCCCGAACAAAAAAAGAAGTTTTTTCTTTTTAATCTCGGTGGTGGCACAATTGCCGGAACTTGTTGTGGATTATCTTTTGTTCCTTGAACGGGTTCTGGACCTAGTGGGCCAAAAACTCTAAGATATGGAAGTTGATATCCGAGATTTGTACTTGGCTCAGTTGAAATAGAAAACAATGGAATTAAGATGCCTAGAGAGCTATTTGTAGAGGCTAGTGATTCCCTAAAACAAGAAGATCATCAAGAAGCAGAAATATCTTTTGACAAAGTAACAATGAAATTAGGAACAAAAACATTAAAAGCTGGTGATGTTTTCTTTAAAAAGAGTGATGGCGGAGAGGGAGAATATTATTTTGCCCAACACATATGAGATACAGAATTTCGACTAGATAATGGAGAGAAAAAATCATGAACAGAGCTTCAAGGCGGTAATGTCAAACCATCTGAAAATGGAAATAGCCGTGGAAAAATCCAAGCCATAAAGTTGAAACTGAAAAATGGAGCTGGGGGGGGCACTTCCTCTACTTCCTCTCCCAATAAATCCATCATTATAGTTGGCCAATGTAGCTTTAAGTTAAATGCGCGAGAAAGTAAGCCAAAAGAATGAAAGAATATAGAAATGGCTTGCAAAGCAGTTCCAAATAATTCTGGAAATGGAGGGGGAGGAGATCAAAATCAAAAAATAACTTTAACGGGAGAACACAAACACCACTATGTATATACAGTTACTAAATAAGAGACTTGAGTTTTTGTCTTAAAAGATATTGAAATCTTTGTCTAGTTAATAGGTAACTAAAAGAAACTAAAGCTTAAAAGGAAAAGACATAAATCATACATCTCTTTCCAAGCCTTTACCATCTTTTTTAGTTTTTTGAGTTTTCTTTAAAAAGATTTGATTTCCCCCATAACCCCCCAACATCTCTTGAGTAATTATTCCGTGTTTTTTAGGATCTTCAGACACTTCTTTGAAGTTTTCAACAAAACCTAACTCTGCCAGTCTTCCCTTTATTCACTTACCAATTAATAATGTGTTTTCAAAAGAATTTAACTTTTTGCTCTTTTTGCCTTCAAATCTCGCTTTAAATAGATATCCATCATCTGTAACAATATAGAATCATTCAGTTTTAGAAGGCAAATCTTCTGAATCGCCTTCAACGATTAATTGAACATCATATCAACTTGAAGATTTATCATTAAGGCCCAATCCACTGTAACAAGCATTCAGAGAATGCTTAGTACAATCTAACTCTTTTTCAGTTGATAACAGAACCTCCTCTCTAGTAGGAACATTTAGAGTAAAAACAATAGTTCTTAGTGATTCAGATTTCTCTAATTCTTTCAGAGATAACATACTTAGATTACTTTAGAGATCTTGTGTTCTTTTTCTAAATCAGAATGAATAACAAATAAAAAACCTTTTTCTTCCAAAACACCTATATTTTCAGAGATATTCTCAGACTTTAAAGTTTGTATATGATCCAAAGAGCTTTGAAGAACATCAGCTGTATCTGTTAAAAGAGCTATTTCATATTGATGTAATCTAGTTGTTTCAGTTGCAATTAAAAAACTTAAGTTAGCGGAGCCGATTATTGCTGAAAAAACTTGTTTATCTTTCATAAAGCAATAAAGCTTTCCGTGATATTTACAAGATTTCATTAGTCTTATCTCCCCTATACCTGCATCTTTTCATTTCTTATTAATTTCTAGAGCTAATTGATGCAATGGTTTTGGAAAGCCATTAAAGAAATACATTCCCAAGATTACAGAAATATTCTTTATATTCTTTTCAGTTACTAATCTATCTAGTTCTTTTAGTGAAAGAAAGGAAGAAAAACCAACAGAGATTTCTATTTGATCTGCTTTTTCAAGCTCTTCTCTAAAACAATCATTAATTGTTTTTTCTCCTTCTTTTGGTCTTAAAGAAGGAATATCGGAATATAGAAATCTTTCTCCCATATTTAAGAAAAGTTATTTAATTCTTGGTTTTTAGTATTTGGTCAAAGGAATAGACTTTTCACTTCCGCAATTTAATTTTGGAGCATCAGAATCTTGACTATCTATACTTCTGCATTTACTGTATAGTCCCCCTTGACTAAATCCACCTAATGTTTTGATAGTTTCATCTTTTCCTTTTACTCCACTAAATGATTCATTTGTTCCTTCTCCCTTAGGTTTTACAATGACACTTCCTCCAAGAAGCGTTCCCTCGCCAGTAGAAGAAAGCACTTTTTCTATTTCCTTTATGGATTTGATATCTTCCCCACTCTTATTGACAACATAGTATTTCAAGGATTCACCAATCTGACAAACAGATAAATCTTTTTGATTGACTGTATCGGAAAGAATAACTCAACAATTGCTTTTTTGTGTTTTGAAGGAATCTATATTAATTTCTCTCGAAGAATTATTAGAAGAAGAATAAATAATTGCAGTAGGTATTGCAGATACAGCTCCAACTGTTAAAAGTCCTCCTAAAAACTTAAATAGAATTGTTGAGGCCATTGTCTAATAACTTTATGAAAAATTAAAAGTTTAAACTAATTTGTTCGTTAGATTTATCTAAATATCTAATTCAAAATTAATAAGAAAGATCAATTTTCCAAAAGGAGTTAATAACACTCTTTTTACTGTAATTCAGAGAAATCAATTTTTAAATCTCTAGTTGCCTCATTAACTACTTCAAGTAAAAAAGCTGATAGCTCTCAGTTACCTGTAAAAGAGACATTAAAGATTCCTCATTTTGAACCAACTTTTACTATTGTGAAAGCCCCAGCCCCAATAGAAAACTATAAGGAAGACAACACTCTATTTGAGCCAATAGCAGAAGTAAAGACACAACAAACTGTTGTAGCTGTTATTAAACCTCCTGAGGAAGTAAGTGACTCGAAAGAGGTTAAATACTCTGAAACTATCCAAGAACATAGAAGAAATTTATATTTGTTATTTCATAGAAATTTTGGAAAAGATTGAATGGTATCTATTACTCTTTTTTATTTACCTAAAAAACAACAATATTGTTTAAGTTACATAAGAAGTTTGCCAGAATGAATAAAAAATGATGAGACTTGAATGAAAAAGAGATCAACATATTATGCCTTAGCTAGAAAGATTATGGATTGTTATTTTTAAGCTGGATTTGACAACACACTAGAGCTTATTAAGAGTAATAAAGATCAGATACACCTGGTATGAGAAAACAACCTATTATCTCTTCTGAACTTTATAAACAACTACATGCAAAGAAAGGCAAGTCAGCTGAAGTAATAGAAGACTTTGAGATCATTTTTGCTGAGGAGTTAGAGAAGGAAAGGAGAGAGCAAAAGATGGAAAAAGAAAGCAATAATACTTGTAAAGAAAGAAATCCTACTGTATTAACTCAAGCAGATCTCTTGAGAAGATTGCATGCTACAGCCAATAGATATCAAGAATTGTTTCACAAATATATGGATAAGAAGTTAGAGGAATATGAACTAAGAGAATTCTTGGAACTGGAGAGAAAAAGAACTCTTTGACAAAGAAAGTGTGAAGAATACGATAAAGAACAAGAAACTCTATTTTTAGAAACTAAATCTCCTTAACTAACTTCTTTGAAGAGCTTTCAACTACAACTCCGAAATAAAATCTATTGAACTGAGTAAGTAAGTTTTATGCCTATTACCTGAAAGAGCGGAACTGTTCTATTTTCTGCTATAGCTGGTTCAATTGTTGGTGCAAAGAAATTAATGAATGGAAGTAATGATCTAATTGCCCCCCCCAGCTCAGGAATAGATAATGATCAATCACTCTTTGAACAATATTCAGTAACACAAGAAGAAACAAACGATTTAACCGATCCAGAAACTTCATATTTTGAACTTAAACAAAGCAAAATAGAAGAAGATCCATTTTCCCAGCCATCAGAAGGAAGTGGTTCATCTTGGAACTTTGCAGATTACACAGAAGAACAAAAGATAAAGAATAGAGAAGAAGCTAAAAGAATCTACAGAATACTAGATGACTACACCTTTAAATTCTTTATGCCTTGTGGTTGAGGAACTGCTTGAATACTGGACTATCAAATACCTGAACAAGGTAAATATCCTACAAAGTGATACATAGCAACAAATGCACACGTAATTCAAAGACTTAGTTTTTCTGAAAATACCTATGGACAAAACCTACCCAAGTGGGATAAGTGAATTCAATATCTAAGAACAAAGGGAAGACACTCAAGTCAATATAACTCAGTAAAAAGCTATCAAGGTCCAGTAAGAGATACCTGTTGAGCGGTAGATACAGTAGGTCATATAGACATAAACCTTTCACACCATACAACTGGAGAGAAGAATAGATCAGATGTTGGTGGAGTTGCTCTTGGAGAGATGAAAGAACCTAAGTTATTCTTCTCTGCCTTTAATTTCTTAAACAAAAACATTCACGATGGATATCACTTCTTGGATTTTGTAGTACTAGAAATTGAATTTACTAATGGGGATATTGCTAAGAGAGTAACAAGAGATTTTGCAACTAAATATGAACAACATCCAGAAGATGCTATTGATTTATTTGGTAAGCCAATAGAAAGTAAATATACATCTAAAGAAGAACTATGAAAAGCTAAAGATAACTACTATATTCTCTCCTACCCCAAAGTACCAGGAAAAGACAAATGACAACACACACTTAACTGAGATAAAAATAGTACTATTGCATCTCATTTAATGGCACATGGTTTTGAGATGAATGAACAAAACAAGAATAAATACAAAGGATTTGTACAAGCAAGAAAGCATTGAGAAGATTGACAAAAGGGCTTTAAGTGACAAGGGGATGTTTACCACAAATTTGGACACTACTATCAAATGTTTGGAAATGCAGTAGGGCCTGGATCGTCTGGTGGTTTGTTTGTTGATGGAAAAGGGGTTGCTGTTGCGGTAACTGCTCAAACTTCTCAAAACCCTTACGGAACAGGTGGAATGTTGTCTTGAGTGGAGCCTCTGAGAAGTGATGGAGTAGTAGATGAAGAACTAAAGATAAATACTCCTAAATATGACCTAATATTGGGGGCAGAAGGGCAAAAGAACTCTTATAAACAACAAGTAGAAAAATACATTCTTAAAAATGGTGGAAGAACATGGTTAAGCAAGAGAGGAAATTGAACTTATCAACCAGCATATTAAATAAAATCAAGTATTAAGTATTATCTATTTCTGTTATGGGCTGAAAGGCTTGAGTGATTGCTGTTCCAACAGTAACTGGTTCTGCTTTCGGACTTAAAGAATTAATAACTAGAAACAGTCTACTGCCCCCCCCTCAAAAAGATATACAAGCTCCTTCAGTTGGATTAGTTAATCAAGAACAAAGAAGAGAAGAAGAGGTTATTGGTCTTAGTCTCTCTCAAGACACTATTCAGTCTAGCCAAGAAGATGTAATTAATCTTGCAGATGATGATGAATACATCTATTCAAGGAGAAAAGGGGATGTAAGAAAAGAAGCTAAAGAAGCTTTAGATAGATTGAATGACTATTCTTTCAAGATCTTCTTTCCTTGTGGTATTGGAACTGGTTGGATACTAGACTATCAACTTACTGATGATGGCAAGTATCCTACAACTTGGTACATTGGAACTAATGCTCACGTAGTAAATTCCTTTAGATTTTCTGATAATCCATATGACCAAAGACTTCCTTACTATACAGGAGAGACTAACAAACTTAGATGAATGAATGATAAAGTTAATTATTCTGATGTTGAACTTTGAACTGGCAAGAGCTGTAGAGCTGTAAAAGGATATGGTTATCTAGATATAGGTCTTTCAAAGCCGGAAACTGGAGAAAAACATAGACCAGAATATGGTTTCATTCGCTCAAAAAAGATTAAAGAGCCAAAACTCTTCTATATGCCTTATAACTTCTTGAAACCAAATGCATCTCTTGGAATACCAGATCACAACTATAGAGACTTTGCAGTACTAGAAATTGAATTCAGTGATCCAGAAACTGCTAAGGAATTAACAAATGACTTTGCCAATAAGTACAAAGTAGATAGCACAAATGCAATCAATATATTTGCTAACCCCATTGACTCCAAATATTCTCTAGAAAAACTAGATGATGCAAATGAAAATTTCTACACTGTAGCTTATCCGCATACCCAAAAAGACAAATATACTCCTGCTGTTAACTTCGATGTTCAAAAGGCTGAGGCATCTAACTTAACTAAAGAAATGTATTATCTTTCAGGAGAAAGAATTAGAGGATATGTAGACGCAAAGAAACTAGAAGATAGACACCCTTCTCTCAAGACTGAATGGAATGGAAAAGAATTAAGTGAGGTTGGACATCTTTATTGAATAAATAAGTTTGCACTAGAAGGAGGTAGTTCAGGTAGCCTTTATACAGATAAGGATGGAAATGTATTAGGAGTTAAGAGATTGGCTGAATGAGTTGTTTCAAATCACTCCGGTATTGTTCCACTTAGAAGCAATGAAATTAAAAAAGATGGAGTGATTTACTCTCCAAAATATGACTTAATTCTTGGTTCTGAAAATCAAACCTCTTCTTATAAACAACAAGTAGAAAGATATATTACTAAGTATGGAAAAAGAACTTGATTGAGTGCTAGAGAATGAAAACACAAATCCAAATAAATAATTAAGTAGTATTATGCCTATTACTTGGAAAAGTGGAACTGTTTTATTCTCTGCTATAGCTGGTTCAATTGTTGGTGCAAAGAAATTAATGAATGGGAGTAATGATCTCACTGCCGCCCCCCCCACAACTTAGAAGCGGTAACTTTAGCGGATAGCAATAATTTTGTAAATTGATCTGAACCAGTAAAGGAATATCAAAATAGTTTTCAAGAAACACAACAAACTTTAGTAACTGAACCTTACAGCTCTCCTACTTATACAGTAGCTTCAGAAGGAGAAAGATTCACAGACGATGAGTCTCAAATGACCCCAGATAAGACCTTTTATTATTGAGGACATAAATACACACCTGAAAAGCAAAGACAAAATAGAGCTGAAGCTAAAAGAATGTACGAAATATTACATGACTATTCCTTCAAGATTCATATGCCTTGTAGTTATGGAACTGGTTGGATACTAGACTATCAAATACCTGAACAAGGTAAATATCCAACTAAGTGATATATCGCTACAGCTGCACATGTAATTCAGGGACTTTCCTTCTCAACCAACCCTTATAAGCAAATTTTGCCTAAATCACAAACATGAACTGAACACTTAAGAAAGAATGGAAAACAAAAAGACAGATATGAAGAAATGATGAAACAAGAAAGAGACATAATGGATACTTGTTGAGCAGTAGATTGAGCAGGACATATTGACATAAATCTCTCACAACAAGGTAATGGACCAGATAGAAAAGCAGATGTTGGGGCAGTCTTCTTAAAAGAAATGGAAGAACCTAAGTTATTCTTTACTGCATTTAATTTCTTAGATAAAAATGCTGTTGGAGGGAGACATTTCAGTGACTTTTCAGTGCTAGAAATTACATTTACTAGCGAAGAAGCTGCAAAGAGAGCTACAAATAACTTTGCAACCAAAGAGAGATATAAAAATGGTTCTAAAGATGTAATTAATGTATTCAGTGAACCTATAGAGAAAAAATACAAAACCAAAAATGGGGAACAACTTTGAAGGGCGTTACAAAGAGAAAATAAGAACTACTATAACCTAGGTTATGGTTGAGGGGCGAAAGATAAGTGAACTTATACCACAAACTGAGATGAACAAAAAACCTTAGCTTCTACTATGGCTGGATACACTAGAGCAGCTGATATACGAACTGATGAATCTAAATTCCTGTGACAAGGTGACAAATACAACTTTTTGGGACATCTTTACCGACTTGAACATAATCCAGTAAGGGGAGGAAGATCAGGAGGTATGTATATTGATGGAGAAGGAAATGCCTTTGGAGTAGTTTCTATTGGTGGAGGAAATTCTACTTGAGCTCAGCCTTTAAGAAGTGCTGGTACCACAGAACAAAGAGAGGGAATGGAAACTGTTCCTTATGACTTAATATTGGGAGTTAAGGGTCAACAAAACTACTACAAAAAACAAGTAAAGGAATATATTACAGATAAGGGCGGAAAGACTTGATTGAGTACAAGAAAAGGTTGAAATTACAACGATCACGAACTATATTCTTAATCTAAAAATTATTAATAAGCTCTTTAATTAGTAACTCTCTGAAGTATTTGAATTTATTACTTTAATAAGAATTTTTAGTTCCCTTTACTACCAAAATTCAAAAGAGATAATCCTAGTTAAACATCACAAATATTCCTTAAATAGAGAGATTGTCTTTATCTGATGAAAAGAAGAAGAAAGCTTGACTTTTGGCCCCACTAGGTTGTTTAATGGCGGGAACAAGTTGCGGTATTCCTTTCATTCCTGGGGTTTGAGGAACTAAAGTTTCAGGAATTCCATATCCTAGGTTTGTTCTGGGAACTAGTGAGGGTGGACAAGAATTACATATAGTTGAGAGTGGATTACTTAAAAATAAGGGGTACAAAGGAGAAATACCTTTTGATCAAGTAACAATGAAATGGGGATATAGACAATTAACAGCTAATGATGCACTAATTAGCTGTAAAAAAGAAGAGTATTATGTGGGAAGACATATTTGAGAAAATCAATACTTTTTGCATAATGGACAGAAATTTTTTTGATCGGAAAATAGTTGTTCATCGTTTCAATCTGACAATGGTAAATCCATTAAACCTAATTTCGAGAAAAAAGTTGAAAATGACTCTGGCGGGTCGGGAACATCAGGAACTGTAAAAGCAACAAAGATATTATTACCCATTGGCACTTGTAAGTTCAAGTGAGCTGATGAAAATGATGTAAATTCTGGAAAGAAAATCTTAAATATGAATTGTGACGGCTATACCAATGATGAAATACCTGCTAACCCCCCCCGGGGGGGGACAACAGGAGCAGAACAACAAGGATCCATACAAACAGTACAAAATTACCTTGAGCTTAAAAGAGGAATATTTTCAGTCACTTTACAACCCCTTTAGAACGAGAGGGGCGAGAGATGAAGTTCAGAAATAATTCTTGGAATTAAATTAGTGTTTTTTATAGATTGCTCATATTGTCTCAAAAATAAATACTAGAATCAAGAGAATTCCAATCAATATAGTTCATCAAGCTCAGTGATTTAAGAAATTAATTAATAAAAATAAACCTATCAGAATTATTCCAATAAAAATTCTTATTTTGTTTGTATGGCGATTTGTGTGATGTGTGGCTAAAGGAGAATAAATAACTTGTCTGCAAGACTTACATGTTCATTTGGCAAGAATTTGTTGTTTTCGAGCATCCTTCTTTAACTTTTCACTAAAGCGAGTATCACTCTTAAATAACTATTCAATGATTCTTGCGGGGCTGAAAAGTACATTGACTCATTTAAGTTGTTGAAAGGAATCGTGATTACATCACCTCAGAGTTAATCGCTTCAGATGCATTGAATCTGGAATATCTCTCCTTCAAAAATAACTTACTCTTTGAAAATTAGTGGCCATAAAGAGTTGAAGGTTATTGAATATACTGAGTGGCTCAGAAACTAATCTGTCTTTGAAATATCTCTTTAATTGAATAAAAGCTTCAAAGATAGAAATAGTTGCTTTTTTAAGTTCTATACAGACTAAAGGCAAACCATTAATCAACAATACCAAGTCATAAATGTGTGAAAATTTTCCCTTGTGATATTCGTGGGCTTGTTGAATAACTTCAAAATAATTGTTTTTAATATTCTCTTGGTCAATTAATGGTATTTCAAGCTTCTCCTCTCGCCTTAAGAGTGAATTAATAACAATAGGTTTATTTATCTCTCTGTAATTTGTTTTTTTAAGTTCCTCCAATAAGTCATATGATTCATCTTCAGAAAATTTGAAATAAGGTTTGTTGTGCTTGCTGCGATAAAGATTTTGAAGTCGAATTAATAGATTTTTTTCTAATAGATAGGTTTTTGTTTTTCCTTCTTTTTGAAAGTCTTGTCTAAATTGTCAACCTATTCTTATAAGTTTTTTAATTAATCATTCTTCTCATTCAGCTTCAGTTCGAGCCCTTTGTTCTTTTGTTCTGAATTTCAGGTATTCTCTTTCCCTTCTCGGATAATATCTGTCTGATCTCATGACTTAAATTCCCAATATCAACAGAAGTATTTATTCCTTCTAGAAATATTTGTAAAAAATTTATTTCTAGCTAGGCAATTTGTTGGAGTTAAAGAATCAAAAAATATGTAATTGATTGGTTTCTCTCTCGAGCTTAAGAGCTAGATGGGGAGAGATATAGATAAGTTAATGAAACAGAAGAAAAAATCTAAATATATTTAGAAGTTAACTTACTTGTTGTTTGTTTTCTAAAAGTTCTAAAGCTTTAAAACAGGTACTAACTGAAATTAACAGTTGGGTGGTCTCACATTACTAACTTGGTTGCATTTTTAACTTCAATAGGCTCATTTGAAACATTTAATTCTTTTGCGGCTGCAACACCAGCAAAGCCTGCCATAAACATAGGTATGAAATATTTAATTGGCAACATCATAATCCTTTAATAATTCTACTTACTTATGGAATTGCTTTAACTCACTTAGGTTTTTCACCAGTTCAAATAATGTTTGAGGGAGGAGTCTTATCAATGGCTTGGGCTGCAAGAACTCCAACAAAAGCACTAACAAACATAGGAATGAAATACTTAATAGGTAACATCATAGTCTTTAAGAAAAATTAAAGAGTATTTTACAAAACTATTTAGTTGTAGTGAAATCAAAGATCATAGATGAGAGTGGTCCTTCTTTTGGGCCAGTACACTTAAACATTTTCTTATTTTCGTTAGTAGTCACTAACTTACATTCAGCATCTTGTGCTTGTCTCACTGGTTCTGGAAGTTCGAAAGAGTAAGATTTTCAGTCCTTTGTTTCTCTTTTTCGTCTTACTTTTTCCTTAGATTCTCCAAACAACTCTTTTTCTATCTTTGCCTGTAATACCTTTACATAATCCTTGTCAGAATTTCTTCTTTTCATTGGATTGGAGTTAATGCTTGATTCCATTGGATTCAAATAAAAAGATACTTTTAAGTCTGGAGAGTTGGAAAGGTGGTTGGTAATTAATGTAGAAATAACAGGTGCTATGGCAGATGCTATAGCTGTTAAGAAACTAATTAATTTCTTAGTTGTGAATGCCATATCAATACACTAAACAACCTATACATATCTAATTTCCAAACAAAACCACATATATTGTACTGATCTTTTTAATTAGCAATTAATGGAGTAGTAACAGTTAATAAACCTTAAACAATTACTATAGGCTTAAAGTTATCTGCTCACTTTATTATCCCTTCCCCCAAACCCGTTGTTTCGCTAGTTTTGATTTCTATTGAATAAATATTGTGACCCTTGTACTTGTCCTTTAAATGAGCATTAACACCATCAATATTTTTTAATTTGAAAGTAACTTTGTCTAATCGATAGTTTTTATAATCTTCCGAGTCATTAAAACCAAAAACTTTATTGTTACACTTTATGGTGTCTCCGAAGATTTGATTTTCCTCCCCGCCACCAGTTTCACCTAACACAAATAATGTTGGTGATGGTCATTTTGTTAATTCATAATCGGTTGAGGTAAAGCCTGATGGCTCCCCATCCCCTTCTACTGAGCCCTGCAAACTTTTTTCTACATATCATGTGGGTTGGATGGCTTGTTCTTTTTCCATTCTTTTACCTCATCCTTCAGCTCATAATTCAAGCTCGGTATCTGCTTTTATATCACTTACTTGGCCTTTAACAATTAAATAGATTCATAAATTTGAGTCAGTTCATTTGTGTGTTCCTTTGTCGCTTGGGTCATTGAAGCAATTAGATAAATAGAACTTATTGTCGTGAGTTATTCTTCATAACTCTTTAGGGTCTCAATTTGGGGCGGAAAAGGAAGCTCAACCAGCTACACCACTAAAGCCACTAAAAGCAATTAATAAAGCTTTTGTGCCTAAACCTATCATTTTTTAATTTTCTCTCAAGAAAGCTCTTTTTCTATAGACTTCGTAATTTGATTGCCCACCTAAATAATCTTTTTTAACCTAAAGAAAGTGTTTTTGGTCTGTGGAAATCACTACTCTTGATGGTTTGAGTGAAAGGTTTTTGATCACTTGAAGGGCAAGTTAGAGTATAAGAATCATTGCTACCTTCTTTCTTAATTAAACAGGTGGTCTTAGTATCAAATGGCTTTCCTCTTCACCTTTTCAATCAGTCAGGAATTTCATCAAAAGTTGTGAGATTTCCAAATCCTCCTGATTTGAAATGCAGGCTTACACGTCTGCTACTTTGGTAGGACATACTTGTAACTTGATTTACTCTTTGTGTTGTTTTTGTCCTATTGTTTCAGTTGTAGTGGAACCAGAAAGTTACTAGATCGGTGCTTGCTAAATTAGTGCAAACAAAAAGTGATGGTCTCTTCAAAGTCATTCTGTCTCCGCTAACTGCAAAACAACCAATATCTATTTGCTTGCCAGCACTTCCTAATTCTTCTTCCAAGATTTTTACCATTTGATCCATGGGTTGGTTGGATTGAGGGTTTTGATTAGAAGTTGCTGGGGGGGGGCACTACACGTGTTCGGGGTTTAAGAGTAAATGATTCATTATGAAAAGCAAATGATAAAGGTACGGTAGAAGCTACTCCTAATCCAGAGAAACCTTTAACAAGAATAGATATAAGAGACAAGATTGAAACCCAAAATTTTTATTGAAATTTTAAGTGTCATTTTTTGCTATATATGGAAACATAAGCCTTTATTCATGCGGGTATCGTAATCAAAATTTCAAAAAATAACTTAAAAATTTAAGACTTTTATTTCAATAGTTCTTGAGTTCAAGTTGGTCTATTTATTGTTCCTCACTTAACTTCTGTTTCCTTTCCATCTCCAATTCCAGTCTCACTAATTACTACTTGGTCTAGTCTAACTCCAATAGCTTCAGTGATCTTGTCTTCAATCTTTATCTCTTGAATTAGACTTCTGTAATTTTCAAATTCTTTTTTTTAACTTTGCTTTTTCCCCAAGGATATCAATGTCTAATGGGAAATATTTGCTTATTGTTACTTTTCCGCCTCACAAATTTGCTTCAACTTTTTCAACTATTATGCTTGTATTTTCATACAAAATATTTCCTTTTCCAGTTGAACAGCCCATATTTTCTTGAACTTGTACCCCAATATCCATTCCCATTCCTTTAAATTTTTTTCACCCATCAAAATCTGTCATCCCACCATTTCTCCAAATTTCATTTCCTCCCTCACAACTCAAGCTTCCTTTTCTAGCTATTGAAAATCCGGTTTTCAAAGATCACTTCAAATTCTCACTTATTTCTTTACCACTATCTCCAGAATCTTGATTTTTTCATTCTCCGATGTTTGTGATTCCATTTGTTCAAGCTTCTTTTGCCTTTTGATCTTTTTGATTCTCAGAGGTTCTAACTGCAGGCATCAAATAGATAGTTTTCTCTCCCTTTGCAATAATTAGTCAAATGTTTTGAGACTCTTCTGGAGTTATTTCCTCAATCTTTGGTTCTTGCCCCTCCCCAGCTCAGCTAACTTTTAATAATCCAACAACTTCTCCGATGGATTCATGATTAATATCAATATTTTTTTCATTTTTTATTCATTGCTTTTTGAAAACTAACTTATAAATATCTCTTTTTTTATCTTTAGTTACTGTTTTTCATTTTTCACTCTCTATTTCTTGTCATTTATCTTTACTAACTTGTCAACTATTACCATTTACCTTTTCTGATATTTTTTCTTTTTCTCCTTGATTGACTTCTATTGTTCACTTAAACTTTCTATTTTCTTCTGAAAAAATATTAGAGGTGTTTCCGAAATAAACTAGAGGACTTCCTCCAGTTCCTGTAAATACTAAAACTCTTTTAAGTAGTAGAGGATTTATTGAAGGCAAAGCCTAAATAAAAACTCCCGTACCTAGAAAGAGTTTATTCTTGTGAGTCTTGTGAAAGGGGAGACTTAAAGATGCTTAAGTTTTTTATTTCAATAATTCACGTATTAGGGTAGGTTTAGTAATACTTCCTCACTTTATTTCATTTTTCTTTCCTTCTCCGATTCCAGTGTCACTAATTATTACTTGGTCTAATCTGACACCCATAACTTGAGTGATCTTGTCATTAATTTCTATTTCTTGTACTAGGCTTCTAGAAGAGCTTGTTTTATTTTCCAGTTTATTTGCATTTCCCAACACCGATATATCAAGTGGGAAGTATTTCTCATTTTTTTGACACTTTCCAACCCTCCTATGTAATGTATTGCCGCGAATCCAGCCCGCATTTCTCCACAATCTAACCTCATCGCTCACAGACTCCTCCTTGTTTCATTCTTTCTCTTTTTTCTGATTTCCTTCATAGTAAACAATTTTTCTCCCTTCCCTTCTTCATTCTGTAACCTGATCAGCATTTTTATTCAGAATGCTACCCCCTCTGCTTATTACAATTCCTGACTTATATTTCTTTTTGAGATTCTCGTTACAGTCCGGCTCTCAACTGTCACTTGTATCAAATTTTTTAGCTCATGTTCCGATATCCTCTATTCCGTGTTCTCAAATATCATTCTCAATTTTTCCACTTGATCTCCCGTAACTACTAGTATCTCCTTCAGAAGAAGCCCTTACTACTGGAATTAAGTAGATAGAGCTTTCACTTTTAGCAATAATCAATCAAACCCTCTTATCTTTACCAACTTGTATTTCTTCAGTTCTTACATCTTTGTTTTTCGCCCCATCAAAACCTCCTCAACTAGCCTTGATTAAAGCTAAAGCTCCTTTAGCTGATTTGTCTCCTAGCTTCTCATCTTCTTCTTGAATCCATGAACTTCTAAAAGCTAATTTATAAGCACTTCTAGCTGTCTTACCAGATAATTCTCCTCATTTGCTTTGTTCTACTCCTTGTCATTTATTCTTGTTTAAACCTTCAAGTCAATAACTTTCTTTTGCTTTCTTAGCTTCTACAGACCTCCCCGAGCTGTCTTGACTATTTAAATTCAGGTTTAAAGTTCACTGGAATTTTCTAGGTAGTTCTGTAATTTTAGATGAAGAATACACTTGGAGAATTAAGGGGCCTCCACCGGCCCCTACAATAGTTAAAGCTTTAACAAGAAAAGTTGTTAATCCTCTCACCTTATCTTTAAAAGATAAATTTTACATATTTTGTGTTTATTTGTATTATTGTGTTTTTTGGGAATTTCAATAAAGAATCTGGAAAATGCTCTCTTAGCTAAATGGAAATTACAGTATCAAAAGTTTTTTGTTTTTGAATAAAAAGTTAAAAAATTAAGGTTTTATTTCAATAATTCTGGAACTCAAGTGAGTCTATTCACGGTCCCCCATTTTAGTTCATTTTCTTTCTTGATTCCAACTCCAGTTTCGTTGAACATTACTTCTTCTCATTTATAGATACCAACTTCTTCAATTTGTTCGCTTACTTCAACTTCAGACCATGAAGCTTTAGATCTACCTTTTAATTCTTTAAGTTCAGATTCCCCTAATACTTTGATATCTAGAGGGAAATATCTTGTCTCTGCATTACCTCTCTCGCAGACCTTCTTCCTATCATTCTTTCTAACCAAAATTCCAGCATTCTTATAAATCACCACATCTCCCTGCTTTCTTCCTTGTTTCTTTTCAACAAAACTAGCAATATCACTACTTCTCCCACCCTTACTCCCTCATCCTAAGCCACCTCCATAACCTCTTCCTCCCCGACCAATTATGAATCCATTTCGAAGCTTATTTTTTAATTCTTCATTTTCCTTATCATTTAACCTGCCACTCCCCTTCCACCCACTAAGATTATTTACTCCATTATTTCAAATTTCATTTACTTTGTCTCAACACTTATTACTACCCCTGTAATGCCCCAATCCCCCACCAGTAACCCTAACAGCCGGAATTAGATAAGTTGACTTTTGACTTTTAGCGACAATTAACCAGACAGCCCTCGCCTCTTCTGTTGAAACCTCTTCCAGTGTTACCTGACTAATACCTCTACCCCCTGTTTTTTTCAAACTAACTTTGAATAAACCAAGTCCCCCTTTGACTGAATTATTTCCCGAGAAACTACTCTCTTCTCGTGTTCATTCTTTCTTGATCATTAACTTATAGATTGTTTTTGCACCATCATCTTCCACCAAGTTTCACTTATCAACTTCCAATCCTTGTCACTTTTTCTCTTTTGAGGTTCATCCACTATCTCCTTTCTCGACTACCTTTTCTGTCCCCTTAACCTCTCCGTTATCCTTTAGTGTTCATTTGATGTTTTTGATAAAAAACCTCTTTTTGGATGGATGGTTTGATGTTTATAACGGAAGGAAGATAAGGAGTTTAAATAGATGTTGGTTTTTGAAAAGAAAAGGGGTTATTAGGGAAATTTGATTTTATGGGTCGTAAAAAGGTTGGGAGTTTTTAAGGATGGATGATAGTGGGTTTAAAAAAGATGAATCGAGAGTAATTTAAAGGCGATTTAGAGCTAGAGGGTCCTAAATAAAATTTTTGAAAATACAGGGAAAGGAGGGTATTCTTTTGCTTTCGAGATTACTAGGAATTAGTCCTAATCTCCTTAGGAAGATTTTAATTGTCGCTAGTAGCGGAGGAAGCCCAGCATTTTATTTTGGGTCCCCTGACATCTTTAATTTTGGGGCTAATAGAAAAATCAAATGAACACTAAAGGATAACGGAGAGGTTAAGGGGACAGAAAAGGTAGTCGAGAAAGGAGATAGTGGATGAACCTCAAAAGAGAAAAAGTGACAAGGATTGGAAGTTGATAAGTGAAACTTGGTGGAAGATGATGGTGCAAAAACAATCTATAAGTTAATGATCAAGAAAGAATGAACACGAGAAGAGAGTAGTTTCTCGGGAAATAATTCAGTCAAAGGGGGACTTGGTTTATTCAAAGTTAGTTTGAAAAAAACAGGGGGTAGAGGTATTAGTCAGGTAACACTGGAAGAGGTTTCAACAGAAGAGGCGAGGGCTGTCTGGTTAATTGTCGCTAAAAGTCAAAAGTCAACTTATCTAATTCCGGCTGTTAGGGTTACTGGTGGGGGATTGGGGCATTACAGGGGTAGTAATAAGTGTTGAGACAAAGTAAATGAAATTTGAAATAATGGAGTAAATAATCTTAGTGGGTGGAAGGGGAGTGGCAGGTTAAATGATAAGGAAAATGAAGAATTAAAAAATAAGCTTCGAAATGGATTCATAATTGGTCGGGGAGGAAGAGGTTATGGAGGTGGCTTAGGATGAGGGAGTAAGGGTGGGAGAAGTAGTGATATTGCTAGTTTTGTTGAAAAGAAACAAGGAAGAAAGCAGGGAGATGTGGTGATTTATAAGAATGCTGGAATTTTGGTTAGAAAGAATGATAGGAAGAAGGTCTGCGAGAGAGGTAATGCAGAGACAAGATATTTCCCTCTAGATATCAAAGTATTAGGGGAATCTGAACTTAAAGAATTAAAAGGTAGATCTAAAGCTTCATGGTCTGAAGTTGAAGTAAGCGAACAAATTGAAGAAGTTGGTATCTATAAATGAGAAGAAGTAATGATTAGTGAAGTTTTTGTTTCCTTCTAAAGAAAAAAGTTAATTTATTTAATTCTGGCTATTAGTAGTTTTCTAAGAAGCGAAAAACGCGGAGGATAACGTAGAGATAATGATTGAAAATGGCAGAAAATTTTTTAAAGATAGCAGAGAGGAAGCCCAGCATTTTATTTTGGGTCCCCTGACATCTTTAATTTTGGGGCTAATAGAAAAATCAAATGAACACTAAAGGATAACGGAGAGGTTAAGGGGACAGAAAAGGTAGTCGAGAAAGGAGATAGTGGATGAACCTCAAAAGAGAAAAAGTGACAAGGATTGGAAGTTGATAAGTGAAACTTGGTGGAAGATGATGGTGCAAAAACAATCTATAAGTTAATGATCAAGAAAGAATGAACACGAGAAGAGAGTAGTTTCTCGGGAAATAATTCAGTCAAAGGGGGACTTGGTTTATTCAAAGTTAGTTTGAAAAAAACAGGGGGTAGAGGTATTAGTCAGGTAACACTGGAAGAGGTTTCAACAGAAGAGGCGAGGGCTGTCTGGTTAATTGTCGCTAAAAGTCAAAAGTCAACTTATCTAATTCCGGCTGTTAGGGTTACTGGTGGGGGATTGGGGCATTACAGGGGTAGTAATAAGTGTTGAGACAAAGTAAATGAAATTTGAAATAATGGAGTAAATAATCTTAGTGGGTGGAAGGGGAGTGGCAGGTTAAATGATAAGGAAAATGAAGAATTAAAAAATAAGCTTCGAAATGGATTCATAATTGGTCGGGGAGGAAGAGGTTATGGAGGTGGCTTAGGATGAGGGAGTAAGGGTGGGAGAAGTAGTGATATTGCTAGTTTTGTTGAAAAGAAACAAGGAAGAAAGCAGGGAGATGTGGTGATTTATAAGAATGCTGGAATTTTGGTTAGAAAGAATGATAGGAAGAAGGTCTGCGAGAGAGGTAATGCAGAGACAAGATATTTCCCTCTAGATATCAAAGTATTAGGGGAATCTGAACTTAAAGAATTAAAAGGTAGATCTAAAGCTTCATGGTCTGAAGTTGAAGTAAGCGAACAAATTGAAGAAGTTGGTATCTATAAATGAGAAGAAGTAATGATTAGTGAAGTTTTTGTTTCCTTCTAAAGAAAAAAGTTAATTTATTTAATTCTGGCTATTAGTAGTTTTCTAAGAAGCGAAAAACGCGGAGGATAACGTAGAGATAATGATTGAAAATGGCAGAAAATTTTTTAAAGATAGCAGAGAGGAAGCCCAGCATTTTATTTTGGGTCCCCTGACATCTTTAATTTTGGGGCTAATAGAAAAATCAAATGAACACTAAAGGATAACGGAGAGGTTAAGGGGACAGAAAAGGTAGTCGAGAAAGGAGATAGTGGATGAACCTCAAAAGAGAAAAAGTGACAAGGATTGGAAGTTGATAAGTGAAACTTGGTGGAAGATGATGGTGCAAAAACAATCTATAAGTTAATGATCAAGAAAGAATGAACACGAGAAGAGAGTAGTTTCTCGGGAAATAATTCAGTCAAAGGGGGACTTGGTTTATTCAAAGTTAGTTTGAAAAAAACAGGGGGTAGAGGTATTAGTCAGGTAACACTGGAAGAGGTTTCAACAGAAGAGGCGAGGGCTGTCTGGTTAATTGTCGCTAAAAGTCAAAAGTCAACTTATCTAATTCCGGCTGTTAGGGTTACTGGTGGGGGATTGGGGCATTACAGGGGTAGTAATAAGTGTTGAGACAAAGTAAATGAAATTTGAAATAATGGAGTAAATAATCTTAGTGGGTGGAAGGGGAGTGGCAGGTTAAATGATAAGGAAAATGAAGAATTAAAAAATAAGCTTCGAAATGGATTCATAATTGGTCGGGGAGGAAGAGGTTATGGAGGTGGCTTAGGATGAGGGAGTAAGGGTGGGAGAAGTAGTGATATTGCTAGTTTTGTTGAAAAGAAACAAGGAAGAAAGCAGGGAGATGTGGTGATTTATAAGAATGCTGGAATTTTGGTTAGAAAGAATGATAGGAAGAAGGTCTGCGAGAGAGGTAATGCAGAGACAAGATATTTCCCTCTAGATATCAAATAATTTTCAAAAAAATTAGGTTTATTTCAATAACTCTCTAGTTCAAGAAGGTCTGCTCACATGCTCCCAATTTATTTCACTTTCACTTCCATCTCCAATCCCAGTTTCGCTAATTACTACTTGGTCTAATCTGACACCTATTACTTGAGCAATTTTGTCACTAATCTCTATTTCTTGTTCTTGATTTTTCTTTATTCGACCCCTCGTTTCATTTCACTTATTTGTTCCTAATATTTCTATATCTAATGGAAAGTATCCCCTTCCACCATTTCTTTTTTGTTCACATATTCCATTTCCATCTTTTCCCCCTAAAATTCCTGTGTTTTTATATACAATTTTTTCTCCTACGCCATCAGTCCCGAAACTCCAACTCGCTTCTCCTCAACCCATTCCCTTCCAGCTTCTCCACCCCGCTAAATCTCCAACATTGCTTGGCTTGTGATTTCTGCCACCTATAAACAAATCACCACCTCTCTTAATCGTGATTCCAGACTTCAAAGTGTTTTTTAACTTTTCACTTTCTTCTTTTGTTCAAACCTCCCTTTCACTTTCATTTCATTCACTAATTCTTTCTACCCCTCCTTCTCAAATCTTTTTTTCATCTGGCCAACATTGTCCTCTCGCTCAAGACCCAGTGTTTGTTACAGATGATCTAACAGAAGGTATTAGGTAAATTGACTTTTGCCCTTTAGCAACTACTAGTCAGATTTTTTTCATATCTTCTTCCGTGATTTTTTCAACTCGTACCTTCTCACTTTCTTTTCCACCCCCTATCCCTCCTCAACTAGCCTTAGCTAAGCCAAGTGCTCCTTTAACTCCCTTTTTGTCAATAAGTCCTATCTCTGTTCGTTTTCATTCACTTGTAAAAAACAACTTATAAATACTCTGATTTATCCCCTTTAATTCACTTCAACTCTCACTTTTTAATCCTTGTCATGCTCTTTCTTCTAGCCCCTCTAATCAATAACTATTCTCTGCGTTAACTTCTAACCTCTTACCTTTTTCTCTATTTTCAGATACTAAAAATCACTTAAATTGCCTTTGTACTTCCGGAATGGTTGCGGAAGGCCCCCCCCGAAAAAAATTAAGGGACTACTTCCTGTTCCCGAAACTGTTAGGACTTTCTTTAAAAGTGCTGGGTTTCTAAGTAACAAGTCTGACAATGGTACATGTATCTCTAATTAACAATGTTAAATGTGCTATTTTCCGCCTTTTTCCCCTCTTCCGCTAATAAATGTAACAACAATCTGTTGAGTGAGTACTAAATTTCTTTACTCCAATATTTGACCTTTAAATCTCAAAAGGGGTCAAGAATCAATTAGAGAATGTTTTTTAGAAGAACTCGCGAAGGCTGATGAAATAAGAATCTCCGTGGCTTATTTCTCTATAGGTTCTTTATTGTCGTTGGATGAATTAATTGAATCTTCAAATATTAAAAAGGTGTGCTTAATTCTTGGAATGTATGGAAAAAAGGATTTCCCAGAAAGCTCATATGAAATAGCTCTATCAATTAATGAGAAATGACAAAGGTCAGGAATTGGGGAAATAAGAATGACAAAAGATTGAAGATATCACGGGAAACTCTATTGTTTTTTGAGAAATAATCAAATATTCTCTGCCATCACCGGATCTGCTAACTTAAGTTTTTTGCACTTAAGAAAATATCCCCAATATGAAGAAGCTGTTTTTATTGAGGATCCGGAAACCCTCAATGATTCTTTGGAGCATATAAATGACTTACTCGCTTCAGGAATTACTGAAAACATACATACTTGACTTCCTCCCCCAGAGAAGGATCTCAATCCAAATTTCTAAAATAAATCTCACAAAAGATTTTTAGTATGCGATCTTGAGAAGAAATATACTTCCGAGAGTTGAAAAAAGCGGAAATCTTACAAACTATTGTTTTTAAATTAAATGTTCCTACTGAAAAAGAAGTACAAGAGTCAGGTAAAAAGTTAGATTTATCACAATCAGACCTCAATGCTTGTTATTGCAAGCCTGTAATTAATCCTTGGAGTGGAGAGAACCAAAGTTGATACGATGTCAAGTTGACAGTTCAAGGGGAGCATGATCTACCTTCTGAAAGAGAATGATTCTATGTAGTGGTTGATAGAAAGCGTCACTTTAGGGCTCATTTTTCTGGAAAAAAGACTAAGAGATTGGTCTCTCTAAGTGATCCAGAGATTTTAGGGCAAATAACAAAGGGTGCCTTGGCCCAAGAGGAAATATGTTATGAAATTGATTTCACCAAAGAGGATCCGGAAAGAAAGGGGATAATCACTCAAGAGATGTTAGACGAATATAGTGATTCAGAAGTGATTTTGCAGAAAACCAATAAAACAAGGAAAGACAGAAGGGGAAAAGAAAGAGATATATGATTGATTGATTTTCCCTACAATCCCCGAAGGAATAATGAAGAGTTATATAGATTGTTTAATGAGATAATGCAACGACAAAAACTTAAAGATTTGTAGAAAGTATTGCTTACTCTACTTAGCTATAAGTCGCTCGATATAAGAAATTACTAGTTGAGCTTTTTCCTCTCAACTAAGAGAGCTAGGAATTAAAACAATCTCTTCTCCGGACTCTCTTAGATGTTGAATGGCTCAATCATAAGCAGACACTAAAGAGTCATAACTGAAGGAATTAACAGAATCATATTTATTGTCTTCTCTCTTATGACTCTTGTGTTTAGAGTGTTCTTCCTTAGAGATCTGCAATACAAAAGTCACTAAAGGCTTAGTCCCTTTAGAGATGTATTTCATATTTGAGTCAAGCAAGTCTAACTCTACTTTCTTTAGATAAGCTTGATAGGCAAGAGTAGAAAGATAATACCTATCACAAAAGATTAGAGAGTTTTCTTGTAACTTGGGAATTATGAAGTTAAATAGATGATCTGATCTCATAGCTAAAAAGAGAAAGGCTTCTGAGACAGAACTAAAGCAATTTGAGAATATGAGACTACTTAGTTGAGAGTATTTAGTTTCTTTATTGGGTCCATAAGGTTCTGAGGTAAAGTAGATCTTCTCTCCAAAATAGTTTTTTATTGAACTATTTTGCTCTAACTCTAATTGACTTTTTAATAACTCAATAAGGCCAGTTTTTCCAGATGCATCAATGCCTTCGATGACAATAAAAAAATTATTTTTCATCCTTTTTAACAAATTTGACTAATAAATGTAGTGAACAAATCATTACGTAATGAGTTCTTCAAAAACAAAAGGTTTGAGCGAAAAGCTAAGCTCTTTGGGGATCCAACTCTGAAGTGATGAAAAGAGAATTCAAACAAACCCAGTTAATAATAACTTTTCTAAGATTCCTACAGGTTCTTATGCCCTAGATAGAGCGCTAGGTACAGGAGGTTGACCTGGTGGAAAAATAATAGAGATATTTGGAGCTGACTCTTCAGGAAAGTCTACTTTAGCTCTACATGCTATTGCAGAGGCCCAAGCACAAAATAAAACCTGTGTGTACATCGATCTAGAAAATACCTTAAATAAAGTTTGAGCAGAAAAAATAGGAGTTAAAGCGAATCAACTATATATCTGCTATCCTTCTTCCGGAGAAGAAACCTTCAATATCATTAACTCTTTAGTTCAAAGCAACGAAGCAGACTTAATAGTTGTTGACTCAGTTGCAGCTATGGTACCTAATGTGGAACTAGAAAGTTCTATTGAAGATCAAAATATGGGTCTACAAGCTAGATTAATGAGCAAGGGGTTGAGAATTCTTCAATCACACTTAATTAACTCTCAAACAACAGTGATCTTTATCAATCAAATTAGAGAACAAATAAAGCAATCTTTCTTCCCCTCTACAACCACTTCTGGAGGTAGAGCCCTTAAGTATGCCGCAAGCATTCGAGTTGAGGTTAAGAGATTAGAGGCAATCAAGAAACAAGAAAAAATTGTGGGATTCCTAACAAAAATTACAATCATTAAAAACAAATTCAATAATCCTTTAATACAGCTGAATCTAAGGCTGTATTTCGACTCAGGATTCTGTAAAGCTTATGAACTCATTCATGAAGCTCTTGAGAGAAAACTCATAGAAAAAAGAGGGGTTTGATTCTATTACAAAGATAAAAATATTGCACAGGGACTATCTGCTCTAAAAGAAAAGCTGTTTAGCCCCGCATACAGTGCACAACTTAAAGAACTTCAATCAAAACTAGAGAAATAAATCATTCAGAGAGTGAGCTTTTGCTCACTACTCCCCTCTTTTATGCTTCTGGAGATCCGCACATTGGTCACGCCTACACCCTATTACTAGCCTCGATAGCTAAAAAGTATTTTCAGTTAATAGGCAAGAAAGTCTATTTACTGGCAGGAGTAGATGAACACGGGGAGAAAATTCTACTCAAAGCTCAAGAAGAGAAATTAGAACCTCAAGTATTTGTAGATCAAGTAAGTCAGAAATTTAAAAACTTAAATCAAGCTCTTGAGTTATCAGTAGATCTATTTATAAGAACTTCTGATCAAAGTCACAAAGAGTTTGTCACTGATTTTTTTAATAACTTAGTTGAGAAAGGAAATATCTATCTCTCTAAGTGATCTGGTTATCAGTGCATTAGTTGTGAAACTAATTACTCTTCTAAGTACTTTGAAAAGAGCAATCTTTGTGAATTGGGTCATCAACTAATTGAAAGAGCTGAAGAGAGTTACTTTTTAAAGGTAAAAGAATTCAAAGATTGGTTCTTGACTTACTACAAAGAGAATTCAATTATCTTTCCAGAGCACTACAGAAGTAATCTAGAAAGTGGAATAGTTAGTGAGTTAGAGGATCTTTCTGTTTCAAGAAAGAATCTCTCTTGAGGCATTCAACTATCTAATAGTTTTTGTATATATGTTTGATTTGATGCTCTGTTAGGTTACTTAAGCAATGAAGAAATAAGAGAGAAGTGAAAGAATAAAGAATTAAAGATTATCCAAATAATTGGAAAAGAGATATTTAAATTTCACTCTATTTACTTTCCTTTACTCTTAAAAGCTAAAGAGCTTACTCTTCCTAGTAAATTAGTTGTTCATGGTTGACTAGTAAATCAAAAGAATAGAAAGATCTCTAAATCTGAAGCAAGTTTGATTGAAAAACCTTTACCCAAGATACTAGAGGAATTTCCCCTAGAAACTCTTAGATGATATTGTGCCTATCTCAACTGAGGTTCAGATCACACTTTCTCAGAAGAAATACTCAAGGAATATCACAATAAATATCTATTGAATTTGTATGGGAACTTAATTAATAGACTCAAGGGAATACTCTCCAAAAACAACTTAACTACTAGTCAGTTAGAGGGGGGATTTACTATTTCAGAGTTCTCTGCAAACTTTCAACTAGGTACTGAATTACTCTTTCAAGTTAAAGAAAAGATAGAGAATTTTGAGTTCTATTGAATAGTCAATCAAGTCGTTACCTTACTTGAGAATGCCAACAGACTGCTGGAGAAATTTGAACCTTGAAAGTTAGAGGTTAGCTCCTTAGAATATCAAGAACTAAATGTTTTGTTGTACAGGCAACTGGTATTGGCTAGTTACCTATTCTCTCCTATCTTCAGTGAGACCAAGTGAAAAGAGATCAAAGAATCTTTGAGTATCTCAAGTGAGTTAGACTCTGACTTTCTTAACACACTATCTAACTTTGAAAGTGTCTCTCTCCCTAAAGCTCATAACTTATTTATTAAGTACTAATGTCTCTAATAAATAATGTTTTTGTAAAGCTAAAGAAATCTACTGCTTTTGAATATCTCTCTCAGTGATTCTCTAACACCTCTGTTTGAGACTCTCAGAAGTTACAAAAAAATATCTCTAATTGTCTAATTAAGTTAGATTTCCAGCTAGAACTAGCTAACTCAATTGCTGAAAGATTACTCCAAGAACTAAAAAAAAACAAAGAGATAAATGAGTCAATAATTAAAGAGAAGCTAATAGATCTGTTAGTGGGGCACTATTCTAACTCTGTGGAACAACATTCCATCGAAGGGTTAAAGAGACTTAATTTCAAGCCAAATCAATGCAATGTTTTTTTCATTGCTGGCTCTAATGGGGTAGGTAAGACTAGTTTTATAGCTAAGTTAGTCTACCTCTTGAAAGTTAAATATCAACTAGTTAACAAAATTCTCTTAGTTGCTGGAGATACCTTTAGAGCTGGAGCGGTAGACCAACTAGATATCCTGGCCAAACAACTAAAGGTTGATATTATGACTCCTAACTTACCGGAAAAAGCTAGTGCATTAATCTACAGAGCTCTTAGAGATAATCACTCACAATATGAACTGATTATTATTGATAGCTCTGGGAGACAATACAACAACCAAAACTTACTGCTAGAACTTAAAAAACAATATTCAATTGTTGAGAAGGTAATGTCTAAAGTTCCGGAAGAGAGCTTCTTAGTTCTAGATTCAACTCTTGGTACTTACTCCCAACAAGAGTTAGCTAAATTACTAGAGGTAATTCCTATCTCCGCTTTAGTACTAACCAAAATGGATAGCACCACCAGAGGAGGAGTTATCTACAACCTAAGACCTAAATACTCAATTCCAATCAAATTTATTTGTTTTGGGGAGAAAGTAGAAGATATTGAACTATTTGAAATTAACTCTATAACTACTCAACTAATTAATTCTGTGTTCAAAAGTGAACTATCTCTTAGCTAACTTAGACTTAAGATTTTCTTTTAGTACCCTATCAAAAGCTTTAGCAGAGTTGTAACCAGACTTCTTCATTTTGTGATCATTCACGCAAGCTTGAATTAACTCACTAATATTTCTACCCACTTGCACAGGAATGATGTAGTGAGGTAACTTTACATCCAATAATTTTTTGTACTTAATATCTTCTCCTCAGTTTTCTAGACTCTCAATAGTATCTGTACTACCATATTTCTTTAATTCAACTATTAAGTGAATTTTGGTTTCATCAATAATCTTGGATCTACCAATTGCTTCTTTGATATTGATAATTCCAATCCCTCTAACTTGAATGAATTCACTAGTTTGAGGATTAGCTCTGGCAATAACTGCATTCCCTAGCCTAGTGATATTAATAGCATCATCACCTAAAAATAGGTGATTGAGACTTAATAGATCTAACACTAGCTCTGTTTTACCTATGCTAGGTTCACCAATAATTAAGACTCCTTCTCCGAAGACACTAACTACAGAGCCATGTATAGTCTCTCAACTAGCTAAGCTCTTGGCTAGTCAAGTACCAACAGAATTGAATATCTCTTTAGTTGAGTAATCCAGTTGAATAATTGCTGACTTATTGTTATTAAATTCTTTGTTCAGAGAGTCTAGGAGCTTAACTTCAGTGAAATTGTTACTCAATAGAAATAAAGGAGGGTTCTTGGTAATGATTGATTTAAGAGTCTCTATTTGCTTACTTTCTTCCATAGTCTCTAGGAATTGACATTCCATTTGACCTCAAATAACAACAGATAAAAGCTCTTGTTCTAGGAAGATCCCATTTAATTCCATTCCTAACCTACTTAAAGAAGAAATGTGAATTAATCTTTGAGAGTTCTCTTGAGTCTTATTAATGTACTTTCCCCCAAATCTCTTGTAGATAGAAGTAACAGAGATTGAAGTTCTTTCCATAGTTAGACAGCCCTAAAGAGCTGTCCGTTAGTGACTAGCTTAAAATTGCTTGTCTTTGATGGCTTCTATTCCTGGCATAGCACCTCTTTCTAGATAGGTAAGAGTAGCTCCCCCTCCAGTAGATACAAAACTAAACTTATCTGTCATATTTAGTTTTTCTGCAGCCGCAACAGAGTCTCCCCCTCCAATTAAGCTATAAACTCCTCTTTTTTCAGTTACTTCTGCTAACTTTCTAAGAATTGAGAAAGTACCGCCAGAATAATTCTCAAATTCAAAAACTCCCATAGGACCATTTCAGATAACTATCTTAGAACTATCTAATATTTCTGAGAAGTATGCAACTGTTTTAGGTCCTATATCAAGAGCCATTCCTGTGCTCCAATCTGTAGAATCAGCATCTACAACTATGCTAGGTAAATCAGCAAACTTTTCTGACACTAAGTGGTCCACAGGAAGAACTATCTTATGAGGGTATGCAGAGAGTATCTCTTTACATTGTGGAATGTAATCATGTTCAACTAAAGAAAGTCCTACAGCCTTACCTTGAGCCTTCAAGAAGGTATAAGACATTCCTCCACCAATTAACAACTTATCTACCTTTTCAATTATTTCCTTAATAAGTCTTAGCTTGTCTGAAGCTTTGCTTCCTCCAAGAATCATCACTTTAGGTCCTTCTTCGGTGTCACAAGCATAATCAAGAGCCTTTAATTCTTTTTCTACTAAGAATCCAATTGCATTATCTTGAGCTCTTTCTGCAACTCCAACATTTGAAGCGTGTGCTCTGTGTGAAGTTCCAAATGCATCATTAACAAATACATCACCTAGACTGGCATAGAATTCTGCAAGAGCTGGTGAGTTTTTACTTTCTCACTTAACTACTTCTTTAGTTGAAGAGTCAACATCATAATATCTAGTATTTTCAAGAATAGTTAGATCAGCATTTACTTCCTTAATTTCTCTCTTTATTTCTTCAAACTCTCTAGATTGAATGAAGTGAACTTTCTTAATTGAAAAGATATTTTGAAACTCCTCTGCAACTATCTTTAGACTCTTCTTTCCAGACATCATATCGTCATAACTCTTAATTCTGTCAAAGTGACTTAAAGCAACTACCTTACAACCTTGATCAAATAAGTAATTAAGTGTTTCAATGGTTCCAAGTATTCTAGTCTTATTCTTAATTACTCCATCAATAATAGGAACATTAAGGTCTAGTCTAACAACTACTCTTTTACCTTGTAGTTTTAAATCCTTTAGTGTTTGCTTATTAAATCTCATTAACTATCTTTTAGTTATTGAAAACTAAAGGGAGATATAGTAGTGAAGGGTTCTAGACAATTGATTTACATAAGAAGATTCATTGTCATATCAAGTGTATAGTTTCACTTCACCAGTAGGAAGAACTTTAGTTAATTGAGAGTCAAAGATGGAACCGTGAGTATTTCCAATAATATCTGAAGAAACTATTGGATCAGTTATGTAAGCCATAGTTTCATTTGCAGCTGATTCAAGTGATTGATTGATTTCTTCAGCAGTTGCTGGCTTAGATAGTCTAAGTGTTAAGTCAACCAAAGAACCAGTTAATACAGGAACTCTGTGAGCAATACCATCTAATTTTCCTTGTAGGTCTGGAATAACCTTTCCAATTGCGGCCGCTGCTCCAGTAGTTGTAGGAATAATAGAATTGGCTGCAGCTCTAGTTCTTCTTAAGTCTGCGTGAGGAGCATCTTGTAGTCTTTGGTCAGAGGTAAAAGCGTGAACAGTAGTCATAAATCCTGATTGAATTCCAAACTTTCTGTGTAATACCTTTACTACAGGAGCTAAAGCATTTGTAGTACAGGAAGCTCCAGAAATTACATTATCTGAAGTTGCAATTGAGTTGTGGTTCACATTGTATACAACAGTCTTAATGCTGTCATCCTTTGCAGGAGCAGAAATTAATACCTTATCCGCACCAGCATCCAAGTGACACTTAACTGCTTCTCTAGTCAGTAATCTACCAGAACATTCAACTACACAGTCAACATTTAATTCTCCTCAGTGGTAACTCTTTTCTTTATTGAAGTTGTAAACCTTGAAACTCTTTTCTACTCCACTCTTCAGATTCTTTAAGTGAATATTTTCTTGATCACTACTAATTTCCCAGTCAACCAGTACACCTTGTGAACTGTCATACTTTAGTAAATGTGCTAATACACTAGGTTCAACAATATCATTAACCGCTACTACTTCTATACTTTGTGAATTAAGCAGATTTCTGTACAGTAATCTACCTATTCTTCCAAATCCATTAATACCTACTCTATAAACTTCCATAGGTTTAATTTATTTTTTATTTTAAGAATTTAACACTTTTTTCAAAATATCTCATTAACTCAAATAGCTTCTCAAGCTCTTCAACTGTATTCAATACTGATAGAGAAAAACGTATCAAAGACTTATCTGATACTAAGGAATTAGTGGAACACAAGTCATTGAATCTAAATACAAAATTGTGCTCTTCTAATAGATAAGCAAAGTCATGTGTAGCATGTCTCTCCACTTTCACTAAAAAAATAAGAGAGTTAGGATAGTGAGTGTAACTAAATCCAGAATCTTCTGGAAAGTTCTTCACTCAATACTCTATTAACTCTTTTGATTTGTATTTGTTGCTCTCAAAGAAGCTCAAGATAGTTTCAAATTCTTGTTCTCAAAGATAAATAGACCTTCAATCTAGGTCTGGAATTGTCTTAAAGGGTTTCTTAGAGACTATACAGCCCAACCCAAAAGGTCCTAAGCACTTATGTGCTGAGAAATAAAAGTAATCAAAATGTTCTTTAATTTCAGAGAGATCATCACTAGCGACAGATTGTGTGAAATCGCCAATAACTACTAACTCTTGCGGAAGTTTAGAAAGTTTCTCTTTAGTCCAAAGAGAATTTCCTAAGTTATCTCTAAGAGTTATCAGTAACACTCCTTGTTCATCCTTTCACTCTCTCTCAGGGTTATAGTGCTGAAACTCTATTCTCTCAGGATATTTCTCTCTCAATCACCAAATGCTAGCGTAATTAGAGATGTGTTCGCTCTCTGAAAGATAAACCTTTATCTTCTCTTCTACAACTAAACTCTCAAAGATTTCATTTATTGCATAGGTAGAAGAAGGTACTAGAGTTATTTGCTCCCTAGTGACTCCTAATCAACTAGCTAACTTACTAACTAAAGAATGAAGATAGAATTCTTTATCTTTAACTCAACTAGTGTCTGAGTGACTCTTAACTAATCTCTCAATAAAAGAAGGTAATTTAAGAGAAGTAGTTGCGTTGTCAAAGTAAATAAGCTCTTTAGTCTTCAAGATCAGAGTATTTACTTCTTTCCTTGGCTCTCAAATACTTCTTATTCTTCTTTTCTTTTAAGTAGTTTTTGTTGTATTTACAAAGCTGTAACTCTAACTTAATTCTTCTATTCTTCAAGAAAAGAGAAGAGGGGAGAATAGAATATCCATTTTTCTTAGAGGAATCAATAATCTTTCTTATCTCTCTTTTGTGAAGTAATAGTCTTATGGGCTCTGAGTGAAAACCTACTAAGAATAGCTCAGTCCCTATAGCTTTTATGTAACTATTAGAAAAAGCTAGTTCACCCTTGAGTATTCCCTTAACTACAGGTGAAGTAAGACTTAAACCAGCTATATAACTATCAAAGGATTGATATTTATATAGTCTTTTTTTATTACTCTGTAGGTGAATTTCCTCTCTATCTCTCTATAAATTCATCTCAAGAATACTCTACTTTTCTTAGTTGAATAGTATCTCCTAATTTCTTAGAAGATTTGCAGTTTTCTCTTCTAATATATCCCTCGTAACAGTTGTCTATTCGGATATTGTATCCACATTCAGATTTAGACATAATAACCCCTTCAAACTCTTGATTGGGATATTTAGTTAAGAGATATTGATACAGCTTTCTAGCTATAAATCTTCTTTCAGCTGTAATAGCTCTTTGTTCAGCTAGATTAGAAAGATAGACTAATTTCTCTAAACTCTCTTGACTACTCTCTCTTTCTTGATTGGAGTAAATCTTGGGAGCTAAGAAGTGCATTCACAATGCTTTGTGAACTAATAGATCAGGGAGTCTTCTTATGGGAGAAGTGAAATGTAGATAGTTTTGACTATTTAGTCCAAAGTGACCTATATTAAAGAGACTGTATTCTGCTTTTGGGAGAGTTAATAAGAAGTTATGTTGTATTAGATGAAAGCTGGGGTGTTGTTTAAAGATAGTTAACAATCTATTTAGCTTAGTGGTAGTTAAGTCAGGAACATCTAAGAATATAGGTGCATTACATCTAAAGTGTTGCATCTCATATAAAAAGTTATTGACTCTAGCTTGTTCTGGAGTTTTGTGAACTCTATAGATAGTCTTTATATTATGTTTCTTAAATCACTCTCCAACTAAGTTATTAGCTAGCACCATATATTTCTCTATTACTTTCTCAAAACTAATTAGCTCACTGCTTTCTTCATTAGCTCTAGAGAGAGAAATAATTTTCTCCTCTTGATTTGTTTGGTACTCTAACTTATCTTGAGAGATTCTCAGAGTCTCTTGATTCCCAAATTGTTCTCTCTCAACAAATCTCTTTGCAACCTCATAGCTATTTAGAACGGCTAATTTAAGCTGTTCATCTTCAAAGAAATCTCTTTCTTTCCCTTGCATATATCTATTCAGTTGTTCATATGTGAATCTCTTTTTAGAGCGAATAAAAGCTGGGAATATCTTCAGAGTTGATTTCTTTAACTCTGCTCTACCACTTATTTCTATAGAAAGGCAAATAGTATTCTTTCTCTCTCCTTCTCTTAGAGAGCAAAGATCCTCAGAGAGTATAGGAGGAAGCATAGTAATCACTCTATTTAGTAGATAGATAGAAGTACCTCTTTGATTAGCCTCTTCTGCTATAGAAGGTAAGTGTCTCAAATATCCTCAAACATCTGCAATTGCAATATACAACTTAAAGCCATCTGAAGTCTTTTCTGTGCAAATGGCATCATCGAAGTCTTTAGCTTTCTCTCCATCTATAGTGAAGAAGTATTTATCTTCTAGGGATTTATAGCTCTCTTTATTAGTTAGAAAAGATTCTCTTTTCTCTTTAAGTTGTTCTATTTCTTGTTGAATACTTCTACTTTCAAAGTCATTAGGGAGTTTTAGATCTAGTACTAAAGAGTTGAACTCAACATTTGGATTATCTTTGTGTCCTAGTATCTCTAAGAGTCTTCCTTGTATTCTTTCTGGAGGAAAGCTTCTTAGTTGAACAAGTAGTTTATGACCTACTTGTACTCTAGAAAATGTCCCATATATATCTCTCTTGCCAGGTAATTGAGGATCATCAAAGAAAACAACTATTCCTTGTTTTAAGAGTTTTAAAACCTCAACAACAAAGTTAAGCTTGAATCTCTCAACTATCTTTACTACCTTCGGTTCACTATCTCTTGCATCAGGAACTCTAAAAAGAACTAAGTCGTTATTAAGAGCTCCTTTGAGATTCTCTTTAGTAATTCTTAGTTTGAATCGGGGTATATACCCCGATCCACTAAATCTATTAACTTTTACCCTTTTGTAAAAGAGATTCCTGCTCAAGAAGCATTAAAGCTATCCTTTTAATTTTTTCACATAGCTAATGCAGAGAATAAATAAAAGTAAGGTACACAAGAACATTAATAGCTTAAGTATCTTTACTATTCCATAGTCTTTGGTCTTCTTAAATAGCTCTATATCATAACCAGATAAGACAGAGAAACCTCCAGTAGAACCAGAAGAAGATAGCAATAACCCTAAGACTAAGAGAATAAAAGCAAGACTAAAGATAACAGCTAGCACTAAGTGTTATCTTTCTTTGGATTAGTCTGGTTTTCTTTCTATGTGTTTAGAGTGTTTTCTGCACTTTTTACAGAATTTCTTAAGTTCTAATTTTTTATTAACTACTGTCTTATCTATCTTCTTTTGACTTAAGTAGTATCTGAACTTACACTCAGAACATTCAAAAAGAATAACTATCCTAGGTGCCATTCTCTAAATACTACTTAATTTAAAGGATACTAAATGTTTGTATTATGGTGGCTTCGGGCAGAATCGAACTGCCGACACACGGTTCTTCAGACCGTTGCTCTACCGACTGAGCTACGAAGCCTACCCAAAAATCCATATATGGCGGGCCTTACGGGATTCAAACCCGCGATCTCCACAGTGACAGTGTGGTATGTTAGGTCTCTACACTAAAAGCCCCTAATGGTAGCGGGGGTAGGATTTGAACCTACGACCTTCAGATTATGAGCCTGACGAGCTAACCAAACTGCTCTACCCCGCGATACTATAGAAACAAATACTCTCCAAGAGGAGAGAAAGAATCCCTCATTGAGAGACTTCACTCATAGGAGATGTTAACAAATAAATGGCGGAAGCTAAGGGATTCGAACCCCTGCGCACCTATTAGATGCCTCTCAGTTTTCAAGACTGACCCCTTCGTCCACTTGGGTAAGCTTCCTAAAAATGGTAGCAGGAGCGGGGCTCGAACCCGCGACCTATCGGATATGAACCGATCCCTCTAACCAACTGAGATATCCTGCCTTACTGGTCGGGACAACAGGATTCAAACCTGCGACCTCTTGGTCCCAAACCAAGCACTCTAATCAAACTGAGCTATGTCCCGCTACTGGCCTCCTAAATAAGAGTCGAACTTATAACCTCTTGCACCGCAAGCAAGTGCTCTGTCCATTGAGCTATTAGGAGCTTTTGGAGGTGTCTATCAGATTCGAACTGATGCATATGGAGGTTGCAGCTCCATGCCTTACCAACTTGGCTAAGACACCCTATAAAAACTTTATATACTGTTTTCTTTCTTTAGTGGGACAAATGTAGAGTTTCTAGGATCCTTAACGGCCTCTACAGGAGTTACATTATCTCACTTATCTAGTTTGTTAGATATCTTATTTAGCTTTATCTCTAACTTTCTCTTCTTAGTTTGAGTCTTCTTAATGTAATTAACTAGTCTTTCATCTATAGTTCTTATCTTGCATTGAAGAGAGAATTGCTTCTTAGATAGTCTGCTATATCTTTTTAGTTGTTTCTTGTTGTGTCAAGACTTATAACCATACCAACAAGAAGTTAAAAAGGAAGTGCTTTTCTTATTCTTGCTCATAGCGACTATAAATTGGCTTGTGTTCTGGATTAGGAATAGGTTTTCAAAGCTTATTCCTAATTAATTGAATCTCTCATTTATAGGGGGAGACTAACTCTTTCTTCTTTCCCTTTTGTTTAACCCAAAATGGAGTTTCAACTATTATAGGAAGGGTTGAAAAGAACTCATCATAGGCTCACTTAATGAGTGTCTCAAAGCCTATATGACCATAGTTTAGGTTAGCATGTCTATCTTTCTTAGAACCCCTTACATTCATTGAATCACCTAGATGTAAGGTTTTGACTCTTTCTAAGCCTATAAGAGAGTCAAGGTGTTTCTTAAATCCCTCTAGATCAGAGAGATCATATCCACTGTCATGTAAATGCACTGTATCTAAGCAAACAGCTAGCTTAGAGTTTCAATTACAACCTTCAAAGATCTCTTTTAACTCCTCTAGACTACTGCCGAGTTGATTCTTCTTTCCAGCCATCGTTTCCAAGGCAAAGAAATAATTTAAATGCTCTGTGGTCTTTAGTATTCCCTTTAAGTTCTTAATTATCTCTTGTATTCCCTCTTTTCTCTCTCCTATTGCAAAGCCTGGATGAACAACAAATATCTGAATGCCCATTTGAACAGTTCTTTGAATTTCATTCACTACTAAAGAGTGAATGAAACCATCCTCATCCTTCTGCGCCAGATTAAAGATATAGGGAGCATGAACTACACAGTTTTGAAAGCTAATATTAGCTTTCTTTGCTTCTTCTAATCCCTCAGCTAGGAATAATTGTTCTACTGGTACTCTTCTTTGGTTCTGTGGAGGTCCAGTAAAGATCATGAAGCAATCCGCTCCATTGTAGATTGTTTCTCTTACTGTTCCTAAGAGATAGTTATTAGGTTTGTTAAGAGAGATGTGAGAACCTAGTATTAGTTGTTTATTAACTCTTTCTTCAACTCTAGAGCTCCTATTGTTAGACACTTTCTTCTACTTAAAGCTAATTTAAATTTCTCAAATAGTTTTAGATTGTTGTCTAGTAAGTCTGAGTTAAAGTCTTGAACTTGAATCATATTTAGATAGTTGTTTAGTATCTCAAGAGCTTCTCTTTTGTTCTTGTGTTCTATTGCTAAACAAAGAGCATTAACTGAGGCTTTAAAGAGAATACAACCTTGTATCTCTAGTTGGATATTGGAGATAGTAGGTTCTGTAGCTAGAGATAACTTGAGGCTATCTTGACAGCCTAGTTCTTGGTTTGGTTGAACTAAGATGCCTCTCGTTGCTTCCTTTGAAGTGAATTTAGTGAGACTTGAAAGTCAATAAATAGTATCTTGATACATAAGCTTGGCTATAAGCCAAGCCTTTAATGCTTAGTTAAACTAAGCTGACTTGCAGGAAGAACAGTCTGTGCAACATTCAGCAACTGGTCCTTCTTCGCAACAACAATCTGAACAACAACTAGAGATAGTTGAACAACAATGATGATGACAGTGTGAACAGCAACAACTAGTGTGGCAACAGTGGTGATGGTGGTGACACTTAAAACAACCTGACATTTTCCTTAATTATATAAAAATTTTGCAATTAATGAATAAGAAGATATGAAAATCTACTACCAAGAAAGTGAACATGACTGTGGAGTCTCAGTCACTAGATCTCTCATTAATCACTTCTTAAAGAAAGAAGTTAGTAGAACAGAGTTATTTGATCAACTCAACATCAGAGATAGAGGCATCTCCATCTTTGAATTGGAGAGTATTAATAAAAAGTATGGAATACACCTAGAGGCTTACAAACTATCCATTAAAGAGTTACAACAAAACCCTTTAACAGGGTTTTTTGTAATGCTCTTATATAGAAATAACTCAGAACACTTTGTAATAGCAAAGAAATATAGAAGTTCTTGTTTACTCTATGACTCTGAGTTAGGTAGGTTTAGAGTTAACTACCAACAACTAGCTTCTATATTCTCTGGAAAGATACTACTAGTAGAGAAAATTGATTCTTCTAGTAAGTCAAGAATAGTAGTTAATTACGCAGAGAAAGAACTCTCTATTCTCAAATTACCTAGATGAATAAGAAACATATCGCTGGAGTTAGTAGCCTTTGGAATACTAATAGTTAGCTTTGCTATTAATAAGTTAATTTTTGAGGATGTAATACAGAGTCATCATTGAGGGAATATAGGTTCTATTCTCTTTTTCTCTGTATTAGTTATCTTTATCTGGTCTCTAGTAGAGTACCTTAAGTCTATTTACTATCTCAAAGATAAACAGTGGTACTTTAAAGAGCTATACAGATTACTACTGGAAAGATTAGAGAGAAAAAAGAATTATTTCTTCTCTAAGTTAGCTAAAAATCAATACTTATTAGCTCAAGAATATATAGAGACAATCTCTCTATTCTATAGTGAGTTGCTGAGCACTATAGTCTCTGGAATTCTTATCTCTCTTTTAGTTAGTTGTTATCTAACTTACTTACAACCTTATTTCTTAGTTCTTATTGTTGTCTCAATGCTCTTTAAATCAGTTAGTTTTTATCTACTTCACAAGCTGGATAGCTCAGGAATAGAGAGACTATTGAAACACAAAGTAGGTATTCAGAAATTAATTTTTAAGCTAAATAAATTTCTGAAATATGAGTGAGACTTCAGTAAATTCTCTTTCCTTAATAGTGTTTTGGGTGCTGAATTAACTGAGTGACAACTAACAGATAGTTTCTTTCAGTCTAGAAGGGTTCTATTACTAAAACTTAATTTCTTTCTTACTCAAGTAATTAATTGTTCTATTTACTTTCTTGGAGCATATCTCTATTTCCAAAACACTATTTCTATTTCCAACTTGATAATGGCTGGAATAGCTTATATGCAATTAAGTAGTGCTTTAGATAGAGTCATTCTTAATGCTCTTAATTGAGCTAAGTACTCTAATTCAGTAACTCAATATAAACACTTATTGTTTAATGACAACTTACCCAGCCTCTCTATACAGTCACTAAAGGCTAAAGTAATAGAGCTAAAAAGGTTAAGTTATCACAATGGAGAAAAATCCATATTTAATAACTTAAATCTCTCTATTTTTCCTAGTACCTTTATATATGGTCCTTCTGGGGTAGGTAAAAGCACCTTGTATAAGTTAATCTCTGCTAAGTTACCAGATGGAGTTAACTCTATCTTCATTAATGGAGTATCTCTTTCTAATCTCTGAGAAAGCTCTCTTAACACAGTAATTATCTATCAACACTCTAAAACAGAACCTTTAGAGTTTGATTGAGTAAGACTTAAACAATCTCTAAGTGAAAAGGAATTAGAGCTGGTTTTGGACTTAGCTAGTCAGATAGATATATATGACTATCAACCATTAAGAACTACAGAATTAAGTGATGGACAAAGACAATTTTTTAACTTCCTTTATCTTTGTACTTTAAAGGACAAGATTCTCTTATTAGATGAAACTACTTCTCATATCAACTCAGTTGTTAGAAAGGTAGTATTTAGAAAGTTATTTCCTATTCTTTTTGAGAGAAACTTTGTAATTTGTTCAGAACATAACTTAGAGTTAAAAGATTTTTTTACTCATCAGATTGATTTAAGTGAAAAACTCTAATGTTTCTGAAGGAAGTTTTAGCAATATTAGCTTTTAGTTCTTCTACTTTAGCTATTGCAGGCTTTGCGATCAAAGTAGATAAGTTTGAACATAACTATCTAATAGATAACAAATTAAATCTATCTCTTGAAAATTATAGAAAGTTGAACTTAAAGAAAGGGAATAACTTCTATTACTTTGAAGAAGATAGCTCTAAGTTAGCAAAAGTAACTGATATTCAAGTAATGAGAATGGGAGACTCTAGAGAGAAAGAATATATTCAACTCTCTTTAGATCCTAAAAGAAACTACCAAACTAATTGAAAATCTACTAAAGCTGTTAAGTACTCTTTGGGTTCTAAGCCTTTTTGAATAAATCTATTGAGTTAAAACTGGCGGAAACTAAGAGATTCGAACTCTTGCGCAGCAAATAAGCCACCTAGCATCTTAGCAGGATGCCCCCTTAACCACTTGGGTAAGTCTCCCTAGACTTTCTTAATTATCTTATTAACTAACCAAGAACTAGTTAGTTTGAAGTGCTAGAGAAGGAGCGATTACCTGATTGTAATATTCCGATTCGGACATATTAGCCTTTTTTGCAGCTACGGTGTTTGACAATTTAACTTGTAGTGTGTAATAGTTAGCCGCAAATAAACAAACATTAATAAATACTAGAATGCAGTTAATAGGACCTCATGTAGAATTTCAATTGCCACAAAGACCATAAATGGAAGCGGAACCAAGGAAGAAACAAGCATAAAGTTGGAAAAACATGAATTTCTTATCTAGAAAGACAGTATTTCTAGTTTTCTTTACCTGTGTAAATTGTTTAAAAGAAATCAAAATAAGAATGAACGCGCCAGCTCCAGTTAAAGAAGGGGCACAATATTTTGTTGCAACACCTCCTTCTCCAAGGAACAATAAATTAAACAAATTACTGAAAAACATTTTCTATATTGCTAATCCTAAATCCATCAAATTAGATTCTTCTTGAGATTCTTCTTCATTGTATTCAACTTCTTCTTGCTCATCATCCACATATTCAGAGGTTTCTGAAACATCAGCATAACTGCTGTCAGCTCCTCTTCTTCCTAAAAACTTATTCTTACATCACAGCCCTACAGTGTAAAGGTTTGTTAGCATCACAAAAACATTAAGGAGGGTAAATACACAACCTCTCATATACATAGGACCTAGTTTTGGAGATTCACATATACCCGCTATTGAACCAGCAGACATCAAAACCCCAACTAAAAGGAAAAGAGAAAAAAGACCAATTGGAAGAAATTCTGTGTCTTTAGTCTTTCAAGTGTTGTAAAAGCCTGGCCAAAAAGCAGCTATCACACAAAAAAGTCCAAGAATAGCAAAGACAAAAGAGATGGAGTCGTTTCACAATTTGTTAAATGAATCTTCAATGTGTTGAAAAAACGGCAGAAAAGACATATTTACCTAAAAAGGGGACACTGTCAGAGAGAGGAACAAAAACCTAACTAAAACTTTAAAATTTCTCTCTAATTTTAATTTCTTCTTTCAAAATCTATTTATTCTGTTCTCTTTTATCTAAGATTTCTTTCTCGAATAACTGACATTTAAGAAAAAAATTATAGTCAAATAATTTTAAAAATTTATCTGAATATTTATTTAAACAGCTATAGTAATTAGATTTAGAGAAGAACATATCTTTGTAACCAAGTTTCTTTTGGTAACAATCTTCTAAGAGCTTCTTTTCATGTTCTTCTAGAAAAGATAAAGCCATTTGTAACTCACTTAGATATAGTTCTCAGAATTGAATTAACTCTTTGGAAAAGAAAACCTTATAAGTTAGTCTTTGTCGAATGATATGGGCTTTAAAGAAAACTAATAAGGCATTGTCTATTCTCTTCTTGTTTTCTCCTAACCTTTTACTATCTAAGAGTGGTTTTTCTCTAACCCCTACACATCTGCACAAAACTAGTTTTTTCTAAAACTATTTAAAAAAAGAAGTATATATCACCTTTAGTATGTTCTAGTGTCTGAACCTACTAAGGCCAGACTTAACTTTGGCAAACTCAATAGTAGTAATTTAAAACTCAAACTTTCAGGCATTTCGGGAGCATTCATGCTCCCTATTGCCTCTATGGCTATTACTAGTCTCTTTCTGTCTGTAGGGGGGGTAGTAAATCAGAACGGCAATATTCAATCTCAAATAGGAAGAGCAATACAATCTATTGCTTTTCCATTATTGCAGGCCTTTCCACTACTTATATGTATCTCATTTGCTTTAGCTTTCACTAAGAAACATGAAGGAATAGCTGTTTGGTGTGCTCTATTAGGTTTCTTAACCTTTACCTATTTCAACTCTGCTTTTATTAGTTGCGCTAATGGAGAAGGAAAGTGTGTTTGCTCTTGTGGCGGAACAGAAAAGAATGGTTGCTGTAAGGAAGGCAAATGTTGTTTATTGCCCTGTTGTACCAAGACAGATAAGTTTCAGATTCTCTTTGAAGGGGCAGGAAGAGAAGGCTCTACCCACCTAATACATCAATTCTTTGGAGTAACTACCTTAAATTGTTCTATTTTCGCTCCAATGATTATTGGGGGAGTGATAGTACCTTATTTATTTAGACGTTGGTCTGAAATAAAGCTACCTGCTTGTCTAGCTTATTTCTCAGGTAAGAGATTACTTCCATTACTGACTACTTTAGCAGTAATACCTTTAGCTTTATTATTTCTTACTCTCTATCCCTGAATAGGTATTGGTCTATCCTATGCAGGTAACTATATAGCTAAGGGAAAAGGAGCTGACGCTTTCTTCTTTGGGTTTCTAGAGAAATTATTAATTCCTACTGGCTTTCACCACTTATTTGCCTCTCTATTCTGATACACACCGTTAGGAGGAGATCTTTTACATAATGGTTCTTCTAGTACTACTCTTTGCGAAGCTATTTGTAAATCTAAATGTTCTGATGAAGCTACCTGTTGTTGTTTGGGAGTAGGTAACCATAACTCCCTACAGTGACAAGGAGATGCTTTGCTAGGTGCCTCAGCATTAGCTCTACCAACTTGTACTAATGGAAATCATAAATTACTAGGCTGTGGAACAAATGGAAATAGTAATGGCATACACATAGGTAGATTTACGCAAGGTAAATTCCCGATAATGCAGTTTGCTTTACCTGCGGCTGCATTAGCTATTTACTTTTCTGCACCCAAGAAGAATAGTGAAAAGAGAAAAGAATTGTCTAAGACTCTATTCCCTGGAATGATGAACTCAATAGTGTTAGGTATTACTGAACCTATAGAGTTCAGCTTTATGTACTCTATTCCTAAGTTGTTTTATTGTTTCCACACAGTAATGTGTGGAGTTTCATTCCTAGCCATGAAATTAGCTGAAGCACATATTCCTACAGCATTCTCTGGAGGTATTATTGAACTTCTAATAAATGGGGTTATTCCATATCAAAAAGGTACTCAGTTCTACTACTGAGCTGCAGTAGGAGGGGGATTGGCAGTAGTGTATTTTGCGGTTTTCTATTTCTTCTTCAAAAAACAACATATTAAAGATGCAATGAAATTAAATGATCAATCAAACTCTAGTGAAGAAGGACAAGATGATGAAGGATTGCCTCCTCATATAGCCTCATATAAGAGAGGTCTAGGTGGTTGAGATAATGTATCTAACTACAAGAATTGTGCCTCCAGACTTAGATACGATATCAAAGATAGATCTAAGGTAATAGAGTCAGAACTAAAGAAAGCAGGAGTAATAGCTATTAAGTGAGTAAGTGATAATCATGTTCAACTCATTGTAGGTCCAAAAGCAGAAGAGATTAACACAACTCTATTGAGTTATGTAAGTGTTAGCTATTCTGAAACTACAATCGAGATTAAAAACTAGTGCAACTAGTCTACTTTAGTACTTACTCAATTGTTTATCCAGAAGTACTTAAAACTCTTACTCAAAACTTTGAAATAGACACAATAGTCTATTACAAGAAAGAATTAAGTTCTGAGAAACTCTTATTCACTAAGAAAGAACTAAAGTTATTTCTTAAGTTACTTAATCCCTCTATCACTCTAGAGTTTCAAGAGATACCTTCAAAGACTGATCTCTTGGATCCAGAGAGTTATGGAGACTATATAGAGTCTTTATTAAATTCTTTCCCTAAAGACACTATTTACTTCATAGAAACTCAAGAGATAAACCATATGAAGTGAAAGTTAGAGAGGCTCTCTAACTCTCATACCTTCATACTCTTTACTAACAAGCACAAAAAGTACTTAAATCTCTCTCTAGGGGGTCAAAACTGAAAGAGAGTAGAGATGGCTTTAATAGAGATAGAAAAAGCTCTCTCTAAAGCCCTAAAGAGAATATATAAAGAACAAACAATCTCTAGATTTGATCACACCCTAAGAGTTATAGAGTTTGCAGAGCAAATCTCTAAGTGAGCCTCTTTAGATGAGAAAACTAGAGCTAACTTGCTTCTTAGTTGTGCTTATCATGACTTTGCAAAGAATTGATCTAAGACTAAATTGATTAGATATGGAAGAAAGATCTATTCAAAACCCAGAGAAGAGTTAATTAAAGAGTGTTGAAATCTGCATGGCCCTGTTGCTAAGTATTACTTATCTAGAACCAATACATTAGATGACTCTATACTAACTGCAATAGAGCATCATACTAAACCTATTGCTAGTTTAGATATAGTAGGTAAGGTACTAGTTATCGCAGATAAACTAGAACCTAAAAAGAAAGGAAGTTATCCTTCTGAACTATATGACTCCTTCTTAACTCAACTAAAAGAAAGAAAGATAGATGAAGTCTTTAAATACCTTCTAGAAAATCCTTTGAAGAGTTAGTTTATTTCTGAGAAGTTTCTTCGGAACTCTTTCCGGTTGCAAAAACTTTATTTCAGTAATCTCCTCAATCTAAAGCTTTTGTGTATTTATCTTTTTGTCCATTCTCCTCTTGACCATTCCCAAACTGTTTAGTTAGAGTATCAACTAATACATCTAATAGGAGATTGAGAGCTATAGGAGATCTAAGTCCTTCATTTCACAAGCTATAGTTACTCATTTGTATTCTTTCTTTTCCATTACTATTGCTTTCTGACTTTAATAAAGATCTCAGTGATCTCATCTTAGGACTATCTGAGGCACTCAAGATATTTCAATCATCATCTGTAGCTAACAAGATGATTGAATCTGCTACACCACTAAAGCTATTGAGACTATCACTTGATAAGTGAACATCTCCTAGCTTTCATCATCAACCATTGTCATCTACTCCCAAGATATCTTTGTGGTTGTCACCTTTTGGTCCCCCACGCTTTCACTCGTTAGGAATAACTTCATTTAGTCCTAACTCTGTATAGAGGAAGGGATATTTAGAGATTGTTTGAATAGTTGCATCTCCAGCTCCCAATTGTGAAGGGGGATAAGAAACAATTGCTACTGTTTTGGAACTGTTTCTTGTGTGTGTTGATTGATCCGGCTTAAATGATTTATCTACAACTTCTATTGCTTGTAAGTATTCTCTAACATTCTTTAGTCTTTCTCTATAGCCTTTTGCAATTGAGACTGCATTCTTTCAAGCGTTATAGATAAAGTCTTTTCTTGGATCTTTGTCAAAGACACTACTAAAGTTACTTGTTTTAGAAACTTTATCTAAAGCAATTGCCATCTGAGCTAAATAGACTAATAAGTCTTTTTGAGTGCCTTCAGAGACTGGACTACTACCTTTAAGTGTTTGGTGTTCTAGAGCTGGATGGTGAGCTTTCTGGAATGCCAATTGACCTAACTCTGAGGGGCAAATGGATTCTTCACCAGCTCCACTTGCTTGAGTTGCAATATTTTTTAGATATTGAAATTGAAATTTCTCGGAGGTTCCATTCTTTAAAGCTGCTTTCTCCTCGTCAGAGAATATGACCTCAAAAAATTCTTTGGCTATGTGTTTGTCAATTGAATCTTGAAAGGGAGCGAACAAATGCTCTTTTTTGCCATTACTGAAAGAAGGTAACTTAAAGAAATGTTTTAGATCTTCTTTTCCTGTACCATCACTAGACTTCTCCTTTAAGTTCTTGCAGAAGTCAGTTCAGAAATGTATATACTTACCACTTCTGAATAGGTTATTAGGAGATATCTTGGAATAATTTCTGTAATATTCATGAAGTTTTTTGGCTAACTGGTTATTTCCCCCACTCCCTTCAGGCTTTCCAAAATACTTATAGACATCTTCTCCAAATAAGCTATAAGGGTCTCTAGCTGCTCTGAAATTAGTTACTGCTAGATGACTATGTCTAGGAAGTCTCTCTAATAGAAACAAAGGATCTGAAGAGTCATCAATAATGAATTGTTCTAGGAATAAATAATCAGCACTCTTAGTATTTCAGTACTGTACATTTCTATTAACTAAACCTCCTGCATATAAGTCTTCATTCCAGAGACTAGGACCGAAAGTAGTTACTTGATTAATTAACTGATCAATTCTTCCTTGTAACTGCTTACCTAGTGCTTGTTTTTGTTGAGAGGCTCCTTCAGTAACTAAATACTTATTGATATTGGTTAAGTAGTCATATAGCTTTCTTTGTTTGAATTGATAGGGGAAATAATCAGGAGGTATTTGTAAGCTCAAAAGTAATTCTGCTTGGCCATTATAGTTGGCTAATATCTTATAGTGAGAATGGGGTTCACTCCCTTTAACGGCAATAAGAGAAGGAGAAGAACAGGCGGTTAAGGTTAAGAGAATCATCTTTGGGTTAAGTACTTTAAACATAGTTATTAATTAATGAACTATCTTTATCTCTCTAAGAAGGTAAATATTGGTTCAGCTTACTTAAATCTCTTAAGTTCTATAGGTTGAATCTCTTTAGTTTTACTAATAGGTTATTACCACATGTGAGTACTCCATGATGGTAAAGAGTATTATAAGGGGCTTCCTATGAGAAGTTTCTTAGATAGTCCTTTCTTAAGCCTTAAACAAAGAGTTCCTGTTTCTTCTGTACAAGCCACTAATGCTTATTCTGGAGCTTATATACAAGAACAAGGATTGGCTTCTTTTTTTGAAACAAAAGGCTTTTGAAAGTTCATTCAACCTATATATCTAATCTCTATCATTACCTCTTCTTTGAATCTATTGTTAACTCTAGTATCTTGGTTTTGTTTCTGTAAAGCTAGAGACTTTAACTATTTAGTTTCTAGCCTAGCTAACTTATTACTACCTGTACTAGGAGGAATATTTAGTCTAAAGATAAACAATAGATTATCTAGTGTATGAGGTCCTAAAGCAGTGAAGATAGTTAGTCCTGCTCAATGATGTAAGTTAAAGACTAAATTATTCCTAACTAAGGTATTCTGTGAAACTACAATACCAGCTTATTAATAAAAATTACTTAACTAGTCTGATAGTGTAAGGAAGAGAGAAGTTTACTTTTCAAGGTAGTTTTTGACCATCTTTAGTTTTTAATGTTCCATCTTTTATCTCTGTATAGCTAGGATCTCAGAGATAGTATTGTCTGTTTCTGCTTAGAGGGATTGTGGAACTTTTTGACTCATTTGCGAGGGCATAAGAGTTACTTGTACTATCTGTCATACCCATCTCTATTAAGCTCTTGGAATCATCATCAACTTCTTTTCATTTTCCCTTTAATGCTCCTCTTGCAAATTTCAAATCATGAACCACAACATAAGGTCTGTTGTTGCTTCCCTTTTTACCTGTGTAAAGATTTTGATCCTTTTCTTGAACTTTTACTCTTATTGGAGCACTTCTTGATCATCTTGTATAGCTGTCTATCTTTCCAGCTCCAAAAACAACATTCATTGTTCCCACAACATCCTTAAGACCTAATACTCCTACTTGTTTATCTTGATTATTTTTTAGTTGAGTTTCTACAAAACTAGGCTTTTTCTCTCCTGGATAATATGCCTTAAAAAAGACATGATCGCAGTAACCATTCTTTATTGCTTGAGCTTTTTCATCTTTTGAGTTGCAGTTCGCTTTAATTCCGCCATGATTATTCTTCACTAAGCTAACTAAACCAGACATTTCAACTTCATTACTTGTTCTATTAACACCTATTAGAAAGAATTTCTTAGGAGTTAATCCATCAAGATGTTGATGTGGAGAAGGTTTGCTTTTGGGAAAGCTAGTTGCGTTGTTAGTTGTCAGAGAACCTACTCTCTCTACTAATCTAAGCTCTCCTTCAGTTAATAAAGTACTTCTTTTGGTTCTTTTAGAGAATTTGGTTTTTTCTGAATAATTTGTGTCTTTAGCTCTAGCTATATAACTATATGAATAAATTATTGGGTTTTTAAATCCTCCACTCAATCATCAAGAATCAAAAACAGGAGTAATTACACCATCTTTTCAATTAGTACCTTCAAATTTAGAAACAATTTCTATTTCTCTATCTAACTGCCCTCCCCCCCCAAGAGATAAGTAACTAGAACTAAATAAAAAAGAGGGGCCGCCAAAACTACCTAAAGTAACTAATCCTTTACTTAAAGTTAGAACTTTAACCAACTCTTAGAGAAAAGAGCAGTTTATGGTAATTTCTAAGGATTTTAAGGGTGTATAGCTGGGAGGATTCTAGATCAGAAGTAATAAAAGAGATAAAGAATAATTACTTAATTAATTCAGTTTCTACAAACTTTCCAATTTCTATATTGAAAGGTAAATCTTTACCATCTTTGGTTTTTAATTTTCCTTGTTTGATCTCTGTATAGCTAGGGTCTCAGAGATATCAATTTCACTCATTTTTTAGAGGGATCTTCTTAGCAATTCCTTCCTTCGGATCTTCAGACCCCTCTTTTTTATATAGGTTTTGAGGGTTATCTTGTGAGTTTGTGGAGAATCAGTCGTGAATTACGATGTTGCCTTGACCCTTATCCTTTTTATTCCTATCACTCTTCAAAACCACCCCATCTCCTTGCAATCCAGCCCAAAGAGTTCTTCCGTTTGTGAATACGTTTTTAACTAAAACACCAGGCGCAATAATCTCTTTCTCCCCTCTTTGCAATTTCATCCCCACAGTTAATGCAATACTCATGCCACCAGGAATTTCTAGTTTTTGGAATCCTAATCGTTTTCCACTTGTACCTTCCTTCAAACTCTCAACAACAACCATCTCACCTCCACGTTTATAGAACTCTTTAAGACAATTTCCGAAAACAATTTGTCCGCCTAAAGATAATCTACTATTGTCTTCTGTCTTTCAAAACAAACCAGTTTCTCCAAATTTATCCCTCAATTTTTTCACATCATTTGTATTGTTTTTCAACTGTCCTTCCAGAACATCTTTCAAACACTTTCAATTAACTCCTTGTGAACCATCAACAATAGTTACTAATCCTTGGAACTCTACTTTATTACTGGTATCTCCGACACCAATAAGAATAAATTTCTTCTTGGTATATCCACCCACAATACCTTTTATTCCATTCTTTCCCACAAGATGACCTCTTTTATTTCCTCCTCGCGCATCTAATTGTGTTTCAATTAAGGTCAGCTCTCCATCTTTAATTTCTTTCATATCCGTTGTTTCATTCTGCATTGTTCTATCCTCGCTTGTAGCAGTTTCAGTACCACTCACTCTAGCGACATATCCATAGGAGTAAGCCATATGCCCCAATGCTCCAGCAGCACCTTCTCTCATTCTTCAACCATTAAATCAAGGACCGACTCTAGCCTCTTCTCATCATTTACCAGTAACCTTTCCAGTTGTTGAGACTATCCTAGTTAGTTCGGGATGGACACTCGCAAATAAAGCAGGGGCGAGTATGCTACCTAAAAAAATTAATCCTTTAAATGCGCCGGGGGGGGCAATCTTTATTGTCTAGGGAACTATGTTACTATTGGGGATTTTAAGTCTTAGTATTACTTAATTAATTTATAGGTATAAGGTAACTCTGCATTGTTATTTCATGGGAGATAGTGTCCATTCTTAGTTCTTAGCCTTCCTTCTTTTATCTCTGTATAGCTAGGATCTCAGAGATAGTATTGTCTTTGGTTGTTTAGGGGGATTTTTGAAATAACACCCTTGTCTTGTTTGGTCACTCCTAGCTCTATTAAGCTTCTGAAATTTTTACCTTTGTTTTCTACCTCTTTTCATTTGCTCTTTAGCGCTCCCTTCGCGAATTTCAAATCATGCACAACAACATAAGGTCTGTTGTTGCTACCCTTTTGACCTGTGTAAAGATTTTGATCCTTTTCTTTAACTCTTACTCTTATTGGAGCACTTCTTGATAATTTTTTGCTCCCTGATGGGCCACTACCACCATTAGTAATTTCCCTCTTCCCAAAAGTAGCAGTTAATGTAAGACCTAAATCAAAACCTAAAACTCCAACTCGTTTATCGTTTTTGTTTTTTAATTCAGTTGCAATAAAGCCTGGCTGTTGATCAATATTTTCATATTTTTTAAAGAAAACCTTATCGTCACAGTAACCATTTTGTATTGTGGTCGGACCTGAATTGTTTTTGCATTGTGCATTTATTCCTTTATGTGCATCTTTCACTAAAGAGACTAAGCCTGTAACTTCAACATCTTTAGTGTTTACATTGACTCCCATTAAAAAGAATTTCTTGGGAGTTAAACCATTACGAGAGCTGTCATTTGATTTGATTGAAGATTGAGTATCTCCTACCTTTTCTATTAATCTGAGTTCCCCTTCTGCTTCTTTTAGATTTCTCTTTACTCGTTTTCCTCCTTCCGCGCCTTCGAAATAATTTGTACCATTGGCTCTTACCACATAACCATATGAATAGTCAGTTGGTTTATCAAATGCATTTGATAATCATTTGGAATTAAAAACTGGGGTAACGTAACCCGTTTGTCAGTTAGTTCCTATTTCTTTATTTGTTACTTCTATTGATCTATCTAACTGCCCCCCCCGAGTGTTAAGTGATTAGAACCAAAAAAGAAAGAAGGGCCACCAAGACTACCTAAAGTAATTAATCCTTTACCTAAAGTGATTGTTCCTCTTGACAATCTAGCTAAGAAGAACAAATATTAAATTCTGAGAATTTTAAATAGGTAACTGCAAGGGAAGATTGTCAATGGAGCCAGAAAAGGTTGTTGGTGTTTTAGGAGATTTCATTACTCTTTCCGAAAAGAAAAACAAGACTTTTATTCAGGTTTCTAAGTAATAAAAAATTTAAAAATTCATCCTTTTTGTCATTTTTAGCTAATAAATGTATAACAAATTGTTGGTTGTGGAGAACAATACTTTTTTAGTTACTTATATTGACAGTGAGTTTGCGGAAGAAGGGGAAAGAACGATTGATGAATGTTTTAGAGAAGAAATAGAAAAAGCAGATAGAGTAAAAATGTCTGTGGCATATTTTGGTCGCGATTCTCTACAAGAAATAGAAAGATTGGTTAAAGAGGGAAAAATTAAATACATTTGTTTAATTCTTGGAATGTACTTCTTTATTGGATTGCAGGAGTCGATGTACAACATGGTTATAAAAATGCACATGCAGTGACAAGAAAAGGGGGTGGGAGAGATAAGACTTCTGGATTATTATCCTAATCACGGAAAACTTTACTGTTTTTATAAAAATGGCCATATCTTTTCGGCGATAATAGGCTCTCCTAACTTAAGTTTTTTAATTCCGATGGACAAAAAAATAAAACCCAGACAATATGAAATGGCGGAACTAATTCACAAGCCCTCTTCACTAAGACGTTATAGAAAACGTATGGAGAAATTGAGATCAGATAGATTCTCGAAAAATATGACTTTTCTAGAACAATATAAATCTGTTGTTACTTCAGAAAAAATTAACGCAAAGGGGAAGATAAAGCAAAAAACTAAAATTACTTACACAAAAAATTACTAAAGCAATGATCAATCTTGAAGAATTAGAACAATCAGAAGCTTTAAGAACCATCGTCATCCCTTTGGTTGTTCCAACAGAACAAGAAATTACTGACAATGCTGATTTAGATTTATCTTTCTCACCTTTAAACGCTTGTTACAGCAAACCAGCAGTTAATGAAAAAACTGGCGAAAGACAAAGTTGATGTGAAGTTAGACTAACCATAGAAGGGGAAGATAACTTACCTTCTAAGAAGGATTGGTTTTACTTAATGACAGACGATAGACGTTTTGATAAAGCTTGTTTTTCTGGTAGGGGGAAAAAGGTTAAGTGGTTGAATACTTTTAAAAATGAAGATATGATTGGTGACTGAATCAAGAATAGATTGGTAGAGTGTGAATTAATTGAAGAATTTTGATATACAGATGAAGATAAAAGGAAGTCCGGAGTGGTTACTAAAGAAGCTTTAGAAATTTATGGTGGTGACAAGATATATCTAAAGAAAACTTCTAAGACTTATAAGGACGAAGAGGGAATTGATAGAGATGTTTGATTAATCTCTTTTCCTTTCCTCTTTTGAAGTGAAATGGACGAATTGGCTAAATTGGCTGATAAATAAAGCTTTCTCTTACTATCTACTTTTACTTCTAGTTTTGAATTAAATAGTTCTTTTTAGGGTTTTATTTAAGTAATTCGCTAGTTCAAGTAGGCTTATTTACATTTACTCCTCACTTTATTTCCTTTTCTATACCTCTACCAATTCCAGTTTCTGTAATTACAACTTGATCTAGTCTGACTCCTATAACTTCAGTAATTTTTTCATTTATTTTTATTTCTTGAAGTAGTTTCTTTTTATCCTTATTTGTTTCTTCTAATTTATTTTCTTGACCCATAACTTGAATATCTAATGGAAAGAATGTTTCTACTTTGTCATTTCATTGTTCTATTTCTCCTGAAGACATAAATCAACCTCTTGGTTGTATTGTCCTCGCCTCTTCTTTTTTCCCTAACACTACACTTGCGTTGTAGTAAAAAATATTTGCTTGCGCTTGGTCGTCCAATAAAACAGAAAAATCCATCCCACGATTTTTGTGTTGTAATCACGTTGTATATAACAATTCTTCTGCCCTCCCTAGTCCCGACCCTTCCATAATATTTTCTCCAGCCCTAACCATTGCAAAACCTCCCTTTAAAGATTGTGTGAGCTTCTTATCTAACTCTTCTTGTTGTTCGTTATTATTCCATTTACTAATATCACTAACTCCTTCTTTCCAAATATCTTTTTCTTTATTCCCCTCGCTCAACACAGAAGGCATTAAATATATTGACCCACCCTCTCCCCTTGCGATAATTAATCAAACTTTCTTAGCTTCTTCTTTAGTTATTTCTTCTATCTTTACTTTTGCGCTACCACTCTTTTCCTTGTCTGAACTAATCTTTGCTAATGTAATCCCCCCTTTAAGTCCTTTACCATTTTTTATTTCTCCTTCACTTTGTATTACTTCTTTCTTAAAAAATAACTTATAAATGTTGTTGTTTTTAACATCCAATAACTTTTTTAATTGTTCATCATTGTGTAATCCTTGTCATTTATTACCACTACTTTCTTTAACTGAATATTTATTAGATTCTTGCTCTTTGGTTAATTCTTTTTCTGTCTCATTTTCTCACTTTAATAATCACTTAAATTGTCTTTGTTCTTTTGTGGTGATATCGGGTGAGAAATTCCATAATAGATCAAGGGGCTTCCACTTGTTGCCAAAACCATTAATAGCTTTGTAAGGGGGCTCACGCTTCCAAGCATAAAACCTAAAAATCTAAAACTGTTGATTATTCTATTTTTTCAAAAACTGTGTTAAGGATTTGCGAAATCAAACTGATTCAATTCCAGTTAATGAATTAGAAGGGGTTCTAGGATCGGGAAAATATCCAACTTAGTTACAGGCTTTGATGAGGCAAAAAAGAGATTTAATTATTTTTAAATTAATCATTTTTTTGTGTTAGGTGCGAAGATTTTTTTAACTGCTGTTAGTGGTGTTGGTGGTTTAATTGGCTACACTTCTTTTTCTATTCCGAAATGAGACCCTCCAAATATATGAAGAATAAGAGCTAATAGTAAGTTCTATTTAACTACTTGCAGTAACAGAGCAAGGTTAGATGACGGGAAATTAGAAAATGCTGAGGGCAGTGACAAGGAATGGGTTTACTCAGATTTATTAATCTATTTAATTGTTAAAAATTCAGGAGAAATAAATGAAGGGTCTGAGCTTCAATTATGAGGAGAAGGAAATTATACAAAATTCAAGGGACCAAAAGTTTATATCCCTGAAAAATATGGTATACAAAATTTGCAAGATAAGTTAAATGATGACGGGGATGACTCCAAATTTGATTTAACAATTGAGGGAGAAAGCAATAGACTTGGTGAAATAAGTGCGGGAACAAATTCTCAACAATATGGCGATTTCATCAAATGTAAGAAAAAGTTATTTAAATTTGAAAAATATCCTAAACCTGAAACAAGAATCAAAGACATTAAATTAAAAGACGTTCTATTTTCTTTAAAGGATTGTGGCGAAAATAATTACAAAGGGGTTAGAGGTTGTTCAATAGAAATTAAATCTACAGGTAAACAGACTACAAAACAATTAACTTGAAACGAATTGAAACCTATAGTATTGATTGATTAACAATTACTAATTAGTACTTACTTATTGAAATATTTATTTAATAACTTAAAATATAGAGTATTTGTTAGAGTTTTGTTTTAGAGGTTAGATGTTGGTGGTTTTTCAAAATGGTCTTGCTGCAACGTCACCGCATCTTACATATTGCAGTGTTGCTTTTTCTTGTGCGTTAGCTTTATGTATTCTTTTTTCTTTCGTTTCTCAATTTTTATATATGAAGAAAACAAAAACTTATAAGTACTTACACACAGATTTATTCTTTTTATTCTTTGTAGGATTTCTTTTCTTTGGCGCGGCCGCTATTACTCAAATGTATGATGCCGCCGCCACTTCTGTTGAAACTAAAATAAACTGGCAATATCGAGTGATTAGGGGTTCTTGGATAGGGAGTGGTGGGGTTGTTGGGTTGATTTGTTCATACTTTTTCTTCATAAAAGTTATGAATAGAGATGAAGATATGATTAGTCAAGTTGCAATAGATAGTGCTTCTGATTTGCATTCTGAGGGTGAAGAAATTAATGAAACTGAAGGACTAGAAGTTGCTGGAGAAAGTGTGGATGGAGATGCTGAGCCTACTGAAGAAATTTTTGTTAGTCCAGAATTAAACATTTAGAAATGTTCTGAATTCCTTTTCTTCAAGAAATAACTGGTAGAATGGCCGCTGAAAAAACAGGATATTTAATTTCTGGGGTAGGAGTTTTCGCTCTTTCTGCAATCATTTACTGGCAATATAAGAAGATAAGTGAAACTAAAAATACTGTAGGGATGAGCAAAGGGTTTTTGTTTGGCCAACTGCTCGCTTGCTTGTTCATTGTAATAGCTTCCGCCTTCAGAATTTCACATGTTAACGACTCTCCAGCAGATGGTGTTTCTGTCAATGCCTCTTTAATTTCTATCGGTTTCTTCCTATTTTTTGTTAATCTTTACACACTAAAGATGAAATTGTCTCACTCCCTTCTAGCGAAAAAGGCAGGAGTATCTGAAGCTCAATACTATGAAAATGTAATTCTACCTACTCTAGATGTTGATAGCCTGGTAAATCAAATTACTCTTCAATAAGTTTTTTAATAACAAAGATTGTCTTTACCTTTTTTGGGAAAGGGTTTCATTGTTGTAGGTAGTGTAATAAGTCCCTCTCTATTTGGCCTTTTACAACTTCAAAAACAACCTAGATTAATTGAAACGGTAGGAAAAATAACTGGAGATTTGTCAAGTGAAACATGAATATTTCCAAGATTTAAAGGTTGAAGAATGAAGGAAGGTGCTTCTGGTACAGTAGGTAGTCTTGCTTATTCTTATGGATATGTTGCGAGAATAAGTGGTACTGAAACTGCCACTTCAGGTGAAAGAAAAATACAAAATGAAACAACAGATATGAAAGGAATTCAAGATGGGGAGTTGACTCTAATTGAAACTAAATGAGGTTCTCTAATGGATGAAGATCAAAAGACTTTACCTGCTAAGAGGGGTAAAGTGATGAAAGTTGTTGGCGGCTATACCAATAAGAAATTTTTATTGATAGGAGTTGGTAAAACTAGCAATCAAATTGAATTCCGAGGATTAATTAGTATTGTGAAGGATGAAGGGCCATCTCAAGCGAAATGTTGAAGGGAATTCAAAGAAAATGAAAAAGATAAATCGATAAGAACGAGTATCAATAGTAAGTTTTCGGGAAGCGGACTTTTGCTAAGCAACACTTATGGAATTGATGGAGGAGCATATAGCAAGCAAGGTCGTGCCTTAGTTGGTAATTGTGCTAAAGAATTCTTCAAAGGTAAAAGTCAAATTCCTTTTATTGAACAACTGAAAGGGGATAACGACAAGCAAGTAGGGTTTCAAGAATTAAATATTGAAGGTGGAATGAGTATTGCAATAAGTACAGGAATGAAGAAAGAAAGTGGAAAGAAAGAAGATATTATTGCACCTGGAATTATGGTTAAAAACAAATTTGACGGAGGGAAAGGAAAAACTTTGTGAGTCGGTTTACAAGGAGATGGAATAGCTAAAACTGACAGTCAAACTAATGGGAAACAAAAAAGAAAATCAAATCAAGGTTGAATGGCGATACTTGACTGAGAGTCAACTAAATCTGAAGAGAATCTAACAGGAATCTATGGTGGAACAAGTGAAGTTAAAAAGATTGACTTAGATCAGAATAGAAAATACTACCTTTGAGATCCTAGCTTCACAAGAATAAAAGGAGGTAAGTTAATAACCAAAAATGAAAAAGAATTGCCTTTCAAGCTAGAAATTGGAAAGTTTGTGGAAACTAAATTAATTAAGTAAGTTCCATACCACCTTCTTAAAATCCTTAGAAATTACCATAAACTGATCTCTTCTCTAAGAGTTGATCAGTGTTCCAACTTTAAGTAAAGGATTAATTACTTTAGGTAGTCTTGGTGGCCCTTCTTTTTTCTTTAGTTCTAGTTACTTATCTCTTGAGGGCAATAGATTAATAGAAGTAACAAATAACGAAAAAAATACTGAATGACAAAAAGGTTACATCACTCCAGTTTTTGATTCCAAATGACTCGGGGGGGGCTTTGAAAAACCAACCAGCTATTCATATGGTTATGTAGCGAGAGCTAATGGTACAAATTATTTCGAAAGCGAAGACAAAAGTCGGAGAGCAAAGAGAAACTTAAAGGAGGCTGAAGGAGAGCTCAGGTTAATAGAAAAGGTAGGAGATACTCAATCTTCAATCCAATCAAAAGAAAACTCTCGTAATGGTCTAACTCCTAAGAAATTCTTTCTAATGGGAGTCAATGTGAAAACTAAAGAGGTTGAAGTTACAGGTTTAGTTTCTTTAGTGAAAACAAAACACCCAGGAATCAAAAGTAAATGTCAGAGGGATGAAAGTATGGCAATACAAAATGGTTATTGCGATGATAAGGTCTTTTTTAAACAATATGAGAATATTGAAGATCAACCGGGCTTTGTCGAAACTCAATTAAAAAATGACAAAGATCAACAAGTGGGAGTATTGGAAATAAAAGGAGGGAATGAACTCACTGCCATTTTTGGGAATGGAATAAAAAAATCAAGTAACGTTAGCTTGAGACACTGATCTAGAAGCGCACCTTTACAAGTGTTAGTTTCTCAAAAACCACAAAATCTTTTTGTTGGGCCAAAAACTAAAAGTGGTAAAAAATACAATCGTCCATATGTTGTTGTTCATGATTTGAAATTTGCAGAAGGGGTTTTGAGAGATAAATGGAAAGCTGTTGAAAATAATATGGCTAATTTAATACAAGTGGGAATGACTAAATTATCAAAAGGGAAAATCTCAAAAGTCCCTTTCAACAAAGATAGACAATACTATCTTTGAGATCCTAGCTATACAGAGATAAAAGATGGGACATTAAAGACTAAAGAAGGTTACAAACTACCTTGAAAAGTAAACTTCTCTCTTCCCTACACTATCAGCCTAATTAAGTAACACTAAGACTTAAAATCCCCAATAGTAACATAGTTTCCTAGACAATAAAGATTGCCACTTCCCGCTTTAGGTAAAGGATTAATTATTTTAGGTAGTGCAATAAGTCCTTCTTTATTTAGCCTTTTACAACTGAAACAACAATCTAGATTAGTTGAAACAGTAGGAGAAGTGTCGGGGAAGCTGTGAAATGAAGTTAAAGTTGGTCCTTGATTTGATAGTTGAAGAATGAGGGAGGGGGCTGGCGCAGGAAATATGGCTTATTCCTATGGATATGTTCTACGGATGTCTGGTAGTGAGAATGCTTCAATAGAAAAAAGAACTATAACAAATGAAACCAATGACACTAAAGTTCCCATGTCTGGAGCATTAACCCTCATCGAAACTAAATTAAGTCCTAGAAAAGGTTGATTAGTGAATAAAAATTCAATAGAACCAGTTATTGGCGGTTACACCAATAAAAAGTTCCTTCTTATAGGGATAGGTAATACAAGCAATGAGATTGAATTTCAAGGATTAGTAAGTATTGTGAAAGATGGAGGTCCATCGAATGCAAAGTGCTGAAAGGAATTTAAAGATACAAGTGTTCAAGCAGAAATCAAAAAACAATTTAATGGTAGCGGTCTTTTGCTGAGCGGCACATATGATGGGCAATATAGTAAGCAGGGTCGAGCTTTAATAGGTAATTGTTCTAAAGAGTTTTACAAAAACAAAAATACAAGCGAAATTCCTGTTATTGAAGAATTAAAGGGTGGGGAGAGTGGAAGTCGAATTGGGTTACAAGAACTGAATATCAATGGAGGGATGAGTATAGCTGTTGCTGTTGGACTAAAGGAAAAGGGATGGTATAAGAGAGAAATTATTGCTCCAGGTATTTTGGTTAAAAATCAATTCAACGATGGCAAAACTTTATGAGTTGGATTACAAGGGGATGGCAAAGCTAAGATGCGAGATCATGCAAAAAGCTATAGAATGCCTGGTCAGGGTTGAGTGGCCATACATGATTGAAAATCAACCAAAGCTGAAGAGAATCTAAAAGTAGGTAAAGAAACAGGAAAAGTTAAAAAGATAACTTTAGGTGAAGGCAGAAAATACTACCTTTGAGATCCTAGCTATACAAGAATAGAAAAAGGAGAGCTAATAACCAAAGATGGTAAAAAAATACCTTGAAAATTTGATATTAAGTTTCCTTTTACCTCTAAATTAATCAAATAAACCTTTAAATTTAAGCTAAATTACTGTTTCAGAGAGTAATCTGTGGAACAGCAAGACAATACTCACAGGCAATTAAAGGTTTTATTTATTGGAGATATCTTTGGTAAACCCGGAAGAGACATTATCAAAGAGTATCTACCTAGACTAAAAGAAGAATACTCAGTTGATTTAGTGATTGCCAATGCAGAGAACTCTGCACATGGTAAAGGAGTAACTCCTAAGATACTGAATCAACTAATAGAAGTGGGGGTAGACTTCTTTACTTTAGGTAATCACTCTTGAGCCAAAAGAGAGTGTCTAAAAGAACTCTTTAATACCTACAGTAATCTAGTAAGACCTTTAAACCTAAAGGAATCTTTTCCCTATTGTTCTTTAGGTCAAGGAAGTAAAGAGTTCACTATTAAAGGTACAACTATTAGAGTTACTAATCTAATGGGTAATAGTGTTGTATTCAAGGGAAATCAATCTAATTGTTTCTTAGCTCTTAGTAAGTTATTAGATCAACTTAAGCTAAATAATTTCAAGGGAATACACATAGTAGATTTCCATGCAGAGACTACTAGCGAAAAGAATGCTTTTCTTTGAGCCTTTAATGGAAAAGTCTCTGCTATCTTAGGAACACATACACATATACCTACAAATGACTTTGTAGTTACTGAAGAAGGCACTGCCTATATTACTGATATAGGGATGACTGGTCCTTCCTGCGGAGTTATAGGTGGAGCAAAACATGGAATAATAGAAAAGTTCTTTTATCCTGAAAAGAGATTCATTCTAGAACCAGAAAGTGGTCCTAGACAAATCTGTTCAGTTCTATTAACCTTTGATACTACTACCTATAAAGCTATAAGTATTCAACCAGTAATACTTAGAGAAGGATATAGAGAAGATATATATAAACTAACTACTTCCTAGTTATAGAGACTACTCTGAACTTACCTAAATAGTCTTTATATCTCTTAAGAGTTCAATTAGTATTGAGTCTCTCTATCTCTTCTCAAAAGCTCTCATGATACTCACTACATTCCAAGACTACTAGTTTTCAGTAGTTATTTCTCTTTAGGTAATCTAATAGCTCTTGATAGTGAGATGCTCCTTGTTTACTAGCTACTAAGCTATTTCTAGGATCAAACTTAAGCTCTTGAGTTCACTCTCTAGAGTCTAAATAAGGAGGATTCATAGTTATTACTTCTCACTTATTGCTCCTATTTAAGAAACTCTTTCAAGAAGATAAATAGACCTTGTGATCTCCTTTAACTCCTGATTTATTTAGATTCTCTAAGGTATTAAGAGAAGCTCTAAGAGAAGAGTCAATTCCTGCAGAATAAGTAATCTGATTCTTTAGTTCCAACAAAACAGAAAGATAAATAGCACCTGAACCGGAACAAAGATCTAAGTAAGAAAAAGAGGCGAAGCTTGCTTCTTGTATCTCTTTCTTAGTTATTTCTATTACTAATTCAGTTTCTGGTCTAGGATCAAATACTCCTTCAAATAACTGAAACTTTCTGTTATTAAAAAAAGTACATTTAGTTATTCTCGGGACTGGATAGTTAGTATCTAATAGTTTTTGTTTTAACTTAGCTGTGAGATTGCACTCAAAATCTATAACTTCTTCTTTGTAGTTCTCATACTCAGTTAAGTTAGTAACTCTATTAGAAGATAAGAAGGTGTATTCAAAGAGTCTATAAGAGAGTTCTTTTGGAAAAGAAGAAACTAACTCTCTAAAAGTCTTAATTTGCTAGAGAAGAATAATTATCTGCTAAGCTATTGAATCAATCTTCTTGTTCTTTTAAAGATAGTTGTTGGTGTATCTGAGAGAGATTCCCTTCCATAATAGAAGTTAGGTTATTAATAGTTAAGAGAATTCTGTGGTCAGTCATTCTATTCTGTGGATAGTTATAAGTTCTTATTTTCTCAGCTCTCTCTCCCTTACCAATTTGTTGTTTTAAGTTAGTAAATTGTTCTTCTTGTTGTAACTTTCTCTCTCTATCTCTTAACTTTGCTTTGAGAATCTTTAGAGCAATCTCTTTATTTAATAACTGAGACCTTTCTTGCTGACAGGCGACCATTATGTTAGTTGGGAGATGAATTATTCTTACAGCAGATTCTGTTTTATTAACATGTTGTCCTCCTGCCCCACTAGCTCTGTAAACATCTATTCTTAGTTCAGATGGGTCTATCTGAACTTCTATTTCATCTGCCTCTGGCAAGACACTCACTGTAATGGTTGAAGTGTGTACTCTACCTTTAGATTCTGTTTCAGGTACTCTTTGTACTCTGTGAACTCCTGATTCATATTTCATCTTGGAATAGACTTTCTTCCCAGAGAGTCTAAAGGTAATAAAAGCTAATCCTTTTTCGCTCTCTCTTAACTCAACTACACTGAGCTTTCACTTATTCTCTTGAGCATATTTCTTATAAGAATCAAATAAGTTAGAGACAAAGATAGCAGCTTCTTCTCCCCCTGCAGCTGAGTGCATCTCTATCACTATATTTTTTTCGTCATACTTGTTATCTGGGAGTAACTCAGACTTAAGATCACTCTCTAACTGTGAGATCTTTTTAGTTAACTCTAAACACTCTTCATCTAATAAGCTCTTTAGCTCTAAGTTCTTTTCTTTAGTTGCAGAGGTTTTGCACTCCTCATAGTCAGAGATTAGCTTCTTATATACAGAGAATTTAGAGACTAATTCTCTATTTCTAGAGAGTTCTTTCTGAAGAGAGACATTCTTAAGACTAGAAGCATCTAATAGAACCTTTTCTTCTAGTTCTTTTTGCTTCTCAGAGATGGAAGAAAGAAAAGAGTACAGCTTCTGGTTGTATATCATAGTTCTTACTTAATTTACTAATAAAGTATTCTTTCTCTCTTCTATTTATTAACTACTTAATATTCTTTCTTCCTGAGGTGAATTTATCTTTTAGTTTTTCAGCAAGACCCAAAGTAGACTCAGAAGCTAATTTACCTTGATAGAAGGGATGACAAGCTGCACAAATATCTAAAGGTACTGTTTTTTGTGAGAGATCCCCACTAAGTAACTTATAGGTAGAGCCGCAAGAGTTACAACTATAAGTAACTAACTTTTTAGATAGATCTTGTTTTTGGGCTGACATAATCTTTATAATTTTAGAGCTCTTAAACTAGAAATAATTTATTTTCCTTGCTGTGTTATACAACAAGCACAGACCTAAATATTTCAAAGAATTAATTGGTCAAGAATTAACTAAAGAATTACTAGTTAATTTCCTAACTAGTAAAGACTCTATTCATTCCTTTGTCTTTTATGGTCCTAATGGTACAGGTAAAACAACAGCTGCTAGATTATTCTCTCAAGCAGTTAATTGTTCTAAGTTCTCTAAGAACAAAGAGCTATGTAGATCTTGTGATTCTTGTAAGTCTATCGAGAATGGAGAGTGTACAGATCTTATAGAAATAGATGGAGCTACACACAATGGAGTGGAATACATCAGAGAGATTATTAAAAACTCTGTATATCCTCCATTATTACTTAGTAAGAAGGTATACATAATAGATGAAGCTCATTGTCTTAGCTATCAAGCCTGAAATGCCTTACTTAAGTTAATAGAAGAGCCTCCTCAACACTTAATACTTATCTTTCTTACTACTGCTATACAAAAGATCATTCCTACTATCTTAAGTAGATGTCAAAAGTTATTCTTTGCCCCTATTAAGACTGAAGACTTAAATCAATTACTCTTACATATCTCTCAGATAGAAAAGAAAAAAGTAGATAGTGAAATTATCTCTAAACTCTCTGAGGCTTCTAAAGGTTCTGCTAGAGAAGCAATTGTATCTCTAGAAAAATTACTAACAGATACTAAGTCAATAGATAGTCTCACTAATTTAGAGAGAGAATCCCTAGAGTTACTAAATCTAATGCTTAACTCTAACTACTTAGAGGCTATAAAGAGAGTAAAGAAGAATCTAGTTAACTCTAATAAGTTATTTGAGTTAGTTCTAGAAAGACTACTAGAGCTTTCTTTTTATCAACTAACTTCTTCTAAAGAGGTATTAAGTAGTTTGAGTGAAGAACAAGCTAAGTCTGTTTTAAGTAGTGGCCTTAACTTAAATTCAATGATTAACTTCTTAGCTCCAGCATTATCTACTGGTCCTAACCAATTCTCTTTATCCTACTCTAAATATCTATTAGTTAACTTATTCGAGAATTGTGGAAAGGTTGTAGTAAAGGAAGTTAAGAAGGAGGTTATTGAAGAGAAAAAAGTTTCTATTGAGGAAAAAAGAAGTGAAAAGGGTTCTTTGAGTGAATCAGTAACTGAAACTGTTAAGACAATCACATTACCTGAAGCAAAGAAATTATTTAAACACCATATGTTAGGAATAGATAATATCGATCTTCCTCAATTCAACTCTATTCAGTTACTCCCTGAGGAAAAAGAGATGATCTTGTTACTAAGAAGAGCAGATAGAGAAACTAGTCAAGAACACTATTTTCTCTTAAAAGACTATCTAGAAGCGAAAGATAACGAGGAAAAGGAGCTAGTTATCTCTCAATTATTTGAAGATATGATTCCCAAATATGAATTAATTTGTTCTAGTGATTCCAAGTGTGTAGTGGTCTTTCCTGATGAAAATAAAGCCAATTACTTTAACTTAAAAGTTAAAAACTTAGAGATAATAAAAACTCTATATAAGATATTTGGCTTCACTATTGCTTGAAAAGGAATAACTCTTTCTGAATTGCAGAATGCAATTAAGAAAAACAAAGGCTTTAAGGAAGGACCAGTAACTCCTAAAGCTATTAACCAAGAGGAGATAGGAAGGATAGAGAGAATAAGAGAGGTATTTCTTTCTGAGCCGAGATCTAAGTTTTTAGCTTAAAGAAGTAGGAGTCTAATAAATGACTCCTGCATTCAAGAAGAAAGCACTTTGACTGCTTATTCCTCTTATTTGTAGCTCAGTTATTGGTTCTTTAGTTGTCACTCAGTGAAAAGGTAGTGTAGGAAGTGGAAGATTTCAGTCTTCCGATAAGGCTTCAAAGGGAGATCAATTTATTCTTGCCGGAACTAATGGTGAGGAGGGCGCAAAGAACTTAACACCTGCTCATGTAGTTAAACAACTAGCCCAAGATCCAAACTCTGTTCCTTTATTAATGTGAGGCTTTGGAACTCAAATAGCTAAATCTATTTTTGAAGGTAAATTAGCTAGTGACAAGCACAATAAATACACCCCAATACTCCAACATTTGCAGAAATTTCTAAAGACTTCAAAACAACAGGTTGAAGGCTCCATTAAACAAAAACAAAAAGATAAATCTAGGGTTAAGAGAAATTGAGTCTCTGATGATGAAAGTTATTTAACAAAGTTAAAGAGTGTTGTAACAGGAAAGATAGATACTTTCAGTATTGAAAACTACTATGACTCAAAAAGCACTGCTATTTTTAAACCACTGACAAAAACAAAAATTGATACTCATAAAAATCTCCCTTTCATTGGTTTCTTATTCGGTACTTGGCTTCAAAAATACAGACCTGGTCACTTTGTTCACCATGTATTACCTTATGCTGGTTCTTTTAGTGAAAAAACCAAAAAGCTTTATAGTGAGAAATTCAAAAATGTTACCTTACCTAACAAACCAGACTTATATTTCCCAGATTTTGATACTGAAAAAGTAGATGAGTTCAAACAAAAAATTAATTTATTGCTTGGGGGCTCGGGTACATGATTAGATCTTTTTGGTCATTCGGAAAAAACAAACAAAGAAGAATTAAAAAAGATTACTTCTATTCACTGAATCTCCGACGACAACACTCCACAAAAAAACTTAGCCCTGAGATATGCCTATACTAAAACACAAACTAGCAGCTCTTCCTCATCTAGCTCAACAAGTTCTAATTCAAGAAACAATCCATTTTATTGATTGTGGGGCTCTGTTACTTCTATACTGAATCCTCACTTAAAAAAGTGAGATGTTGCGATAGGTAGTGGCTCTAAGTGTGATGGGAATGAAGATTCAATCCCTACTCTAGATCAGCTTTCTGAAAAGCTCAAGGAAGATCCATTAAAGCTATTCTGTATCACTTCAACTAAAAGTAAAGAAGAAAAAAACAACAACCAAGGCATAGAATTTTTAGTTCACTCTGTAGGTGATAAAGAAAAAGATAAAAAGAATCCAAATCAAATAATCTTCTGGAGAGATGAAAAAGGATTTAATCTTCTATTTCCTTATAAGATTGAAAATTCAAAAGACTCTAACGGGGCTTCAGAAAAACCTAATAATCAAGAATTAATAAAAAGTAAAGAAAAACTAGTTAAAGAATTTAAAGAATATGTAGAGAAGAACTTTGCCTATCTACTTCTAAAGTATTACTGCCATATAAAAGAAGACTGTAAGAAACAAGTAACTAACGGAACTTGTTGTTGTAAAGAAGTTATTGACAGCTTAGTAAATATCTGAGAGCTAAGTCATAAGTTAGAAGAATTCGGAGGATACACAAAAGCTTGAGATATTAGAAGTAGAAATAATGCTCTTATAAGTCTTATTGATTACTCTCAACAATCTAACTACTTAGCTAAATTAGGCACTGTTTCTCCTAATTTTCCTAAATACTTAGACAGGGAAAAGGGGTCTTATGAGAGTTGAATTAAAGGGATTAATGACTCAATTAATGGTCACTTAAAGAAGATTGAAAGTTATTTCAATCCTGCAGGGACAAGTGGACATGAAAATGGTGGCTTACAAGCAAAACAACAAAATGGTTCCGGAGAGGGACATCAAGACTCCAAATACTGGTCTTTCTTAGAAGAAAGAACAAAAAAGTCGGAAAAACCAGAATGTATGAAAACAAATGTAGCTGAATTCCTTCTAGAAAAGGTATCAAGTTTTGATTTATTGAAAAAAGGTCTATTTATGGATATTTCTTTTGAGAAAATGTCTGAGTTAATAAAGAATGATAAAATAAATCATCAAACTCTAAAAGAGCTAGAAACTTCTCTCTCCTCCGCTTACAACGGTTTCTTTAACTTCGCCGCCGGGGGTGCAGGTAGAAGACAAAGAAGAGAAACAAATAATACTCAAACCCAAACCAACTTAACCGAGTTACTTAAAAAGGCTATTAAAGAAGAATTAGTTGCAAGACAAATAGATACTGTCTCCGATACTCTTCTTTACAAACTATCAGCAAAAGAGCCACAAGAGTCTGCAGGGCAACAAAATAATGAAACTGATTTTGAAAAGATCAAAAACCTACTAACTCTAAGGAACTTATTAAATCAACCTCTAAAGAATGGAAATACTTTAGAGAGAGCTCAAATGAGACTCTTAGTTACTTCTCTTTATCTATTAGAAAACTCTATGACTCACTATAGAGAAATACTAAAGAGTATTGTTAAGAATGAACTCTTTGGAGCTTATGCTTTCACCATAAGTTGAAATAAGTTCTGTACTCAGGAAAACTCAAAGAATCCTCTTGATCCTGATAAGAGTAGTACAGGTGACGGTCATGCTCGTGGAGATAGTGTAAGTCAAGGAACTGGAGATAATAACTTCTTCGCTCCAATAAAAGCAAACGGAAATCCAGGAAGACCTGAACCTGGTTCAGCTGGAACAGAAACTACTGGAGAATGAAACCCAACTAGTCTAGACCCAAGGCTATGTATCAAAACAGCAGATAGATATTCTGTAACAAAGATAAAGAAGAAAGCTGAAGGTCAAGGTCAAGAAGACAGTAATAATGGAGAAATATCTCTAATGGGTTACAAAGGAGCTGTCTCTAGAGGTTCTCAACTACAACTTCCGGGAAATCTCTATGCAGAGATACTTAAGTTCTTAGTTAAAGAAGGATATGTAAATTGAGACAAGATTCAATCTCAAATTGACTCAATCAAAACTAATAGTCAGTTTTCTAAGTTTGTTGCTTACTTATCTCGAGTTACACACTCTATCAGTGAAGCCTTTAAATTACCAGACTATAAGAAATTAAGAGAAAATACAGAAGATGCTAAAAGAGCAGAAGTTTTGGAGTGATTTGGTCTAGACAAGAAAAAAGAGCTTTTAAAGCAATTCATTAAAGATCATCTGCTCAAGGGAGTTGTTGGGGCTCAAGTAAATCAACAAAATACACAAACTCAAAATCAACACAACAAACAGAACTTCAGAGGCTTAATGAAAGATCTAGAAAAGACTGCAAAGGAACATTACATCTTTGAAACTAAAGATGAGAATGAAAGTAATTCAGCTGTCTTTCTAATTCAATTCACCGCAGAAGATCTAAAGGATGAAAAGACTTTTGCAGAATTCATCAAAAAACACCTAACTCCAGAATCACTAATTAAAGACATAGTTAAGAAAGCTCAAGATCCTGGACTACAAACTAAAGCTATTAATCACTACCTTATGAGAGGAAGTTATCCAGGTGGTAAGGTATACTCTCTAACCACTAATGACTACCACTTAAAGGATCAATTCACTTCCATTATTATTTAGCTTTCTTTAGAAAGAAATAAATGGGAATATTTACCTCTAAGCTATCAATTTATTTCTTTAATTTCAAAGAGTTACTCTCTCACTTATGTAGTAAATGTGTAGGAATAATACATGATCCCAGAGAGTTAAGAAAGTGAGCAGGTATATTTGCCTTCTCTAATATCTCTTGCTCTGTATTCTTTTATCTCTGACACCTTAGTGCAATAGATACTAGTATGGCTACCTATCTACTAGTAACTTCTATTGTTCTTCATTTATTCATAGGAGCTAGATTCATTCAAAATATGCTGAGATTTGGTAGACTAGCTTGCGCTAAGTGAGCTTGACTAAGTCTAATATTTGTTTCTCCACTAGGTTTCTTTCTCTTGTACTACGTATTCAATTCAAAGTATTGAATACTAGATGAAGTAAGTAAAGACAAAGAGTTACTTCAAATAGAGATTGAAAAAGATAAGAAACAATCAACTAAGTCTTTTAAACACAAAAAGCTAGAGTCTAGATTCAACTACTCTCTTGCTCACCTAAAAAAGATAAATGAGGAAGTTGCTAGAGAGATACTTGTAAGGGTTTTGAGAATTACTAATGATTCTTTCTCTGAGCTATCTTTCTTTCAGATTAGTACAGTTATTGCTTTAGCAACTATCTGTAAGCAATGTAAGCAAAAGAGCTTTGACAACTTAATCTGAGGGGCTCACTGATATGAAGATAAATTCTTTACCTTTGGATTCAGAAATACTAAACCTATTTCTACCTACAATAAATATCCAATGACTGTAGGGGCTATAGTACTAGATGAACTAAATAACTACAGAAAGATTATTGATGCAAAAAATCAAATAAAAAAGCACTTATCTTTCTCTGATGCAAAGATAATCTCATTGCATATGGGAGATGAATATAAGTTATATGTCAATCAACAATAGTTATTAAAATCTAGTTAATTTAGACACATAAATGGCTGTAGTAGTTTCAAAAAATAACTTAGTTCAAGACTGATTAATCAAAGTAAGAGATAAGAATAGTGATAGTGTAACTTTCGGAAATAACTTAAAGAAGATCACTTTAGCTCTAGCTACAGAGGCTCATTCGGAGTTTCCAATGGAAGATACAACAGTTGAATCTCCCTTTGTTAGCTGTCCAGCTAAGAAAATCTCTAAACCCATTACTGTTATTCCGGTTCTTAGATCGGGATTGGCTATGTCAGATGCACTACAAACATTCTTTGAAGATTGTCAAACAGTACATGTAGGTATCTACAGAGATACCAATCTAAATGCTGTTAGTTACTATGAAAAGTTTCCAGAAGGTATTGAAAATTCAAAGGTTATTCTCTGTGACCCTCTAATTGCTACTGCTGTAACTCTTACTAAATCTCTAGATATTATTGCTAAGTACAACTGCAAGAATATTACAGTTCTAGGAATTATTATCTCCAAACATGCAGTAGAATTATTAACTCAAAAATATCCACATGTAAATATCTATGTTGCTGCAATGGATGAAGAACTTAACTCTAAAGGTTACATCATTCCTGGTGCTGGAGATGCAGGAGATAGACTATACAGAACTAAATAATTTTCTAGCTAAGAGTTAGGTTTTGTCTTTAACAGAAAAGGATCTATTTTCTTTCGCTGAAGAGCTTATTTCTGTCTGAAGAGCTAAAAAATCAGATGATGAAGATTACTACAAGAAGTTTGTCTCTCTCTCTAAAGAAGAACTACAAACCTTAATAGATCTGTTAATAGAAGAAATAGAAGATATTAAGGGAATTAATAAGTTAATAAGACTTAAAGAGAGTCTTTCTACTATCTTTGATCTAAAGCTTCTCTACAACAATCTAAAGCTAATTATTCTAAGTACTTATTAATCTTCTGCACTCTCTATGTGTCTACAACGCGGATAGTTAGAACAAGAGATAAATCTACTATTTCTCTTTGTTGAATATTTATAAACTAGCTTTCCGGAACACTTAGGACAACTTTTTCCTTCAACAAACTCACTCTTTCCTTTCTCTTTTCTTCCCTCTATATAGGTACATTTAGGAAAGTTAGGGCAAGCATTAAAAGTCTTTCCAGTCTTTCTACTTACCTTTTTAACTAAATTGGTTTTGCAGTTGGGGCATAGTGTATCTAACTTCTCTGGAGGTTCTTCTTTCGGGAATTCAGAGTATTTACAGGCTGGAAAACCTGTACAACCAATAAATCTCTTACCTCACTTAGTATGTCTATAAACTAATTTCTCTTTGCACTCTGGACAAACTCTATCCTCAACTCACTCAAATTTATCTGCTTTCTCAAAAGACTTAGTTCAAGCCTCAGATACTTGTTGTAAGAATGACTTTCAATCAGTCTTAGATTGAGAGATATTGTCTAATTCTTCTTCCATTAATCTTGTGTAGTCATAAGAGATAAAGTTTGAGAAGTTTTTATCTAGATCTTTAGAGACTCTGTAACCTAACTCTGTGATCTCAAACTTGCTTTTGGCGAAAGTAGCATAATTTCTAGTTTTGATAATGTTGGTAACTACAGGGTAGGTAGAAGGTCTTCCTATTCCTTTACCCTCTAAAGCTTTAATTAAGCTAGCTTCACTGTATTTAGAGGGAGGAGAAGTACTCTCTTCTACTATATTCTCTTGTTTCTTGGGATAGTCTTGACCTTCTTCTAGCTTTTCAAATAGATTGGTTTTCTCCCCTTCTTGTTCTTGAGAGAAACCATACTCTCTTAGTATCTTCTTAAAACCATCAAATATCTCTGTGGTCTTAGTGACACTAAAGAGATTCTTGTTGTTTTCAAAGGTATAGCTCTTTCTTTCATTTTTTGCTGGAGAGCAAAAAGATGAGAGGGTAATAGCTCAGATTAACTTATAGAGTTTGTATTCAGGAGTAGTAGGGGAAATATATTTCTCTAACTTTTCAGGAGTCATTGTGAGATCAACTGGTCTAATACCTTCATGAGCTCCTTGAACCAACTTATCTTTCTTTACTACTCTTGATTTCTTATCTTGATCGGAACTGACGTATTTCTCGGAGTATTTAGCTGAGATATATTGTTTAAGTTCTGAGACAAAATCTTCTGAAAGATCTGTCTTATCTGTTCTCGGGTAGGTAATAAGAGCTATTGATTCTTTACCTAAGGGAATTCCCTCATACAGCTTTTGAGCTGTTTGAGTAACCATAGCCGCTCTCATACCTAACTTATTAATGGCTGTTTCATATAAAGAAGAGGTCTTAAGAGCTTCTGGGGGATTAATAGACTCCTTTCTAGCTTCTCCTATCTTTACTAATCTGTAGTTAAGCTCTAGAGTCTTAGCTAGTTTCTCTACATCTTCTTTTGTTTGAAATCAAACTATTCCCCTCTTTTGTTCTTTAAAGAGCTTTACTTGTGAGAGTATCTCTGGATTTAACTGAATAGTTGAGAGAGTTAATCCATTCTTTAACTCAACCTTTAAGACAAATCAGCTCTCTTTCTTAAAGGATTTGATCTCATCTTCTCTATCAACTAAAAACTTAAGTGCAATGGATTGAACTCTACCTGCTGAAGCGCCACCAACCTTCTTTCTTGTATAGTCAGATAGCTTGTAACCTATTAGTCTATCTAGCAATACTCTTGCTAAATAAGAGTTAATAATTGCTTGATCTATCTCTCTAGTGTTTTGTAGTGAAGCTTTAATGGCTTTTTCAGTAATCTCATTGAAAACAGCTCTAGAACACTTTCTTTTATCCTCTCCATTAAGTATTGAGTAGATGTGTCAAGAGATAGCCTCTCCCTCTCTATCTGGGTCAGTAGCTAGATAGATCTTAGAAGCCTTACTAGCTTTTCTCTTAATGGCTTCAATAATAGGTACTTTTTTGTTGTCTAGCTCTACTGTTCTCTTGCTATCATCTCACTGAGGATTAAACATTCCTTCTCCCCTGCCAATTCAATTTTTCTTAATCTCTCTAATATGTCCATAGGTAGCAAAGAGTTCTATCTCTGTACCTGCAAGATATCTACTTATGCTCTTCATTTTTGCTGGAGACTCAATAAACATTAAGTCTGCCATCGTAACTAATGAATTACATAAATAAGTTAGATGTGAGAGATAACTGAGAGTACTGCTGGTTTCTTGTGTAGGTAAGAGTCTAAGGTATTATAGATAGACTTTCTAACTGCTTGTTTAAGAGTCTTATTGTCTATCTCTAAATTATGTTGAAGATATTTGGAAATATCTATATTTAGTTGGTATCTGATCTTGCTTATAACTTCCTCTGTTTTTTGAAAGTCATTAGCAAATACATTTAAGAGCTCTATGTGTGGAACTTTAATACCATTCTTTTTGGTGTTATTTCTCAGAGTTACTAGAACTACTCCACTTTGAGAGAGTAATCTCTTCTCAAATAAAGTCATCTTATTTAGCTCTAGAGAAGATTGTTTTCCTATATAAGTCTCTGAAACAGCCTGATCAGTAATATCTATATTCTTTCTATTAATAGTTATTAATTGACCATTCTCAAGAAAATAGACTTTTTGAGTATTCATTACATTCTCTAAGGCTTTTAAGAAAGCTACATAGTCTTTATAGAAGCCGTTGACTGGTACTACATGAAAGGGAGAGAGACAGTTAATTAACAACATAATATCTTCTGCTCCAGCTAAATAAGGTTGAAGAGTATTTGGTTGTTTTAAGACTTCTCCACCATTATCTGCTAACTCATTAATTATTGAGATTTCTTCTATCTCTCTCTCAATGTATGTATGAGTCATAAACATAATGACATCATCTTGTTTTAGACTGAAGTTCTTTACTGAACCTCTGTGAATCTCTCTTAGATTTGAGTAAAGGGTGTTGTGATCTCCTGTAATAACTACTAATTGTGGTTTGTCTGGAGCTGAAGAGAGCTCACTAACTTTTATAGCTAGTGAGTGATTTTCTAGCTTGTTTTGAGTAATGAAACTATTAAATAATGTAGCTAGTTCATTAGGATAAATAGCTAATTGATATTTATATATATGAGCTATTTTGCTCATATTGAAGAGTGTGTCTCAACTATCTGAATAGCTTGCAATTATTAATCTGGTTGTGATTCTCGAAACTAATTTCTTTAGGAATGAAAAGTTGTCTGCTTGTTTAAGTGCAAAAGAAGAAACAGTTGAACAAGACTGCATTCCAACTATAAGAAGAGAGATCTTTCCCTTTAGGTTTTTATAGAGTCAGTCAAGCTGGCTCTCTCTGCAGGGAATATTCTCTGAGGCAATGAGAAATTCATCTACAAAAACTACATAGTCTGATTGAGAGAACTTAAAGGCTCAAGCAAGAGAGTGAGGTAAAGAAGAAGCTACTTTAATCGGAATAGCCTTACAGTCCCCAGAGATTGTATGTTCACTAACTAGATCTAGTGGAATTATGTTTGCATTTACTTTTTTATTACTCTTACTTTCAAACTCCCTCAAGAAAGACTCAATAATTGACTTACCAAAGGAATTGGTGTAAATAGGGAGATTTGGAAAGAGTTCTAGTAAATAGGGAATGGAAGAGATATTCAAGGGTCTTGGGGAGGAAATAAATAACCCTTTAAGTTTTCTTGCGCTAGTGGTTAAGAATTGATAGTCTGGAATAATCTCTTCAATGTCATATAAGTTGGTATTTACACAACTACCTCCAGCATTTAATAGAAGTATTTCTCCCCCGCACTCCAATACCCCACAATATCTAAATCTTTCATCTTGACCCCCTAGAGAGTAATACTTAATCATTAGCGAGTGAGTTTTTCTATCTTCCCTGAACCATAATACTTAACTAATGCCTCAGGAATAACTATCTCTCTATCGGGAGTTTGATAGTTTTCTATTAGGGTTGCAAATAATCTATCTATTGCTAAACAAGAGCCATTTAGTATATGCACATACTTTGCCTTCTCTCTAGTACTTAATATATCTTGTTTATATCTAATTTTCCCCCTAATAGCTTGAAAGTCTCTGGTGTTAGATAGAGAAGAGATCTCTCTATATATATTTTCAGAGGGCATTCAGACCTCAAAATCAAAAGTTTTTGAAGAAGAAAAAGACATCTCTGCTCTAGAAAGTAATAGCTTTCTATAAGGTAATTTAAGAGTCTTTAATAACTCTTCTATAACTGTAGAGAGATATTCTTGAGCTTGTTCAGATTCTTCAGCTTTAGTTAACATCACTATTTCAGTCTTACAGAACTGATAAAGCCTTATTAAACCCTTAGATTCAACCCCAGCTCCAACCTTTTCAGCCCTAAAACAGTTAGTATTGGCACATACTTTTATTGGTAGTGAGTCTTCTGAAAGTATTTGATCTCTAAATAAATTCACTAACTGAACCTCTGCGGTTGGAGAAAGATATTTATTAACTGTCTCTAAATGAAATAAAGTATCTGAGAATTTGGGTAGTTGTGAGGTACAAATTAAAGACTCTGGGTTGATCAGTACTGGAAGATATTTTCTCTTAAAACCATAACTCTCTGCTCAATCTAAAGTAAAAGAGATTAGAGCTCTAAGTAATTTCTCTCCTCTCTCAGAATAAATAACAAAACCACTACCAGAACAGCTAACTGCAGCTTTGAACTCTATAAGCTTTAACTCTTGCGCTAACTCTAAATAAGAGCTTCAGCTCTTATTTGACTCTATCTCTCCTCAAGTACTAATTATTTGATCTGACTCAGGAACACATTCATCAGGTATTGCGGGAAGAGTTAGATAAAGAGAGTCAAATCTCTCTTTACTTGTCTTATATTCCTGTTCTAGTTGATTTAGCTCAGTCTTTAGTTGAATAATTGAATCTTTGTGTATTGCCCCTTCTTTAGATAGGAGATTCTTTTGATTTCTTAGTTGATCTATTTTTTGCTTTAGTTCAACTAACTTACTGTCTAACTCTTTGATTAATTGAAGTTTCTCCAGATCATTCTCTCTACCTTTATATCTCTTTACTAATTCCTCAAACTCTTCTCTGAATCACTTAAGAGAAAGCATTAAAGAAAGAAGATATCAGGAGTTGTTTGTTTATTTTCTTTCTTAACTCTTGCTTTTTCTTCTTCCGCTTCTTTAGGTATTCTCTTGTATTTGTGAATGAATTCAATTTGAGCTCTATCAATAGTTTCAAGTAGAAGAAGAGTTTCAACTATTAATAAGAACTCTACCTTATTAGCTTCTAGCAACTTCTTTGCATTTTCATATTGAGTACTAATAATTTCTTGAACTTCCTTGTCAATTATCTCTGCATATTTTTCAGAGTAATTGTTTTTGTAAGGATTTTCACCCTCTTCTGAAGGGATATATTGAACCATTCCAGCAGAGTCAGTCATACCAAATTTAAGTACTATATTTCTAGCTATTTGAGTAGCTTTATATAGATCATTTGAGGCTCCAGTGCTTATATTTTGAACTCCAAAGAAGATCTCTTCAGCAGCTCTACCTGCTAGCATAGTCAAGATTGAGGATAGTAGTTGTGACTTAGTACTAATTGTTCTTTCTTGTACTTTAGGTACTGAGAGAACATATCCTGCTGCTTGACCTCTAGGAATAATAGTTATTTTTTCAACTATCTCTCCATCTTCTGTGTACATTCCTGCAATAGCATGTCCAGCTTCATGGTAGGCAATTTGCTTCTTTTCTGAGAAGGAGATCTTTCTTCCCTTCTTGGCTGGTCCAGCCATTACTCTATCTATCGCTTCATCTATCTCTTTAGTAGAAATAACTTTTTTATTTACCCTAACAGCTAATAAGGCAGCTTCATTTAATACATTCTCTAGCTGAGCCCCAGAAAAACCTGGAGTTTTTCTTGCTATTTCTTCTAGATTGACCTTATTAGATAGGTTTTTGTTTTTAGCGTGAAGAGTTAAGATCTCTCTTCTTTCAGCTATATCTGGTAGGTTTATCTGAATATGTCTGTCAAATCTACCAGGTCTTAATACAGCTTGATCAATACTATCTAGTCTGTTTGTAGCTGCAATAATGATTATTCCGGCATGTGTATTGAATCCATCCATCTCACTTAATAGTTGGTTAATGGTTTGTTCATTACCTTGAATATTGAACTTACCACCTCTTTTTCCCGCTAAAGCATCTATTTCATCAATGAAGATAATGCAAGGAGCTAATTTCTTTGCTTTTTCAAATAGTTCTCTAACTCTTTTTGCTCCAACTCCCACAAACATATCATCAAAGCTTGCACCTGATGCTTCTAGGAATGGAACATTAGACTCCCCAGAAACTGCTTTAGCTAAGAGAGTTTTTCCTGTTCCTGGTGGACCATAGAGTATTACACCCTTAGGTATTCTTGCTCCCATAGCAGAATATTTCTTTGGTCTCTTAAGGAAGTCAACTATTTCTTCTAGTTCTTCCTTTTCTTCTTTAATACCTGCTACATCTTTGAAGGTTATGTCTGACTTGTGTGTCTTACTTACTGATCTTCCAATTCCGAAAATAGAACCTTTTCCGCCATAAACACCTAATTGACCTTTCATTGTCGCTCTAGCCATAAATACAAAAACCATTAAATACAGAAGTGTTGGGAGAAGAGAGAAGAATACTCTAGTTGGTGTTAGTCTATTTGGGTCTTGTGTATTTATAGTTGCTGCATCAACCAGCTGCATGAATTTACAACAGCAACATTTTTTGCCATCTGAGGATGTGCAACAAGCGCCGTTTGATCCTTTACAGCAACAACATTCTTCTTTTTTCTTATCGCAACAGCAACATCCATTCCCCCCCTCGCAACACTTTTCTCCATTCTTAGGGCATTTGGATAGATAACAAGGATTTCCTTTCTGACCAATAAATCTATATTGATAAATAGACCCTTGACAGTCTGCTCCATTTTTTTGACAAGGATGAATACTTCTAGCTACATTGAAAGCGACATATCCATTACCATTATTTTTTTTCTTAGCAAAGATAGTAAAAATGCTTTCTCCTTGATGGTTCTGTGATAGCTCTGAATAAGCTCCATCTAGCTCTAGCTCTAGCTCTGAACCATTGCCATTTTCTTCTGGCTTTATCTTCAGAACTTCCCCATTCCCACTCTTACAATCCGTTCCACATAAACTAAATTTCTTAAGGTAATGAGGCTTCCCGTACAAGAATGCAAAGTAAATCAATAAGAAAAGAAGGGCAATAAAGAGTATCTTGATCATTCTGCTTTTCTTTTTTGGATCAACATTTCCAGTAGGTAAAGCAGATCTTCATCTCTCAAATCTACTTGTGCCACATTCATCTGAATCATCTGGTTCATAAGGTATCTCCCCATCTTCTGTTAATAATCTAGGTAAAAAGTTGAATCAAAGAAGTAATTTTCAAAACATTTTTGGGTTATAAAAAACTACTTGGCAGAACTAATTTTTGTTTTTCAAAGCCCCTTTCCATAAGGGCTTTAAGGAGTTTTTTTAAATTTTTTATTTAATTAGAATTTCTTCAGAAGACTTTTCAGGGGCTATAAAAATCTAATGAAAGTAATTTAATTTCAATCATTACTGACTATTCAATTTCAACCGAAAAGTTTATTCAGATTAAGTTAGAACCAACTGAATTTAATTGAATCTCTTTCTACCAGTTCTATTCCTTTGTTCTTTCTAAAAAGAGTCTAATACTCTTCCCTTATTTATACTCACAAGCTCGTATAAATGAACTTAATTCTTCAAAAAGATATAGTCTTACTAACTTACTGCAAGCTTTAGAACTAGATTACTCAGAATTCAGAGAATTAATCTCCGAACTAGAGAGTCAAAAACTAATTTCTATCTTCTCTGAAAATACAGAAGAATTATTAACACTTAAATTAAGCTCTCCAGAGCCCCTTAAAGAACTAATTAAGTTAGAAAGTCTTACTAATCAATTACCACCTTTCAAGCAAGCAGAATTTAAATATGGTTTTGAAAAATACCAAGATGCAACTGAGCTAACTTTCTCTAAAAATACAGACTCTCCTCAAGACCCTCTTTCAACTCTTAATTCAGATCAAAAGAGTCTATATTGATCTTTTTATGATGAGCTCTACAAAACCGTTGAGAAAGAGCTGTCTGTCTCTCCAACCATTATTGAATTAATAGAACAATATCTAGAGAGTGAACAACTAAGTTCAGCTAGATTAATTGAGTTAGCTGCTCTTTCCCTGAGAGTTAATGAAACTAATAAGTACTATCTCTCTATCTCAGAACTCTCTAACTTAATTAATGAAGAGTTAGGTATTAATCAAAAAGAATTTAAGTGAGAAGAGTATCATTCTTTCTGACAAAACTTACATACTAAAAAAGATAAAAGAGCTTTAAAAAAAGAATTTAAAGCTCTATTCTGTGATTACTCTGAAATAACCTTTTATCTCAAACTAACTAAGAAAAAACAAGCTCCTGCAAAGTTAGAACAGTGAATACAAGATTGTCACAAAAAACACATTGAAAAGTTAATTATTAATGGTATGTTGTCTTTTGTCTACTCCCTACTCAAAAAGATTCCTATTAACTATCTAATAAAAATGAGTGACAGTCTTGTTAATGATGGAATAAATACTATAGATGAATTCTTAAACCATCTAAAGAGTTTTGCAAAACATGAACTTAAGAATAAGAATAGATTTAAGGTGCTTAATGAAGAACTTACAAGATAGATAACTCTTTTAGAGTCTTAAAGAGAATTAGTATTTCTTCTGGATTTAACTCACTAATTCTTGTATTCTTTGTTAATAACTTATTTTCTAAAAGAGATTCTTTCATTTCTTCTTCTAACTCTTCAAATATAGGATTATTCAGTAAAACCTTTCTGGGTCTAGAAAAACAACTCTTTACAAATACTGAATAATCTTTTAATGCTTGATCACTAGGTTGATATTTCTTTTTTAGAGAGAGAAAGATAGAGTCGACATTTGGTTTAGGAAAAAAATTAAGTCTTCCAATAACAAATAACTTCTTAATCTCACAAAAGGTTTGAAATAATACTGATAAAGAAGAATATTGTTTAGAGTTACAAGATGCATTTACAGTCTCAAAAAACTCTTTTTGAACAGTAAAGTAAGCTTCTTTAAAGTGTTCTAACTCTAAGAACTTAAAGAATATTTGAGTACTTATATAGTAGGGAATATTTCCAAATAACAATATCTCTTTACTATCAGTATTTAGTTCTTCTACTAAAAGCTTTAAGAAGTCTTTATTAACTATCTTTGAGTCTGGGAACTTAGTAATTAGATAGGATGAGAGCTTAGAGTCTAACTCTATTCCTATATATTCTTTATTTGTTCTAACTAGATATTGAGTTATTTGACCACAACCAGGTCCAATCTCAACTATAGTTTTGTAGTCAGTTCTATTTATAGTCTCAGCTATTCTTTTCTGAATATTCTTATTCTTTAAGAAGTACTGAGCTAAGTTCTTTTTATTTTTGATTGTTTAAATACCTAATACTCTTAGTTTTCTAGTTAGTGAACTATCTTGTGGTTTTCACTTCTTAAGTATTAAGTGAATACAGTAATTAGAAAAGATATTTAGTAAAGAGTTAAAGAAATAGTAGATAGCTAGACTAGTAGACCAAAAGAATGAAAATAACATAAACATAACAGTCATAATATTTTGTATCTTCTTACTACTTCCTAAATTAACATTTCTGAAACTTAAGTTACTGTCTGCAGTATAGTCTGGAAATCTTCTCTTCATTAACATAGTTGGAAATCTTTGATTGAAGTAGTTAACTGGAATAATAATTAAACACATTATTAGATACATTCAACCTAAACTCAAAAATTCTGAAAAGATTATATGAGCTGGTGTATTAGATAAAGGCATTACTCCAAATAACTTAGCTGACTTAACTGGTCTAGTAATTGTCATTAATCTAAAGACAATTAGAAAGATTGGAGTATTAATAAAGAAATTTTCTAGTGGTGCTAAAGGTTTTAACTTATGTTTTTTGTTGTACTTATTAATTTCTTGTTGTCTTAACATACTTAACTGTCTTCAGTCTTCACTACCTTTACCAGTACTTTCATACTTTGCATTTATTAATGCAATATTTCTTTTATGTCTTTGTTGTTTATCTGAGTAATACTGAGCTCTTAAGGTAGTTAGAAATACTATAGATTTCATAATTACTAACACAACAAGAATGGCAAATATGACATTGAAACCCATTTTGTCGGTAACACTATCTTTTGTTCCCATAAATTTTCAAATTAGTCAGAGAAAGGCTCTAGAAAAGGGATAAACAAATCACATAATGAAAGGTCCAAATCCACCAGAAGAATCAACTAAAGGTCAATAAGCTCAAGGATTAGGAGTTCAAGGTAAGGTATCGTACCTTAAATCTCCAGTTTTATCTTTTCCAATAACTGAATAACCAGCTTCTAGTCCTACTCCAACCTCCCTAGAATAAGAAACATAAGAAGTAAATAGAGATTGAAAGAAAGATCAAGAGATCATTAGAAAGCTGAAAGAATAAACACATATCTTTAATCACTTAAAAAGTTGTTTTAGATAGAACTTGTAATTGTTTTTGTTTTCTTTATCTACTGAACTAAAAGTGAATAATTTCTTATTCTTTTGTGTATCTGTTGGTTTAAATAATCAATCTAAGTTGAACTTGAACTCTAAGAACATCTAGAAAGAAAAATAGAATATATCTTTTCTATTTCTTTTTTTAATTCTTGAAAGTTAACCTTTCTACCTTTGTAATTAGAGTGAAAGAAGTTAGTAAATAAAAAGATAGATAAGGTTTTAGGAAATTTATCTAATTGATAAGAAGAGTTAAGAGATCAAATAACTCTTTTTAGATAATTTCTATCTACTGCTCTCTTTCATTTTTTTTTAGGTATTATTACTCCTATCTTTATATTCTTTAACTTAGTTAGAGAAGTTATATTAGCAACATAGTAAAAGATTAAGTTCTGAGTTTTAATTCTTGATCTATTATTGAAAACAGTCTCGAACTCTTTTTTCTTAAGTAATCTATATTTCTTTTTCAATTAAGTTAGACATCTGAAACAGTTAGTCTTACTCTACCTTTTGATCTTCTAGCTTTTATAACATTTCTACCTGTTCTAGAAGACATTCTATTTAAGAAACCATGAACCCTTAATCTCTTTCTTTTTTTTGGTTGATAAGTTCTCTTCATTTACTTAAATAAGGTTGAGATCACTTAATAATTTACTTTAAACTATTTGTCACAATTATCTTTATCTAACTTAATTACCTATCTAGAAGAAAGTAAGAAA